>PAQK01000055.1 GCA_002709665.1 Gemmatimonadota bacterium | reverse complement strand
GTCTGTCCAACAGGGATCTGAACAGAGCGTGTCGGGAGCTCTCCTCTCGAGACCCCGTTCTCGCAGAAACTATTCCCGCCTGGGAGCTCCACATCTTTGGGGCCGTCATCCCGGCTTCGCCACACTCGTACAGATCATCCTGGAGCAGCAAATCTCCTTGTCAGCAGCCAGAACCGTTTATCCCCGTCTTCGCACCGAGATGGGCGGGATGACACCCGGGTTGGTCCATTCCCGGAAGATTTCCGGCCTGAGATCTCTTGGAATTACACGCCAGAAGTCCCGATACTGTTTCTCACTTGCCGAAATGATACTCGACGGCGCCCTGAATCTGTCCGATGCCGCCTGCTCCCCTGATCAAATCGGTAGGGAAATGCTGATGTCCGTACCTGGGTTAGGGTCCTGGAGTGTAGACATCTATTACCTTATGGCCCTGCGACGACTGGACATTTGGCCAAAGGGAGATCTCGCCTTGCCGGTGTTGTTGCAGGAGATCAAGAAGCTGAAGGAACCTCCGAATCACGATGAACAGGCAGGCCTGGCCTCAGCTTGGCGCCCCTGGCGTTCTGTCGCCGCAAGACTTCTGTGGGCACACTACCTGGATGCACGAGGGCGGTATGAGGAAAAGTCCGGAAAACGGGTTTGAGGAGCAGATGCGAAAAGGAACTCTGAAGCCACCGGTGCGAAGAGTTGGTTCGGTTCGTATCGAACCGGACAGAAGTTGGAAGCCGGAGGGAACCGATCATCTGAAAACCAACCGATCACCATTTCTGATCTCCCGTCCCCCGTTTTCACTTCAATTCCACGTGTACCTGGTACGGAATCAGCCAGGCGTCACCTTCTTCGAAGTTATAGACATAGCCCTTACCATAATCTTTCGTATCCTTGAATCGCCTTACGAAGCTGACCTCCCCGCAGTCGATGCGGAAAAGTCCCTCCTCTTCGACCACGTCCTCGATGGTGTAGCAGGCGTTCAATTCGCCGTCGTTGGCAATGATCAGCTGTGACCCCTCGAGCGAGCCATCTGTCGGCAGCCTTTTGTCCACCCAGACGTAGCCGCGATCGACCAGGCCTCTGTCCATCTTCACGATCGAACCGCGATACCCGCAATCAGGGCGCGCCACCGAGAAGTCATCCCAGGAAACCTGCGAAGCGCGAATAAGCCAGGCCTGTTCGGCCTTATCCCCCCTTTTTCTAACTACAGCTAGACGCCCCGTAAACAGGATACCGTTTTCTACTTCCCATTTGGTCGTGTCATCAGGCGAAACCATAACGTAGTCCACTGCTCCGTCACCCCGTTCGACGCGCAACGCCACGGCTTCGAGACCGCCGGCGTTGCCTCTCACCTTGAGGCGAGTTGCCTGTGTGATGGATGGCTTGGAAAGATAGGGCTCGACGATCGAGACGAACGTGGAGGCAAGTTCTTCCGTCCCCTCCTGAGAACGGTGGCCGAGGAAAAACCTGATCTCGGGGGGCGTTGCACCTGGCGGTACTCCTGTCGCCAGAGCGACATCGGTATAATCGGTGAACGAGTGATACCGCACGTGTAGATCATCCTGGTGCTCCAGATTGGGAAACGGTTGTTCGCCCCTCACGTCGAGAGTGAACACCTCGGGCGGGTCGGAATTTCGTTCTACCTCCTTTAGCCAGGAGTATCCCATTCTCGGGCCTTTTAGGGACGTCCCGTATGGGACATCAAGTCCGGCGTAGCTGCCTGTTTCCTGCGGCGTCAGGGTGAGCCCACGGGTTTCCACCGCACCCGGCAAAGCGTGGTAGCTCAAAAGGTGGTCATCCCCGCCGCGCACATGGAATACGTCCACAGCGTATGACGAGTTTCCACCCACCTGTACGGTCACCATCGTTCTGCGGTAAACGTCTGTGGTTCCCTGGTATGCGTCCGACGCATCCACACTGAAACCACCCACTTCCTTGAACTTACCGAAGAAAACCGGATGACCGACCTCAATCACCGACTGCCGTTCTTCATTGACCACAACCGTATTGTGAGAAATCGTGTTGTCCTCCCACTCGGTGGACTTGGGCCATCCTCCCCAGAGTTCGCGATACCCTAAAGGCGGGCATACGCTTACGCCAAACGCTTCATAGCCGAACATCAGGGCGCATCTGTGCGCGGCAACTGAGTTCAGACCATAGTACATCCACAATGCCTGCCCGGTGTCTCTTGGAGGGTACTCCACGCTCACCAGCCCGTATCCCGCCCGATTGCTCCCGGAAACCATAATCTCGGATGGATGGTTTGCCTTTAGATGCCCAAGCGCTTTCCCTATCCAGTCCGGATCCACCGCAAATATGTCCCGTCCCAATCCCTCAGTGCTTCCACCATTGGCCAGCACGGCAATCATTCCGATTTCAGGATCCTTGAAATACTTGTAGCCTCGCACAATGAACTCCGGATCTGCGGCAACCAGTCCCCGGGTCCCGCACCCTCCATAGTCACCGATCTGTGGTGTCACGGCCTGGAGCACACCCAACCGCCACCCCGCGGTAATCGTCCGTTTGAATATTGGATAATCCCTGTGGATGTCCCTGGATGTGTAGCCCGCGTATTCACGCATCAGATCTGCAGCGGCTCCCAGAGCGTGTCCCCAGCTCAGAGAGTAACTTGGTGCGCCTTCGCGGCCGACACCATCGCGGTCGATTGTACCAACGATCAACGCGGGAACGTGCCCCCCTTCTCCAGGCTTCAGCGCGCCCTGTCCAGCAGTGCCTTCTTCGAATACCCAATCGATCCACTGACTGGATTTTGGTTGTCGGTTCAGGGCCAGAGCGCTGATCACCGCGCAGTGTTGCGGATCTCCCTCGTTTCCATAGATCTTGCGTCCGGTCTTTACGGCTTTTACGAATTCTTCCAGCAGGTTCTCTTCGATGTTACTTACAAGATGTCGATAAGCNCCTTTTGGTGTCGGCAGGTGATATTCCTTTGCCCTGTCTCTCAAGAACCCCTGCATTGTCGGCTGGTCGTATAAACCGGACTTTACCATGTCGTATGCGCTCGCAAGGGTCCGCACGGTCCCTACTTCCCAGATACTCCCCTCTATTTTTCCGCCATCCCGACTGCCCGAGTGAAACCAGCCCTTCCCGCCATATACCGCCCAATCCATACCAGGGTACACATCCGCAATGCGATCCAACATAGTGCCGCACTTGCGTGCGTATATGGGTTCACCTGTATAGAGATAGGCCTTTGCCAAAGCCGCAACGCCCGACTTGATCTCTCCCCACAGGGCATAACCGTAGTATCCTACGAAGCGGTTCACAGCGCCGTCAGGTGTAGAAAATCCCCACCCGTCATCTACCAGACTGAGATGCAAGGGGTCTTCCTTATCGGGATGTTCCATATTGTAGAGGAGAGACCGGTCTGCTTTCTCAGGATTGAATGTGGCGTCCTTGTCGATCCCACTTTGGTAGAACTTACCGAAGTCGTTCCCTGGAAGGAGTCCGCTGCACGATGGACAGATCACTTTCCAGGGGTGTTCCCAGATGTTCACCTGCCAGGGATACTTTCTGCTGTTTTCGTAGACATCCACCCCACATGCAGGACACCCGCCAATCCTGACGGCATCGTGAATCTGGGGATCGATGTTTCTGGGGAGATGTTGGCCGGGGATCATCCGCCACAGATGGTCATCCGAAAGGCTCACCCACCGGGAAGCAGCTTCTACCACCTGTACTCTCTCCCGTTCCCCCCACTTATGTAGCCCGACATTTGCGCGCAAATTGGCGACTTTATCCTTCGTAAACTGACCACCATACTCTGGACCGTCAACTGCATCAATCGGTGAAGTAGCCATGAGTACCTCGAAACAAAAAATGAATGCAAAACACTTCGTAGAGACTGTCAATTTCCATCCCATATCTTAAGACTCGGTTGGCACATTAGACAGTGAAAAGTTATTTTCTTAGTAGCTATGTTTCAATCGAGCGTAGGATTAGTCAGCTGGGTACGCAGCCATTATGTCGGAGGAAAACGGTAAATCTGAAGAATTGCCTAGAGGGTTCATCAAGATCCTCAGGGAGGTCTGCAAGGGATGTGAGTTATGTACGGACGCCTGTCCTCAAAATGGCCTGCGTCTTTCCGCACAATTGAACCAAAAAGGCCATCGATACGTTGAGCAGGACCAATCCCTCAGATGCACGGGGTGTTCCCTTTGTTACGTCCAGTGCCCAAGTTCCGTGATTGTCGTATATCAGCTCAAAAAGGGCAAGAAGTCATTGAAAAACAAGAGGCTTGAGTAGTGGATCTTCATCAAAGGCAATGAAGCTATAGAACTGGCCGCTTTGAAATCGGGCCTAGAATTCTTTGCCGGATATCCCATCACATCCGCCTCGGAGATTCCGGAATTCCTTGCAGAGATGTACCAGGCCAACCAGATGAGAAAGGAAACCGGCAAACCGCTTGATTATCCCGATTTCGTATTCCTCCAGGCAGAATCCGAAATCGCATCGGTCAGATGGTAGAAGATGTGCGGCTCGCGGCAAATGGGAAGTGCCCCGTGAACCTGTACTCACGAGTCGGGGGCGTACTGCCTAAGGTGGCTGAAATTGCAGATCATATTCGCAGGATTTGTCTGGATAATGTGGGCGAAACCGCTCCCGTGGAGAAAATCTCGGCGGATACCGTTGTTACCTACTGACAACATTGAACCACTATCCCATTGGATTCGAGGATAAACCAGGTCGAACTGGAAAAACTGGCGGAAGATGGAATCTACGAGGAGGTTGCCTCCAAACCANGTCTTCTGAGCGATCTGCCGACGCACTATTGTCCCGGATGCGACCACGACACGATCCACAGGATTCTTGCGGAACTGATAGAGGAATTCTCCATCGCCACGGACACCACCTTCGTCTGGCCGGTGGGGTGTAGCGCCTTTGGGGCCTGGTACTTGGCCCACAAAATCGACCTGGGCAGGGACGATGCAAGAGATGTGGACTTGATCGATGCTGCTCACGGCCGAGCACCTGCGGTAGCCACCGGAATCAAGCGAGCCCAGCCGGATCGTGTGGTAATCAGCTATCACGGAGACGGAGACTTCGCGGTGATTGGCACCGCGGAAACGGTCCACCTCTTCAACCGTGGCGAGAATGTCACCGTAATCTTCGTCAACAATGCCATCTACAGAATGACAGGTGGCCAGATGGCGCCTACAACGCTGCCAAACCAGCAAAGCACCCTACGGACGTACCGCAGCGGACATGGGCAATCCGATAAGAATGTGCGAGATGCTGTCGACACTCGATGGCACCCTGTGGGCAGAACGTGTGGCTATATCCNATCCCAAGAGCATCTTGAAGGCCAAGTTGTCGCTCAAGCGTGTTCTCCAGATCCAACTGGACAACAACTGGACAGGGGCACGAGGCACCTTCCTGGTTGAAATCCTGATTGGATGCCCAACCAATTGTAAAATGTCGGCTCAGCGGACCAGGGAGTTCGTGGGCCAAGAAATGACCGACACATTCCCGATTGGCGTATAGGCCCCCCGAAAGGGTAGCGCCTCTCTCGGAGGGCTTATGTCTCGGGAATACCCGCAGCTGATCAAATGTGCCNGGTTTGGTGGCCAGGGCATTCTTGCCCTCGGCTAGGTACTTGCCATTGCCGCAATGCACCAGGGCAGAAATGTCTTCTGGCTGCCAAGTTATGGGCCGGAATCACGCGGTGGTACGTGTAACTGCGACGTTATCCTGTCGGACACGGACATAGCCTCTCCACTGGTGGCGCACCCCAACGTAGCCTTCATATTCAACCAACCCAGCTACGACAAATTCGAACCGATTGTCGCAGGCCGGGAACCGCAAATTTTGATTCCAGCCTCATTGGCTCAGGTTCGACACGCGAAGACGTGAGCTACGTAGGATTGTCGTACACCAACCTGGCGACGACACTCGGCTCGCCAAAGGCGGCAAATATGATCGCCCTGGGAGCCTACCTGGTTTCGCATTCTACTCTCGACAGAAAATCAGCAATCCATGCGATGATGGAAAAATTCCACGACAAGAACTCCCTCTTCGAGATCAACATCTCTGCCATAGACGCAGGGATGGAGGAAGCTAAGAGAAGCCTCTCGCTTGCAAGCTAGTCTGGGCCGCTTGCGATTTTCTCACCGAGCGAGGCCAACAAGAAAGCAGCTCCTTTGAAACGGGAGCTGCTTTTCCTTTGCCCAACCTGCAGATCTGTCTTCTCCATCCTCCACCTGTCATCAACCGTTAAAAAGCGCCTGTTTTACAACCTCGGCAATCTGAGGATATTTCCTGGGCGTGGCCAAATTGCAGAGTACGACATGGCCATCGCCATACCTGGCTGCAATCTCGAACTCCTGCTCAACCCGCTCTGGCGTGCGTACAAGATAGGGCTGATCGTATAACCCGATGAAAGGTACGAACGTATTGTTACTCCGGTCCTCCAGTCGCTTCATTTCCGATGCCTCAAATCCAACTCGCTCCAGACTCCAATTGGGACGGTAAAACCAGGAAATCGTCTGCGTGCAATAATCCATTTTCAGCCGCCACCCGTAGTACTCATTCGGATAGAAAGGCGGCCAGAGATGATTGGTCACAATGGCGTTCGGATTCACGGACTTGGCGGCGTCATTGAGCACCCTAGAGATCTCTACAAGGCTATCTTCGGATTGGCGAGCCAGCACTTTGGGTTCAGGCAGGTCGGGATTGTCCTTGGCGATCTCCTTCCGTTTCTTCTTACAACTTTCGCAGAAACAGCCATAGTGATTTCTGAATCCGAATCCGTCGAAGGAGACTCCATCCGAGGATTCAACAGCCTTCCTGACTTCTTCCTTCAATGCCTCCCGTGAGGCCTCATGGTTGAAACAGAAGGTTTCTCCCGCCTGCACAATGGAAAACCACCTGTGCGAAAGCAGCTGAAAATTCTGTGGGGTNCCTTCCGCCACCGCATTCCGAATACCCTCTTCGCCCGACAGGATTTTCTGGAGGCATTCCGGATGCTTCTCGGCNAAGNTATCCGAAGGTCTGCCGTACACAATTGCAATAACCTTGAGCCCCAGTGTTCTTCCTCTGTCGACCATCTCTTCAGATGGGTTTGGAGCTATCAGCGTGTCGAACCCGAGCTCAGCTGCGAAATTTGCTACGGCTTCCTGGTCTTCCCTGGTCGCCACGGGCAGGTGCCAATCCCACGCAGCCTTCATCTCTACCCCTTTCTGCCTAGGCCGATTCTCGGATCGCCTTCCCGATCTGTCGAACACGTGCCTGGGTATTGTCAGGATGCATTGGTATAAGTACGGATCTACTCAGGATATCCAGTGAATCCTGGCACATATCCATCGAATACTTCACCTTTAGCTTTTTGTTTTCCGGGAAGTTGTAAGGATTCATCGAAGGATGGTGTGCTCCTTGCTTCCTCATGACCGGGTCCCACCTCGTGTACACGTGCCTGCCGGTATCTATCGGGAGGAATCCTCTGACCTTTCTTTCGTTTAAACTGGCAACAAACTTCCTGGCCGCTTCCTCTGTTGGAAAAATGAANCCGAGGTTCGTCCCNCATTCATACTCCAGACTGTTGTTGACAATCGACTCGAGGCCTGCATCCGCCCCCACTTTCAGAAGCTGCATTTTGTGTCCCTGCATCTTCTCTAGCATCCCGTCGATGCGCTGTAGCTGAGCATTGAGTATAGCCCCCGAAATCTCGGTCGCCCGATAGTTCAATCCGGCGAACTGCTCCTCTTCCTTGTGCTCTTCGGGGTTCCAGTAGTAGGAGCAGCAGTCAGACGCGACCGATCCTCTGTCAAATACCTTCTTGTTGTTCGTTACGAACGCGCCCCCTTCTCCGCTCGACATGTTCTTGTAGTAGTTGAAGCTGAACGCCCCGGCGTGCCCGATCGACCCAAGCATCTTTCCATCGTAGCCGCCTCCTACGGCCTGGCAAGCATCTTCGAGCACAAGGATTTTGTGTTTTCTAGCAACGCGCATAATTCCTTTCATGTCGCAAGGAAGTCCCCACATATGGACTGGAATCACGGCCTTTGTCGCTTTCGTGATTCGCTTCTCAAAGTCNNTGGCGGAAAGCGTGATGGACTCGTCCACATCGGCCACAATGGGAATGGCGCCTGCCGCAAGCACTGCAAGCGCCGTTGCCATATACGTACAGGATGGCACGAGCACCTCGTCTCCGGGGCCCACGCTTAGCCCAACGAGCGCACAGTAGATTGCGGCAGTACCGCTCGTAACCATCCGCACGTATTTCGTGCCGGTTCTCTCACCCCAGTNCTTTTCGAATTTNTCACATTCCCCTGCGTGTCCATACCTGAAGATGTCACCACTCTCGAAGATCTTTTCGACCCGCTTCAACTCCGGTCCACCAATCCTGTACACGTGTTACCTCCCCTGATTCGCATGCGGTATTCAACGGTTTGACCCAGGTATCCAATTGTAAGCTATCTCCACAAATTCTGGCAAAAATCTACCGGGAAGCGATGCACGGCCCCTATCATTAAACCACCTCCAACAACACCCAACCCCTGACGGAATTCACCATGAAGACTNCATCCGCCTCTCGAACATCCTGCATACTCAAAANACATTCCTCCACCTCACCATTCTCCAACAGCTCCGACCTGAAAGTGCCTGCAAGCAGCCCGCATTCAGCGGGTGGGGTNACCATCCGATTTCCTTTTCGAATGACAATATTCCCTATTGAACANTCCGTCACNTCTCCCCGTTCATTCCTGAGTATCACTTCATCCCATTCNGGATGATCCGCCAGATTTGCCTCGTAGATCCCTCTATCGGTCGTTTTGTGAAACAGCATCTCGTCCTCACTATTCACTCGCGTAGATCCGAATCCTGCACGGAGGCTGCTAGGATTTTTCTCCAAAGTGCCCGATTCAATCAGAATCTCGCCCTTCCTGCTCAACAGCAGGCGTATTCTGCATTCTTCCGAATCGCAGTCGGTGAATTCCAAAAGCGCCTTCTTGATGCCATCGATGTCGCATCGGAATCCGAAGAATCTCGAGGAGGACGAAAGGCGATCCAGGTGTCTGTCCAGCAGGTAATACCTGCCTGATGTCTCGCGTTTGATTGTCTCCAACAGCTGGAATTCGGTCCTCCTTCCAGACAACACCTGCGCTTTCACCAGGCATTCATTGTACTCGCCATCCGGAGATGAGTCATATGTCACGCCGCCACCGACACCAAACTCCGCCTCACCGGAAGTCTTGTCGATCACCACAGTTCGGATCGCCACACTGAATCGGGCGTCACCCCCGGGTGAAATGTATCCGATACATCCAGTGTAGACCTCCCTTGGGGAGCACTCGAGCTCGGCTATAATCTGCATCGTTCTCGCTTTGGGAGCGCCGGTTATAGATCCGCACGGAAACAAAGACGTGAACAACTCTACCAGTCGCGTGTCTTCCCGAATTTCTGATGAGATGGTCGACGTCATTTGATTGACCGTCTCATACTGCTCCACATCCCAGAGGGCATCGACCTTGACAGATCCTGTCTTCGAAATTCGCCCCAGATCATTGCGAAGCAGATCAACGATCATCAGATTTTCCGCACGGTCTTTCGGAGAAGTTTTGAGGCGTGAAACCAAATGTTCATTCTCTTCGTGCCACCTTCCTTTGCGTGCCGTCCCCTTCATCGGTCTGGAAGCCAGGATCCCATCTTGGAGTGAAAAGAACAACTCGGGTGACGCTGAAAGGACCTGAAATTCACCGGAATCTATATAGGCGGAATAGGGTGTACGCTGAGTTTGACACAGGTCCAAATAATAAGCCTTGGCAGATCCTGCGAACCGTGATTTCATCCGCAGTGTGAAATTTACCTGGTATGTGTCTCCAGCCTTTATGTAAGTCCTGATTCGATGAATCGATTCATTAAACGCATCCCGTGAGATGGAAGGCTCCCACCCGGCAAGACGGTATCCGCCATTTCCTTTCGCCGACCCTGGTGCCACCCGGTTGCGATCCTCGAACAGGCCGAACCAGACCAGCGGCATTCGGCCTGATTCCTTTGTCGTAAGCACTTGATCCAAACCCGATGCTGCCTCGTAGGCAACATATCCGGCCGCGTACAGCCCCGTTCCTACTGCGGCTTCTACCGTGTCCAACGCCTCCCTGACTTCACCAATGTTCCTAGCAGTAACTTCTCTCTGGAAACCGGAAAAGGAATAGGAAGCCTTATCTCTCACATCAGAATAGGACTCCAACAACACAACGGGATCACCGCACTCATTGCCAATACTCAACTCGTCCACCCGCCATTCAATAGCATCCTCAACACCTCGCCCTCAAATCTCACCCACTCCAATTCCCATAGACATTTACCTCGACACCGTCAATCTTCGGCCTGACCCCTTTCACAAGTAGTCCTGGCCTTCCCAAGGCCTGCCCCTTTTCCTGCATGTTTCTCGGATCTCTGAATCCCAGCCGAACCAACCGTCGCCAGTCCGGACTGTGGTTCACCGCAGATCCGTGAATGGTCCACAGCGTGAAAAGGACGACGTCGCCGGCCTTTGCAGGAACGGAAACAGCATCTTCTNGGCGATATTCGTCTGTCGGCAGATGTGGTGCGGTCCCGGCTCCGGTTATGTGCTCGAGCTTCCCGTTCAAGTGTGATCCGGTGAGGAATTTGATGCAGCCGCTGGTTTCGTCGGCGTCATTCAGGTGGACAAGACAGTCAACATAGCGGTTGTCCGCGTGAGGGAAGAATGGCAGGTCCTGATGCATTGGAAATGGGGCGCCTTTATCGGGTGGCTTTGCGTGCAGGGTTACGTGGTGGAGCTCCACGGCGTCGCTTCCCAGCAGGTCCCCGACTGCGTCTCCCAACTCCCTTTTGGTTACCGCACGAGACCAGGCGGCGGAATAGTGTTGGAGCTCATGTATGGCCACAAGAGTCGCCTTCTCGTCCTCCTCTTCATCCATGTAGTCCTTTCTCCATGGGCCCTTCCACGCCGCGTCCCAACTGGCGAATGTCTCCATAATGTAATCCAGCTCATTTCCCATATCCTCGACTTCATCCGGAGAGTACATTTGTTCGAGCTTTATGTATCCCTTCTCGCGAAAAAAGTCTATCTGCTCCCCGCTTAGCGCACTCATTCTATATCTCCTCTGGCCTGGATTGATGTGATCCCGCAGCCTGAAACCAGTCCTTCAGATCCGGATACAGCCTGCTGAAATGTTCAAAACCGATTTCGTATACCCTGGACCGCTTAATGTCGCAATAAGCTGTCTCCCCGAGATTTACCGTTGCTTCACAGGCGGCATCGAAGTCTGGAAAGATCTCCACACCAACAGCACCTACTATTGCTGCGCCGAGAGCCGATGCATCTTCAACCTCGAGGACGCGAACATCTCGACCGAATACATCCGCCTGAATCTGTCGCCATAAACCGGAACGTGCACCACCTTCACCAATTCTGAGTTCATGCAATGGCAGGTCGAGTGATGCGAAACACTCGAGGGACTCGCGAAGATCGTACGCTACGCCTTCCATCAGGGCACGTGTCATATGACCACGAGTATGACGTAGCGTGAGCCCGAGCCAGCCTGCCCGCGCATTCGTGTCGGGNTGNGGTGTTGCGGAACCCTCCATCCAGGGGAGAAAAAAAAGTCCTTCGCTTCCGGCCGGTGCTCCCTCCGCNTCTCGGCTGAGGGTATCGAATCCCTCACCGAGTTGATCACTGAGCCACGACATGCTGGCGCCACAGGTGTATGAACAGCCTAGCCAGAAATACGCACCTGGTACACAGTGACACATTGGCCAGAGCTGGTTCACAGGTGTTTCAGCTATTGTCTCCGCAAATGCGATAGCATGACCCGCAGTCCCGATCCCTACATTGATTACACCGGGCTTGATCACGCCAGAACCTACAGCAAGCGTCGCCACGTCGCCGCCACCTGCACAAACGGGAATACCCGCCGGAAGCCCCATCTCTTCGGCAGCACGCCCGGTCAACCGGCCGGCTATATCCGTCGATTCCAGAACTGGGGGCAGCAGATCCCGCCTCACCTCCAGCAAATCCAGAAGGTCACCACACCAGTCTCGTGCCGCCAGGTCGAGCATAGCCGAAACGGATGCATCCGATACCTCGGAAGCGTACTCCCCTGTCATTTTCAGCCTGATCCAGTCCTTGGGAATCAGGCAAGTCCTTGCATTACGGTAGAAATCCGGCTCGTATTCTTTTACCCATAGTATCTTCGCAAGGGTATTAATTGGATTCAGAACATGAAAAGTCTTGGCGGTAAGAAGATCTCCAGCGATCTCGTTTGCCGACTCACAGACCTTTTGTGATCGCCTGTCCAGCCACAGAATCGGCCTCCGAAGCGGCATCCCATCGTGCCCTGCGAATACTGCTCCATTCATATGCCCGGAAAGGGAGATCCCGTCAATGTCGTTTGCCGTCCGACCGGAAGTGCCCTCATTCAGCTGACACGCAATATCTCCGGTGGTGCTACAAATTGCCCGCCACCATTCATCAGGATCTTGTTCTGCCCATCCAGGCCTGGGAGTTTCGAGAGGATAGCTGGTGCTGGCACTGGCCAACAGATTCCCGTCCTGATCGATCACAACGGTCTTCGTGCTGGAGGTTCCCAGATCGATACCCATGGCTAGGGACATTCTGTCTCCTGCCACGCACCGGTGAGGAATCGTCTCGGATTGTTCACCAACAAGTCCCGGATAGCCTCTTCACTCACCCCCTCGTCTCTAAGTCTTGGCACGAACCGTGTCAGCACGAAATCCAGCCCGGGGCCCCCGCCATAGCTACGCCAGTAACTTGGCCGGCCCAGGTCGTTGCCGATCAGGATTTGCCCTCCAAGTCCCGCTTCGATCATGCGCTTGAGCAGATCCACACGGAGTTGATCCGGTCCATACTTTGCTTTTCCTGGACAATCATACCCCAGGAATGCGCCCATTTCGGCGATCCGTTTGTGCTCCCAGAAATCCGGATTCCGATCCATATGACTTAAGCATACCCTATCCGGCGAGACGCTGTGGTCAGCAAGAAACGTGACCTGCTCGAATCCCATAGTACCTGCTTCCGTATGGGTGATCACAGGCACGCCAGTCTGAACCTGGACCTTTGCAGCGATCCGCATGAGCTTTTGGTCGGGTTCCTGGAAGGTGTTGTATCCGCTCCCACCCTTCATGATGCCGGCCCTTACATCCGTACCGTCGATCCCAACCTGAATATCGCGTATACATCCATCCACCATCTCCTGCTCGTCCTGTAGCAAAATCGCACGGTCGCAAAAGTAAGGTTTGTTGTAGCCTGTGATGGCTATGACATTGACCTCCGGTACCTGTTGTGCAACCCGGATGACTTCCCGAATGTTTCGACCGAAATCTATTGCGGTCATCTCGACAATAGTATTTCCGCCCGCCGCTGACCAGAACCGCAACTCTTCGGCGGAGCTGTCCACATTGTCCAGCTTGAAATCCCTATCTTCTCTCAGCAACCAGGAGGGTGCGTCGAAGTAGAGGTGCTCGTGGTAGTCCACAACACCAAGTGCCTCTCCAGATATCTCACCAGAAATGGTAGTTACCGTTCGGCTGGGCATTTCGTCTACAACCTTTCATGTCCGAGGCTATCCATGCTCGGCTATAAAATCGCGCCAGATTTCGGCCACCTTTTCGGTACATGCCAGAAACCATTTTCTACCCTTTTCAGCAGTGGCTACTGTGGCATTACCGAAAACCCCTGATTTCGTCAGAGCCCCCATAGGAATGGTCGACATTTCCTGGTTGGTGGACTTACCGGGATACTCGCTGACGGCGAGATTCATTCTGACCAGATCCGGTCGCAGGTGCAACATCATAGAGGTCTCGAACTCCTCTGCGTGGAAGTTTCCAGGCTGCCATTGGGGCGACTCCGCATCGGACATCACCTCACCCAGACCGGGATAGAACACGCGCAGCAAGGCCATCTCCATTTCGTCTGCCAATTCCCTGATGGTGTACTTGAGGGGTTCAGGATTTGCACCGTGACCACTGATCAACATCAACGCTTTGCACCCGTTTCGGTCCATGCTGCGGGCGATATCCTTTACCATAGCCCTGAAGGTGTCGAAAGAATGCGTCAGAGAGCCAGGATAATCCCGCCAGACCCAGGAGTAGCCGATAGGCATGGAGGGGAGCACCAGACCTCCGCAAACTTTGGCCACCGCCATTGCAAGGGCCTCTGCGATGACAGTGTCAGTATTCTGAGGAAGATGGGGGCCGTGCTGTTCGGTCGCTCCCAGTGGAAGTACGGCGAACGGTGAACTTTCCAAATAGTCCCTGCACTCGAGCCAGGTAGCCGTGGACGCATCCAGCCAGATCGGGGATGTGGTCATGAAGGATCCTCGGTATGAACCATGTGCCTGGCGACTCCAAGGTCCGCCGCCTCGTTTCGTCCAATCCCGCCGCATCCGCCCGTAACCAGGGTGTTCATATCACGCTCCTTAGGTCGATTTCGATGGCTGTTAATCTAACGAAGGAACCCAAACAAGACAACGTCTTATCCACTCGAATTGCGCGAGAAATTCGAGTGCCGGGATTCCTTGATGTACTGACCGGCTGAGGATATATTGCCCGTTGGAATGTGAAAATATCTAAGACCCCATGTTGGAGAGAATTGATGGAAACCGTCCACAAGAACACTCGAACCTACCACTCGGCAAGACCCGACGGGAGATTCCTGTCCACGATGGGTTTCTGCCACACCTACATGGAATCGCACAGGCCCAAACTGGCCTTCGACCCGGACAACCCACCACCGAACTGGGGCAATTGGGTGTCCGCAGTGCGCAATAAGCTGAGAGACCTGATGTGTTTCCCGGAGATTTCAGAACAACCCCTTCCAGAACGATGTAGCTCGGAACCACGATCGGGTTTCAGACTTGAAAGGTGGGAAGCCTATCCCGAACCGGGATCCGTGGTGCCATTCCTGGTCTTGATTCCCGACGGTATTGACGAAACCAACCCCGGAAGCACCGTCCTTTGTTTACCAGGATCCGCCACCAGCAAGGAGTTGCTCGCCGGGGAGCCTGAGATGAGCCCGAACCAGCCGGAGAATAAACATCCCGAAACCAACCAGATGGGCTTGTGGTATGCGAAGGCCGGCATGGTGGCGATCATTGTGGAAAATCCAGGTACGGCGGAACTGGATCAGACACCATTGGATGGTAAGAACGTGAACACTGGCCGCGACAAGCTGTGTGGAGAATTGCTGATGTTTGGCAGACACTATCTCGGCCTGTCCGTCTTCCAGAAGCTTCACATTTTGGAATGGGCAAGAAATCAAACCTTCGTGGACTCGGACAATATCGCCCTGAGCGGGCATTCCCTGGGTACCGAACCGGCTATGCTTATGTCGGTCTTGGAACCGGACCTGAAAGCGCTTGTCTTCAATGACTTCCTGTGCAAGAATCAAGCCAGGTATGTAACGGCGGAAATCCCCGCTTCGACCTGGCGCCATAACAATCCGCTCTGGCACATCGTACCGGGCCTCCTGGAATGGTTCGATTTTCCAGACCTGCTGTCGGGGATCGCACCACGCCCGCTAATCATCACTGAAGGGGGCGCCGCAGAACACCTGCACCTGGTTGCGAGAGCATACGACTTGCAGGATGCAAGGGAGAACTACGAATTCCACTACTATCCCAAGTATCGGGTCGCTTCGTCGCGATCTCACGATTTCGAGCATGTCCCAAAGGGACTTTCCCAGGAGGAATGGTTCGAATACGTAAATGTGGATGTGCCGAACCACCACTTCAAGCCGGACCTGGCTGTTCCGTTTCTGAAAAAACACCTGAACGCCAAAAACTAGTAGAACATAGAGGCATCTATGGAAGCAGAATCTACTCAAATCATTCGACTGGAGGGCTCCCCGACGGAAATCGGTGCTGCATTTGGTTCTGTGAATGCGGAAGATATCCAACGCGAAATCGACGGTTATCTGAGGAGAGACCACAGCAGAGACAATCTGCTGAAGTCCACAGAGGAATACAGGCGGATAGTCGGAAGGATCGCACCGGATTGGGTAGAGGAGGCCTCTGCCCTCGCAGGAGCCGCAGCTGTGGACCCTGAAATCTACCTTGCGTACCAGGGCGCAAAATACCGGGGGATCAACACACCGGACTGTTTCACCTACTTTTCGCCACCCCGGCGCAGTGAATCGGGGATGACGATCTTCCATAAGAATCGGGACAACAGGGATAGGCCGCAGTGCGCTTATGTGAAGGAGACGAGGACATCCAACCGGGACCTATTCCGGTTCGCGGCAACCGGCGATACCTCGGATATCGGTACAATGATGGGGTTGAACGAGAAGGGTCTTGCTGCAGCTGCGGATACCGGTTCATCTGACCCGAGTCCCAGATTTGTCGGGATGATGAACCCTGACCTCATGCGACTCGTACTGGAGCAGGCTGCAACAGTGGCTGAAGCTTGGGAATTGCTCGAAGACATCCACAATCAGAGGATTTATGCGGGCGCGAAGGTGGCAACCAACTGGATGTTTGCCGATGCTGCGGGACAATGTATACGTGTCGAGCAATACTCTGAATCGCTCGCCCGTACCCACGACCAGAGCGAGTTCCTTACGATGCGTGACGACGACAGAGGCCAATTCGTGATGGCGTCCCTTCGCGGATCGGTCTCCCCCCTATCGCCATCTTTCCTGAATCGCATCTCTCGATCGGAACCCGTTCTGGCAAAGACAAACATCTCTGCGATGACGGCGATTATTCCGGGCTCACATGTCGATTTGTTCGGGTGTGCCCAGTTCGCGGTCTACAAGACCGACCGTACGGTGTATGTCCCGCTTTTTCTCGGTGCTCTCGGTACCCCCCGGGATCTGCTGGACGGCACCTTCTACCGGAACTCTAAAGATCTCGCCAGCGACTGGTCTCCCGATGAAATTGAGGACAAACTGGACATCCAGAGGAAACTCATCGAGTCCTCCGCGAGATCCGCCCTCCAGACTTCGGGAACCGAAGCCGCGAGAAAAATCCTGACAGAAGGCTGCGCAAGAATGGCCGCCGCCGCGCTTAACGCTCTGAGGGACTGAACCCTTGTACGGGGTCCGCCCGCTCCTCATCTTCGCACACCGCCTTCTACCCCACCCACACTTGCCGCTCCGACCGAATGGTCTCCCCTGTCTCCGCCGCTTCGTGCATCAGGATATCCAGATATCGATCCTGACAGGCCTCCTGAAGTGGGTACACTGGCTCCCCGCCTGCGACACATTCCGCCATCCCGATCAAGCAGGTCCCGATCGCGATTTCGTCATCCGACAGATCACCGGGCGCAAGGGGGTTCTCGTAAATCCACTCTTCTCCTACCACGATCCCCTTTAAGTGGTGGCCCTCCAGATCTCCCTCGTGCCCGGTGTCGCGCCGCTCGAATCTTACCGGAACGGGAGTTAGATGATCGCGCAGATAGACCGCACTTCCGTTAATGATCTCCCCTTTCTCACCTCTCACCAAGAGACGCTGATTTCGAATGTGCGAGAAATATTGGTCTCCCGAGAAATCAAAAACGCCTAGCTTTTCACCAAACCGAAACTGAGCGATCAGCTGGCTGGACGCAACTATGCTCTTGGACTCCGGATATCCCTCTCGGTCTCTCCCCTTAACAATTGCGGACGAAAATGAACTCGCCGTGATCTCCGCCTCCTCATACCCTATGCCCAGGTACCGCCTCATCAAACTGATTCCATGATAGCCGTGGGCCGCCGAAACTTGGGCTTGACTGATCTTTCCAAGCCTGCCGCTTTCTGCATACCGGATCCGGGCAAGGTGATGGGGTTGCGCCCAATATTGCTCCGCCACCTGGATGATTGCTCCATCTGATACCAGGGAACATAGATCGACCATCTCTTCTACGGTGGTTGCCGGCGGCGTCTCTGACAGCACGGGCATACCAAGGCCGGCGAGATGCTTCAGAACCTGTGGGTTCACATCCCAGGGGACACTGGACACCATGAAGAGTGGTGGCGAGGAATCGATCAGCTGCTCTGTCGTTGTGAAAAGGGGCAAGCCGAAGGTATCACCAATTCCAGATGATCGTTCAGGATCTCGTGTAACCAGTCCGGTGACCCGGAAATGATCCGGACACGCTCTGGCGATGCGTAGAAAGAACTCGGCGCGCCAGCCGGTCCCGACAATTCCAAATGGTATCATATCGTCTCCTCAGGGGTCCACCAGTCTCTTGGTAAGTAAACTGCTCCTATATGCTTTCGAGGACAGTCTATTTTCTGCTCTCGGGAGGCAGTTTTCTCCCATCCCGGCATCCACCTGATCCGGAGTAAGGCCTGCCGGGATCCCAGTCATTCTCTTCCGGTTGCACAAATTCGGACAGAGGAAGGGTGACCGTGCACTTGTGTCTCGCCGATACGTATGCGGCTTCGACCCATTCCAGGGCAGCCAGCGAACTCTCGGGTACAGTATAATCCACGTCGCTTCTGTCAATCATTTCAGCGAGATTTACCAGATGACGTTGATGAGAGGAGCCACCTTCGGATTCGACTTCAACTGTCACACCATGAGGATTTGACGAATTCAGAAGTTTGTATCGAGACTCCCAACCGTAAAACTCGATTACGCCGGATGAACCCTGAAGCCTGAAGAGCACCCCTTTTTCCTTCTCTGAAATCCTGGTATAGTCACCGGTATTCATCACCACTCGGACACCGCTTCGAGTTTGAACATAGGTAACCGCAAGCGTCTCAACCTGCATACCGTCCCTGAACGTCCGGGTTGATGTGTCACATGTTGCCATTACAAAGTCACCAGGATCATCTGGCAACAAAGCTATGGCGTAATTCAACCAGTGTATCCCGGCATTGATGATATCCCATCCACGGCATTGAATCTCCACCAGCTGCAGCGCTCCAATCGCGCCCTCGTGTATCAGGTCTAGAATTTCCCTGGAGTGGTCCAGAACCAACAGACCGTGCGGCACGACCATAGGAAGATTCTGGCCCTTGATAACCTGGAGAATTTCAGAGCCTTCCCTGTGCGTGTCCGCCAACGGCTTCTCAACCAGGATACCCTTGAGCCCTTGCGCCACTGCGTCAAGGGTTACCTCCAGATGGGTAGGTGGCCACGTTGAAACGCACACAACATCGGATGGGCAGGCAGCAAACATCTCCGTATGGGTGGTGAAGGTCCGAGTGCCTGGATACGTATCCTCTACCCAGCCCCTGGCATTCTGATTCCAATCGGTTACCCCCACGAGACAGAACCTTCCAGAATCCACCAATCCCTTCATACTCCCCTTTCCGCCCATACCTGCACCGACTACCGTTGCTGTGTAAACCGGCTCCATGCCCCGCTCCAATTTCTCTGAAATATACCTAGATTATCTTGTGATCTTCAAAAGCTGATTGATCCCTGCCTCTCCAAAAAGCTGCCGGGTACCATCCGGCCAGATCACCACCAAACTATCCACCCCCGACGCACTGCCAAGCCCGAAATGCAACCTCATATCATCCTGAGACTGATACCCGGACCCAGCCCTCACCTCCTTCACCTGCATCACACCGCCGGCGAACAACGTCACCCTGGACCCTATTCCAAACGCATTTACCTCCGTAACTATCCCATCTACGGACCCCTGCTTCCTGTCTTCCGCCCTCTGGCCGCCTGCAACAGGCAACCGTACACGCCCACCCCCCGACTCTCGATGGTTGTCTCTAGACCTTAACTCCACCGTAACCCAATGCCCGGAGTCAACACCATCATTCCGCAGCAAATCCACACCATTCTCAATCCCCTCCGGCAGTCTGCAAAACCGGTTCATCACAGCAATATCCACATAACCGTCATTGTCGAAATCTATGCGAGCGGCGCCACGACTCTGTCGAACCAACTTCATCCCGGGTCCGGAATCATCCGATACGTCAATGAATCTGCCGCTGCCATCGTTCCTGAACAATAGATTCTGCTGGGCGGTAGTTGCACCAGGGTCCACCCGCTCTACACCATCCTGCACATGCGCGTTTGCAAAAAACAGATCCGACCAACCGTCGTTGTCGTAGTCCAGGAAAAGAGTCCCCCAGCCTAATCGTCGAAGGGTATATCGTCCTGTCCTTGAATAGAATGCCACGTCCTGAAACATACCATTTCCACGATTGTGATATAGGGAATAGGGTTCGCCCTGGAAGGAGGAAGTGGCAAGATCCATCAATCCATCGTTGTCCAGGTCACCGGCAGCCACACCCATCGTCGCCTGAGCCTTCCCATCCCCGTCGTAGGCTACACCGTAGAGCAGTCCCTCATCCGTGAAGGCACCGTTTGGCCATTGGCCGTTGTTCCGAAAAAGACTATTGCCGCCCAGATCATCAGAGACCACCAGGTCCTGATCTCCGTCGCCGTCATAATCGGTAAACACCACACCCATCGAGCGGCCGTCGGCGTCGGCCACACCGGTGGATACTGCAACATCCAGAAAGCATCCATCACCTTCATTGCGATACAAACGGTTGGATGCAGCTGGAAAGTTCAGTGGGCTGGCATACAGGTCCGGTTCGCCTTTTTGGGGTTTCCGGTACTTGTCCATATAAGGCGACAGACCGAGCGTATTCTGATTGAGGTTATAGGCAACGTAATTCGCGACGTACAGATCCAGATCCCCGTCGCTATCGTAGTCTGAAAATGCACATCCCGCACCCCAACTCGTGTCGCCCACATCCGCCAAGTCAGTTATGTCGGTGAAGGTCCCATCCCCCTTATTTCTGTAGAGTATGTTCCTTCCATAGTTCGAAACATAGAGATCCAAGTCACCATCATTGTCGATATCGCCTGCCACACATCCCATACCGTAACCCGTATCCCCCACCCCTGCGGTACGCGTGATGTCCGTGAACTTCCCCTTGCGGTTTTCGAAGAGATGATTCGAAACGGTGTCCGAATCGTCCCCCAGAACTGATCCGTTGACCACGTAGAGGTCTACCCATCCATCTCCGTCATGGTCAAAGGCCGCCAATCCCCCTCCATTGACTTCCGGAGGCAGACAGCGGCCCGTTGATCCATTGAAGTGGTCGAACGTTATCCCAACTTCCTGTGAGACTTCGTGAAACTGTGGTAACTCGGCGCCTCCCGGCGCAGCAATAAGCAGCAACGGCAGCAACCACCTGAATCGAAGATCACGCATTTTTCCAGGTCTCATACCATTTCCTGTATCCGGTTTCCACCGGTTCGATCTCCCCCACCTCGAACTCCAGTGCATAGTCTCTGTCGTATCCGGTTCCTTCTACCTGCTCGAATACCCAGTGGATATCGATAATGCCATTGCCCAGCATCGTCCTTACCCATTTGTCATTGGCATCGTAACGGCCATCTTTGAAATGAACGTGTACGACATGGTCCCGGAATTTGTCAAATGCCGACTTGTATTCCACACCCACTGCCATCAGGTTACAGGGCTCGTAAAGGACGCCGAAGTACTTTGAGTCCACCTTTTCAGAGATCTCCTTGCAGGCTTCGGGATTCCCGGAAATTTCGCCTCCGTGGTTCTCAATACCCATGCGAACACCCAGTTTTTCTGCTTGCTCTGCAGCTCTTTGAAAATATGGTACGATCTGGTCCAATAGCTCCCGCTCGCCGGTTCCCGGCACGACTCTGATAGATTTGGACCCGAGACGCTTGGCTGCTTCCAATGTCTTCTCCATCTCATCCATGGCGGATGTTCGTTCTTCTTCCGATTTAGATGAGAAACCCCTGCCGCAGTAGGACCCGATGTTTGCCACCTCGATACCATATTGATCGGAAACCCTTTCCAGTTCATCCATGCTGAACGCTGGATCCGAAACAGAGAAATGCGGCATCTTGGCCAGCAGGTCTACCTTCTTGAATCCTGCCTCCGACAATACTTTGAAGGTGTAGTCGAGCCCTTCCTTCTGCAGCGGATAGCTGCACGCCGAAACTCTTTCCGTATCCATATGCTCTCCCCGATGTGCTTCACTCGCCAAACCAGATTGGACTGGTCCAGGCCATTTGTCCGTTTTCCTGAGTGATCCTGAGATAATAGAAGGCAGGTTCTCCCGGATCTCCCTGGTGCTGGTAGCTGCCTTCCAAGGTGTATCTATTGGAATCGAGTGCTCTGTGGACCAGGACCCACGAGGGTGCCTGACCCATCCTGAATCCGTCTCTACCCGATAACAACTCACTTATGCTGTAGGATCTTTCCTGGGTGGAGGACGCATTCGCAATCATCCAGTCGGCCGGCGTGGCGACAATACTTTCCCTGGTCTTACAGTGGAATTCGATTTGGACTCGCGTATCTTTTGTGCCCTCTACCTCCAGACAGATGGCATCATTGGCGGAACAAGCCGACACACCATTCCTGGTATTGAACACGCCACCCCTTGATGTATGCGATTGCCAGTTGCACGTGTGTTCATCCAGGTTTGTAATACGTTTCCTCCGGTGCTCATCGAACGGATCGGATGTAAAACACGGTACCGCCCGCTTCAATCTCCCCCCGGCGATGGTCACACCACCTTCCCAATCGAAGATCTGGTATCCCTTCATCGGACCCCATCCATACTCCAGTCTCAACCTGTAGACACCATTTCCAGAATCTGAATGCACTGTTGGGGTCTGTAGTTGAATTGTCTCATTGTTCCGAATCAGCTCTGCCTTACAGATGGTGTCCCAGCCCGAAACAGTGTAGTGCAGATTTTGCAAATCGGCAGAAGGGAGAATGCTTCCCATGCCACCCTCCTGCGCCCACAGATCCGCGTCAATCCGATCACCCGTAACCGCAAGTGATCTCCTATTCTGGATCGCCTCCCAAATGGCCTCTCTTGTGTTCCCTCCCGCTCTTACACCGGTCAAACCCAGACCGTACCCTCCAGGATATCCATCGTGATTGTCTGTTCCTGCCGAAAACCCGAACCGCTTGCCCTCTGCCAGTCCGTGTTGTGCGGTAAACCTGCTGCCTGCTGGTCCTCCACTGTGTCCGATCATCGGATGTGGACCGGAATCTCGCTCGGAACAGCCATGCTCGGAATATATCTCGACTATTGGGGAGAGTAATGGATCGAACAGATTCCAGTCCACACCTTTTTCATATCCGATGTGGTGTGGAACGAGAATTACTTTCTGCCCACGATAATGGTCCTGCAAGGCATCCAGCGAAGGAGCAAAATGAAGCGGCAGGCCGTCCTCAAAGCAGACGATATGGACGTGTCCCCAGGCGCTGGAATGCCATTCGTACGCCAGGAAGGTTGTGAACTCACCCGGTACGTATTGGTCAGCCGCCATTCGCTGGATTTTCCCCCAGTTCGAATTGACGATTTCGTACCCTTCCGGGGCCCTCCCATCCGCAAACTGCGAGTGCGGAGTGAATGCATAAAAATCCAGATGGGACCGGGCGATGTCGTAGCTCCTCTCCAGACTCCCTAGAGCATAGCCCAGTTCGTTATGGTTGTGAATCTCACCCCAGAGGAGTTGGCTGGAAGGCAAATTCACCTCTCTATTCCTGGTAAAGGCTTTCGGTCGGCAAATCGGTGATCATTGCGTGCCCCGGTGTGTAAGACAACACCAGCGGCAGCTTTGCCTGTTGTGCCACGAGACTGGGTGTCACGCCGCAAGCCCAATACAGTCGATCGGTACCCTCGGGAATCTCGAACATTTGTCCTTGGATATTGGTGTCCGGGTCCTTGATGCCTAGTTCCTGCCAATTGTTCTTCCCCACGGGCTCACCGTGACATTGGGGAAAGTGTCCGGTATACGACCAGACCTTTTCGGTCGTTTCTTTGCGAAAACTCCTGATTGTGACTGCCATCTTCCCTCCGAATCTCCCAACGGATACGCAATCCACATCGGTGAGCTGAATGGTGGGTCCGAAGGAAGGCTTGTATCCCATTTCAACGAGCAAACCGTCAAAAGACACACTAGAGCCGATCAGAAATGCAACCATTTGATCTTTGTGATACCTTACTACGTCTTTCGTCTTCTCCACGACCTCGCCTTCCACCATGATGTCGTAGGAGCCGAGATCCGTCCTGATATCCAACTGCTCGGCGAGTTCGGGACAATCGGTCCGCCCGGGTGGAATCACAGCAAGCAAGGGACATGGCTTTGGATTCGCCCGACAGAAGTCCTCGAACTCATCGGCATACTCGCGATCCATCATCACGACATTGACACACAGATAACCGGGAAGCGCACGTGAGGCGAACGAATCCAACCTGTTTTCGCGACACGCGAACCTGACTTCCAGCGGGGACGAAAATCCCAAGAATATGCCTCCAATATTGTCGTAACTCAGTGGCGACTAGAGCAACTTTTCGTGCTGAATAACCACCTTTCGGAACGCCGATGCGAATTGTTCGATGAACCCGTCCGTCGCTTCGATATGCCCTGAATAGGACAGGACCTTTTTCCGAATCCCTTCCGAAATTGGAAAATCTCCTTCCTTGTATCTGGGCAGTGGAATGTTTGCCGGGCCAACGTGGCCTTTACCCCACAGCCCGGGCATATCTCTTGTATAGATCGACCTGAGATGTTCGATATGACCGAGACCCGGCCCGCCGATAGGGGCACCCTCGGCTCGCATTGCCTCGACGAACCTGTCCACGCTAAGACCGCCCAGTTCCTCTTCTTCATACAGAAACTTGATGCCGCCATATAGCTCCACACCTTTTGCCTTCGGATAGTTGACAACGGGTCGTATCCCAGGCACTCCTTCTATCCTCCGGAAAGTGATTCCCGATTTGTAGCAAAGTGATCCAGACGGTAGGGAAGATTCTCCAGTGAGATCAGCCCGATGGCCATTGCCAAAGGATGGGCTCGCCATTTCCAACCCAGCAATTGGGGGTCGAGTTCGCTGTAAACTGGATTCGTCAATTCATCCACTGCGCCAGATCGATGCAGGTGGCAGTAGATTAGGGCCCGTTCATAAAGTTCCCGATCGTTCGTGGCCACGATCCCCGCCTCACCGCCTGAAACCGGCTTCCCTCCCGGCGTCGTCCCCTGCATACTGAAGCAGGCGATGTGGCCTACGTTACCTATGCGCTTACCATCCCATTCACTGCCGTGGGCGTGTGCAGCATCTTCAACAACCACCAGGTCATGCTTTTCGGCCAACGACAGCAGAAGGTCCATCTCGCAGACACGCCCGCTGGAATGGATTGGGGAGATCACCCTTGTTTTTGGCGTTATCCTTCCAGCCACATCGTCTGGATCCATTAGGAGGGTATCTGCCTCGATCTCGCAAAATACAGGAGTAGCGCCCATGTGAAGCGCTCCGGCATAACTCCCGATATACCCGATGGCGGGTGTGATGAACTCGTCCCCCGCACCCAAGCCCGCCGCAAAGAACCCGCTGGCAAGGGCCGTGTGGCCATGGCTGGTGGTCAGTACATATTCACATCCGATGTAATCTCTGAACCGATCCTCAAACGCCTTCGGCACGCCGGTTGCCGCACCGGAGAGATATCCTTCGTCGATCAAGGCACATACAGCTTCCTTCTCCTTGTCGACCGGACGTTGCCATTGCTCAGCAGAATCTGCGGTGATCGCCCTATCGCCGCCCAGAATCGCCAGGTCTTCACTCATGCCAATAAGCTCCTGTTTTGAATTATGTTGCTCCCGAATCCTGTTCGTTTCCTTCGATCTGCCGCCGCATTGATCAGGGCGCTACTGCAGTATCGCCAAGGTGCTCCTTTATCCAGTGCTTCAGCGGCACGTCCTCGTCGCTGGGTGAGGTATAACCCATCCCACCTGTCGCCGCCCCGAGCAACTGTCTCCGAATGGGATCACAGTGCTGCATGTAATGGTCAACTGTCATATTGTCACGTGGTCTCAGCCAGCGATAGCTGTACCCGTAAAACAACACCTTTCGAGTGACGTCTGAATGATTTCTTCCTGCCGCGTGCCAGATCCGACGATCGAAGAATACAGCTGTTCCGGCAGACACTTGTACTGGAGTGGTTCCCTCAGGGTCTCTGGTCCTGTCTTCCGGAAATTCAACCTTGTTTCTCAGGTGGCTCCCTGGCACAACATGGAAATTTCCACTGTCTGTTGAGGACGTATCTGTAAGAAAGAAGCCAACTTTGAGACTGACTCTTGGTCGTGGACTGCCCTCCAGCTCCACATTAAGGCGACCGCTGTCCTGATGCCACCCCAGTCTCCTCTGCATCGACCTCGCCTCTTGCGATTCGGGCGGTGTCACAATGAGATGGGAATGATAAAGTTGGATATTCCACCCCAGGATACCCCAAACTTTCCCAAAGGTCTCGGGATAGTCGATCAGATCCAGCAACTGCTCATCGCGACCTACAAAATCCGGCAGGTTGAGTCTTCCATCCCCGGTCTTATCCACAGATTCGGCATACAGCAGATCGACGATTGCATTTAGAAGAACCACACGATTCCGAGGCAGAACATCTTTACAGATGAAATAACCCTCTTGCTCAAACTGCAGACGTTCTTCCTCTGACAGACAGTAATCCAGGCAACTTTTATCCATATGTGCTCTCCTGTTAAAACAACCTCGGGATACCGCACATACTAAAGATCGGACCCCAACCCTACCGCGCCGGGCTCTGAAATCCTGTGCACTCCCTCATTCGGTTCGAAGAGACCACTCAATCGGGGCAACCATTCCTCGTTCGCAGACGGGGTGTACTGAGGTGAGTTTATCTCCACCCCGTTGATCATAGGGATGTGTGCGGCGAATAAACCAGCATGAATGGCTGAGTACCCTGGATTCGTCAAATCTTGCAAGGAGAGGACCATGCCGTTTTCAATCGCCCAGGCTGCCGCCACCAGGGCGAAACTGTGGCCTTTGCAGGTCTTCAATGCCAATCCGCTCCATCCCTGGGTTTTTGCCTCCATCAGAAGATCGAGGCTTGTGAGTCCCTCGTCCAGCATCACCGGCTTCAACCTTGTCACGGCCCTCCAGTCCTGGCTGTGCTCAAGGATGTCTCTCCCGGTCGGCTGCTCAAGATAGCGCAATGCTCGAAAGGCTCCCTCATCTGCTGCTTTGAGACGTTCCAGATAATCCAGTACGCTGTCCGCATCCGGATTTGCTTCGTTGCTGTCCACGGTTAGGGACGGATCCGACACACCATAGCTTCGAACGGCCTTGTAGACCTCTGCCGTCCTGTCCGCATCCGCCTGATTGTCCTGACCCATGATCTTAAGCTTGAAACAACGGTATCCTCTTGCCTCCACCCAGGGTGCCACGGCCTCGTCCAGCGAGCCGGAGTTACCCACGATCCACCATGCATCCAGCCGTGTCTCAGGTTTCTGAACGGATGACCTGATGGCATCTGCCGCGGCCCCCTCAAAGTATGGGTCGGCGCTTGGCAGGTTCGCGGGTGCCTCGTAGAGATCAAAAGCTGAACGCTGGAGGGCAATGCCGGTTGCATCATGGATTGCCGCGTCGAATGGGCTGGCGCACATGGCCCTGGCCAGGATTGGTGGATCGTTGCCGATGCAAACGGAATGATGGAGTCGAAGACCAAGCTCGATCGGGTGAGCGGGCTCACGACCACAGAGCTCTTCAATGCCGTCGGAAATCTCCTCGCATAGCAGCCGCAAAGCATCATCTCTGTATTCGTGGGTTAAAGCTGGATCCGGCCAGGCCCAGATGTCGCTCAGGTAGATAGACCCTCGTCCAATCGCCTCCTTGTCATCCACAAGCACCGACACCTCTGTCCTGGCCTCAGTCACCTCAGTGATCAAACCCGAGCTGAGCCGTAAAGGGGTGTCCAACGCCCTGGGGATGAATTCGACCCCTGCTCCCAACACTCTGACTTCCAAGTCACGGTCCTTTCGCATTGTATGTTATTCTATAAAAGGTAGTGATTCATTCGAATTCAGACACCATCACCGCCTCATCTCGGTCCGCGCTCTGCTTCGACGCTTCAATCACAGCCATCGTGTGACGCACCGAACGGCCGTTCGCGTCCGGCGTCCTGCCCATTAGGCAACAATCTGCGAACTCCCGGATCTGATTCGGCATACCCTCTTTGGTTGTCCCTGCAATCTCCACCTCTTCACCATTCAACAGGAGCTTCTGATGATTGAGCATCATCGATCCCTTGCTGCCCATAATGAATTGGTCGTGGGCGCTTGTGTGGCTCACCACGGACTGAGACAGCACGCTGACTGCGCCATTTTCATGATTCATGACACTGGTATAGGAGTCTTTCTGACCCTCGTAAAGCGATGTGCTCTCATTTCCCTGCGCGTATACCTTTACGATGGGAGAGTCCATGTACCAGTGGAGGAGGTCGTATTCGTGAGGTCCAAAGCAATAAAGTACGCAGACGCCGCCCACTTCGAGGTTCAAATACCAGTGGGCATTATTTGCTCCGGCGCCAGATGGATTGAAATACGAAATTCGCCGCCTGAGAAGATGCCCGACATCTCCTATCTCACCCTCGGCGATAAGCGACTTGACCTTTTTGCTGATGGGAAAGTATCGCATAACCTGGCCAACCATCAACACCTTTCCAGCATCCTCGCACGCTGCTATCATTTGGTCGCACGCTTCCAAGGTTAGCGCCATGGGCTTCTCTACCAGTACGTGCTTTCCGGCCTTCGCGGCCGCTACAACCTGCTCGCCGTGCTGATTGTGAGGCGTGCATACGTGAACAGCCTCGACTTCAGGATCCGCCAACATGGAATCCAGATCGGTATAAGCCTTTCCTCCGAATTCCTTCGCTGCCGACTCCGCAGGCTCAGGATACAGGTCCATAACAGCGGCCAGCCGTATGTTGTCACAGCTGCCCATAGCATTCATGTGAGACCTTGCGATCCCCCCTGCACCGACAACACCTACTGACAATACATCGCCCATTCACGCCTCCCCAGGTTTTCGCCACCACAGTGGCCTTTGTTTGCCTTCATCGAGCGTCAATTCACAAAATGTGGCCACATCAGATGTAAACAAGGTCCCTGAATTTCTTGATGGTATGAAACGTGATCAGATTCGTATCGTGTGCACTCTTTGCCCTGCTGTCGCCGGACCGTGACAACACGTGAAGATCCTCGCCATTGACAACCATACTGGCGTAGTGGCGGCCCTCACCCGCCGAATCCCCTTTTGTTACGACACCCGCAGGACACCAATCAATGCAATTCCTGGAGAAGTGCAACCCAAGGATGTGCCGCTCGTTGTTCGGCAAATTGTACCGGTTGTCGGGCAGTCGATACGGTCGCGTCATGCTGTCTGTAGCGATTGTGGAAAGTAGCCAGAAGAGACCGCTCAAGCCATCGAACAGAATGTGAAATCGCATCTGGCCGCCGGGACAAGGAACGTAGAGCATTGATCTGCCGGATGGCGCACTTTCCAGACAGGTATGCAAGCTGCCGTCACCATCCTCGACCACCTTCGCAATACACGCCAGCCCGACACTCCCGGTATGTGCCCGCATCCACAGATGAAAAGTTTTTCCTGCCGGGTCGTACCACAGATGATCGGGATCGGTAAACTGAACCACATTGGTCTCCAACCAGCCTATGTCATTCATATTTCGTGGCTTGTCCGACCCGCCATCTTGTGTATCACCTGAATTCCAGAAGGGTATTCCAATGCCGGTCGGATTGGGTTCCGTATCGCAGAATGCCAACGCATCGGCTAAGCGCCAGTTCTCTAGCTGTGTAAGATCTAAGCCCAACTTTCCGGACATCAACACCGGCGCAAGCTCGCATACGGGCCACCCCCTGTATCTACCATGCAGTCGTTTTTCCATAACAAGGTATACCTTGTCGTTTGCGTAATGCACATTGCATGCAGATTGGTGCCACCGATCCCCCTGAGTTAGTTGAACGGTCTCCGACCAGGTGTCGCCGCCATCATCACTTCTGATGACACACAGGTCCTGATCGTGGCCCAAAATGTAGACAGACGACCCGGCAACAAACGGTCGTGCGTGCATGAACGGGAACAGCCCTCTCTCCGTCCAGGATGTGCCACCATTATCAGAAGTATAAATTCTGCCCTGATTGGGTCGGCCACCGTCGCCACTCCGCGACATAGCGCCCGGCAGGTCTTTTACACCCGGACCTCCCTGATCCATAGTGGCGACAAGCCGTCCGCCTTGCAGACGTGTCAGACCAGGTGTGTAGGCAAATATCCTGGCGGGATCCGGAGACTCATAAAGTGTGACGAACTCGTTGGCCAGCAGTGGGTAAGGCATTTTTGGTTTGTGCTTTCGGTATAGGTGCTGTTACATGACCGTTAGGCAATCTACCCCGGAGGAATTAATGGAGCCGTTGAAATTTGGCGTGGTCGGCATAGGCGGGTTCGCCAGAACACATCTAAGATGCATTTCTCAACTGGAATCGGATGGCACCGGAATACTTTCCGCAGCTGTAGTGAGAAATCGCGCAAATTACCGGGCGCAGCTGGAGCAACTAGAGGGTTCGGAAGTCGAGATTTTCCAGGATCTCCCCTCCATGCTGAAGGACGGAGACATGGACATTGTTACAATACCAACAGGGATTCAATTCCATGTGCCACAGACTGTTTCCTGCCTGCGTGCCGGCTATCCGGTCATTTGTGAGAAACCCCTGGCGGCGACGATTCAGGAAGCCGACCGGATGTTGGAGGCACAGAAGGAGTCAGGACTACCCGTGATCGTCGGATATCAGGCGATCTTCACAAATGCGATCCAGAACATCAAAAAGCGTCTCTTGGGTAGCCCACTGGGCGGGCCAAGGACGGTTCGAATCAAAGGGGGGTGGCCACGCGATGATGTCTACTACAGCCGAAACCGCTGGGCTGGTCGGCTGAAGGTCGGGGAAGACTGGATACTCGACAGTCCGATCAACAATGCGTTTGCCCATGAAGTAAATAACGCGCTTTTCCTTTCAGGACCTTCGCAGCACGAATCTGCCGTACCCAGGACCGTCCAAGCCGAGTTCTACCGGGCAAGGAATATCGAAAGTCTCGATACGGCCTGCCTGCGGATACTGACCTCGGAAGGGACAGAGATTCTCATCGCCCTGTCACACGCAACCGAAGAGAATTTCGACCCTTGCATCGTAATTCAGGCAGAAAATGGTTCCGTGACCTGGACGCAGGACAACGGCCATACCACCATCGAGTATGATAACGGGCACACTGAGGAATTCGATAACTTCGGTGTTGATGCCCACCTTCTGCCATTTCAGAATGGTGTCGAAACAGTTCTATCCAAAACCAAGGCCCTCTGCACACCTGCAAACGCGAGAACACAGACCCTCTGCATCAACGGCGCTCATGAGAGTTGTTCGGCGATCACAACCATTCCGCCGAACAAGGTCAAATCTGTTTCAAGGCCGCAAGCAGATGGGACCATGAAGAATTATCATGTGGCAGAAGGCGTTGACGACTTGATCCACAGATGTTATGTGGAAGGTGGCCTGTTTTCTGAGCTGGGTGCAGAATGGGGCCACTCCGGAGAAATATTCGACCTAACAGATTACGCTAGTTTTCCAAAGGGGAAGGGACCAAAGATCAAGGGGGCAGATGCTTGAGGAACCATGCCAGCAATTGCCTTGAACTGTCTCTCTGATTTTTCTTCTTCGCAAATCCGTGGCCTTCACCGGGATAAACCACCATACCCACTGTTCTGCCAAGGTCTTCTAGTGCACGGTAGGTGATAGTCGACTGCGACAAAGAACAAATGGGATCTTTGTCGCCATGGAGCAAAAGGAGTGGTGCCCGAATATCTGCAATGTGTGGGAACACATCTGCACGGGTGGCCCTTTTCGTTACAGGCCAGGCGAGAGGCGCGATATATTCGTTCTCGTAAGTAAAATCTCCGGTTTCGAGCGTCATCCACCGATTACTGACGAATCCGAACAAAGCAACTCCCGCCTGGAATCTGTCCGTAACCGCCAGCGCTCGAAGGGTCATGTATCCACCATACGATCCCCCGAAAATACCCACACGGTCCCCGGCCGCAACACCCATACGCTTACAATGGTCAACCCCCGTTAGGATGTCCTCCAGATCCCCTTCCCCCTGAGACCCGATATTGGCTTGGAGAAACTGATCTCCAAACCCCTTGGATCCGCGAAAAGCTGGGTTAAGAACTCGATATCCGGCCTGCAGAATAGGCAGATATCGAGCTGATGCACTTCGCAAGGCGTGGACAGTTCCTGCAGGACCACCGTGTGCGCTTACCAGCAAAGGCGCATCTCTCGGGGTACGGGTCTTTTCATAAAGCACCCCCTCGATCCGGGTTCCATCGGTCGAATTCCATTTCATCGAGCGAACGCGAAGATCATCGAACCTCTTCGCGTTCTTTATCCGAATCGATTTCTTGCCTGCCACCAGGAACGGGTACTTCGAAGCCGATTCCGTTTCGTAAGAAAGGTCCCCGCTACGCAGGCGGACAACTTCCGAAGACGCAGCCCTCCTTAGCGAGGTCGACTTGCCACCTAGATGCAGGATCTCCGTCTTGAGGTTCACACCTTCAACGAAATTAACCCAGATCCGTTGTGCGTCCAGCCACCCGAAGCCCCAGATGCACCGACCCCCTCCCGTGAGCTTCCTCCGATCACCGTGCCAGGGCAGCCACCACAGATCTGTGTGCGTGGTGATCGGTTTGCTTAGAGAATGATTGGCTTCATAGATCACACCTTCACCCGTGGGCGCTAATATCACATTGCCGATCTGCCCGGCCCCATTTGTGAGGTGACGCAATGCCTGGTCTTGTGCATCGTAGCCCCTGAACTCGCCACGACTGGCCTCTTCCGGTACGCTATTCAGGTATTCCGCCCAGGCCACTCTTCGACCATCGCGGGACATACTCAATCCGGTGCATCTTGCAGGGACCTCCGCGAGATCCATCCAGCCATTTTGGGCATCGAACTGACAGAGATGGACTGTCTTTTCCACAGACGGATGTAAGATGGGGGCGTCCACATCCGAGGTATCATCCCGATTGACCAATGCCACCACTATCAGTCCACCCGTATCCAAGCCAACGTCTAGATCGACTACGCCTGTCGGTAGGTCGAGAAGTCTCCGCTTTCTACCCGTTGGACCGATCCGCCATAGTGTTCCCCCGGCAGACCCGATTATGGCTCGTCCGTCAGCCGGCCAAATCCTCCCCAGGCCTGGTGTATGTCGCAATGCCTTTAGTCCCTTCCCGCCATCTCTAAGGGAATGCAGTCGGTTGCCGTCCTGCCCGGGATACGTGACCATCAGGTCGCCGTTATGAAGCGGTATCATGTGACCTATCCGACCTAGCCTGAGGTCCGGATCAGTAAGACGATTCAACTCGGCGGGGAGCTTCAAATTGTGAATCAGTTTGGTCAAAATACTCCTCCTGCGGTAGCGAAATTCAACTCAATTGGCCACAAGATAGGCCCATAATATGACGCACGCAACCGGGAAAATCCGATTGAGAATCCCGGCTTGACTTCTCCTTGCACCAACTGTACCATGCACGAATAACAAGGTGCAATATGAGAATTCTCATCGATTCTAAAGCCATGGCATCCACTTGCTAAGGTCCTGATCAATGCCCACAAATCTTCTGTTCATAACAACCGATCAGCAACGGTGGGACAGTCTCCCCTGTTATGGCCTCGACTTCATACAGACGCCGGCAATTGATCGTCTGGCTGCTGAAGGGACTGTTTTCGAGAATTGCATTGTTCCCGCCCCGGTATGTGTCCCCTGCCGTGCCTCGTTGCTCAGTGGTCAGTATCCGACGACAACCGGTGTGCTCAGCAATTTGCATTGGTTGGCGGAGGGCACCCCCACATGGTCCTCGTTGCTTGGTCAGGCAGACAGACGAACGGCCGCCATCGGCAAGATGCACTTCAATCCGTGGGATGAGCTGGGCGGATTTCAGGAGCGCATAACTGCTGAGGACAAACGCCATATTTACCTGCCCGACGACCACGTCAAATTTCTTCAATCGAACGGTATGGAGCGCTTCCATCCCGTTGACAAGCCTGGTTATTTCGAGCATCTGGGGGCTTCTGTCACACCCAGGCCAGAGCGATTTCATATTGATGCCTTTGTGGGGGATCAGGCGGCATCCTGGATCGAGAACTCTGGCGATGACCCTTTCGCTGTCTGGGTCAGCTTTCCTGGTCCTCACGATCCTTACGACCCGCCCGACGACATGGCGGATATGTATTACGATGCCCCGATACCCGAGCCGATTGGCTCGCCTGAAGAACTTGCGAACAAGCCTCCTGCGCAGCGTGGGCGGAACAAGAGCAGCGTCAACAGTTCCATGTACCGGATAGACCTGTCCACAGCGACGTCCGACCACTACAGGAGGTGGCGCGCTCACTATTATGCAAACATCACACTTATCGATCGAGGGATCGGTAAGATCATTGCCGCACTCGAATCCAGGAATATCCTGGATGAAACGCTTATAGTATTTACCAGCGATCACGGCGATGCCCTCGGTGACCACGGGTTATCCTATAAGAGTTTCTTTTACGAATCTATGGTCCACGTCCCGTTGATAATTAGAGGTCCAGGGGCACCGGTTAACGAGAGGTGCGGTTCACTGGTAAGCAGCATCGATCTCGTCCCGCTCTTCTACCGGACTTGCGGCGTGGAGCCGCCGGATACCCTCCAGGGCGAGGACATTTCTGTACTGCTCGAAAATACCAACGGAATTTTGCGTGACCGGGTCTTCTGTGAAAATATGGGTAGGAGCATGGTTCAGACATCGTCGTACAAGTACGCACACTATGATGACGGATCCGCCGAACTGTACGATCTGGAGGATGATCCTGATGAGATCATCAACTTTGCAGGAGAACCTGATTACAAAGACGTGGAAGGACACATGAAATCGCTGCTTCTTGAACACACCCTCAACAACGCCCGATATCACGCACGTGCGGTTAGTCGACCTCAGAATCCGCTCCGCATCGTTTTGGAGAAAAGGTTCAGCAAGAAGCGTGACAGCTGAGATACCACAGGCGCAGTCATACGACAGAGGGATCCATGAAGATTGCTGAGGTGAAGACGATCAGGTTCATGTATATGTCGCAAACCGTCAGGGACACCGATGGACATGGACACCCTGGTCCTGAACACGAAGCCGTTCAAACGCTCTTGAAGATCGAGACAGACGAAGGGATCGAGGGGTATAGCTTTGGTGGAAACCCACAGGTTGTGGCCAATACGATCAAGCCCGCACTTATTGGTGAAGACCCGCTGTACAGGGAACGAATCTGGCAGGATCTCAAGGAACGTCAGCGGCTGAATTTGGGCACCTTGTCGGACGGCATTCTCTGCGCTGTAGACCTTGCACTCTGGGATCTCGCAGGCAGGTGTGTCAACCTGCCCGTTCACAAGCTGCTGGGGGCATTCCGAGACAAGGTCCCCGCTTATGCCAGCACAATGTGTGGCGATGATATGAAGGGTGGACTGGACACTCCCGAGGCTTACGCGGAGTTTGCCCTAGCATGTAAAGAACGCGGGTATCCTGCCTTCAAGCTGCACACCTGGCAGCCGCCAATTCCCTGGGCGCCGGACCCAAAGAAGGATGTTGCCGCGTGCAAGGCCGTCCGTGACGCAGTGGGAGAAGAGATGGACCTGATGCTGGATCCATTCCACTATTACAGTCGCGAAGAATCCCTGTATATTGGCAAGGCCTTGGAAGAACTGGGATACTACTGGATCGAGGAACCCATGGATGAGCACAGCATCTCATCCTACGTATGGCTCACCGAGCAACTCTCGATTCCTGTTGTGGGCCCTGAAACAGCCGAGGGGAAAATGTATACGCGTGCAGAGTGGATCCGGGCACACGCCTCGGACATCAGCCGGGGTGGGGTCAGAGATCTCGGCGGTATTACGCCTCTTGTCAAAACTGCACACCTGTGCGAGTCCTTCGGTGTTCGAATGGAGGTCCACGGCGGGGGCCCGGGGAACCTCCACGTCCTTTGCGCCATGGGCTTTCCAGGTCAATATTACGAGCGAGGCCTACTCCATCCCTTCATCGACTACGATGCTGTCCCGCCTTGGTTGAACGAATTGCCCGATCCTATGGACGACCAGGGATTTGTCCATGTCTCTGAGAAACCTGGACTGGGACTGGACATCAACTTTGATTACATCGATGCGAATCTGGTCGATTAAGCCTCCAGTCGGACCCGGAAAATGGAATCGCCCCGGTGAACTGAGCCACCGGGGCGATTTTGTTTGTTCGCGTTCCCCAGGTTACAAGCGGTGCGCTTCTATGAACGACGGGTCGAACTCCAATCCTAATCCAGGGCGTTCTGAGAGTGCAATCTCACCCCCTTCGATTCTGAAAGAAGGGCTATAGAGTCTGGACCAGATCTGATACGGCTCGGTATGTGGACAGGCCGAAACCATCAGTCCATT
>PAQK01000054.1 GCA_002709665.1 Gemmatimonadota bacterium | reverse complement strand
TCATCTACAAGCTTCCGGATATTTGCTCCGGTGCATTGGGTTGGGAGTGAGACGGTTGTCTTCTGGTTGGCCGATGCGTCCGGGGAATCCGCGAGGGTTTCTTTGGTCGTATATAGGCAACAACCCTTGCAGATACTTCCAGGAGATTTCGACGGCAATGGCGAGGTGGACTTTTCGGATTTCGTGATGTTTGTCCAGAATTATCAGGTAGAGAATTCGGTGGGATTGTATGACCTTACAGGAGACGGAAAGGTGAACCTGTCGGACTTCCTGGTTTTTGCACAGAACTATGGTAAGCACGGATAAGGAGACCAAGCCGTGACTTAGGGTCCGGAGTAGTTTAATTGAAAAAGGGACGGACATCTTCAGGATGCCCGCCCCTTTTCGTGTTGGAATTATTGCTACGCCCCGTATCTAACCTCCTCCAACTGAATTTCTTCAGGTTGAATCTTAGGTGATTTGGGTTGAGGTTGAATAACCTGTCGGGGCTTCGCAGCCAGATGGCGCTTCACCCGCGTTCCAAGATAAATACAAATGCAGAGGATACCGCCGCCCACCATGACGAGACTTGGGATGCTGAGAGAGGTACCCAGGAGTGCGAACATATAGTAACGTGGCAAGCGGCCCAGGAACACGGCAACGATATAGCGCTTGAATGGATATCCGCTTGACGGGCTAAGTACACGAAAAATGTAAAACGGAACGAATGGTGCGAGGGCCGCGATTAAAATTGCGAAAAAGGGCGCTTTCAAGAAATAGTGAACGGCACCCTTGTAGACATCGCTCTCCCGAATTTTGGCGATCTTGGAATTGCTGAACGCGTAGTGAATCGCTTTGTAATCCAGAAAGCAGGCAAGGAGTGCACCTGTAACCGCAACAAAGGCGACAAGCAAAGGTGTATAGTATTTCCCCAGAAGTATCAAGGCTGGTTCGTGAGGAATGGGGATAACCGAGTTGGATGGAATACTGTAGAAGAAAAGGAATGCAAGGTTCCGATAAGAGGGTGATACGATGATTACGATTCCTGCGGCGAGAGACAGAAGGCTCGCGACAAGGAAGAACCGTTTCCAGCTTTTGGTCAATGGCATCAAGTATTCCTTGAAGTAGGTTCATCAAGTTAATATCGCGTAAATGTAGGTTAACGCAATAGATATGTCAATTGGTTTCTTGGCCTGTGGGAGAGGAATCTGCAGGATCTCAAAAGGTGCTCTCGTGATTGGTTTGGGGGCACCATCGAGAGGTCGCGAGATCACGCAACAACGCCTTCATCGCTTCGTTTGATCCGATTCTCTTGAGAGCCTCCACAGCGTTGGCACGGGCATATCGGTCTTCATCTGAAAGCACCATGACCAAAGCAGAGACAGCAGCTTCTGAATGTAGCCCAAAGTGAGCGAGACTCAACGCCGAGTTCCGTCTGACTCTCTCGTCCGGGTCATTTAAACAACGGATCAGCGCACGGATGACATTAGAGTTCATAACTTCCAAATTTCCAAGTGCTTCCGCCGCCTGATCCCGCACGTCGGGGCAGTCGTCTTCAAGGGCCTTCATAACGTGGTCTACCGAAACCCTCGCAAGGGTACCTAGGTTTCCGATGAGCTTGACCGCGAGCGTACGAGTTCTATTGTCTCCCTCCTTCAACGCGTGTACCAGGTGATCGATAGCGTGTTCGCCCAATGTGGTGAGCGCATACCCTGCATTGTGTCGGGACATATCTGATTCAGAGGACAGCATCCTTATTAGCCCGGGGGCTGCTTCAGGAATCGAGCCCAGTTCGTAGGCGGCACTAAGGCCAATGGTTTCTGTTTCATGGCCGAGGTTTTTCAGGAGATCTTGGATTTTGCCCTTATCTGTCTTGGAGACCTGAGATGCGGAAGAATTCCCACAATGCCAGTCCCACAGTGAACGCCACAGGGGCTGAAGTTCATCCGCATAAGGGTGCTCCAGGTGTGGCACCCATTCAGTGGACTTGCAGTTCCAGCTAGGCTTCAGCGGTTCCGCCATTCTGGTAAAGAGGAATTTCAGCATGAACCGGTTCCGATCGCTCTGGTTCGGCATTGCACGGTGCCATAGGTCGTAATGGATGATCGTGACNGTTCCGGCAGCTCCACATACTGGTATCTCGGTGTCGGTCTCGACATTGTATGTGTTGTAAAAGTGGCTCNATGGTACGACGCCTGTAGGGCCAAGAGGCTCAGGTGTGTCCTGAGGGTAATAGAGTGCCATTGTCCACCGCGTCGGATGCAAACGGCGATTCCAGCTGTCCTTGTGCATGTTCTGGCCTACGCTGCCCGGAGGGTTCCGGTGACAGTGACGATGAGGATGCATATAGTACCCGGATCCCAGCAATCCCGTGATCGCGCCGATGACGTTCGGGTCCTCGAAGACACGGTGGATTTCGGGAATCCTTGGCAGGATGTTGTTGCCCGGATTACCCTCTTTTTGGAAAAGGGTTTCCAGTTGAGCACATAGACTGGAATGGAATCCATCGGGCAGATCCGCACGAACGGTTACAAAACCGTTGATGATATAGAATCGCATTTGCTCATCTGTCAACAGAACTGGGCACTCCATGAGATTACTCCTCTGCTAATACTAACCTCACACCAGCTTTTGTTTCGGTTTTCAAATCACCCCGTAAGTTCGAGCATCGTCGAGAACAACGACTAGCCGACATCCTAGGTTCTGTTCTTGCATCTTCCGTGATCCGTGGTCTATGGTCCGCGGTCTGCCGTCCAAGTTCTGCCATCGTTACCACCTCTCCCCTACGAATCCACTCTGTGCTCGTTCAGCGCCCCCTCATCGACCTCCGTTCCCCAGCCTGGCCCCGACGGAATAACCATATACCCATCCACGATTTCTGGCACTTTTGTGACAAGATCATCCTTCCATGGTACATCGTCGATATCTATTTCCATGATTCTCACGTTGGGTAAAACGGCGCAGAGGTTGGCGCTTATGAATGAAGAGAGATGGCTGTAGTAATTGTGAGGGGCCACGTTGAGTTGATAGACTTCCGCCAGATCTCCGATCTTTTTGGATTGGGAAAAACCATTCCATGGGATGTCCACCATAAAGACATCAGCGGCGTGTTTCTCGAAATACGGGATGAATTCCCTCATCAGGAACAGGTTCTCCCCTGTGCAGATTCGGGTTGTTGTGGATTCCTTGATCTGGAGAATTGCATCTGGATCGTACATATCAAGTTCGAGCCAGAGCAAATTGTAGGGCTCCAGGATTTTGGCNATTCTNAGACATGCCTCGGTTTTGAAGTTGAAGTTGAGGTCCAGGTTGAGGTCGACAGTTGGTCCCACTGCTTCCCTCAGGGTTGCTATTAGGCATTCGATGTGATCGAGCATGCTTTTCGTGACAACCTGATCTGTTGTACCGATTCCACTGCCGAAGCCTGGAAAATGTACAGAACCAGGGTCTCCAGGCATTAAAATGTTGGTCTTGAGTGCGGTGAATCCCTTCTCTACCACCTCCCGACCCAGCGCTCCCACGTCATCCATCGATCGGATAGGGGGGGTGNCNATGAGTTCATGGGCTCGAATGCGGCTTGTTCCACAGTGTGACCAGTATAATCTGATTCGGTCACGGGTGGGGCCGCCGAACAGCTCGGACACCGGGATCCCAAGTGATCTGGCTTTGATGTCTACAAGCGCCAATTCGATGCCGGCAACAGCTTTCGTAGCGATTCCGCCTGGACTTTGCCTCGTCTTCCTCATCATATCCCAGAACCGCATTTCATAAGCCCTGGGATCCTGTCCAATGAGTATGGGCTTGAGATCCTCGATCACGCCCTGGATACCTCTTGGGGTCTTGTCGTCGCTACATTCCCCCCAACCAGTCACGTCCTCATCAGTCTCGATCTTTACAAAAAGCCAGGTGCGCCACCCCGCATCGACGTGAATTGTAGATATATTGGTTATTTTCACGCTTTACTCCAACAATAGGAACGAGAATGCTACACTGAATGGTGCCCAGAAACGCATACCGGCGACGAAGGTAAGCATATATGCCCCTGAATTCAACGCCAAAAGAATAAGAGCGGGAGCGTTAGGGAAAAAAATTCCCTAAATCCGTTGCCTAGATGTGTTATGTTGAGCAAGAATGGAGTGCTATATTTCATAAGGTATTGTTCTAAGTAAAGATATTCCAATACAAAAGAGAGCTGTGAGATCTGGCATAAGGCTTGCTTTTACAGAGTTCGAACCATAAAGGTTTGCACAGCAGACACGAGTTTTGACCTCAGAAAGGGAGCAAATCAAGATGTTGGAAGGCCTATACACCTCAGGTTCGAGTATGCTGGCCAGGTCTACAAGGCAGGACGTTATCGCCAACAACATGGCCAACACGAACGTAACCGGATTCAAGAGAGATGGAATCTTCCTGAAGGAATTGGGTGAGGCCCGCCGTAAAGGCTCGGGTGGTTATCCGACTTGGCGCGAAAACCGTGTCAGTGGTGCCTACATCGACTTTGAGCAGGGAGCGCTGAGACAGACAAACAGCACGCTCCATTTCGCTATTCAGGGTCCTGGATTCTTCCAGGTGAGGACCCCTCAGGGTGATATGTATACAAGAAATGGTGAGTTTTCATTGAATAGAGAGGGTGTTCTGGTAACCAACCTGGGACAGCCCGTACTGGATAACTCCGGACGAGAGATCAAGGTGGAAGGGGATGACTTCACAGTAAACGAAGAAGGCGAAATACTCGAACACGGGGACGTGATTGCCACCCTTGCCATCCACGACTTCGAAAAGGACATCGATGGATACTATCAGGACCCGGATGGTATTTCGAGACTGGAACCGAAGCAGAATGGATTCTACCTGCCGATTCCTGGTGTGAATCGAGCTCAAATTACCACGGATACCAAAGTACTGCAGGGGTTTATCGAGCAGTCAAATGCCGATCCGATCGTTCAGATGGTGGATATGGTTGAGCTCTTCAGGTTCTATGAGGCGGACCAGAGGGTGATCAGGGCACAGGACGATACCCTGGACCGCGCTGTGAATGAAGTAGGAAACATTAGATAACTATCAGTCTAGATTTGAAGGGTGATCGTTGACAGGATTGACCCTCCAGCTTTCGAGGAGATCACAAAAACAGGAGGAAACAGGACGTGTCTAGAGCGCTACGGACTTCGGCAACCGGGATGGTTGCACAACAGCTGAATATTGACAACATCTCCAACAACCTTTCGAACGTAAATACGACGGGTTTCAAGAAGAGCAAGGCCGAGTTTCAGGATTTGCTCTATCAGACGGTTCGAACGGCCGGAACATCCGCCGCACAGGGTGCCCTGGTGCCCGTGGAGATTCAGATAGGGTACGGAACACGTGTTGTGGCTACGCAGCGGATTTTCGATCAGGGCCAGGTTACCGCAACAAACAATACGCTCGATTTGGCGATCGAAAACGAAGGGATCAATGGAGACGGGTTCTTCAGGATCTCCCTTCCCGATGGGACGACCACAGCATACTCGCGAGATGGGGCATTCAAACTATCGTCCGAAGGTCAGATGGTGACTTCGGACGGTTTTGCTTTGGATCCTCCTGTAACGATTCCGGAAGGTGCTGTATCTGTCTCTGTTTCGGCTGATGGTAATATCGAGGTTCTGCAGGCTGGAGAAACACAGGCAACGGGTGTAGGTCAGATTCAGCTGACCAAGTTCATAAACCCGGCCGGTTTGAGAAGTATTGGAAGAAACTTGTTCCTCGAGACGGAGGCCTCGGGGCCACCAATTGATGGCGATCCCAATACCGAGGGATTCGGACGGATTTCCCAGGGCTTCCTGGAATTGTCCAATGTGGATGTGGTTGAGGAGTTGGTAAACATGATTATGGCTCAGCGCACCTACGAGGTGAACGCAAGGGCCATCCGCACGTCCGATGAGATGATGCGTGAGACGAACAACATCGTGAACTAAGTGGCTGATCGTGGTGTGATCTGATTAGTTGGCTGGATTGGGATGATTCACAGGAGGTGCGGGATTTATGCGCAGGACGCTGATAAATGTCGGACTGATGATTATCTGGATGCTGTGCCTGACGGTAGGCGACAGCGTTGCAGACGTGATTGTCTCCAGGGAGGAAATACACGGTACCGTTACGGACTACGTGCACGAATTGCTTTCGGATTTCGATGGAGAGATCGAGGTGGCGGTACGACAATTTACCGACCTGAAGATAGCGGGCACCGGTGCAGTCGATATCGTGGCCAGGCCCACTACCAGACGGGCCAGTGCACGGTCCATTCCGGTGATGCTGGAGATTCGACGAGGTCCCGTGGTTGTCCGTGAGTTGCTGCTCTCAGCATCTGTTAGTTATTTCGATGAGGTAGCTGTCGCGGCAAAGACCATTCAACGTGGTGATCCTTTGGAACCAGGCAATCTGGTGATGGAGTCTCGCGAAGTGACAACACGGCTCGGCAAGTATGTCAGTGATTTTTCGGACTTGGACGGCCATCGTGCAAAGACGAGAATTGTGATGGGTCGCCAGATCGACAGGAGACTCATTGAGTTGACTCCTGCCATAGAGCGGAAGGACAGGATACAGATACAGGCCAATGTCAGGGGCGTCAGAGCTTCCATATCCGGGTTGGCGATGGAGTCCGGCGTTGTTGGGGACCAGATTGTTGTCCAGAACTCGTCTTCAAGAGAGAAGATGGTTGCCGAAATCGTTAGACCCGGCGTGGTAGAGGTAGCCTATTGATGGCCGGCGGGAACAGGCCTGCAGAACCTAAGGAGAACTGGTAATGCGATACACGATAATGTTGGCTGGTTTGCTTCTGACGTGGGGCGGTGTGGAAGTATCGGNACAGAGCCTTTACGCGAATGCTGAACAGGCTCCCAGTCTATTTCAGGACAGGAATCCCACCCGTGCCAATATGGTAGGGGACATTCTAACCGTCCTGATTACCGAAACTACCTCGGCATCCAATACATCCAACCTAGAAACTTCCAAGGAAAACAGCTTAAATATCAATAGTTCAAAGGGCGTCGGTCCACTTAGTTTCATTCCTGGTCTTGGGTTGATCAGCAGCAATACCACCGATTTTACGGGGAATGGTTCAACTTCTAGGCAACAACAGATTCAGGCCCGGGTTTCGGCCACAGTCGTGGGCGTGAAGGTGAACGGCGATCTGATTATACAGGGCAGTCGGACGATCGAGATCAATGGCGAGCGTGAAGTGATCTATGTTTCAGGTGCCGTGAATCCGCTNATTATCCCTGCAGACAACACGATTGAGTCTTACAGGATTTCTGATTTGCAGGTTTCATACAAAGGCAAGGGTGCGGTTTCTACGAGCTCGCGTCCCGGCATCTTCTCCCGACTGATAAACTGGGTGTTTTAGATGTCTTTTGATTTCTTCATCCATTGTGTGAAACTCCAGTGAGGTGTGCCTGATGCATCGTCGATTACGAGAATTCCTGAGCGTCACTTGGATTATGATTGCCGCATGGCCCACGGGTGCATTTGCACAGGGGTTGCCCAATCTGGGTTTTGAGGCTCAGAAGATCAGATTCAAGGATTTGGCGCAGATCCAGACCTTGCAGGATGTGCAGCTTCTTGGGTATGGCCTGGTGGTGGGGTTGGAGGGAAATGGCGATGGCAGAGGATCTCCATTTACGATTCAGGCAATCGCGAATCTTGTTCGGAACATGGGAGTAGAAGTAGATCCCCAGCAGATACGGGCAAAGAATTCTGCAGCGGTTATGGTGACGGCTCAGCTGTCACCCTTTACGCGTGTGGGGTCTACCATTGATGTGACGGTGTCTTCGCTTGGTGATGCGACCAGCTTGGAAGGCGGAACGCTGCTGATGACGCCACTCCAGGCGAATCCGCCAAACGGTCCGACAATGGTGATTGCACAGGGATCCGTTTCGATCGGTGGATTCAATGCAGAAGGTGGCGGTGGAGCAACCGTAAGCAAGAATCACCCGGTAGTAGGCCGGGTTCCGAACGGAGCTATTGTCCAGCAGGAGCTGGTGTCCCCAGGAGAGATTGTCAGTTCCCTGAACCTCATGTTGCGTGAGCCGGACTACACGACGGTATCACGCTTGGCCAGAGCAATTGATACGAAATTCGGCGCGAGAATAGCCTCGGCACTGGACGCAGGTACGATAAGACTGAGCGTACCCCAGTCTCGTCAGTCTTCCGGGACGTTTGTAGAGTTCCTGGCGGAACTCGAGTCGGTCACGGTGATCCCCGATGTGAAAGCAAAGGTGGTGGTGAATGAGCGCACAGGGACCATTGTAGTAGGAGAGAATGTGGCTATTTCCGAAGTTGCGATTGCACACGGCAGTTTGACGATATCCATCGGTCCACAGGAGACAATACAGGGCGGCGTGCCGGGTGGCCCACAGATTCAGGGCCAGTTTGGTGGTGCTGCTGTAGTCGAGGAGGAGAAACCCCGTCTGTTGGCCCTTCCGCCGGCATCCAGCGTGAGCGACGTAGCCAAGGCATTGAATGCCTTGAAGGTTACACCCAGAGACATTATCGCCATTTTCCAGGCCTTGANGAAGGCCGGCGCCCTCCGGGCCGAACTGAGCATTATCTAGAGGACAACACACATGTCAAATGACATTGGTGGGACACTGCCCACACAAGACCTTACGGGCTTTATGCAGCTGGCCAAGAAAAATNTCNCCCCCAGAGTCCTGGTGAAAGATTTGGAGACCAGGAAACGTGAAGAAAATGAGGTGGCACAACTCAAAAAGGCGGCGAAGGATTTTGAGGCGGTGTTCCTCTTCCAGATGCTGAAACAGATGCGGAATACGGTTCACAAGGAGGAGATGTTCCACGGCGGCATGGGTGAGGATGTCTTCACCGGTATGATGGACGAAGAGATGTCGAAACGCATGGCCGGTCGTGGCGCGGCGGGCATCGCGGATATGCTTTTTCGGCAACTGAGTCGCCAGTATGGAATAGGCGACGCTGAGAATGCCGAAGGATCAGGTAAGAAGATGCCCCTGGATGTCACGCAATCGGCCGGGGCCTTGATGCGACAGCTCCAGGGCGTAAACGCGAGTATTAACGCAACTAGGGCGGCAAGCCTGTCACCGGAATTCTAGCCCAATCGAAGGAGGTCGATGTGGACCAACTCGTTGTCAGATTGATTGACATCATCGAAAAGGAAGTAAGCACGTTCAAGCAGTTGCTCGAGACGTTGCAGCACCAGCAGAAGGCGCTTGTCACTCATGCGGTTGAGGAAATCGAGGCTGCGGTAGATCAACAGCACTCTCTGGCAGATCAGACTTCAATCCTTGAGAATGCACGTGTTCTGGTGGTCGAGGAGTTGGCTGAGGCACTTTCTGTAGATCCGAAAACGCTCACGATCAGCAGGCTGCTTGAGTTTATGCCCTCATCTGATGCGGAGCGACTGGCCTGGATGCGTGAGTCGCTGGTGGATATTCAGGCTCAAATCGCAGAAACCAATCGTCCCAACATTCTTCTGATCAAGCAGTCCTTGAAATATGTTGATAAGACCATGCAGATCCTGTCCGGAGGCGAAGACTCCAGTGGCGCATATGTGCAATCTGGAAAGGTAGAGGTGCGGGCTGCTTCTCCCAGGACTGTGATGAATCAGGTCGTCTGATTCAGGTAGGCTTGCTTAGTCGTCCGTTGCATTTATCCCGAGCCCCATCGGGAAGTTGGGACATTCGGGGAGAGGATACCCACCCCCCTTGCCTCCCCTGGGTGCCCCGACAACTGAAAGAGGTCTAAAGTGGCAGATCTGGCATCAGCCCTTGAAATCGGTCGCAGTGCCCTGAGGACGCAGCAGATCGGTCTCAATGTTACGGGCAACAATATTGCCAATGTAAACACCCCGGGGTATTCCCGAAAGTCGCCGAATATCACCACTGCGCTGACGGTGGATGGTCTGGGAACCGGTGTAAAAGTGGCCTCCCTCTCACGTGCTCGTGACCGCTTTCTGGACGGACAGGTGCGCTTCGAGAACAGCGCGTTAGGCAAATTCGAAGCACTCGAGCGTGCGATGACGACCATCGAGGCGATCTTTACTGAAATGGCAGGCGGAGGTGCAACCGAACCGGGATCTATTTTCAATCAGTCCTCCGGGTCGGCACTTTCGGGAGCCTTCAGCCGATTTTTCAACTCCTTTCAGGATCTTGCAAACAACCCTGAGAGCCGGGCGGGACGTGCGTCTGTTCGTCAGGAAGCTGTCTTTATGACGGAACAGTTCAACCGGATGCACGACCAGATGGCATACCTGCAGCAGGATATCGAGACCGAATTCCGGAATATTATCGATGAGGCCAACAGGCTCACAAAACAGATTGCCAAGCTCAATGTGAAGATCCCTGCACTGAAAAAAACACCCACGGATACAGTAGGTGACCTGGAGGACGAACGGGACCAAATGATCGAGGAACTCTCGAAAATGGTCCTTGTGAATGCCAGGGAAGAAATCGACGGCACGACGACGATTTTGGTAGCCCTTGGTGAAGGCATCGAGCTTGTTCAAAATGGAATTGCCATGGAGCTGGGGATCAGATCCGTGGTGCGGAACAATGCTGCGGTTTCCGATCTGGTCCTGGCGAGCGACGGGAGGAAGGTTGATCCAGGGGGCGGCTCACTGGGTGGGCTTATCGAGGCCAGAGATGTGAAGATAGCGAGTTTCCAGGAAAGTCTGAACACGCTGGCGGCAACTGTCGTGGAACAAGTCAATGCCATACATGCCGGTGGATTCGGTCTGGACGGTTCCAGTGGTACGGAGTTCTTTGAACCTACCCAGACGACCGCTAGGTTGATCGAGGTGTCCGATGCAATCATGAACGATCTGGATAAGATCGCCGCCTCCACCAGTGCTACCGGTCCAGGTGACGGCAGCAACGCTCTGGCGTTGTCAGATATTCGCCTGTCGCAGGTGTTGGGTGGTGGCACCCGGACAATTGAGGAGTTCTACAGTGGCCTGGTGGGCAGGGTAGGCGCCGAAGCGAAGCAGGTGTTTACGGATGCGGAAGGCCAGCGATTGGTTTCGGAGCAGCTCTACAACAGGCGGCAAAATGTCCGCGGCGTGTCCATCAACGAAGAGGCAACCGGCCTCATCCTGTTTCAAAGGGCATATCAGGCGGCCGCTCGGATCATTACGATCGTAGATGAAATGATGGAAACTACTTTGAATATGTAGTGACTCGACTGGCGTAAAATTGACCGCAGGGGAACACGTGCTTACATTCGTACAGCAAACCACTGATGAACGCAGCTCGAGGGGAAACGACGGTAACATGCTAGATTTACAGAGCATTCATAGCCAGGTATCACCGTATAGACGTCACATCTGGCTGGTCGCAGCACCCAAGAGCGGATCCACCTGGCTCGGCGCCATGTTATTGGATGCCTTGAAGTGGCCCAGGGTTCCTCTGTTGGAGTGGTACGACAGGCGGGAACAGGAGGTGGACCCCAGAATGCTGCTGCAGCATCCGAATGAGGATATTTTTACGCCCCATCAGCATACTCGGGCCTCTCAACCCACGATCAATATTATCAACTTGTTCAGGATTATTCCGATTGTCCTGGTCCGTAATGTCTTCGATACCGTAATCAGTCTCTACGATCACCTTCACAAAGAGGCGAATATCATCCCGTGGGGATACTTCGATGAGCCATTCTACACCTTTGACAAGGAAAAACAGTTGTCGGCCATTATAGATCTCTGCGTTCCCTGGTTTTTCAATTTCTACGTTTCCTGGTACAAATCGGGTGTGAACGGGTTATGTAATTTGCACTGGGCAACGTATGAAGAATTGACGGATGATCCATTCAATTGTGTAAAGGATGTTCTGGAATTTGCGGGCATATCCAAAACAGATGACGAAATCGCGGGGGCAGTAGGCATTGAGCAGGGCAGCGAGACGGAGAAGACAAGGAAGAACGTAGGCATCAAAGGACGTGGAGAGTCAACGCTGAACGAAGAACAGCAGGCACGTATAAGGAAATATGCGGAATATTACCCGGATGTGGATTTTTCAAGAATGGGACTCTAATAGAACTATGGAATCTCATTAATATTCGGATTCTGAATACATCTTGAATTAACTCCATATATTTCCTATAATTACTGAAGAAAGCCAGGTGGTTTAGATGCGGATATCTGATTCTGTAATTACCAATACTGTCAGGAATAATGTGCGCCGATCGGTGGCGCGTTTGAACGAATATCAGAAGGCATTGTCATCCGGTGTGAGAATTAACGATGCCTCGGATGACCCCACTCAGGCCACGAGATCGCTTCTGCTAAGGTCGGACATCCGCAACGGCGAGCAGTATCAGCGCAATATCGAGGAAGGTCTAGGTTTTATGAACTTCGTCGATTCCACGCTGGACGATATGGTCAATACCCTGATCGGTGTGAGAGGCACGGCCATTCAGGGCGCCAGCGACACCGTAAATGCAGATGATCGGGAGATCCTCGCGCGCGGTGTGAACGAGCTGATCGAACACATGATCAGCAGGGGGCAGTCCAAGTTCAGAGGTCGATACATCTTTGCTGGCACAGAGACCCTGGAGAGTCCCTACACGGCTATCAGAAATTCAGACGGCGACGTGGTGGATGTGGGAAATACGCTCCGCAGGAGCATCGGTCTGGATGACACCACAACGGCGGTTGGGACATTGTTGGGGCAGACTGCACCCCCTGCCGGCACGGTCACCATAGGTGACCAGACTGTAGCTATCGACCTGGCCACGGATTCGCTGGACGATATCAAAGCCAATATAGAGGCTGCCGCGCTCACTGGCATAACGGTCGATATTGAAGAGAGCAGTTCCGGAGGGGTTTCTGTCTATCGATTGAGAATCAATGGGACCACAACGGCTGTTGATGATGGTAATGTCCTTGGAACGCTGGGCATAGGTAATGTGGAGACCACAGGATCTATCCTGAGGGAAGTGGGCGCAGGAGTCCACATTCAGGTCAATGTAGAAGGACGAGACCTGTTCGAAGGTGCGCAAAATGCCTTTTCTGGAATGATCAATTTGCGAGACAGCCTGCTTACCAACGATATTGATGGAATCAGGCAGTCGATAACTGATCTGGAAAGCGTTCGAGAGAAGATTTCCGATGCCAGAGGCGTGCTGGGAGCAAGAACACGCAGAGTGGAGCTCACTCGTGAGTTGTTGGAAAGGCTTGAAGTGAACCTTACTTCAGCATTGGGGGATGCCGAAGATACCGATGTAACACAGACTATAATCGATTTGCAGTCAGAACAGCAGGTCTTTCAGGCAGCTTTAGCAACTGGTGGATCGGTTTTTCAGCCCACGCTCCTTGATTTCCTGAGGTAGAACTATGGAGCGGGGCCAGAGGTATCCACTCCCAATTTTTTGATCCGCATGTCCCCACTTCTCTGCAGGAAAAGGCATATGAAAGACGAAGTGATCCGCTTCAAACATGTTCGTTTTGAGGAACAGGAGGTGTCCCGGGAAAGGGTCATCGAGTTCCCCGATGGGGTGCCGGGCTTTGAGCAATTCAAATCGTTTGCAGTGTTCAGCAATCCGGAGAGTGAACCCTTCCAGTGGTTGTTGTCGATTGAAAACGAACAGTTGGGCTTTGTGGTGATCAATCCGCTGATGATCTGGGCAGAATACGATCCGAGAATTTCACGAGAAGATCTCAAGAGTTTGGAGGTTGATGACCCGGAAGATGTGGTGATTTACACCATTGTGACGCTGACCGACGATCCAATGGGAGTGACTGCTAACCTTAGCGGTCCAATTTTGCTGAATTCGGCCAATATGAAGGCCAGGCAACTGGCCCTACTCGACGATCGGTATACCACCAAACATAAGATCCTGGATACGCTACAGGTGTAATAGAATTCAGGGGAGCAGGTGCGGTGCTCGTATTAACAAGGAAGTTAGGCGAGAGTATTGTAATTGGTAACAATGTTCGCGTTACGATACTCGAGATGCAGGGAAAGCAGATCCGCCTTGGAATTGAAGCTCCTCCGGAGGTTTCGGTCCACAGAGGTGAGGTGTATGAACGGATCGAAGCAGAAAACCGCCTGGCGGCAGAGACAGCCTCTACCAATCTGAACGATTTGAGGCTGGCCTGGAAGAAGAAAGAGAAGAAGGACGAGTAACAGTCTAGATTTGTTCGATTTGAACCCCCTCCCTTCTCTTTTCCCCGCTAAGTGCTGTTTGGTAACCGGTCTATTTCCCTCCGAGAAGCCTTCAGAAATTCCTGATCCTGCCGATATGATGAACAGGACGCTTCAATCCATTTCCGGGCGTCCTGGCCATTCCTGTATGATTTGTTTCATCCCCCCGTTGTTCTACCCCTTGTGATCCACCTGTAGAGTTCCCTCTATATTTCCAGATAAATACGCTAGGTAACATCCTGACCGTGTGGCGGTTCGGGATTTGCCGAGATTTGTACGGGAGTTCACCCATGTCCAGCCTGCGCATCCTCACCTTCAACTGGCACGATCCATATCTGTTTACTTTGGCCAAAACCCGGCATCGTTTCGAGGTTGCCGACTGGATGGTTCGAGGTGACGGGACCCGGGGATGGGATCTCAAGAAACGACCTCTTCCAGACAACCTGAATCTGCTGCGAGCCGAAGGCGATGCGACCGATCTCTTGCAAGATGGGTCCTGCGACCTAGTCCTTTGTCACACGCTGCAGGACCTGAATTTCATCACAAAGTTCAATGTGCCCGCCATATTTCTTACGCACAATGCGCTGAACAATGATGCGCTGGACAATCATGAGCAGATGACCAGGATGCGTGATGGTGTAAACAACTACCTGAAGACGAAAAGGGGCACTTTTGCCGCAATTTCCCAGATGAAATTGGATAGCTGGCAGATCGAAGGTAAGGTGGTGTTGCCAGGCATCGATCTCGATGACTATACGGGCTATCAGGGTGAGGAACCAACTGCACTGTGTGTTGGCAACATGTTTGTTGAGCGCGACCACATGTTGGGATACAGTCTACAGAAACAGATTCTCGAAGGAATGCCACACCATATCCTGGGAGCTAACCCCAGTTTGCCGCAGGCGACCAAAGCCCGGGATTGGGAGGCACTGAAACAGGCCTATCGACGCAACAGGCTCTTCTTGAATACAACGGTTGAAGCGTTCGAGGACGGCTACAACCTAGCCATGCTGGAGGCGATGGCCACGGGGATGCCCGTGGTTAGTATCGCAAATGCGACATCTCCGATCCGAGATGGTGAAAATGGTTTCATTTCTGCAGATATAGAAACGCTGAGGGGACGAGTTGAGTCCCTGCTGGCTGACAAAGAGCTGGCATTGGATTTGGGTTTGAAGGGAAGGCAGACTGTTGCGGATACTTTCCCAATGGACGTGTTTGTTACGCGTTGGAACGAGATTTTCGAGGCTTGTCTGAGCAACTACTCCGGACATTCGCATCCTGCACAGAACCAAAAGGAAGGTGACGCAGTGAAACTGAGATTCGAGCGTAATGATTTGTATCTATATAGTTGGGATGATGTTAGCACGTTCCTGAGCGTGGGAGATACGCAGCGGGTCTGCGTGCCTAAGGTGAAGCTAGACCGTGTTGGAAACAGCTTCCTTTGTGAATTGACCCTGTATAATCAGGACCGGCAGACGCGAATGGTCTGGCAAGGCCTTGAAGTCCACAGGTCATTGGATCAATCCGTTAACATTGTCTGGCCTGAGTACTTGAAGGATCTGGATGGGGAGGTCCGGGAACAGGTCGAAATGATTCTCAGGCAGTCCGTAAAGGAGGTTACAGACCGAGGGTTGGAGGAAGGCATGGTTAACATTACGTTGCAGGAGATTGATGGCTTCGAAGCCAATGCGGGGGAAGACGTGGCCACGCTAGGCGATAGTCCCTCTGCCATCCTTCTGCAACATGCGAAACGGTACCTGTTTGCCCGGCAGTTCTGCAATGGGAAGAAGGTGGTGGATTTCAGATGCGGGTCGGGTTACGGTACCAGGATACTTTCCGGGGCTGCTGAAAAAGTAACTGGGCTTGAATTCTCGGATCAGTCCATTGCATTTGCCAGTGGCGCACATAGCCACAATTCTGTCCGCTATTTGGAGGTGGCCGAATGGCGTTCTGGCTTGGAAGAGGGCGANTCGGACGTGGTGGTGTGTTTTGATTTTCCCAAACAGGGTGCGAACCGGGATGACNTTATAGAAGAGGCGAAGCGAATCCTGAACACAGGGGGACGGCTCATAGTAAGCATCCCCACTGGTAGGTCGGACCTGGACGCNGGGTCCATCAAGAGCTTGTTCGGTCGGCATTTTGCTGAGGTCGAGGTGTATGGCCAAATGAGCCCGCAACCGGGCGATGACTATTTCAGAATGTTTGATTTTAAGGGTGTTGCAGATGCCAATGACGAGGCCCTCTTGGCAGTGTGTATCCTACCGATTGCTACATCCGGAGTCGATGGGCAGGGAGTTGAGCCGGATGAAAGGAGTACNGCAGCGACCCCTGATCTCAATGTGAACGTGGGATGCAGCGATGCGATTGGGAAGAGGATTCTGTTCGGCTACACTTCCAATCCGATCTCTGCAGGCACAAACTACGTGGAAGCCCTGCGCAAGGACCACGAAGTTCTGACCTGCGGACCAATGCTCGATGCCGAAACGCTTGCGGAGTGGCGCGAAGCCGAGGCCCAGCACGCGCTGAAGCCATCGGGTGCGGGAAAACCTGAGAAGCTTGATTTGATCAAGCGGCTTGCAAAGCCCTGCGATATACCTCTTCCAAAGGGTCAGGTCGACATTGCAGAATTACTCTCCGCGCTTCCGGCAGGATGGTTACCTGATCTGTTTATTTGGTTCGACAGTGGACCGGATTTCATGCCCTTGGGGATCGAAAAACTGGATTTTCCTGCTGCATGTCTTGTTGGCGATACACACACAGGGCAAATGAAGTGGCGGCAGGAATACGCACGCCAGTTCGAAGATGTGTTCCTGATGTATAATAGACCCAATATTCCCGATTTCAGGGCAGCTGGCTGTGAGAAAGTCCACTGGCTTCCGGGTGCTTGCGATCCCCGGTCTCATGGGATGATTCAGGCCGAGAAAGCCTATGACATTGGCTTTGTTGGACAGACACACAAACAGTGGCATCCCGATCGCGTGCGGCTCCTGGAAAGACTGATAAGGGCGGGCCACGATGTGCATATCGAGAGTAAGATTTTGGAAGAGATGTCGTTGTTCTACAGCCGCAGCCGGATTGTGTTCAATAGGAGTCTGAACGGAGATTTGAATCGAAGGGTGTTCGAGGCATTGTGTTCAGGTAGTATGCTGCTTACGGACAGGCTTCCCGAAGAAGTCGGGCTGGAGATGCTGTTTAAGGACCGGGAACACCTTGTGCTTTACACCGAGGACAACCTTGAAGAGCTTGCCGAATACTATCTCAGAAATGAGGGAGAGCGGGAAGAGATCGCTCGAATGGGACGTGAATTCGTGTTGTCGGAGCATACCTTCGAAAACAGGGCAGCTAAGGTCATGGAAACGGTCTTTGGTAGCTGCGAGAGTCGGGGTGGGGCCAATGCTTCGGTTGCACGGGCAAATGGATTAGCTTGGAGATCGCAACCTCGCGTGAGTATCGTGATTCCGTTGTTCAATCAGGTGGATCATACAACGGCCTGCCTGGATGCCCTGAAAAGGACGGTGAATGGCACCCCGCATCAATTGATCTTGGTGGACAATGGTTCTTCAGACGGGACACGTGCCCTTCTGGATAGCCTTGGCGATGATGTCGAGGTCGTTCTGAATGACGAGAACCTCGGCTTCGCGAGGGGGAATAATGTTGGAGCGGCAAGAGCCGAAGGGGAGTATCTGCTTTTTCTGAACAATGACACGATACCCCACGATGGTTGGCTGGACGCGCTGCTTTTGGAAGCCGACAGCGGATCGGATGTCGGTGTGGTAGGACCCAAACTGGTCTATCCGGACACAGGACGGATCCAGCATGCCGGTCTCGAACTGGTGAATGGCGTGCCGGACCACGTGCATAGGCACGTCGATGCAGACGATCCGGCGGTGAACAGGGCTAGAGATCTCGATATGGTTACTGGCGCCTGTCTGATGATCAGACGGACATTGTTTGAAGGGCTGGACGGATTTGACGACGGGTATGTAAATGGGGTGGAGGATGTGGACCTCTGTCTACGTGCCAGAGATGCCGGGTATCGGGTTCGTTATTGCCCATCATCGGTGCTTGATCACTTTGAAGGCACGTCAGAAGGTCGTTTCGACCACGTTCGTCCGAATCTCGAACGGTTTGTCGGTAGGTGGAACGGACGATTTGACGGTGAAGGCAAATTCGTTCCAAAATCGGTTGTGGAATCCACCACTGACCTGAGAGGTTGCTGGGAGGGGACTCAATTCGTTTATCATAGTCTATCACTGGTGAATATGGCCCTGACTTCCGAACTGATACGATCCGGCGCGTGCGAGCTCCAGGTGATCCCTTACGAGCCTGCAGCTTTTGGGCCGGATGTAGATCCCGATCACTATAACCCAATTGCTGAGCGGATTGGCGCACCCTTGACCGGTCCAGCTCAGTTCCACGTTCGACATCAGTGGCCGCCCAACTTCGAGCCGCCACCATCGGGTCACNGGGTGATGATCCAGCCCTGGGAATATGGAAGCATCCCGACCGATTGGGTTGGCCCCATAGAAGACGGAGTGGACGAAATATGGGCATACACCAACTATGTGAAGCGGTGTTACGTGGAGAGCGGCATCGACCCGGATCTGGTGCAGGTGATCCCAATGGGAGTTCGCACGGACCTCTTCCATCCGGAAGTGACACCATATGATCTGGATACCAATAAGGGTTATAAGTTTTTGTTCGTTGGAGGAGCGATTATTCGTAAGGGAATCGATGTACTTCTGAAGGTCTTTCGGGAGACATTCAACCATACAGACGACGTGTGTCTTGTGATCAAGGGTATGGGGGAAGAGACCTTTTACAGGGGGCAAACTGCTTCTGAGGAAATTCGCAAATTGCAAGCGGATCCTGAGGCCCCCGAAATCTTGTATTTGACGGAAGATCTAACCGAGCAGGAAATGGCCGGCCTCTACACAGCTTGCGACTGTCTCGTGCACCCGTATCGCGGCGAGGGATTCGGATTGCCTGTAGCGGAGGCAATGGCGTGCGGCTTACCTGTAATCGTGACGAAAGGTGGCGCTTGCGACGATTTCTGCGATCCGGACCGTGCCTACCTCGTGCCCTCATCCAAACGATCTGTTGCATTTGGTACTGAAACCGTGGGACAGGCCTGGCTGCTGGAGCCTGATGCGGCATCCCTCGGGATTGCGATGAAGCAGGTGCTGGCCAATCCTGAGGAAGCAAAGCGAAAGGGCGAGAGTGGCGCCGATTACGTGAAGTCCAGTTTGACTTGGGAGGCTTCGGCCAATCGTGTGGTTGAACGACTCCGAGCGATGCAGGAGAAGCCGATCAGGAGGTTTGCAGATTCGGTTTCTGTTACGCCATCTGTTGTCGATAGCCAAGAATCCATTACTGCATCAGGAGCTCTTGGTGTGGAGGAACAGCCTGAGGAGGTCGGGGGACGGATTTCTGGAAAGGGTGACGTGGATTTGGTCTTTATGACAGAACCCGATTCACCGGCAGGTCCGGATTCCCTATCCGCTCTAGATCGTTACTCCGGTACAGACTTCAAGAGATTGGATGTGGATCTGACTTCCGAAGGTCCCGCAACCAGACTCAACCAGGTTTTGACAGCCACCAGCGCGGAGTACATTGCGCTGATAAGGGACGATTCGATCGTTACCAGAGATTGGCTGACCACTCTGGTTGGTTACTTGAGGGCGAATTCGAATATAGCCATGGTTGGACCCAGACTTCCCCATGGCCCTGAGGGCCAACGCATCAAGGGTCGATACCATACTACCCGTAAGGAGCTTCAGAAGTTCGCCCGCGGTTTGCACCAGCGAGAGACCGGACGGATCGAGGCGGTCCAGTTCCTAAACAGTGCTTGTGTGTTGATTCGTGCTGAAGTTCTGAGAGACATGGGCGGATTCGACGGTCAGTTCAGGACCTGGGCATTTCTGGACGATTTCGCCCGAAAATGTCGGCAGAAGGGTGACACCGTGAACTGTGCACACGATGTGTTCGTACACTGTCCTGAACGGGATGTGCACGATGCAGAAGATACTGAGCGGACAGCAGTTACCTGTCTGGAAACAGGAGACAGATACCGCGGATCCGGGCAGGCCGAAGCCTCGAGAAAGCAGTATGCGTTTGCTCTGGAAGCAAAGTCCGACTATATGGAGGCTGTGCTGGTGCTTTCCTCGTCGCTTCTGGAAGACGGACGTGGGGCGGAGGCAGCGGACCTGTTCAGGAAAATGGAGGAGTTGCATCCGGACTCTTCGCGGATCAAGAACTATCTGGGCAGATGTCTTTACCAGGCTGGTGAGGTGGAAAATGCCAGGCCATACTTTGAAAAAGCGATTGAAATGGATCCTGGCTTCGCCGAGAGCTATAGCAATCTGGGTGTACTTTTGTGGGATTCCGGCGAGTTGGACAGCGCCCTCGATCAATTGAATAAGGCGGCCCAACTGTCACCAGATCACCCTGATGTGATCTACAATATCGCCATGATCTATGCCCAATTGGGTCAGGCCAAACAGGCCATCGATGTTCTGAAACACTATCTCAGTTCCCGTCCCGACGACTTCGACGCAAAAGTATATTTGTCCATTCTCCTGCTGGAAAATGGTGCCGAGTCTGAAGGGCTTACACGTCTGGAAGAGGTTCTCGAGAATGATCCAGAGAATGAAGAGGCGTTGAAAGTGGTCGCACAGCTGCAGGATGCTGTAGATACCACTGAAGATGAGGAAGGTCCAACACAGGAGGACGGTCCTGCCCAGGCAGAGGCCGGCGGATAGAGAGGGGTTGTATGGCCCAAGGAGTAACTGTGCAGGGGGAACGGGTATGCCTTTGCCCCTTTGAGGATGTCTTCTGGACCGAGGGATTGGACTGGTACAATGATCCCGAGATCATCGCACTGACCTCGGATGATATGAATCCTCTCGAGGAGGAGCAGTTCCGGGCTATGATACAGATGGACCTTGACAATGCCCAATCGATGGTGTTTGGGATAAGAAACGAGTCTGATGTGCCGATCGGCATTGGGATGATTCGAAGTATAGACCAGGTTCATCGAGGCTGCGATCTTCATATCACCATCGGTGCGCGAGACCACTGGAACCGAGGCTATGGGGCCGAGGCGATTGGTCTGATGAGAGACTATCTATTCCAATGTCTGGATATGCATAAGGTGATCTCGACACCCTTCGCAAATAATGGCAGGATGGTTCGGTGTCTCGAGAAGTGTGGGTTCCAGAAGGAGGGTGTTTTGAGAGATGCACTGTGGGTGGACGGAAGATACATCGACGTTGTGATTATGGGTGTCATAAATTCTGACCTGCCGCACACGAGTGCGGATCGGTCCTAACTTCTAAGCCAACCTGGGGTCATATGGCCAAACGAAAAAGACAGAGAACCAAGAGAAAGGCGGGCCGGAGAGTACCTGGCAGGCAGGATGTACGGATTTCCGTCTGCATGATTGCAAGGGATGAGGAGATTTTCCTCACGCGCTGTCTGGACAATATCGGTGAGAGTGCTTTTGAGATCCTGGTGGGAGATACAGGCTCAGTGGATAATACCAGAGAGGTAGCCCGGACATCCGGTGCACAGGTCTTCGATATCCCCTGGGCTAACGACTTCTCCAAGGCGAGAAACGAGGTGATCGACCGGGCAAGGGGAGACTGGATTCTTGTCTTGGATTGTGATGAGGTGATCTCCAGAAAAGACTGGGATGTGATCCGCAAGACGGTGCTCAGCGGGAGAGCGGTAGGATATCGGATGACCACACGGAATTATACGAGCAGTTCCGATCGAGCCGGTTGGCGGCCCTGTAAAGGTGAATACGATGAAGAGGCGTTATATAGTGGCTGGTTTCCAACAACCAAGGTGAGGTTATTCGAGAATCGCCCACGCATACGATTCGAAGGTGCACTCCACGAACTGGTAGAGAGCAGTATAGAGGCATTCGGCGGGGGTATCGTAGACTGTCTGGTGCCGGTTCACCACTATGGTTACGTGGAAAAGGACCGAACCGGGAAGATGGCAACCCTTTATCTGGATGCGGCGGAACAAAAGGCCGCGGCAGACGCAGGAAACCCGAAGGCAAAGTATGAGTTGGCTATTGCCAGGAGGGATTCCGGCAACTTGGAAGAGGCGAGATCCGCGATCCGTGAGTGCATTGGTCAGGTGAGGGATCTCCCTGAAAATACAGACCCGTACTTGAGGCTGGATTACGCCTATCTGATAGAAGGGGACATTCTTGGACGTATGGGCGACTCGAATGGTGCACGTGAGTCTTGCCGTAAGGCACTGGCGGTAAATCCGCAATGTCACGAGGCATTGAATAACCTGGGAACCGCCTTGCTGCGGGACGGTGATCTGGAGCAAGCCAGGGATTGCTACCAAAAGGCGCTTGGCATTGCCCCTGAGATGGAGGCGATCAAAAAGAACCTGGAGAAGGTGAATCGGGCGCTGGGAACCACGTCCCTATCTGGAGAAACCGGACTCGCCAGGGATCGGGAACTGGTTGCCAACACTCCTCCTGACGAAAAAGGAGATGATGCAAACACGTCCAGTATCCTCACACAGGAGAATAGGCGAGGAGGCGATATCAAATCTCCAGACAAGCGCTTGAGCCTGTGTATGATCGTGAGAAATGAGGAGGAACGTCTGGAGGGGTGTCTGGAGTGTGTAGAGGACCTGGTGGATGAGATTGTGGTGGTAGACACAGGTTCAACAGATGGCACGGTGGCTGTTGCAGAGAGCTTTGGAGCCAAGATCGGGTATTTTGAATGGTGTGATGACTTCTCTGCGGCTCGGAACGAGTCGCTAAAGTTGGCGACTGGTGATTGGATCATGTGGCTGGATGCGGATGACAGGCTACCCGTGGAGTGCCACGATAAGATCAGGAATCTCATCGCAGGCACAAAGGAGAAGGCCTATCTGTTCGTCCTAGACAGCCAGGACTGCGAGACAGTCGCCTGTCTGCAGATGAGGCTGTTTCCCAACGTGCCGGGCGTAGAGTTCGAGAAACCGGTCCACGAGCAGCTGTTCCCATCCGTGGCTAGGCTTGGGATCGAGGTCGAACCCACCGACGTAATTGTTGTACATACCGGCTACACCACCACAGAGGTGGTTCGTGACAAAATGGAGCGGTACTTGAGGATCATGGAGCGTTGGCTCGAAGATCACCCGGGGGACTATGTAGTTCGGTCGAATGTGGCGATGACTTATTTCGTTTGGAAGGAGCTGAACACGGCCATTGGACACTACGAGAAAATCCTTCACGAGAGCGACTGCAAGAAAGATGGGAACCTCGTGATCGAGACGACGGCCTGGCTTTACCTGGGACGTTGTTACATGCGAAAAGGCGATTTTGATCAGGGTCTGGCATTTCTCCTTGAAGCACTGAAGCTGGACGACCAGTATGCCGTCACGAATGTGACGTTGGGGGAATGTTACCTTAAGATGGACAGGCCACAGGATTCGCTACAGGCTCTGGATCAGGCGCAGAAATTTGAAGATCAGCTGACCTTTGCGGCCAATGACCCCATCGCCCTCAAGTATTGGATTCGCTTTTTCAAGGCGCAGAATTTGGAGTCGCTTGGCCAATTGGATGAGGCGTTGAGCTTGTACCAGCAGGCCAATGAGGTGGACCCGACCCGGAGCGATGCTTTGGGCGCCATATCCACCTTGCACCGCAAGGCTGGAAGAATGGCCGAGGCTGTTAAGGCACTGGAAGGGGCCCTGGAGATCGATCCCGATGATCCCAGGCATCGCTTCAATAGAGGAACATTTTACCTGGAAGACGGGCAGATGGAGGCGGCCGAGAAGTGGCTCAGGAGTACCCTTGAAATCAATCCCGATATGCCCGGTCCATACTTGAATCTTGGAATTGTTGCTCGCAGGCAAGGTGATATGCAGACCGCAGAGGAGATGTACCGGCATGCCATAGAACGGGAGAAAGAGTCCTATGAACCGTTGGCAAACCTGGGGCACCTGCTCCTGGATCAGGAACGGTATTCGGAAGCTGGTGAGGTGTTCGAACGTGTTCGCACTTTCAAGACTGGTCTTCTAGATGTGGATATGGGGCTTTGTGTTGCGCGTGCTGCATCGGCAGACTTGGAGGCGGTGAGGGGTTTGGCCACAGATATCCTCAGGGCAGTCTATGGCAGCGGTACCCTGCCGATGTTGCCAGACGGTGTCGGTGCCCCTGCTCTCGCTCAGCTCTTCGCGGAGTCAGGGAGAAAGCTTCTGGCAGGGCGTGTCGTCGTCTGTGCCCGGTTGGGGTTTCTGACAGCGCATCTTCTAGACCCGGCTTCAATGGAGTTTGCCTTGCAACTGGCAGAGGTGTTTCGAGCAAGCGGGGAACTGTGGCGAGCCATTCCCCTTTACGAGAAGATGATTCAGTCTCAACCCACCGAGCCCGAATTATTCAGAAAGCTGGGACAGTGTTACCTGGAAATGGGGGCACCCGAAGCCGCTCAGCTCTGTGAGGACCAGGTGGTTGCCCTTGCTGGATGATTCTAGGGAGGTAATCAATAGATGAAGTTGCTGCTTGGATGTGTGAATTCAGATTTGTCCCTGATCGGGTTCGACTGGGACAAGGGAGAAGTGTTTTGGAGTTGCCCTCAGACCAAGCTCAAGGTGTGCGGCATCTGCTATGATGGTCCGGATTTGTTGATTTCAACTGATGATTTCTTTACGAGGGTGACACCCTCGGGATATATCAGGACTCGCCTCAACGGACGCCATGAAGCCCTCTCCCACAGTGTGCATGTAATAGAAGATGACCTTGTGGGGATTGTCGATACCGGAAACACTCGTGTCGTGGGGTTCAACAGAAAGGGTGAGCAGGAAGTGGAATTCGAGCCGCTCAAGGAATGGGGTGAGATACCGAAGGATGCGATTCACCTCAACGATTTTGCCGTTACTGCCAGCGGGATTCTTGCATCCAGTTTCGACTACCGCCCCTGGCGCCAGACCAAGGAAGACATTACGTGGGATGATTGGTGTACAGGCGGTTACGGAGTGATTTTAAACCTCACCGGGAATGGCGTTACCGGTAAAGGTAGGATTGTTGGATGCGGATTCAACCATCCGCACTCATTGAATTTTGTGGATCCTTACCTCTACTTGTGTTCCTCGGCAACCGGAATATTCCACAAGTGTGAAATCGATGACACCGGTGTTGTGCGGGAAAAGGACCGCTTCAAGGTTTCGCAGGACCATTTCTTGAGGGGCGCGCACAAGATGGGTACCGAGTGGTTTCTAGGCGGGAGCGCCGTTCGCCACGGACAGGGTGTGGTGCTATCCCAGCGGGTGGTCCTCTATCGTTTAGATGAAGAGACCGGAAAGGTGGAAAACCGTACGGTACTTTGGGGTCACGGGGAGATATACGATGTCTTGCCCTGGCGCGATGAGGTGATGGAGCCCTTGATCCGGAAGCATTTCTCGGAGACCGTAGCCCGTCCAGGATCGCGACAATTCCGCACCTCTTGAAACCTGTATGGGAACGAGGTAGAACGACAAGTTATTGTAAATAAAAGAAAAATGATTTTGTATTAGCAGCAATGCCGTCGGTGAGAAACACCGGCGGCATTTTCTTATTTCGAGCAAACTGAAAGGTTTGCGAGGAAAAAAATTCTGTATCTTGGCCATTGGGTCCGCATAAATTTTCAGAAACAGTAGAGTGTAAATATTTGTTTTTTATGTATTTATTTTATTGTCGTTGAGGTGGGGGGAAGGTGTGGCATATGGGTTGCTCTTGATCTTTTCGGTTTTTCCCGTCCGATTTTGATAAGGATGTCAAAGCCACTGTGGAGGGACGGGGGACAATTCAGGAGGTTGATATGCCGTTAAGAGTGAACAACAACATTACTGCCATTACCGCAAGACGGGCCCTGGGTGTGAACAGCCGGACGTTGGCCACCCGTATCGAGCGCCTGGCCACAGGACTGCGAATCAACCGAGGTGCAGATGATGCCGCAGGGCTGGCAATCAGTGAGGGAATGCGAGCAGAGATTATGGGATTGACCCAGGGCGTGCGCAACGCCGAAATGGCCACCAACCTTACCCAGGTTGCGGAAGGGGCTCTGTCTCAGGTCAGCGCAATGCTGATTCGGATGCGTGAGCTGGCTCTTCAGGGTTCATCCTCAACGGTCAACAACGAAAACCGCTCCAATTTGCAGGCGGAGTACTCGCATTTGATCGCTGAAATCGATAGGGTGGCACTTGCCACATCATACAATAATACAGTGCTGCTGACCGGATTCGGCAATACTGTGGACAACACTACATCCAGTGCTATTACCAACATTGCAGACACCGGCGTCACCGGCGTGACCCTATCGGGTTCGGCAAGTGGCACGTTTTCGTTTGTCGATGCATTGGATGACGACAATCAGATTACGCTAGGAAATGGCATTGTTACACAGACCATTGACATCGGCTCGGTGCTGGATAACGATGATATCGGAGGTGTGGTAGCCACAGGGACGACAGCCGTGGCCAATTTCGACCGCGTGGGGGTAATTCTGACCCTTGGAGACGGTTATCGGGACGGTGACCTTGACGGCGAGACAATTGTCGTGAACAGCACCACTGGCGGCTCGTTCCAGGTAGGACCGGACAACAAGGTAGTAGACCGCATTGAGTTCGGGCTGGACGATATGCGAGCCAGCGGCACAGAATTGAACCTGACAGTTACTTCCGTATCTACTCTGGACAGCGCCAGAGGCGCCATCCCCTTCCTGGATCTGGCAATCAACAGGGTTGCCTCCGAGAGGTCGGATATTGGTGCGATCCAGAACCGGTTAGCCTTCACCGTGGCTTCAGCCAACAACGCCATTGAGAATATCCAGGCATCCGAGTCGTCCATTCGAGATGCGGATGTAGCTGCGGAGATCTCGGAGTTCACCAGGGCTCAGGTCCTGACACAGGCAGCAACGGCTGTGCTGGCCCAGGCAAACGCATTGCCACAGACCGCTCTGTCATTGCTCCAGTAGCCACAGTAGGGATTAACTGGATACACGGGAGCAGGCCAGGATAGATAGTGCACAAGGTTCAACGCCCCCACATACCGGTCTAGCGGACAAACCGAAGACGGACCACCGTTAGATCCTTATTGCTGGCTATAAGAGGCTGGAGAATCCAAAACGCCCCGACTTTTCGTCAAAAAAGGTTAAAGCAAATATCAATTGAGTCGATGTTAAATATAAAGTAATATCAAGTTATGTGATGTAGTAAGTTTTGGGATTCTGGATTTCTGCGGGCATTGAGCATCAGACGGCATCTGATAACCTCTCTTACCTCAATGGTTAACCGCTCCTTGCTGGCAGAAGTTCATTAAAACCAAAAAATTATCACTGAATATCTTGGATTCGGGCGTCAGGGCTCGAAGAAACGGATCAGGTGATAACAAAG
>PAQK01000053.1 GCA_002709665.1 Gemmatimonadota bacterium | reverse complement strand
TCTGCTCCTGCTGCAACACTTTCTGAAACCAAGGGTTCGTGAGGAAGTCCGAACCGCTCCATGTCGATCAGGACACCACCACCCAGGTCATGTATAACAGGGATACTGTGCTTTGCACCCAGGCCTGCAAGGTCTCGGATATCCACATCAGCGGTAAATCCCAGGACTTTGTAGTTGCTCGGGTGCACGACCAACATCACCCCCGTTTTATCAGTAATTGCGGATTCGAAGTCCCGGAGGTGCGTTCGGTTTGTCGTCCCCACTTCCACCATCTCCGCTCCGCTCCTGTCCATAATGTCAGGGATGCGGAAAGAACCGCCGATCTCAATTAGCTCGCCGCGGGATACCAATGCATCTCGGTCACTTGCCAGTGTATTCAAGCAGATCAGCACGGCCGCGGCGTTGTTGTTTACGATCGCAGCCGCCTCTGCGGAAGTCAGACGGCACAAGAGGTCTTCCACCAGGTCAATTCTTGACCCGCGCTGACCGGATTTCAGATCCAATTCCAAGTTGCCGTACCTGCCTGCCAGTGCTGAGATCTGATCAACTGCAGTTTGTGGAAGTGGAGCCCGGCCCATATTGGTGTGCAGCACAATCCCCGTGCCATTGACCACTCTCCGATATTGCGGTGAGAGTGTTTCCTCTATCCTGGACATAACGGATGACAGAACATAGGACATCAAAGAAGCCTGGTTGGTTATCTCTTCCCTGAGCATCAACTGGCGCGCCTCATCAATGGCCCCTCGCACAAACTCTGTCACCAACGCTAGATCACAATACCTACAGAGCGTCGATATTTCCGATAAACCGAGTACGCTGTCGACGGATGGCAGTATGGACAGGTCAACCTTTGGGTTCATCATATTTCCTTGAGTCCCCGATATTGCAGGTAGCTTTGAGTCAGGGAACGATCTTGAATGTAATTTCCTTGGACGCCGTCTTTCCCGACACAAGATCAGTAACAGCCACCCGCACCAGCTGACCGCCGGTCTTGGTTGCACTCAGATCGAGTTCAACATAAGCCACTTCCTCAGGTTTCTCTCCCACTTGTTCATACGAGATGACAATTTCCTGATCCTTTTCCGCAATTCTGATGGCCCTGCCCAACCCATGCAGAATTCGCCCGGGTGCAGATCGCTTTCGATGCGATCTCAAGGTATATTCCACCTGGTATCGGGTTTGCTCAAACGCATCGGGTGTGAGGTTGTATATCTCGAAATAGACGAATGCGCTTTGATCATTCTTGAAGGAACGGGAGGACATGGGTATCACATTCAACCCGTTCTTGGTAAAATCACCCTCCGACCGTGCATCGGAGATACTGAACGCAAGCTCTATGTCACTGATTCGTAGCACGTCCCCATTCGAATAGTCCTCCAATTCGATGAGCTGTTGGTAGACCTGGGACTTTTTTGAAACCACGTCGCGTACCTGGAGGGCCATCTTGTAGGTACCCGGCGCAAGATCCACGGGCAGGATACCTGGAATAAACGCACCCTCCTCAACCTGCTTGTCGGACGGCGCACTGAAGGCCAGTTGGTCGGAGACCCTGTAGACTTCGTTCCACTTGCTGTCATAAAGGACTACGCCCCTATCTAGAAGGATCAGATCAGTTACCTTGTCTACGCTCAATCTGGAGATCTCCGCAGCTGGTAGGCCGTAGTAGATTTCGAGACGAGTCCTCTTCTCGGTCCCACGGAAACCGGCAGGATAATAGTAGAAATCTATTGGGAGATCTGCGAAATCGGGAGAATATAGTGTCGGTTTACGGGCTGAGATTGCCTCGACGAGCACTCCACTCTGCAATTTTGCGATTTCCACGCCCAATGAGGGCGAAATACCCAATGGCAAACGCGCGAACTCGTATTCCTGTTGGTTGAATTCCTTGACGAAGGTGATCTCTATTCCTCCCTCGAGATCGGCATAAATCCAGTACTCCCACTTTGCCGTGGCGGGAACGGGGAACATCGGTTGGCCCGGGCTGATACGCAGTCCCACTTTCGAACGGTTGGCAAACGCCACCCTGGCATCCTGGACATGCCTTTCCCGTTCATTGTTGATGTTCTCCCAACTGCTGATGTGGTCTGGAGCGCCGAATCGAATGTAGATTTCACCTCGTTTGTCCCACGAATCCTCACCTCTGGGATACTGCACTCGAGCGTAAGATACCCGCCTGTAATGTTCGAGCAAGCGTTCATTGGCCTTTGTTAGCGGTGCCGGATCCTTCGTGCGCCAGTACCGTCCCATCAGTTCCAGGGCATCAACTGACGCCCTTTCGAAGTCGTCTCGCTCCTGTCTGGTGGCCACAAGTCCGATATCCCGCCACTTGAGTTGCTCAGAATCAGGAAGTGTATCTATATATCGATCGAATAGCTTCTGTGCGCTCTCAAACTCCCGATTCTCCATCCTCAACAGGGCAAGCTCTCTGTAGGCATCGGGCACCTCTCCCGACTTTGCGAGTTCTATCAAAAGGGAGGCAGACGCCCTCCTATCGTCCTGCAGGGCATACACCTTAGCCAATCGGAGTGCAGCCTGACCATGTGCCGGATCCAGGAGTAGCTGTTTTTTGTAGGACTCCGCCGCGGGAAGTGGTCTGCCCTCTGCCTCAAACAGCAATCCCAACTGATAATGTGTGTCAAGGTGACTTGAGTCGAGTTCTAAAACTTTCTCAAACACCTCCCTCGCTTTCCTCGGCCGATGCTTCAAATAGAGCCGCCCAATATTGTATTGGGCATCCGCGAAAGTTCTGTCTCGTTTTAGCGCCTTCTTAAAGTTGACCTCGGCACGACGGGGGTTCTTTCCGCTTGCAAGATAAACCAGCCCGATTCCATTGTAGCCTTCCGCGCCCTTGCCCCCCTTCACGGCACGCTTGTATGCCGCCAATGCCTTTTTCAGATCCCCCAGTTTCGTAAACGTCTTGCCCACCCAGACATGATCCCGCGCGTCTACATCTACCGAAGCCATATACCGTCTGAGTGTTGCCAGCGCCTCCGTTGATCGCCCCGATCTCAGATGACGGTTTGTTGCCGCGTGGAGCGAATCGGAAAGTGAACGCGTCTTTTCCGCACAGATGGGAGTCGCAACGCACAGAATACTCAGGAGCAGGCTGAGACAGAACCAATTCTGGAGGCGCGAGGGACGAAGTTTCAAGGGCTGATTCGGCGTCAAAAGGGTCGAGACCTCTCTTGGACAGGGCAAATCTTGTCATATCTGGTTTTGAGGGTGCGAATTGCGGTAAATCTATCGAATATACCGGGCTTGTGCAAAGCATTTCTACACGGGGAGAGACGGCCGAAGTTTATGAAAATATAGGGAGTTCCACAGATTGTGTGTCGCACCCATCAACGTTGACAATGAGGAACTCAACCTGTATATTTGGGAGGGTTTCTGACCCCTCATACCATCCCAGGAGATACTATGTCGGTAAGAAAAGTCGTGGTCCCGGTCGCAGGTTTGGGAACCCGTTTGCTTCCTACCACCAAAGCCCTTCCGAAAGAGATGCTACCCGTTGGCAAATATCCTGTCATCCAGCACGTGGTGGAGGAAATGGCATCCGCAAACCTGAAGAAATTCTTGTTCATCACCTCCCGCAGCAAAACGATCATCGAAAACCAGTTCGACAACAATGTGGATGTGGTCTTCCATCTCGAGCAGAACCAGAGACTTCAAGATCTGGGTGATTTCGACTATAGCCGGCGTGACATCGAATTCTTCTATAGTCGGCAGCAGGCCCCACCAGGCAGTACCAAACCTCAGGGCACGGCTGCAGCGGTCGCAGCCTGCGAAAGCTTTGTGGACAATGAGCATTTTGTCGTGGCATACGGCGACACCATCATCAGCTCAGACCGGAATCCGAATTTCATCGGTCGAATGATTGAATCCCACCTCAAACACAATGCGACCTGCACGGTTGGCGTCAGACCTGTGCAACCAGAATGGGTTACCCGATACGGAATTGTCAAACCGGTTGAAGGTGACCGAATGGATGGCGAGAGCTTTCGAATCTCCGATATTGTGGAAAAACCTTCTCTAGACGAGGCGCCCAGCCTTATGGCGGTGAGTGCGAGATATATTTTCGGGCCGGAGATCTTCGGAGAAATACAGAAGCTTGCCCCTGCATCAGACGGAGAATTGGGTATCACGGATGCCATACGTGCTCTAGTCGAGGGCGGACACGATGTGCGTTGCGTGCAGCTTACAGACGATGAGACACGGTACGATATCGGAAGTCACGAAAGCTATTACAAAGCATTTATCGATTTCGCCTTGCAGGACCCAAACTGTGGAGAAGAAATCAAACACTACCTTGAGATTTGTATGAACACATTTGACCAGAAACGTGAGGATGTGTAGTGCCAATTGGAGCGATGGCTTGTGCGGAATGGTTGAACATGATCAAAGACTCTGAGTCCGGCCTTCAAGAGCGACTCGTCGAAATCTATGGAGATGATGCGTTGATCCTCGAAGACAGGAAGATGATATTCCTGAGAGCCTTGGAAGGATTCGCCACCCAATTCGGTGGCGATCGCGAAGTTGTCATCTCGAGAGCCCCTGGCCGAATAAACCTCCTAGGGAATCACATCGACCACCGCGGGGGCTTCGTGAACTATATGGCCATCAACCGCGATACGTTGATGGTGGCTTCGGCCAGGCAGGATGATACGGTGGAAATGCGGAATACGAATCTCGGCCGTTTTCCCCCCAGGAGTTTCGAGATTGGGAATCTGCTGCCCCCTGAAATGAGGGGAAATTGGCTGAAATACATTGAGGGCCTCGACCTGCTCCCTGGAGACTGGTCGAATTATGTCCAGGCGGCGGTGTTGCACCTCCAGGATCGATTTCCGAACCAACACCTCAATGGAATGGATCTGGTGGTCACCGGGGATGTACCGATTGCCGCAGGGCTCAGCTCATCTTCCACTTTGGTGGTAACTTCGTTGCAGGCAGCCTTGCACTTCAGCGCGCTGACCCTTCCACGCGAGGAGCTTGCAGAGTTCTGCGGCGACGCAGAGTGGTATGTCGGTACCCGTGGGGGCGCAGGCGACCACGCTGCAATGCTTTATGCGAAACGTCAGGCGGTTCTCCCCCTCAGGTTTTTTCCACTGGAGACATCTGAGGTCCTGCTCCCTGAGGGATATCGGGTCGTTGCATGTAATTCTTTTGTCGAGCATGCCCCCCCGGGAATATTCAACGAACGCATCGCCACCTATGAAATCGGGTTCCTGCTGATCAAGAGCAGGTTTCCTAGATACGCACCTAAGCTGGAACGCCTGCGCGACTTATCGAGCGACCACCTGGGGATCCCCCTCAAAGAGATCTACAACATGATCAAGCATCTTCCCAGTCGAATGTCACGGTCGGAAATTCTTACCGCTCTCCCGGATCACGTCGAGTTTCTGCAGACATTGTTCTCACCCCATGGGGAACCCAGGGACGGGTACCGCATAAGACAGGTGATGGTCTTTGGGTTGGCGGAATGCGCCCGGGGGGCCCAATGCAAGGATCTGCTCGAGTCGGGAGATATGGATGGATTTGGAAGACTCAAGTACTGTTCTCACGATGGCGACCGCCGGTTTGACTTCACCTCTGGGGATCAGGGAAAATCCGTTGACAATGCCGTTGGCGATGGCGTTCTGGACCAGCTGATACTTGACCTCGAAAGTGGAGAGTCGGAAAAGGTGAATCGCGCTCAGATCCACCACCAACCTGGTGGGTATGACTGTAGTTGTGAAGAGTTGGACCTTTTGGTCGACCTCTCCGCAACCGTAGATGGTGTCGTCGGTGCGGGCCTCGCAGGTGGAGGTCTGGGAGGGTGTGTGCTGGTCGTTGTAAAAGAATCTGCTGTGAATACACTGATTCAGAAGCTGAATGATGCCTTCTATACCCCGCGAAACCTGTCGAATGGTACACTGGTGTGTGCAAGCGTTGCAGGGTCGGGCCTGATTTGACAACAGGAGTACCCCACATGTCTATAGGTAGAACAACATCCACACTCAAAGGAGATGCCCTTTACACTGAGGCCGCCCAACTGACTCCTGGAGGGGGTGCCGCTACCGTCCGCTATAACCGTGCACTTGGCAAGACGATGTATTTTTCTGGTGGCGACGGTGCCTATGTCACGGACGTCGATGGGATCCGTTACCTGGACATGTGTATGTCACACGGAGCATCCATACTGGGTCACAACCATCCCAAACTGAAAGCAGCTGTTGCAGAAGCCCTGGAAATGGGAATCATCTGTTCCTATGAAACAGAACACCACGTTTCGCTAGCCCGCAAAATGACGGAGATGGTCCCGGGTGCCGAAATGGTTCGATTCTCCGGAACGGGTACTGAGACCGTGATGCACGCACTCCGCCTTGCGCGAGCCTCTACGGGACGAAACAAATTCATCAAGTTCGAGGGCCATTTTCACGGGTATAGCGATTACGTTTACTGGAGCACAGCCCCGCCGGTCGGAAGCGCAGGTCCCGCGGACAAACCCACGCCATTCTGCCAGTCGGATGGCATACCAGATGCCATCGCCGACTATCTGGTGGTAGTTCCCTTCAATGACCTCCCGGCGCTTCAGGCGGCGGTGGAGGCGCACCGCGAGGACCTTGCCGGGATCATAATGGAGCCCGTGAATTACGATGCGGGGTGTATCCTTCCCGGCTCGGGATATCTCGAGAGCATTCGGGAGTTGGCTACCAACAACGACGTATTGCTCATATTCGACGAGGTCCTGACCGCCTTCCGGATCGCCCCGGGGGGGGCGCAGGAATACTTTGGGGTCATTCCAGATCTGGCGATTCTCGGCAAAGCCACAGGTGGAGGTCTGCCACTTAGCGCGATCGCCGGAAAAAAAGCTGTCATGTCGCATCTGCGACCCTTGGGCAATGCCGAACACAGTGGCACGTATATGGGCCATCTGATCCCGGTTGCAGGCAGCCTGGCCTGCCTCGATGAGCTCTCGAAGCCAGGCGTATTTGAGCATCTTTTTGCTCTTGGCGATCGCCTGTATGAGGGCATTCGGAGTGCTGTAGCCCGGTGTGGCATTCGTGCTAGACTTCAACACCTTGGCCCTAGGTTCTTTATCTACTTCGGTCTGGATCCGGAAGTGGAAGTGGTAGACTATCGTTCTGCTGCCCAATACGACCGGGAGATGACGCTGGCGTTCTCCCGGGAAATGATGGCGCGTGGTCTGTACTTCCATGACTATGGAGGCGGTTTGGCCCACCACGGCTTCTCCACCGCGCATACCGTGGATGATATTGATCTCGCCCTGGGTGCCATTGAAGATTCCCTCAAGGTCTTATCCTAGATCCTGCTTACCCTCATCCGGATGCTTACCTGGATCTCCGTACATACGTGCCAACAAGGTCTCAGTTGAGACAACAGCATCACATTGGATGCTGAAATGTATGTTGTAGATATCTTATTATATGGGAGTTAAGTCTAGCCGGGTTCTCCGATCGAATGGCACACCAATTGCACCTGTTCACACCTCGGAATGTACGATGCGGATCGCATTAGCAGGAATCTATCAGGAGTCCCATTCCTTCTCGCCGGCACTGGCAGCGCTTGAGCAATTCCGGTCCGGTTACCTCCTGGAAGATACACAAATCGCAGAAGTACTCGCTGGACTCAACCACGAGGTCGGAGGGGCGCTGGCTGCTGCCGAGGGACACGAAATCGTCCCCCTCCTCTATGCATCTGCTGGATCCTCCGGTAAACCGATTGCCAGAGATACCTACGCTTACCTGTCAGAATCGATTTTGGGTAAACTGGAGGCATCCCTTCCTGTCGATGGTGTGTTTCTGGCAATGCACGGCGCAATGCTTGCAGAGCAATGTGGGGACGCAACCGGCGATCTCCTGCGTCGCGTCCGTGATCTGGTGGGGACCGAACTCCCGGTAATCGCCTCTCTCGATCTGCACGCCAATGTGACGCGACAGATGGCGGATTCAGCAGACGGGCTCGTGGGCTACCATACCGCCCCCCATATCGATCAGGGGGACACGGGCAGGCGAGCCATGGAGTTGCTCCTGAGAATGATCAGCGGGGAAGTTTCCCCCGCCATGTCCCTGTATCAGTTGCCTATGGTGTTACCCAGCGAAAACGGAAAAACCACCGAAGGGCCTTATCGTTCGGTGATGGATAAAGTGAAGGAGCTGGAGAAAGAGCCGGGTGTACTGGCAGCCTCTGCATACTCTGTACAACCTTGGCTGGACCTCCCGGAAATGGGATGTAGTGTGGTGGTGGTTACAGATCGCGCATCGGAGCGTGCCGATCAGGAGGCCGAGAGACTTGCCGGCGAATTCTGGCATAGAAGAGGAGAATTTGCGCCTCAGCTGGTTCAGGTGGACGAGGCTATAGAACTTGCGCTATCCGGCTCACGCAGGCCGTACGTCTTTTCCGATTCTGCCGATGCACCCAGTTCCGGAGCACCGGGTGACAGTACGGCCTTCCTTTGGGCGCTTTTGGACAAGAACATAACGGAGACAGCGTTCCTAAACGTGGTGGACACACCGGCAGTAGCGGCCGCTGTCGAGATTGGGGTAGGTAATCGAGGCCAATTTGAAATTGGTGCAACATTTTCTTCCGAGTTCTACCATCCGGTTACCGTAGAGGGTTATGTCAAATCCATTTCTACTGGAACCTTTAGGAACAAGGGGCCCGGATTCCACGGTGTAGAGTTTCAGATGGGGAGAACGGCAGTCATCGTGGTTGGGGAGATCCACGTGGTAGTTATGGAGAAACCTGTAATTCAGTGGGATCCGGAACTGTATCGCAGCCAGGGACTCGAACCCCAAGAAGCCAAAATCGTGGCAGTGAAATCTCCAGCGGCCTTCAGAGCAGCATACGAGTCGTTGGCTGAAGAGATCCTGGTCCTCGACATACCAGGCGTCTGCTCACCGAATCTGACTGTCTTTCCTTGGAAGAATATAACCAGGCCGATGTACCCTTTTGATGAGATGGGAGACGAACTCCCGTCATCTGGCGAACAGGCTGCCTGATCTCCGGCAGCCGAACAAACGTAACTTTGAGAGGAGTGAGAACAATGGGAATCGAGAAGATTCGTGAACACCTGAGCAGGAATGCAGATGACTTGCTCACGTACCAACCGAAGGTATCTAAGAATCAACTCCAGCTGCCTGGGCCGGATTTTGTCGACCGGGTGTTCGCAAATTCCGACAGGTCGATTCGTGTATTGGGTGCACTGCAACAGCTGTATGATGCTGGACGCCTATCGGGTACTGGATATGTGTCTATCCTACCCATCGACCAGGGAATCGAACACTCTGGCGGCGCTTCATTCGCCCCAAATCCCATCTATTTCGATCCGGAGAATATCGCAAAGCTGGCCTTAGAGGGCGGGTGCAACGCTGTGGCCACTACCCTGGGTGTCCTTGGGATGGTAGCGAGAAAGTATGCACACAAGATCCCCCTGATTCTAAAGTTCAACCATAATCAGCTCCTAACCTATCCAAACACGGCGGATCAGGTCTTCTTCGCTCAGGTAGAGCAGGCATGGGAACTTGGCGCTCAGGGAGTAGGCGCCACCATCTACTATGGTTCTCAGGAATCGAACCGTCAGATCATTGAAGTCAGTGAAGCCTTTAAACGCGCCCACGAGCTCGGCTTGTTCACGGTGTTATGGTGTTACCTGCGCAATTCGAATTTCAAACAGAGTGATGTCGATTACCATGAAGCGGCAGACCTTACCGCTCAGGCCAACCACCTGGGTGTAACCATTGAGGCGGATATCATCAAGCAGAAGCTGCCGACCTGCAACAACGGTTACACTGTGATCAACTTCGGGCGCACACACGACAAAGTCTACTCGGAGCTCTCTTCCGACCATCCGATCGATCTGTGTAGGTATCAGGTTCTGAATTGTTATATGGGCAGGGCCGGTTTGATCAACTCGGGAGGAGCCTCTTCCGGGGCGAGCGACTACGCCGAGGCTGTCAAGACCGCAGTGATTAACAAACGCGCAGGCGGAACTGGCCTAATCTCCGGCCGAAAAGCCTTCCAAAGACCGATGGAGAAAGGAATTGAACTTCTAAATGAGATCCAGGATGTGTATCTCTGCGAGGATGTCAAGGTGGGATAGCACTATATCGCAGAATGAAAAAAACCGCCATCCGGTCTTTCGGATGGCGATTTCCATCGCCAGAGACGGCAACTCGGGAAATCCATCAGTTTGGTCGATCTACTGGACAATATCGTCAACGGACATAACAAGAGTCCCTTTTCAGATCCAGGTTCCTTATTCTTTCACCAACTTTTCACCGTCGAAAATCAGCTTGCCCTTCTCGTAGATACATCCTGTTTCATCGTCCAGCTCGTATTTCATCAACTGACCGTGTGAGAGATGATTGAACACTTCCCTCGGATCCTTGTATTTCTCGATCAGTTTTTCAATGGGGCCTTCAAACTGAATCTGTCTGCGCTCCGGTCTGTTCTTTTTTCGCTCCTCACGTTCCTCTTTCGTGATAATCGGTAAGCGCTCGGCTGCAGGCCCCAGCCTGCTAGCATATTCCTGACGTTGACGAAACCGGTCATGTCGTTTTTCCAGTTCGGTTTTTTGTTCAACATTGTCATAGTATTCTGCCAGTTCATCTGCCTTTTCGTGAAACTTCGCCCTTTCACGTTCGTTGAAATCCCGGTTACCGGCCTTGCGCATTATGTCTTTCAGTGAGTCGCTCATTCACCACCTCTGTTGTATGTAAATCCCTTCCGGTGACCCGGATGATCCGACTTGATTTTCTGGCAAAACCCTTGTTTTTGTGGCATTTTTCAGGCTAAAATGTATCTTGGAACATACGTCCGGGCCTATGTTTTGTCAACGGCAAAATTACGGATCGATACCGAACAGAACCTGGTATTGTGACACCCGATTCTCCATAGTAGGACCTTGAACGAGAAGACACGACTCATCTTTTAAGTAATTCCTGCATACCTCCGGTCTGTTCTCGTAGATGCGGCATCTCAGGTCTGCCGAGAGATGCTCGCAGGGCACGCCCGCAGGCTTGTTCAACGAAGCGATGTCGGGCGCGACACAGCACACTGCGCAGTCCGAACATTTTAGACAGTCCACGGCTTCTTTTCTGTCCATATTCATTCCCGCGAATCCGTTTGACTTGCGTTCCGTCTCCGGTTAAGATTATCTGTCAACTGCAGCTAGTCCAGTGTGATCCCTAGTTTTTCTGTAACCAACAAAGGCCAGGCATAAATGTCTAAATTTGAACAGCTTGTGGAGATCATGTCCCGGCTGAGGGCGCCGGGTGGATGCCCCTGGGATCGAGAGCAGACACACGAAAGCCTTAAATCCTATCTGATCGAAGAGGCGTATGAACTCCTGGAGGCCATAGACGAGCAAAATGACCGGGACATCAGGGATGAACTCGGCGACGTGCTCCTACAAGTTGTATTCCACGCCCAACTGGCTGCGGAGGAAAATCGGTTCGACATCGAGGATGTGGCGGGGGCGATTTCCGAAAAGCTCATCCGTAGACACCCACACATTTTTGGCGATACTAGGGCTGAAGACGCAAACCGGGTCCTGCAGAACTGGGAAGCCATTAAATCTCAGGAGAACAAAGACAAAGGTGACCGTGATTCGGTGCTTGGGGGAATTCCACGCGCTCTGCCTGCCCTGCAACGCGCCCGTCGCACTCAGGAAAGAGCCTCCAGGGTCGGGTTTGACTGGGAAGAGGCGGGAGAGGTCGCTAAAAAGGTCAAAGAGGAGGTTGACGAGTTTCTGGAAGCCCACAGTAGTGGTGATCGGCCACACGCGGAAGAAGAACTCGGAGACATCCTGTTTGCCCTCGTGAACCTATCTCGGTTCATGAAGATCTGTCCCGAGGAAGCGCTTCGAAAAACCATCGCGAAGTTTGAGAAACGGTTCCATTACATCGAGGAAGAACTGGAGAAACAGGATAAGAGCCCGAGAACCGCGAGCCTTGAAGAAATGGACCAGCTCTGGGAGAAAGCGAAGGACATTCGCTAGGCTCCTACAGCCATTCATCTCTCAATTCCCAACCAACCCAAGTCGTCTGAGCACGGTTACCCCAGCATGCAAATCCTGAAGAGCCATTCCCGTGAAATAGGCCACCACACCTTTGCCCCTTCGACCCTTCATTCGCCCGACGGCTGCGTCCCCGATCGTAAGCACATTACCTTCCGAATCTTTCGCCATTCTCACGCGTTTTCCATCGTCGGCGACCGCCAGGAAATCTCCAGATCTACGAGACTGATCCACGTGGTCAACAACCACTTCCCTTCGCTGAATTACTTCGGGTTGGAGTTGTGATGTCCGAGGGTCACCTGCGATCACCGACAGATGAACCCCTGCGGGCAGTTCGTTTTCGCCCAGGATGGGCCGGGGCGTCGGTACGGTAGCAAAGACAGCATCGGTGCCCTCGAGGCAGGATACGACCGAATCGGTATTGGTTATCTTTGCGGCAACCTGCCCATCCAGGAATTGCTTGAGTTTGGCCCTATTCTCCGCACTTCTGCTCGTTAAACGAATCGCCTGAGGCTGTAAGGCTGTGTCCGCACAAAGCGCAATGGACCTAGCGATTCTGCCGGTACCAATGATCGAAATCGTCTTGATTTCTTTTTGCCCCAGGTACTTTGCTCCCAGGACGCCAGCCGCCCCTGTTCGCATATTTGTAATGTGTTCAGCGTCCATGGTGAACGTCTCGCCCGCCACCAGGTCTTCTATCTCAAGCTTGGCAAACCGTTCACCCAGGTGCCCTGCCGTGACATTGGATTGCTCCCGAATGACCTTTGTGCCACGATACTTACCTACCCAGAGGGCAGGCATCCGCAGTTGAAAATAATCCCAATCCCCTTCTCGCCACACCTCTTCCTTCCGGGCAGGGCTGACCAGGTCTCCCGCTCCGTAGAGTCTGAATGCCTCATCGCAACTTGCCACGTAATCGGGGACATCCAGGACGTCCTCGATATCGGAATCCGTAATCATTTTCATGTTCGGTCTGTTGGCCTAGAGAAGGTTGTGACCAGGGGTGGTGACTGAAGATAGAGTGAATGAAACTTATGTCAATACCTACAAGAATTGGGAGCCCCTGCAAAGGGCTCCCATCGCATTGCGCGGGCCTGAACAAAAGTCATAGCTGTATCGGGTAGCTCCCATAGTCAAGAGTCGCCTGGATCATTCCTTCGCAGTTTGCCACCACGTTCTTAAGGTTCCGCGACTCCCACGTACCCGCATCCCCACCCGTAGGTCTCAGCACGCCCCCCACCTTCCCCAGCATCCCTGATTGCCTGTTTTACATTCAGTATGGCCTCATCCGGATCAGCTGTTTGGAAATACGGTGAGGGAATATTTCCGCACAACAGCATTCTGTCTCCACCAGTTCCTTTGCTCGATTGAGGTCCACGTTGGCCCGAGCCGGGCCCTCCAGGGGCTCTATACCGTCAATTCCCATGGAACTGAAAGTCTCAAGGTAATCGATCACGTTTCCGTGGCAATGATGACGAATCTTGCCACAATATTTATGTACCTGCGCATTGATGCGCGTGTCGTTTGGTGCCACGAATGTTTCGAGCATTTCCGGAGAAATCCACGGGTCGATGGCCATCTCCAGGCCAAGCTGGGTGAAATACCTCGGCACGTCCGACTGCATGAGGCTGTCGATTCCGGAGACAATATAGTTGGTATAATACTCGAAGAAATCGTGAATGGCTATTGGCTCGGTAACAAACCATGTGTAGCAGGTTGTATGGTCGGTGTGTCTCGCGAGTTGTCCCAAGGTATGGCGCGTAGTCCTTATGCGCTGGTAGTGGCCGGCCCTTCCTCCAGTAATTCCTCCTCATCTTCGATTTCCAGCCCGAACCAGCCCCAAAAGGGTCCCCACCCGGACCAGTTGTCCGAGTATTCGTCGGTGAGTTCCAGAACGCGTGCGCAAAGGTGATTGTTTCTAACCTCGGGCATAATGTAGAATTCGAACGGGATGCTGTCGGGCGCCTCGAAATCCCACGTCTTCTCGATACGTTCTCTAGAAGTCACAGAAACACTCCTTGCAATCAATGGGTCAGCGCAACTGCAGGTGCCCGATAAATGAATAGCACTTCGCTTTGCCTGGACCACTGGGTAGCCCAAAATAACAGAGATAGGGTCCTAGGTATAATAGACCTCAATTTGCCCCTGTCGACAACCACCTCATGACTTTGTATAAGAGCAGTAAATTAAATAATATCAAATAGTTGATGGAAATAGTCTCCGTCCCGGGGTTCTTCTCCAAGATTCGCCTTGACGCATCCTTCCCCAACCTAGATATTATCCTCGAATTCACCAGACAACTATTCCGGAGGCGGCTCCCATGCGTATCACAGACGTTGAAACTTTCATTGCTGGAAATCCCTGGAAAAACTGGCTCTTCACCAAGGTGCATACCGACGAAGGCCTCTACGGCATTGGTGAAGGGACCATCAATTTTATGTCGAAGACCGTCGAGGCGGCCATTCACGAGCTCAAACCGCAATGGGAAGGGCTGGACCCTCGGCAACCTGAACGGCTCGTCCAGAAGATGTATCGAGATGTCTACACCGACGGTGGTCAGGTGCATAAACACGCGGTTTCTGCAATTGAAGTCGCCTGTTGGGACATCATCGGCAAGAGTTTGGACAAACCAATCTTTGAATTGATGGGCGGTCAGGTCAGGGACAGGATACGTGCCTATGCGAACGGATGGTATCGAGGACCCAGGACCCCCGAGAGCTTTCACGAAAGGGCGAAAGAGGTTGTGAAACGTGGGTACACGGCGTTGAAATTCGACCCATTTGGAAAAGCCTACCAGATTACGGACCTCGATGACGAGGCTCTGGCCATAGACATCATCGCTGCAGTAAGAGACGCTGTGGGACCAAGCGTGGATGTTCTGGTAGAGGGACATTGTAGATTCAGCACCAGTACTGCCCTCAAGTTCGCTCGAAAAATGGAGTCGTCGAATCCGACCTGGTTCGAAGAACCTACACCACACCATAAGATCGACGCCCTGATCCAGGTCGCGAAAGAATCACCTGTGCCTATCGCCACGGGTGAGAGCCTTCACACCAAATACGAGTTCGCAGAACTGCTCAAACACGACGTAGTCCACATCCTTCAGCCTGAACCCCTTGCCTGTGGTGGCCTTTGGTCCACCCGGATGATCTGCGATATGGTAGACGCACACTACGGCGTCGTGGCACCCCACGACGCGCAAGGACCGGTTTGTACGGCCATATGTATGCAGTTGGCCGCGTGCACGCCCAACCATTTCATTCAGGAAATATTCGACGAATTCAATGTGGAGTGGGAAGAAGACCTGACGTCGGGTACAAGATTCCCCGTTAAGGATGGGTACATCGATGTGCCCAGCGGCCCTGGGCTGGGGATCGACCTCAACATTGAGGAAATCGAGAAACATCCCTACTCCCCTTTGAACCACTTGCCGCTATTCCAGGACGGATGGGAACTGAGGGTTGCGCAGGACGAAGATTGAGCGACCACCAAGCAGGGATCTGTCCGCTTCGTACGTTGAGCCATTTGTCGTATTACCGACGCGCAAAGGAGCCCCAATGAAGAATCCAGTAAAGGAAAAATTAATCAAGAACGAGCTATCCCTTGGCGGATGGCTAAACCTGTCTTCACCGATGGCGGCGGAAATCATGGCTGCATCCGGTTACGAGTGGCTTGCCATTGATGCGGAGCATTCAGCCTTCGAAATCAACCTGATGGCCGACGCATTCAGGGCAATCGAAGCCCGTGGCGCTGTCCCGTTTGTGCGCACCTGGGACCATGATCCAGTAACACTGGCCAGAATACTCGATGCTGGCGCCTTTGGGATCATCGTGCCCCATGTAAGCACACCCGAGCAAGCTCAGGCACTGGTAGATGCCATGCGTTATCCGCCGGTGGGCCACAGATCCGCGGGAACAGGAAGGATTGCAGTGTATGGACCTGAATACAAAGATGTGGCCAACGATGAGATCCTGATTATCCCCCAGATTGAGGACATGGAGGGTATCAACAATACCGAAGAGATCATGTCGGTCGATGGGATTGATGTGGGCTTCCTGGGACCAGGTGATCTCTCTCTGGCTATGGGCGTCGAGCGTGGGCATCCGAACCATGAGGCCGCAATACAGACATTCCTAGCAGGATGCAAGAGCGCCGGGAAACCAGCTGGTCTTCCCGAGCGTGACCTGGAGATCGTTAAAAAACGTATACAAGAGGGATTCCTGTTTATCGACATGGCCAGTGATCTCCGAACGCTGGAGTCCGGCGTCCAGAAGGCGCTGGCGGAAATCCGAGGATAGCAGACCAAAACTGAGGTGCTTATGCCCCCCGAAGACCTGAATCTGTTCACCTTGCATAAGACGCCCTATGGCTGGCCCCTGCGCCTGCTGAGGGTTCCCCAGGCACACAAGGTCACAAAAGGCAACCCAGATATTGTGGTTGCCGTCATCGACCTGGGATACACATATCACCCGCATCACGAAGGGCATCTGTGGGTGAACCCCAACCCATCCAAAGGAGATGTCCACGGATGGGACTGTCACGACGATGACGAATCGCTAGAGTATGTTGGAAGGAATCCGGAGACCAATTATAACAAGGGGCACCATGCATTCGTTATGGGCGAGGTGATGATGTGTGCCCCGGAGTGCAAGGTTATGGCCGTTAGAGTAGGGTACCAAAATCCCGATAGTTGGTGGCAGGGAGTGGACTACGCTGTGAATCATGGCGCAAAGGTCCTGATCCTTCCCCACGGGTTCATCTCGCACGGAAACAACTCGCCCCATCCCCTTTTCTACCAGGGCACCGATTTCAGCTACCCCGTGGACAACCCCAAACTGAGACGTTCTCTTGAAAGAGCATATGATGCAGGATGTCTCGTGTTCAAGGGAACGGCGGACAACAGGGGCAGGCGAGTGGCAACAAACATGCCAGCTCTGGATGTTGTCTTTACCCTTGGGTCTGTCAACAAGCATGGAAAGGCGGCCGACATTTGCTGCACCGCCGATTACGTGGATGCGGCCACACCTTCAGGTGAACGGGAAGGTGAAGAAGAATTTGACCATGTCTGGTCGACCGGTGGTCACGAAGACTACATCCCGTTTACCGGGGGGTGTATGTCTTCAGGCTTCGGGGGAGGGGTAGGTGCGCTCGTGATGTCTCGGTATCCGGACCTACCGAATGACAAGATTGCCCAGATCTTGCGGAATACCGCACGGGGTAAAAGGTGGAATCCCTATCTCGGATGGGGAATACTTGACGCCTCCATAGCCGTTTCGCTTGACCAGGATCAGTTGTGCCAAAGATTGAAAATTGATGCGGAAGGGTGCCTGCTCACTCAGCGCTCCGGCAAACGTCACCTCAAGGTGACGTTAAGAAACACCGGGGCTTTCGACGTGCAGCAAGCCCTTGCCATCGCTTTCAACGGTAACCCGATGGAACCCGCCGATCCGAACGCGTCGCCGGAAAATCCTGCTACACTTATCGTGTCTCAGATTGGCCACGCCATTGGTCCTGTGCGAGGGTTCGACAGTGTAAAGCTCAACATTGAACTGACCCGTCCACCCGAAAAAGAACTCTGGGTACAGGTCAATACACTTGACCGAGGGGGTTCGGACCAGACAGATACGGTAAGAGTACCCCTGCCTTAGGAAGACCACCATTCGATGACATCCCGAGAAAGATTGCTGACGGCACTGCGAGGCGGCCAGCCCGACCGAGTCCCCCTGCCGTTACGTATGTGGAAATTTCTGCGCAAATACTACTCGGATACCGGCGATCCCCTGGACAAAGCGCTGCGAGCTCACGACGAATTCGGGATCGACCTGTGGCACTTATGTACTGTCGCCCATCCTACCCTGCTTCTCACCTACCTCCCTGCTCTGGCGAGACGATATCTCCGTGAAAATCGCTCACGAGGTTCGTGACAATCGAAACATATGGGAACGAACGATACACATCCCAGAAGGTCAGTTGCATGATGTGAAGCAAGCACTGATCGTCAAGCAGGGGAGTGGCTCAGGGTCGGAGATTGTGGAACCGCTTGTGAAAGACTTTGGCCGCAACTTGCCCTTGATGAGATACCTGCGTGCCGAACCGGAACGATTGGATTTTAAGAAAGCGAAAGATGTCGACCGAACCATTGGCGACAGAGGCTTGATGGTAACCAGTCTATACAGTCCGATTGACTGCCGCGACATGCTGAAACCCGCCGACTTCCTGATGCTCTACCACTTTGACCGGAAAACGTTTCGCAAAATTGTAAACATCGGCGCCGAGGCCATGATGGGTGAAACGAGTTGTATCCTCGAAGCAGGCTTCAATATGCTCCAGACCTGGTGGTTCTACGCCTCCCCCAGCTATGGCTGAAGTCCCCAGATTTACTAAGACATGTTCCTTCCACATCTTATAGGCCCATGTGGAACTGGTTCATAGCCACGGCGCGATATATTTCTATTACGATGACAGCAAGATGTCGCGGTTCATTGACAGGTATCTAAATGCCAGCATCGATTGACTGATGACAATGACGCCCCCTCCTATGGGGGAGGTCCTCCCTGAACTGGCTAAAGAGAAGTACGGATGGGATATCGTCCTGATGGGAGGCGTCGATGCCGTTAATGAGATCCATCTCAGCGAACCCGTTGCCATCCTCAATATGGTAAAAGAACGACTCATCACGTTCAAACCCGGTGGCGCTTACATTCTGGATTGATCGAACTCTCTCGTATTTGAGACACCACCAGGAAATGTCCGAGCCTTTGCTGAGGCCGACTTGGAATTTGGTTCTTATTGACAACCCTGGGGAGATCAGATGTCAAGCAATGCAGGCCGTTTCAAATTGATGACGAACCAAACACTGGCAGCAGGCTCCGAAGGTGCCCTTAAATTTACCTATTGCTCGGATTCGGACCTTGATCCAGGCACGAAGCTATGGTTCATATACGACATCCGACAAGATGCCGGACCTCCCCAAAGTGAACGTCCGGATCAACCAAACTATGTCTCGGCTGAAATAGATTCAGGCAAACCTGCTACCTGTGAGGGATTCGGGGCACGGACACTTGACTACTATCCTGTTATCCCCGAATTCTTGCACATTTGCGAACTGACCCTTCCGGAAGGGATTGCCCAGAAAGACACCTTGTCCATCAATCTAGGGTCTGAGTCCGGACCCTGGCGATACTCTCAAAACCCCATCAAGGAATTCAGATTCTGGTTGGTTGCATCCAAGAATCCCGGACGGACCTTTCTGCCTACGGGATATAAAACGTATCGTAAGTTCGACCCTCCCGTCGATCCGGATAAACCGGAAGACCAACCGTTGTTTGTCAATGTGGCATTCACTGGAGAATACCCGCCCTTTGCGCTTGAGAACACACGAAAAACACCAGGGATTCTATGGGGTGAAATCCATGGCATGGTGTTCAATCAGCGTCCCCTTGACGACTACTACAACTATGCAAGAGACGTGGCGAACTATGATTTTGCTGCTGCCATGCTCTTCAGCTACAATACCTGTGTGGGGAATATGTGGGACTACGTGCGGGATACTGCAGACAAATTCACGAAGTCTGGCGAGTTCGTGGCCATCTCAGGAGTGGAGTTCGGCACGCCCCCGGACGGGAGCCACCGCAATGCACACTTTTTCCACCACGTGGGTGTCCCACCGATCTTCTTTGAAGAACGCCCACCGGCACTAGAAGAACAGTTCACCCGAAGATTTCACCCGGACACCGTCTTCTGTCGTGATCTGGACCATTTCTATGAGACTGTCAAGCAGTTCGGAGGCATCGTAACTGGACACTTTCACACCCTGGAGTTCCACCAGGAGATCCTGGGAGAACTCTGGCAGAAGCAACGGGGGTCTGCGGCGGAAGAAGAACGGAACTTCAATCTGCTCAACCAGGGCATGAGATTGGGCATTGTTTGCGGCAGCGATACACACGATTCCATGCCCGGTAACCCTGCCCCGGAACCGGGTTGTCCGCAACCGGCGGGCTTTATGGCTGTATTGTCTGATGAACTTACGCGTGAGTCTATTCATCAGGCCATTCTGGATCGTCGTGTATACGGCACCACCGGAGCCCGGATCGCTCTCCACCTTGACGTATCAGACAACCATATGGGGAGTGTACTATCTCTATCCACACCCCGATCATTTCGGCTTGGGGTCGAGGGCACGACTTCAATTGAAAGCATCGATCTGATCCGGGATGGGCTGGTCATCGAGGTCACCAAACCGGACGGTAGCTCGTGGGAGGGTGAGTTGGCGGATACGGAAGGGCAGGGCTCCCACTGGTATGTGCTAAGGGTGAGCCAGGCGGATGGTCACCGTGCCTGGACCAGCCCCATCTGGTTCGAATAAAAACCTTGGATGGTCACAGCGCCTCACATCGTTTCTTCAAGAAGGCAGGCATGATTCTCCTTGGCGCCTCAGGTCCAAAGCTTTTCACCAACCACACCGAGTTGCTGAAAAATGAATCCGTGCTCTGGCGGAGCACAACAGGCTGTTGATCTCTCATCCAACGGAGGAAAAGACATTCGAGAGTCTCTTCTATGACATTTCTTGGCATCAGCCGGAAACGGGCACTTAGATCGGAACCATGTCGGCCAATGACAGTGAGATGGGATCCTGGACGGCTCGTGTGGTAAGAGATAGAATCGAAATGGTGTTCAGCGTTGCCAATATGACCGACCGGCCATGGCCAATTGCCGAGACCTCGATGTGCTACAAACACAGGGGTGCAGTAGAATTCTGGCCTAAGAACCAGCTCCACAGGTGCGACTTTTCCCACACTTTTGAACGCTACGATCGTGTCGGACTTAAGAATGCCGCCAATGCTGGGTGGCAGGGCCACAACAACGGCACCACAGCGGGGTGGATGGCTATTACTCAGAAGGACGGTGAGTGGTTGTCAGGTCTGTTCTGGGACAAGTCCGAATGGGTCTGTCAAAACGGCCCGACTGTGGCTGCCTTCATGCGGGCATTTCAATCGGGTATGACATCGCACCGGGTGAAACCATACAAAGGAAAGGTGTCATCTCCTTGTCTAAAGACTCTCCCGGAGAATTCATGGCTTCATACCATCAAGAAACGGCAAGTTAAGCCCAAATCCCTCCTGTAGTCGTACCTGACAGGAAACCTCCATGGACGGTGGTAATCCTCTCTCCTAGGTGTGCTGGTTGGATTATGTGGCTGTTCGCCTATATCCCGTGGAAAACGATACAGGTGGCTCTGGGTCAAGCGGATGGATTGGGATCGGCATTCCTGCCCGTCTTCCTGGTGATCCTTACGGCTACAGCCATCTACTTCACCATTTTGTGCACCGGGGATGCAAAAAACTAGAAAAAAGGGCCGGCTCACGAATCTGAGCCGGCCCTTGATGATTCCAGAGTGGAAACCAGAACTAGTGAATAACGCGTTCTACGATTCTCCCACCCTCTTTTTCCTTTAGGATCTGCTTGGTCCTGCCGTCAGGCATGATCTCCTCCTTCACCAGGAAGTGATCCGTGTCGAATTCCTGTAACTCGATCCCCCCGCCAATCTCATCAGATCCGCGCCAAATCTCCAGCTCAACCGGCTCCCACTGCTTGGACCGTGCAGATTTGTAGGCAGCATCCATGATCGTATTCACTACATATCCATCGTAAAACGTCTCCATGGGTTCTGTCCCCTTGTCCATTGCATTCAGCATGTCGGTAAACATCTCGACATAGCCCAGGGAGCCTGCCTCATCCCCCACCGGGAAGAGCCATCCCGTTTCCGTTTCCGCCTTTTCTGCTACATAACCCTTCTGTCCCTCGGCAGTGAACATATCGTATCCCGTTCTCAGCCAGTGGTTGAGCCAGATGGTGCCCCCCGTACCCGACACCTCGTCCCTCAAGTCCATACCACCGCGGAAGGTCCAGCTCACCTCGAACTGACCAATTGCACCGCTGGCATACTTCACAAGTCCCACGGCACTATCCTCGGCCTCGATAGGGTGAACCTGTGTGTCCGCCCAACACATCACTTCCAGGGGGCGAACATCTTTTCCTATGAAGTTTCTGCTTATCTCGATACAGTGACATCCCATATCCACGATCGCCCCTCCGCCAGCTTTTTCGATATCCCAAAACCACTCACTGTGAGGTCCAGGATGTGTTTCGCGGGAGCGTGCCCACAGAACTTTACCCAAAGCGCCGTTCCTCGTTGACTGGATGGCCTTCAACGTCTTGGGTGTATAAACGAGGTCCTCAAGGTATCCCGCGAACACCCCTGCCGCCTCGACCGCCTCCAGCATTCGCTTCGCCTCTGAGGCATTGCGCCCAAGCGGTTTGGTGCATAGAACCGCTTTTCCCGCCTTTGCGGCGGCTAAGACCGCAGTTTCATGCAAGTCGTTAGGCAAGCCGACCACAACTACATCCGTTTCACCATCGTTGACCGCCGCCTCCATATCCGTGGACCATTTTGGTACGTCCCAGTCCTGGGAAAATTTCCTCGCACCAGCTTCTGTCCGCGAATAGACCATCTTCACTCTATCCCGGCTGCGGAGACCGTGTAGCACGGTCGTATAGAACATCCCGATGAAGCCCGATCCAAGCATTGTGATATTCCGCACGACACTTCCTCCCTTGGAGACCTACGTCTGAATACTAGATACTCGCACTCTCCAGCAATACGGTTACACCCATGTCAACGAATTTCTGCCTGTTCTCCGACGACCCGATTCTATGACAAACGGAAACACCTGTCCCTTCCAGTGATCTCGCGACGTATGCCACACAATCGTCTACGGTCTTAAGATGGTGATTGGGGTGGCCCTTCAGGCTGAACATCAGATCGGTAGGGCCGAAGGACAGGCAGTCCACTCCCGGTTTGGCGAGGATGTGAGCTCGTGTGACCGCTTCTACGGACTCTATCTGCATCCACAGAATGCCGTATGTATTCCACCAGGCGCCATAGTCAACGGGATCCAAGTGATCGGCAGCCCCTTGCCGAGCTCTGCCTCCAAAACTCCGCCCGCCCTCCGGAGGAAAGTAGAAGCTCTTGAGTGACTCTACCACCGTTTCGTCCAGCTCTGTCTGAGGGACCTCCACGCCACAGGGACCCAGGTCTAGATAATTCCCGATAAGATAGGCGTTACGGGTGTGCTTGATACGGAATTGAACGAAGACGCCCAGATTATTGCACAACCCGCAGAACGACAAAAGCCGTTTTTCACTTAATGCGGAGTGTTGACTATCTACAGAAATGAACTCATATGGACCGCTATCTACAACCGCCCTGATTCTGTCGCTGTCAGTATCCGCAGACAGACTGGCACCCAGGATCTGTTGCCCCTCGCGCATACGCTTCTTCAGACCAATGGGATTGGGTATCATGAGACCTCCTTGTTTTCTAGTCCTATCAACTCCTTCGCCTGTCCACATACCTTCTCAAAAGCATTTACCACCTCTCCCATTCTGTTCTCACTTGTCAGCATTACTGTTTGTGAGATGGAAATCCGCTCTCTGCAATATTGCTCGACATTCGGCAATTGCAGATCCCGGTAGTCCGGAGCATCAGGAGTCGTTGTCCACGCAAGTGGCTTGTAAGCACCTCCCTGCCAATCGTGCTGAAAAACCGGATTCTTGTAGACAGGCTCAGAATACCCACTGCCAACAGGAACACCCTCGGCGCGCAAAGCCCGCATGAATACCGACCGGGAAACCCCCTCGAATGCTTCCTTATTGAAGCGTGCGCCATACACGTGCCAACTAACGCGAGTCGCCTCCGGCACCCTTCTGATGGGATCTATTCCTTCCAACTGAGAGAGTGCGCGCGTTAGCATTGCTGCGTTCTGTTCCCGGATATCGTTCTGTGCTTCCACCCGCTCAAGCTGGCAAAGCAATATTGCAGCGAGAAAGTCCGTTATCCGATGGTTTCCACCCCAACGAAGTTCCTCGGGTGCCCGCTCGTAGATGGAACGCCCCGAATTTATCACGCATCCGATTATATCCGCCATTTCCTCATCGCTGGTCAATGCGATACCGCCCTCTCCGCTGGTCATGTTTTTGCTCTGCTGAAAACTGAATCCAGAGGCGAGTCCCCAACTACCCAGTCCACGTCCCGCGTATTGTGCGCCCCACCCGTGGGCGGCGTCCTCCAGCACAAGGAGATCGTGTTTGGCGGCAATGTCTAGTATCCGATTCATATCGCAGGCCAGTCCGCCGAAGTGAACCACCATAATCGCCCTGGTACGAGGCGTTATCGCCACCTCGATTGCATCCGGATCGATATTGTTCGTGTCGGGATCGATGTCGGCGAAAGTGACCGTCCCTCCCGCCATCATGATGCCCATACACGTCCCATGGAATGTGTACGGACTGGTGATGACCTCGTCATCTACCCCGATCTTTGCCCCTCGACAAATGACTTCGAGCGCAGCCGTACCACAGGTACACAGTAGCCCATATTTCGCGTTCTGCAGCCGAGCGAATTCCTCCTCGAACTCCTGACACTTGGGACCATGGTTCCAGTTCCCGCTCTCCAGGACCTCCATAACGGCTGTCGCTTCATCCTGGTCGAATTGGGGCCAGGACTCCGTCACCGGACCCGTCACCACCGGTTTTCCTCCGAGCAACGCAAGCTTACTGGACATGCGCCCGTCCTTTAAGAAGAAAATTGCGGCATCGTGTGTCCCCACATAGATTATCTGGCTCGAGGACCAGGATCCCGATGAACCTACAGGAGCCAAGATGAAAGTAGAGATTGATGCCCGAGAGACCAAGTACCGATTCTATCTACCTGGTGGCAAGGTTCTCTTCAAGGTCGAGGAAGCTACACTGAGACACGAAAGATTCGATGGCACCCTGAGCCGGAAAGTGAAGAGGGTGAATTTCGAGAGAGGAGATGGAGTTGGAGTTCTGATGTATTCGGAACAAACCGGGCAGATCCTTCTGGTTGAGCAATTCAGGTATCCAGCCTACGCCAACATTCAGAGAAACGGATCAGGCGAAAGTCCGTGGCTCCTAGAGATCGTGGCGGGCGTCAAAGACGACGATGGGTGCGCGGTTGCACAAAGGGAAATCATGGAAGAAACTGGCGTGGAGCTTGTCTGCCCCTTGGAACATCTTACTACCTTTTTCGTGAGTCCAGGCGGCACTTCTGAGCGAATAGAGCTGTATCTCGCACGTGTCACTTTGGGAGATGACCTGCTCGAGCACGCAGGTCTGACCTCCGAAGGTGAAGACATCAAAACGCATCTCATCCCCTTCGCCGATGCGCTGCAACTGGTGGCCGATGGTCGCATTAAGGACGGGAAGGCCATCATAGCCTTATATATGCTGAACGAAAGACTGCGAGATTACGAAAAGGGGATTTAGAGCAACCGACTCTTCTCCACACGACTCGCCCCGGGATACTTCTGAGCGAGCGCGTCCACCGAAGCTACAAAGCCATCCGCCTGTTCGCGGGCAAGACCCACAAAATCCTCGCTCTTCCGCAGGATGGCATCAATTTCTTCCACAGACAGGGGCAGCCTGTCATCGTCTCCCAATCGCTCCGCCAGGTCGTTCTCAACCTTGCCCTGCTCCCGCATGCTCAGTGCGGAGGCCACGGCATGCTCCTTGATGGCCTCGTGAACCTGTTCCCTGCCTGCCCCTCGCTGCACCGACTCCATCAGTAAGGTTGTTGTTGCAAGAAATGGCATGTAACGCTCCAATTCGTTCTGTATCACAGCTTCATAAATCCCCATATCGTCCAGAACGTGAAGCATAGTCTCGATCATTCCGTCGAACGCAAACATACTGTCCGGCAGCGCCACGCGTCGTACAACCGAGCAAGAGACATCTCCTTCGAACCACTGGTCCCCAACAAGCCCACTGACCATATGAAGATGTCCACCCAGGATTATCTGAAATCCGTTGATGCGTTCGGTACTCCTAGTATTCATCTTGTGGGGCATGGCCGAGGAACCCACCTGACCCTTGGCAAATCCTTCAGTGGCGCTCTCCGTGCCTGCCATCAACCGCAGAGTCCGTGCCAAGTTTGCGACCCCGCCGCCGAGCTGGTAGAAGCAGCTTATCACCTCGAAGTCCAGCCCTCTCGGGTAGATTTGTCCGACCGCCCCCAACTCGTGACCGAACCCCAGATGGGAACGCACTTCCTCTTGAAGCTCGAGCATCCTCTCCGTACTGCCCAGAAGCGTCACCTGATCCAGCGAAGTACCGACAGCGCCCTTCAACCCGCGTACGGGATAAGTCGACACCAGATGTTCCAGCCGTTTGAACGCGTGCAACATCTCCTCCCCAAACATCGCCAGGCGCTTCCCCAGTGTCGTTGGCTGGGCAGCAGCATAGTGAGTTTTGCCGACGATTACCACATCACGCCACTGGGACACGCGCCTGCTCAGTTGGATCAACAATGCTGCAAACTTCACCTGTAAATATTGAAGCGATCGCAGAACCTGGAATTGCTCCACATTATCCGTCAGGTCGCGGCTTGTCATTCCTTTGTGAATGTGCTCATGTCCAGCCAGTTCACAGAATTCCTCTATCCGGGCCTTTACGTCGTGACGAGATACCGACTCTCTTTGAGCGATGGACGTGAGATCTACCTGGTCCTTTACAGCTTCATAGGCTCTGATGGCCTCTTCCGGGATATCGATGCCCAGCTTCTGCTGCCCCTTCATAACTGCAATCCAGAATTCGCGTTCCAACACGATCCTTCCGGTCTCCGACCAGATATCCCTAATCGGCTGACTGGCATACCGGCCGGCAAGAACATTCGTGATTTGGTCAGACATGGTTCTCTATCCTCACTGTATACGCCTCCCTATTCCTGTCTCAGCCATTCAAAACTTCGTCTCCGTATGCAAACAGCGCCGGTGTCCCTCCAGTGTGCACGAAGACCACTGTCTGTCCCACCTGCCACCTGCCTTCTCGGATGTGTTGGATCAAAGCGCCCAGGGTCTTACCCGTATATACAGGATCAAGAACCAGAGCTTCCTTCCTGGCGGCCAGTATCACGGCATCACGACTTGCGGGTGTTACCACCCCATAGGCTTCGCCAGCATAATCACCATAGCTCTCCATATCCGCTCCCGAAAAGGTCAGGTCCAGATCGAGCATCCGGCTTACTTCATTTGCCACTCCCGCCAGCATCGCGTCGTTCTTATCGTTGTCCTGAGGACTGGGACTGATACCTATTATGCGGAGGGATACACCTAATGCTCTGGCTCCCACGACAAGACCCACGTGCGTGTGAACGCCTGAACAGACATAGAGCGCGTCCGGCATAAGGTCCCGTTCTTTCAGTTGTCCCCATAGTTCCAGAAACCCGTCCACATAGGATACACTTCTCAGGTAGTACCCATCTGAACTCGTGTTGTAGACTTTGTATCCCTCCGCCTGTAGACGCTCAACTACTTCCTCCTTTTCCTCAGAGCGCTCCGTCAGAAACACCTCTGCGCCAAATAGATGGGATAGCAGCAAGTTCCCATTCACCGGATCGGAATGAGCATCCTTTCTTCCCACCATTACTGCCCTNAAACCGAACCGAGCCGCCATCGCAGCGGTCAGGCGGGATTGATTGGATTGAGAAGCTGCGCCGTGCAGCAGGATATCGTAACCCCCATCAATTGCAGGTGCCACCGAGTATTCGAATTCCCTAACCTTATTGCCTCCAAAAGCCATACCGGTCTGGTCTTCTCTCTTGACCAGAATTGAGGCCCCCCCGACCTCCTCACTCAGCCTTGGACAATCAAGCAGCGGGGTGGGCAAATCTGCAAGCGAAAGCCTTGAGAATTTGTTCAATCTTAATCGTAATTCCGTTTCTGTCACANCAGCACCAAGTTCGGACATCCGTGCTCCTTCCAGAAATATCGGCTAAAATGGAGACAACCTGATACATTGAGTCCAAGGACGGAAAGTCGATGTGAATATAAGACCGTGTCCATACGCGTGCAACAGATATTGGTTAGAAAGCGACTCCCAGGCACCCGGAAAAAGAACGCGGGTCAGGATTGCTTCCTGACCCGCAAGTTGGTTCCAGGCAATCTTGGCACCAGATCCTACCGTTTTGCGTNCTCCATCAATTTATCGATTATTTTCTCAAATTCTGCTACAGCACCGATCATATTGGTACACACCGACGCTAAGAATTCTGGTTCCACCATCTTTCCCCCATACTTGGCCACCAGTGTCAACCTGTTGTTATGATTATCCACGGCCCAGGCACCTGCCGCATAGTCCAGATTCCAGTTCAACAGATAGCTTTCCAGGTCCGAGATCGGTGCTTCCCTCAGATCATATGAGGGCACCTGGAATTCGAGCAAACCCTCCTGAAATGCCTCATCCTCCCTGTCAAATATGTTGATCTGGTACCCCCTACCATCCTTTAAAGCGAAATTCATAGATGCGACATTCGAACTCAATTCAATGGATTTGAATCCTGTATCGACCTTCTTCAGACTGGTTGCAATGCGTGTCACCTTATGTCGGAAGCTCTCGTCAGACTTACCCATGGCAATGCGGATCTGGCGCTCCATATCCTCACCAGTCATCATTCCCACTCGCCTGCCAGTTATTCGCCCCTCAGCATTTATGAATATGCTTGTTGGATATCCCGACACCCGATACAGATTGCCGACCTCTTGGTCTGCATCCGCAAGGAACGTCCAGGAATACCCATTGTCGCGGACGAAGGCTCCCACGTGAGCCGGGGACTCGCCCTGATTGACACCAAGTATCTCGATCTTTTCACCCAGTGACTTCTGCAGCAACTCCATATCAGGCATTTCCATCTTGCATGGCCCGCACCACGTGGCCCAAAAATTCAGAAACACGGGCTTGCCTTCGAAACTTCTCAGGCTTACCCGCTGCCCATCTAGTGTGAATAAGACGAAATCGGACGCCAAATCTCCCTCCATCGCCCCCCCNGAAGCCAGGGTTAGACCAGGCTGCAGAAGCATACCGATGAAGAGCAGGATGTATACCGTATGCCTTAAATAGCGCAAATCAAAACCGATCGTCAATGCTTGTCCCTTTGAAATTAGCGCGGATTCCACGTCACGTCAGGACAGGAGTTCCAACACCGCCTCTGGCGGCCTCCCGACCCTGGCCTGGTTATCTTTGAACACAATGGGTCGTTCTATGAGGATCGGATTCTCAACCATGGCCTTGAGTATGGCCTGCCTGTCCTTCTTATGTGCTTCCAACCCCAGTTCTCCATACAGATCTTCTGTAACCCGGATGAGGTCGATAGGTTCCATCTCCAGCATACCAAGTATTCTTGCAAGTGTGTCCTCATCGGGTGGCGTCTTTAGATACTCCACGACCCGAGGATGGACGCCATTGTCTTTGAGCAACTGAAGTGTCTGCCTGCTCTTGCTGCACTTTGGATTGTGGTAGATCACGATGTCACCCACTGTAACGCCTCCAATTCACTTCTTCAGGTCCTTATGACAAATTCCAGTAGCTGGCCGGAGTCGCTGTAATCGAGTTCTGCCTTGCCCTCACTCGAGTATCCTCTTCTCGTATGGAATGCCGTTCCCCAGCCTACACCGGATGCTCCCTGGATGTCTGCGTCTAATGTGTCACCTACGTAAAGGATGGATTTTCCCTTCAGACCCGCAATCTCCTCAGCCAGGTGAAAAATATCTGGATCGGGTTTTGCTATTCCAATATCACCTGAATAGATCCGCGTCTTGAAGAATGGCAACAAACCTACCCCGTCGAAGGCCCTGTCCATACAGAAACCGGGCCAGTGAGTGTTGGCAATGACTCCCAGATAGAGCCCTTGTAGANACAACGTACTAACGGTATCAAATATGCCTGGATAGAGCCATGAACCGAATCGAGGTCCGGCGTAGGCATCGGTGAGACAGGCAGCGATCTCCGGTCCAACTTCGAGTGAAATTTCTTGACAAAACTGTTTCATCATTCGAAAGAAATTGTACCNAGGACCAAGCGCTTCCTTGCACGCCTCCTCGCAGNGCACCAGACNTTCTTCCAGCAACTGAGGTTCCAGACTGTAGCCGTACGACTCCAGGGCTGCGGNCAATCTGCGAAACCGGCCGTCCACCACCTCGGAGGAGGTTGGGTCATCCCCCTTACCGTTACCGTAACCGTAAAGGGTGCCCCCGGAGTCAAAAAAAACCGCATCGAACTTCATTGTTCTTCCATCTCCATATCTATCCACAGGGGAAGGTGATCACTTAAGTAGGTCTTTCCAGACACACCCATTTCCATATCTGCTATATCGATTACGTCGTAGCCAAGCAGCCGGTTTCCGGCAGAACAGTGCAACCAGATCTGGTCCCCTCTGTTTCCGTTTATTGAGGTCGGTTTCTGAGTTCTGCCCACCATCTCCGCAGCATCCAGGTACCCGAGCGACTGCATGAACTCACTCACCTGTCCTCCTGGTGCCTCATTGTAATCACCAAGAACCAGGCTGGGTTCTGCTAGGGTTGCGGCACCCAGTTCCTCGATGCGCCTGAGTCTGGACCCTTCTCTACCCAGTTGTCGGTTAGACGGCAAGTGCACATTGCAGATCAACAACTTGCCGGATCCGGGTACCGTGGCCTGTTGCCACATCCTCTGTGGAGGATCATCCGACCAGTCACAGGATCCGAAANCGGTTCCGGACTTCCACAACACACTGCCCCCATACTGTTGCAGCACGCCCCCGGCGCGGTATTCGCCCTCCATGCCCAAGGCGCGCTTCAGACTGAGAAACACCTCGTGGGACTGAATTTCCTGCAAACAGATAACATACGGGTCCAAATCCAGATACATAGCTATCAGGTCCTCGAAAACACCTGCATCCGGCATTCCCGGCACCTCGGGCTCAAAGGGGACGCCCTGAAACCAGAACACATTGTGACAGAGGATCCTGAACCTTTCCTTCAAACCCTGTTCCGTGGAACCCACTACGATCACCTTTCGTAGCTGGATTGGCTAGTTTCGCATACTTAGCCACAACCTTACATAGTGGCGTCGCGATGCAACATCCTGATGATCCTCAAACGCGGTTCGATTGTGCAGTATCCACCGGTTATTGGTGAACATCATCTGCCCTTGTTCCAGGCTGAATTCAATCTGAAACTTCTTTTGGTGGATCAGTTCCTCCATGGCGTTCAGCGCGGCCAGTTGTTGCAGGGTCAAAGGCCTGTCAATCAGTTCGTGACCAACCTGTATGTAATAGTGCAGATATCTGAACCAAAGTTCCTGACCATCCCAATGGAAGATAGGAGTTTCGGTTACTGGACTTTCACCCTCCAAGAACTGGCCTCTCCGATCCAGACAGAATGTACCGTACAAATTCTCCAGGACATCCCTGTGGTTCGAAAGGATCTCGTTATGAAGCGCTACGCCGCTTATGAGCTGGCTTTCACCACCGGATTTCGCGGTCTGCAGACAAAGCAACCCAACTATGTCCGGCACGTCCGGGTTGAAGGCCCCGTCAGTGTGGAATGAACTCTCTGCATTGGTCACCGAGAACCTGGCTCCTTCTTTGACTTCCTGGCCCGTGTCCTTCACGTCGTATAACAAGGATCCCTTGATGTCCTGCTCGAACGGCAAGCCCAGAATTTGGCCAATCACCCAGTACATCACCTGGGCTCCATCCGCCGTGTATCGCTCCATTGGCAACCGGTCTAGAATACCAAATCCCCTTCCTGTCCGCAAATCCGCCAGGACCGGCGCAAGGGTTTTTCGACAGTTTGGAAAGTCGGTGTCACCTATCCGTATTTCCGTAGTAGATTCAGAATCACCATTGCGGCTTCGGAGGAAATTGTCCAGTTCGTCAATACAGTCGTCAGTAATAGAGGTATACCACGCATCTGCGCTGTCTATGGTCTCTGCGGTCCACCCGCGTTCATCTGCCAAAACGCTGTTGAGTACTTCGCCCATCTTGAGACTTCTCCTGATTATATGTCCCTGGAAACTGTCATTGAGAGATGATCGGCAGTAGAACACTGGAGGGATACTTTGAATCGTGATAGATCACCTGGCTCGCGGTCTCCAGTGTGGTCTCCCGGTAGTCGTCGCCACCCGTATTGTGGTTCCGGTTAAAATTCGGGAAGTCACTGCTTGTAATATCCAACCTGATCCGATGACCCTTTTTGAACAGATTGCTAGTGGGGTTCACCCGGATTGTATACTTGTAGACTTTTCCTGGTTCCAGAAGCTTAGGATCTTCGAATGAGTCTCTGTAGCGAGCCCGAACTATTCCGTGGCACAATTCCTGCGCAAAGCCATTCGGCCAAACGTCGATCAATTTGGCTACGAAATCAGTGTCTTTTGCTGAACTGGATGCCCAAAGCCTTACCTCCACTGGTCCCGTGACCTCCACCGGGGAGTCTAGCCGGGGTGTTGTATATACCATGACATCCCTTCTCCCATCCANCGCTCTTTGATCTATCGGCGCATGTTGCCCATAGGATGTATACAAGGTCATCACCGGATCTCTGGGATCATAATCGTATCGATCNGGGAACTCGCCTCCAGGCGGTTCTCTCGTCAACATACCTGTGCCATTGGCCATGTCTGCGTGCCCATCGCTGTGGAGGTAGTAAGGTGTGAATTCCGTACGAGCAATTGGCCACTCGCACTCTCCTCTCCATGTATTCGACCCCATCACGAATATCTGGAGAGGTGCCCATCCCTCGGCTTCAGATGGCTCGTGCTTCAACCACCGGGAGAACCACGCATCCGCGATATCATAAAAACTCCTCTCACCCTCTCGCCCAAAGTCTACTTCACCCACTTTTCGGTCCAGGTCCAACAATGTGTGTGTCCACGGCCCGATGATCAGAAACTGGTTTTCTCTTGCCAGTTCCGTCCTGCCGTTTTCCTTCATGCCGGTAAAATTCTTGAATATGCCGATCTGCTGATCGTACCAGCCCGCAATCCCCAATACCGGGACCTCGACCTCAGAATGCTTTTCTTCGAACCGGAAGTGGTCCGTTGCATGGTCCGAGAGCCAGCGCCTCCAGTGGCGAGACATGCCCGGCATAACCTCGTCGGGGATGTCGATCAAAGGAAGATACCAGAGCCACTTGCTACGGTCCCGGTGGTGCCAGAGATGGGTAGCCCTATCCTTCGTTTTCGCCTTCCACTGATCTCCTAACCGTTTTGCAGTGTCGACTGAGAGGTTGTTGATTGTCCAGTCGATCACGCGTCCGGTTCTGAGCACACCGCAAAGCTCCCTGTCCAACAGATTGGCAGTGATACCACCCGGAAACATGGTCACCAGATGCGGTGGACGTGTATGCGCCAGTTCCCACTGTATCCACCCGTCGTATGAGTTGCCAAACGTACCTACTTTCCCCGAGGACCCGGGCAATCCTGCCGCCCACTCCACGCTGTCGTACCCATCCTCCGAGTCGCAGTGATCTGAGCTGTAGAACCCGGGCTTGAATTCCCCATCGGAGGCGTACCGGCCCCGAACATCCTGTATCACCACGATGTAGCCGCGTTCTGCCAGCTTTGGTCCTATTTCCAGTTGCTTTTCTGCGGCCTTGTCGTAGGGTGTTCGACAAAGCAGCACGGGAAACTCATCCTCAGTGTCCGGCCTGTACACATCGGATCGAAGCACGGTGCCGTCCCGCATAGTGGCTTCGAGGTCTGTCTCCTTAATCGTCCGATAGCCCAAACTTCCTCCTCATCCTATCCGATTTGACTCTTGATCAACTCAGCGCCCACACAAGCATTGTCGTATCAGCGGATCCTGAAACCAGATTCTTGCCTGCCATAGCAATGGTGTGCACCTCCCCCTCGTGCCCGGTCAATACACGTACCCTCTTTCCGGTCTCTCGGTCAAACACAGAAATCAACCCGTCATTTCCCGCCGAGATAACTTCTGAATCGCAAACAGCAATAGACTCGACCCAACTCCCGTGGTCCAAGGTAAGCGCGTCGCATTCTGCTCTCAGATTCCATTCAACTACCAATCCATCGCGACCTGCAGAGAAGACTCTTTCGTTGTCAGGTCCAAATGTCACAGCCTCAACCCATCCCCTATGGGCAACGAATCTCATCGCATTCTCTAATTCTCCTGTTCCCAACTTCCAGACACAAACCGTGCCATCCCGCCCACCTGTGGCTACTAATGTTCCATCCGCGGATATGCCCAGTGAAAGGATCCCCCCCAAATGTCCGGTCATTTCTGTAATGTCATCACCACTCCGCCAATCCCATATCCTCAGTGCACCATCGTCCCCAGCGGTTAATATCCGGTCGTTGGAGATACGCTCTACGGCTCGAACATATCCCAGATGGGCAGGGAATGATTGAACGGTTTCTCCGCGCTCGAAAGAGATTATTCGGACTGTGCCATCTTTGCATCCCGCCGCCAGATGCAAATCTTCGTCAAGAATGGCCAGTGCGTGTACCTCCGTGTCGAGATCAACAGACAGCCCTGATGGCCCCCAACTTTCCACATCCCAGGACCGAATCGTCTTGTCGGAAGAGCCGGATAGGAGGCGAGTGCCGTCACGCGTGAACACAAGTGCGTGAATACCTGCCCTGTGTCGGTGCCAATCCAATCTTCCTGCACCTGTTTCCAGAGAAGACTCTGTAAGCAGTTGATCCCCTCCGTAGGAAAGCACCCATTTTCCATCGGGCGAAACGCGCATCCTGTTTACGTGGCGCTGGTGTGGATACCACTTTCGGACGACTTGTGCCTGTTTCCGATCCCACAGCCGAATCGACCCATCCCTGGATCCTGTCAAAACATGTTCATCATCCCTGGTATAGGCCACGGAAGGCACCGCGTGGCCGAGATGGCCTGTGTAGGTTGCCAGACAGTTGTAGTCGTCGAGTCGCCACTCGTTGGCTTTGTGGCGAGTTCCGACAAACAAGCGTTTACCATCCTGCGACAAACACATATCGTAGTTGCAGTAGTCCTCGGCAAACACCTGGAGCAATTCTCTGGTCTCCAGATTATAATGATAGACATTGTTACCCTCCTGGTGACCCAGGAAGGCCGTTTTGCCATCTGCTCCGTACACCGCCCGGTTGAAGCTGCCACCTTCCCTGGAAATCTCTCGAATCCGATTGCCAGACTCCAGGTCCCATTCCTCTACGACCGATGCCTCCCGGTCAAGAATCAACAGACGGGTCTCATCCGGAGAGTAACACACCGTTGCAATTCCATCACCACATGTTGTCTGGATACACCCTATTGCCTGGTTTTGGCCCAGATGCCATTCGATCAGACGTCCCTCCCGGTCCGACACAGCCAGGCGGTCCGCCGCTCGGGTTACGGACATTGCAGTGAGGTCAGCCTTTGAAATCTCGTGAGTTGCCAGCAACTCACCACGTGAGAGGTTCCAAATCGTCAGGCACCCACCCGTGATCACAAGAGCTGCTTCTCCATCGGCCGAATATGCCATATCGACAACAGGCCCCTGCATCCGCCTTGTTCCCAGGCGCTGTTTCGCTCCGGAAGGTAAGGGGTCGCCAAGGAGGTCTGTAAAGCACTCACTCATTCGCGACCTCCATATCCTCCAGCAGCTCTCTGGTTTGCCCCAGGACATTCCGGTACACCCGAGTTGCCCCTGAGACCCTGACAATATTGGATGGTTCAGGACTGTAAAACCAGTTATGGTGAATCTTTGCGCCCTGACTGGACACACCCCGTATCACCAGACTGCGCACCTCCTCGGCCTTGAAGGTATTATGATGGATGTTCATCCAATCCCCGGCAATGTCGGTGGCATCCCCTCTGTCGCGTCCACCGTGCATATCAAACAGATGCCCGTTCGCATGCTCAAGACACACGTTGTATCTCGCCTCATAACCCGACCCCGGAGCACCACTTGAAGCAATATGGTGACGACACCAATCGAAGAGATTCGCCTCAATCAACACGCTCCCGCCATTGATGCCCACACCGTAACCCAGACCGCCACGCTGATTGTGGTGTATATAGTTGTGATGCACATACCCTCGTGAGGCACCCGTATTGAAACGAGTTGCGGCAACACTGAATGCCCAGATCTCGCAATTGTCAATTTCCGTGCCAAAATGTGTCGTTTCGATACCGTTGGACGATCGGTCTACACGGTCTCGGTCGTCGAATGGACCCCGAACTCGAAGACCGGTTATGCGTACACAGTCGCCCCCGGCACGAAACAACCCGGGTGTGTCCAGTGCATCAGAAAAAATGAGCCCGCCTTCACTTCCCTCCGAGCCACGGCTGCTCGCCAGTGTCACGTCTCCCGGAATGATCAGCTCGGACCGGCGACTCATATCGATCTGCACATCAGCAGGTACAAACACAACATCACCTGCCCTCGAAGCACTCAGGGCTGCCTCGAGTTCATCGTATGATGTCACCGTATGATCGCCCGCAACAAGGATATCTGAGTAGTCTGGTCCGCCGCCGATTGGATTGCCGGTAGGATTATCTTCAGCACCGAAGGTCTCTCCCTCGGTAGCGGGAAGCTCATCTTCCCAAAGTGCTGTACGTGGGAGCATCACACCCCCTGATGAGCTTCTTTCGATCGTCTTCACTGGATTTCCTCCAGATCTACATGGTACCACAGTATCTCATTGCAGTTAGGGCGTATACTTTGGCTGCGTCCGCCATTCGGTTTACGCTGACCCACTCGTTGTCGGAATGAGCCGTCTCATTGGATGGTCCATAGTAAAAAGTAGGGACGCCGGTGGCGTTTGCATAGATGTTGGCGTCGCCCACCAATCTTCTCCCTACATATTCGACTTCCGTCCCGGTAACCGTCAGGTGGGCACTCGCCGCAGCCTGAACTACAGGATCATCGATTGGTGTCTCAAAAGGTTCTCTCTCAAGTGCCATTTCCACATCCAATTTGAGTTCTCCCTGCCTGGCATATGGTTCGGCAAGAGACTCCAATTCAATCAGTATGGAAGAAACGTTCTTCCCAGGAAGCCACCTCCTCGTCCCCGTAAGCACACACGCCTTGGGTGTACGGTTGAAATAATCTCCCGCATTCACAATTCCTAGATCGATTCGCTCAGTTCCCGCGAGGGGATGCACATCTCCATCATTCAGTTCCTGCTGCCGCTCCACAATACGCTGAATCAAACCACCCACCTGGCGAATAGGATTCTCGCCAAATGGAACGTAATTCGTGTGGGTTCCTCCACGATCGGAGTGCAAAGTGATGGTAAACACCATGGAGCCCATACTCATAACCCACAACTCCGCTCCACCCTCGACAATAAGGATCCGATCGCACGCAAGACGTCCACTCTTGACGTCATCCACCAGGGCAAGGGGGCCGTCCTTTTTTGCCTCGGGCTCCTCGTGCCCGACAACTCCCGTGAACAGAAGGTCACCCTTCAGCCTGACACCTGACTCCGAAATAGCTTTTGCCGCACCCAGCATAGCGGCAATGCCGCCCTTCATGTCAGTCGACCCCCTGCCCGTGATACGATCGCCCTCTCTTCCAACCTCCACACAGTCACCAATAGGGATCGTATCCAGATGACCGTTCAATAGAAGCGTGGGGCCGTCGCCAGTTCCTTCTATTCTCGCATAGAGATTGTTTCGACCGGGGGTGATCTCTCTGACATCGACCTTTAGACCCAAACGACCGAGCTGGTCCTCGAAGCAGTCGCAGGCAGCCTTCTCTTCCAACGTAACACTGGGAATGTCTAAGAGCTTATATGCTTCCTGTGCAATCCACTCCGCGTCGATACGCCCGACAACATCCTTTTCCAGACTCATCGCATTGCCTCCGTGCAGGCCTGCACAAATTCTGTCGATGTCGAGGTATAGCCCACATTTGACTCGATGAACCGAATACCAAGCCAATTTGCCCACTGCCCCTCTTCCGTCTCAGGGTATTCGGAGGTGCTCGTGCAATCTCTCAGAACCACTACACGATAGTTCCGGTACATCGCTTCGGTCACTGTGGTCCCCAAACAGATTCTAAGGTCGAAACCGACCACAACCAGGTTCCTAACACCAAGACTCCTGAGAAGAGAATCCAGATGTGTTTCGAAGAACCCGCTATACATCTGCTTCTTAACCAGATACTCACCTTCCTGAGGTGCGATCACATCGGAGAACGCGAGGATATCGTTTGGCTCGGGCCATGCATCCACCACGTCGACGTCGCAGGTCCTGATGGACATATTTCGCCACTCGGTGCCTTCGTTTGTGGATGGTGCCAAGTAGTTGGTGACGTAAACTACTGGAAGACCCAGTGCTTTTGCAGCATCCTTTGCTGGGCGTATATGGTCCACCACAATCGACCTGTTCTTTTCAACTGCCGCCGAGTAAATGCCGGGCACATCACCCTTGTTCTCATCCTCATCATAGCCCTTACCGTAAACATCCACGAGCAGAAAGGCCGTATCCTTCAAGTCCAGATCGAGATCGTCCGTCGCGTGGCCGAGGTAGGCTTCAGGGGGATAGTGTCGGTAGTAGCGACCGGATAACTTGAGTGCCGGCATCAATTGGCTTCCTTTCTGTATGGTGGATTAAAGGCGAAAATTCGATGGGTCGTGGGTAGGATTGGCATGCCATCTTCACATGTCACCACATAACCGCCTGCCTGATTTGCCTTCTTCGCGCAAGTCTCAGCGTCGTTGCCAGCCAGACGATGGGTCACAAATGCGGCAGTAAAAGCATCTCCTGCGCCGACAGTGTTCACGACGTCTCGCGAGACGGCCTTCACAGTGAACTCGTCCCCCCCATCGAAGACTCTGCAACCCCGTTCACCCAAAGATAGAACCACGCAATCCAGTGAATACCTGGATCTGAGATTCTTGAGAAATTGTCCGTCATCTTGGCCCCCGCCCAAATACCTTCTCAGGATGGGGATCTCAGGCCCGCTTAGTTTCACAACATCTGCCAGCTGGAGGGAATTCTGGACCACCTCAAGAGAATGGTAGTCCTGTCTGAAATTGAGATCCAGGACCTTGAGACAAGAATCCTTTGCGTTGTGCACCGCCCTCAGTATCGTCGTTCGGCTGGTATCAGAACGCTGCGACAGGGTGCCAAAACACACCGCATCGGCCGATTCCATCAGTGACGAGAACCGATCTTCCCAGGCGATGTCATCCCAGGCGACTTGTCCCAGAATCTCGTATTCCGGCTCGTCTCCGGAAAGGTCCACATTAACCAATCCCGTTTTCAGAACCGGATCCCTTTGAATGAATGCAGTATCGACACCCTTTTCACCTAGAATCTCTACCGCCCTATTTCCGTATTTGTCTTGCCCAACACGGCTCACCAGGAATCGACCTTGCCCCCAAGGAGGCCGTGTGCACCGCGAAATTGGAGGGGGCCCCACCCAGATGAGCGCTGTCTGGAAACTGATCCCACAGCAACTCACCTATCGATATGATCACTGGAGGTCCTGTCAACATCTGCGGATCTGGCCCCTCGTTATCTGGCCACCTTGACCGACTTCCGGGCCTCCACCGACTTGTATGCAGCCTCGCTCACCCTAGCCACCTGGAGTGCAAAATCGGGCGTCTCATATCCCTTGCCACCACTCCGAATCCATTTGAAGAACGCCTTGTCCGGTGACGTCTCCCGGATCCTTGCAGGTATCTGCATGGGTTCGTTATTAACCAGCACATCTCTCACCCGCCATTGATGCAAGTGAAACACAATACACCCCTTGCTGCCATGGATGGCGATCCGTTCATCGTGAACAAGTGTATTCCCAAACGTATTGAGCGTACCCACCGCGCCTCCCTTGAACTTGATATTTACCACGGCATTGATATCCACTTTCTTGTCGGCGTTGTCCATGAACGCCGAGACTTCCACAGGCTCCAGTCCCGTCATCCACAGCGTAGAGGCGACGAGGTGACTCCCTGTATCCATAAACATCCCGCCCCCGGCAAGCTCAGGATCCAAGCGCCAACCACGTATCCCTCCCCAGTTCTGAGTTACATACGAGACCATGCCTCGCAGCTCCCCAATCACACCCTTTCGAATCAACTCTCTGGCATAGGTATGCTCCGCGTAGTAGTTTCGCTGGTAGCTGACCTGCAGGAACCTGCTCTTCTTTTCAGCCAGGGCGATCAGGGCCTTGGTATGTCGTGAAGATATTGTCAGCGGCTTCTCAACAAGAACGTGCAGTTCCCTGTTCAGAGCCAGCCTTGCCTGCTCGTAATGCATGGAATGGGGAGAACTGATGAAGATCGCATCCAGATCCTCCGACCTGATCATCTGTTCAAAATCCGCATAGTATGGAACCTGTTTTCCATAGCGCTCCATCAATTGATTTGCCTGCTCCTCAACCGGATCTGCCACGCACCCAATCGAAACGTACCGATCTTCCTGAATCCGAGGCACGTGCGCCCCACGCATGTTCCCCCCACACCCAATCAGTCCCAAGCGAATCTTCTTCGGCATTGTTACCTCCTCCTCAAAGCCTGATCGGCTTATTCACCCACACAACTCCTCACGAATTCAAGATTTCTCAGACTATTTGCCGCCAACCCGGTGAAGGCCTGATCAGCAACTTCAAAGGCATCCGGACTGATATCAAGATGCGTCTCCACAACGACGAACCCGCCGTATCCATCGGCCTCAAGGGCGTTGAATTGTCCTGGCCAGTCTACGATACCCTCGTCTGCAATCGACCAGTTGCCTGATTCCGGATCGAAATTCTTCACGTGAACGTGTGTCACCATATCTTTAACCGCCTCGTACTCCTCCGGAAAGGGACAAGTCGATCCCGCTCTCGCCGAATTACCTGGATCCCAGCAAAGGGACACTCGATCAGGACCCACCTGGCTGATGATCTCGGCCGCCTCAACACCGGTTGCACCCCAGCAGACGGCCTCATTCTCCAGAATCAGACGGCATCCTTCGCCAACAGCGATATCCGCCATCTGCCCCAGTCGATCCACCACCTCCGCTGGAACCATACCGGTATCATCCCGCAGGAAGGCGAAACTAGACACACGATCTGTACCAAATTTCTGAGCCCAGGAGCAGGCTCGCGGCAATCCTTCACTCAGTCCCTTTTCGACTCCGGGATCTTCGATTCCACATTTGAAAAAACCTGGAGATACCCCGGAAACACTCAATCCCGCAGACTTGAGCTTCTCATGGAAAGACTCCAGTTCCTCATCACGCACCTCAGGGAACCTTCCGCCCGCAAGCCGTCTTACCTCAACATGCGAAACACCCCAGCTGGCGGCCAACGAGATCGCAAGACCAGGATCCTTCCTGTCGATCTCATCAGTAAAGATCGCGATTTTCACACCCTACTCCTTTTCGGCTGTTACCATTTCCAATTGATATCCGCCGTTACGGCTGCTTCAGCCTGCCTTTTGCATCTTCGCCAACTCGAAGCCACTTGGCGTAACGGTACAGGATGGGTTCTCCCTTTAACCGGGCATCCATAGTTTTCAATCGGGTAGCCCTGCCACCAACTCCTGTGATGTGACCGAATACTTCCCGTACATCTCCAGAAACAAGATGGCTCCCCGAGTTTGCCAGAGCCCTTCCTGGGTCTCAAAGGACTCCATTCCGGTGCCGCAATCCCTCACCACGATGACCTCATACCCTCGCTTGCTCATTGCGACCGTACCGTAGTCACGAAGCAGAATGCAGGCATTTGTATTAAAGCCCAGAAAAAAAAGAAAGAGGATGCCGTTTTCTTTGCAGTGGCGATGCAACTCTTCACCATTGTAGATCACTGCTTCGCCCTCTTGCACTTTGACGAGAGGATGCAACTTGCGCTTTGCACGACGGGCTACCAATTCGGGTTCTCTCGGCTCTTCCGGCCTAGCGAATGAGGAGAACGCCTGACTCTTGGACCTGAACGACTTGGGCGGCCAGTCATCGACCGGTTCAGATCTCTCATGGTCCTCGATCAACTTCACCCAGGCTGGATGGTGTTCCGCAAGACCTGGTGCGGGTGCATGAATCAACGGCATGCCAGCAGCTCTGCAAGCTGACAAGAGGGGTACGATACTGTCGCGCACGATCACCTCGGTTCTATCAGCAGTCTCCTTTAGGTAGTGGCCATCCCATACATCTACCATAACGAGCGCGGCCTGTTCCATAGGAATGCGCCAGTCAAGATGGGCATATCCCGTGTTGGCTTCGAGCCATTCAGTACCGGGGTCGACGTGCCATCGATAATACCTGGGCATCACGTGAATCTCTGCCATCTCTCTGATCCTCTGTTATTGTGTCTAAAAATGGGCCTGCATGGTTAGATTCGCTTTCCCCTGCATCCCAGAGATGACACGGAAGGTCTTCTCCCTGGGATCATTCTCACCGGGCATATAATGCACAGTCGGCGGGAAGTAGGCATAAAGAGCGGTATGTCTGGGTTTTGACGACTTGTTGGGGCCGGAGCCATGAACCAGAAGGCTGTGGAACATTAGTACATCACCGGCCTGGAGGGGGACTGAGATCTGGTCGGAGAGGTCAACATCCTTCCGGTCGGACAGTTCGTCATCCTGGTCTCTGGCAATATGACCCCAGCCTTGCATGCCCCAGAGGTGGCTCCTTGGGATCACCTGAATACAACCATTTTCCTCCGTGGCATCGCTGAGTGCTATGCTCACCGTTACCAGGGTGGGCGGATCCATAGGCCAGTACGCTGAATCCTGGTGCAAACCGTGTGAAGAACCGTGCAGAGCGGGTTTGAGCATTAGCGTGCTGCGAAACAAAAGCAGGTCTTCCCCGATCAGCAACTGGACAACCTTAGAAAGCTCAGGGTGTGCCGCAAGTTCCTTGAACACCCCGGAGAACCTGCCTGTTTGCTCAATTTTCCTCAGGACCGGACGCTCACCTCTGTTTGCCACCGCCGAGAAGGGCTCTCGCTGAAAGTGTCGAGAATCTGCATCGTTTCTTTCCTCAAGATCAACAGCCACTTCGTGAAGATGCTCAATCTCCACCTGGCAGGTGTCCACCTCCTTGTTCGTCAGTAGACCACTTACAACGAGATAGCCCTGGTTCTCAAAAAAAGACTTTCTCTCTACTGGATTCATAAATCTACTCCTGGATCAGATATTCCGATTCGCATTACAAAATACAAGGTGACAATGAGGTGGCAAAGTATTTCTGGCAGACAAACTGGCCCATCCATCCCGGCTGCAGGGTCAGTTTCAACGAGATCTCCTGAGTCGTTCATAGCCTATCGCTGCGAGCCCAATGGCGAACAACATCAGATCTATTGCGAATAGATTGGCGCGTAACGAAGACAACTTTGGTTCAATCACAATGCGGTTCAACCCGGCCGTAAGCTTCAAGCAAATAAAGTTGCCGGCCGTCTTCAAGGCAGTGGCCTCCTCCCCGTTGATTGTCACCATAATGTGAGGATAATAACTGTAGGCCAGACGAGCATAGCATTCTTCCGTAGTGTTTACCGCCATCTCTACACGCTGATTCCAGAGCTTGTGTTCTAATACCTCTGCAACTGGATGTGTACCAAGATCCTCCTCCGGCCCGGGTTCCGCCAGCAGTATCTTTCCCGCGGTACCCCGTGCAATATCCAACTCCATCCTTTCGATCAAGTCCTTGAAGTCGTCGATCGCCTTGCCGCGATCACGCCTCGCCTGGGCCTCATTCCTTGTCGCTGCTCTCGCTCTACTCCTGTCCAGCTCCTTCACTGGGTATGTCATCCCACTTACCTCTGGTGCAACTACCAGAGGGCCTGCGTTTCCGAATCTGTGGTGAGCGATCCCATCTTCCTCGGAACGGGAGAACAGCAGATGCCTGGTATTCATCAAATACGCAGCTTTCTCAAGTGTGTCGAATGCTTCTACACCAGCCAGATCGTCCGGTCCTGTCAGCTTCTGCATCTCGAGGTGGAACATATCCTGGAATCTTCTAACGAAGGCCGGGATCACCAGAGGATATTGCGTAAAGGTATCAAGAGGCGTCGGCGCTCCAAGATTCACCGCCAACCAGGGAATAATGAAGTGATAGTAGATTCGGTTGGTACTGTGGAAGACGCGCTCTGTCGGGAGTTGACCAACCGGAATCTCCGCCGCGTTGGACCGCAATTCACGGTAGACCGGATGGTGCTGCAAAGGCAAGGGTTTGGACAGAGCCCAAGCATTTGGATCCCTTGCCATCCTCTCCATCTGATTCCTGTCGATAGACGCTTCAATTTTCCCCGGCCGATAGGGATGCTGGAACGTTGTCGGACCCAAATCCAAGAGTATCGCTGTGAGGAGAAGCACGAATACACGCGTGCTTGGCCAACTCTTTTGCTTCATCAGGGCAGCCGAGCCGATTCCAGCCAGTGCAGAAATGAAAAATACCACGAATGCCAGGTATCGATTGGCCGCCATTGCCTGAACCACACCAACCGGGAGAAACCGGTAGCAGAAAACAAGGACCAGTGAGAACAGGAAGCATGTCACAACAGCCACTCCATGTCTGCCTTCACTCCAGCGTATTGCCTTCCAAGCCCTTGAAATCCCCCATATTCCCAGAAATACGACTGAGATCCCAAGGTAACCGCCATACCAGTGATCCAGGGTATTCGGAATTCGGAACCGATAGTTTGACCAGAGCAGCAAATGCTTAAGCGTGGGCGATGGAAAATCAGACATATAGAAGCCACTGTGTAGTCCTGTCTCCCCACGCTCGAGATACATGGGTAGAACCTGGAAGGCGCTGAGGGACACGCCTCCCGCCAAAAGCACCACGCTCAATGGAATCGAGATCTCGCAACCGTCTTTCCTAGATGCCACCAGCCTTACCGCCATATAAAGCCCTATGAACACCGTCGCCCAGAACCCGTAACCGGGATGCGTCAGGACAAGCGCACCGAGGCTGAATGCACCCAGCGTTGCGGGTGTGACCCCCCTGACCTCCCTGATCCGCTCAAAGAAGTAGAAGGGAAGCGGGAGCAACGCATAGAATACCGACAGCGGCAACCTCCCCAGAATCAATACCTGCTGCGTATGCCAGAAACATAGGACATATGCAATTCCTGCAATAAACCCCGAAGCCCTGGATGCTGTCAATTGTCGAACGAAGATGTAGGCTGTAAGACCGGAAACAACGTGGGCGACACCCAGTACAGCCTTGATGGCCAGAAACGGATCACCCAGGACCAGGTTAAAAACGCCCACCAGATAATGGAAAAGGAAGCCGTAGAATTGGAGGATGGGTGTTCCGAGACAAAAATAGTTCGTCCATATGGGCAGTTCGCCGCTGGCAATTGACCTGGCTGCAATCCAGCCATATGTGGCGTGGAGGTAGGTATCCGCACCCCAACTGAAATCTCCCTTCGCAAAATAAAATCGGACCAGGAGCAGACCTCCTAGTCCAAGTAAAATCAGCGTACGTGTTTCACTCCTAAATACAAGCTCGAAGAATTCGGTCAACCTACCCTTCCGAAATTCTGAATCAACCAGGTAAACGCAAATTACCAGGATCAGGATAAGAAGTAGCCGGTCTGCCAACCCAAGCGGGACGAATTGCCGCACGATTGTGAGGAATCCATCCAGATCTGCGTACCTGATATCCGGCCTCAGCACGCGGAACTTATCAAGCGTAAAATACTGGAAATATACGAGAAGGCCGCCAAGGGCGCCCAGCGCCACCACCACATCCACGGGCCAAGCGTGTTTCCTCGCTACGACTTTTTGCTTCTGCGACAGCATACTGAATTTCCTGTCCTGGTGAATCAACAATGTAGAAATGCTGAATAAACATCTGTACTTCTTAGCAGTATCAACCTACGCACTCCATATACCTCCCTTTAATTGAGGGAAAGGAGGGCGAAGTGCAGCAGCCTTTGCCGGTGGCACCCGAGAAGCCGGCCTGCTTCGACCATTACTATGTTCACAACTGAGTGGCCAATCTTTTCCTGCTCCTGGAGCCCCTAACAAGACGCTGTGAGGTGAAGGTCACCGAGTGCCGTACGAAAAAAGACTGGACCCGGGTTATGAAAGACCTCGTTGATCTCCACTATCTGGGGGCCGACAGAATTACTCTGGTTATGGACAGTCTCAGTACCCACCAAAAGGCCGCGCTATATGAAGTCTTCCCGCCAGAGGAAGCCAAACGGATTGCGGACAAGATCCAAATACACTTTACGCCGAAGCGTGGCAGCTGGCTCAACATGGCCGAAATCGGTCTGAACATTCTCTATCGGCAGTGTCTGGACCGTCGAATCTCTACCATTCAGCAACTGGGCAAGGAGTTGAAGGCCTGGCTTCGATCTCGGGAAGGAAACCGACCGGTTGTAAACTGGCGGTTGCCTACTCAAGATGCCCGGATTAAGTTGAAGCGCCTTTATCCTTCACTCCTACCTGGCTGAACCACTAGTAGGTATTTCGCGATTTCCGGCGTTGTGCCCGCTTCAGTCGGTCTTCAACAAAACGCGCCTTCGGCGCAGGAACGTCGTGCCGAAGGCATAGAAGTACCACTTCAGATAATCCGGGAGCCACCTAACAACGTGGAATCGACTGGTCCCTCTTGTTCTTTCTATCCAAACTGCGGGGATTTCCACGATAGGCCATCCGAGACGGTGGCACTTTACAAGGAGCTCAATACTATATGCGAATCCCATCGAGGATTCGATGATGATACTGTCCAAAACACGGCGGGAGAACAGCCGCAACCCATTGCTTGCATCTCTCGTCGGCAGACTCGTCAGATGATAGAGTGTAAATGCCGATACACGGACCAACAGGGCCTTCAGCCATGGGCACCCCGCCATCTTCCCACCTGGCATGAAGCGGCTGGCCACAACCAGGTCGGCGCCATCCTTGAAGCGCCGCACCATCTCGTCAATGATCCCCGCATTCGACGTATCGTCCGCCGGGGTCACGATCACCGATTCGGCATCACTGGCACGGAATCCCGACAAGACCGCCGCGTGTGCACCTGAGCCCGTGTTCTTTACCGGCACAACTTCCAATGCCGGGTCCCCACAATGCTTCAACGCCTCCAGTGTATTGTCATCCTCGTGGTCGTAACAGATCAAAACGCGGAAGCTGGTCCGGACCGATTGGCTCAATGCCTCCAGGACACCGACGATGTTTTCACCTTCATTGTAAACTGGAATGACAATGTCGAGGTCTGGCATGCGATCAGGACTTCCGAATGCTCAACACCCTGGGATCCGGAAGCGGCACGATGAAGTCTCCTTTAAACCCTTTTTCGATAAGCTTCGGCATTAACTCATCCGCAATATGCCAGGAGAAAAGCAGCGCATACTCCGGTTGGTCCTCGAAAAGCCTGGTCTCCTCCTCTACCGGAATCCTGGTGCCGGGCATGTATCTACCGATCTTGTGAGATCCCGCTACCTCCATAACACTGGTAACTGCATCGTGATCCAGACCCGTGTAGGTAATCAAGGTACTCGCCCGCGAGGGCGCCCCGATACCGTATATCCGCTTGCCCTCTTGTTTCACCTCTCGGACGATATTCATGAGATCCAGCTTGAACTGCATCACCCGTCTCCCAAACTCCCGATACGTATCGAAACACAGCAAGCCGGCCGCCTCTTCTTCGGCGAGTAGCGCGGATACGGACGCTGAAACGCACCTCTTGCCCTTCCGTGAGGCAAACACACGAATGGACCCCCCGTGTGTCGGTATTCGCTGCACGTCGAAGACCTCCAGACCGTGTTTTTCTAGGAGGGCCTGCAAGGAATGCAGAGAGTAGTATCTGAGGTGCTCGTGATAAACAGTGTCGAATTGAAGCGTATGGATCAGATCCAGCAAATAATGGGATTCGGAAACGAACACCCCATCCTCATCCATCAGTTCGAGAATACCATCCACGACTTGGTCGATCTCTTGAATATGTGCGAACACATTTGCAGCTGTCACAAGAGCGGCCTGCCCAAATTCTCTGGCTACTTCCGTGGCCGTCCGGCTGCTAAAAAACCGGTTTACGGTCCGAACCCCTTTTGCTTCAGCGAGTGCCCCTCTGTCTGTGGGCTCAATCCCCAATACCTGATATCCCCCAGACAGAAAGTTATGTAGGAGCGTACCGTCGTTCGATCCAATGTCGACAACCAGGCTTCCCTCTTCCAGGCCAAGCCTTTCCCTGCATACCTCGTATAGATCCGCAAAGTTCTCTCTCAATATCCTGGTAGTCCCGCTGGTATATGGGTATTCCGGTGGAAACAGGATCTCCGGATCTACCTCGCAGCCAATTTGTACCAGGTGGGAATCTGGACAATAAAGCAATTCCAGGGGGTACATGCACTGTTCCTCGGGCCTGGACCCGACAGGCTGCATATAGTTTACCGGAGGGACATACCCAAGGAACAAGATGGACTCGAGATTTTCAGAGCCACTGACCTGGCACCTCGATATGCACCGTGAAGAACCGATCCGCATTTACACTCCTAAGCCTCATTGGCTTGTTGATACTTACAGTACCAATCTATCACACCCTTGATTCCGTTCTTCAATGGGATGCCTGGCGCAAAACCCAACTTTCGTAATTTTCCGATGTCAGGACACCGTCTGGTGGGACTCCCAGCAGCTCTTTTGCCTGGAACGATCTTGTAGTCACGGCCAAAATACGCGAACACATGTCTCACCAGCTCATCGATCCGGGTTTCTTCGTCATTCCCGATATGGTAGATCTGAAGATGTTCACCTTTTTCGATGACGCGAACCAGACCGTCCGTAAAATCCTCGACGTGAACGAAAGCACGGCTTTCTCGGCCATCCCCCTGGATCTGAAATTCAATCTTACCTTCCGGTTGTGTTTCAACCAGTCTGCTCGCCCTCGTCACAAATTCCGGGATCACGTGGTGCCATCCCATATCAGGTCCATACACATTATGGGGACGGAAAACCACAACCCGATCGAAGTGAGCACGCCCAGAATTCAAGGCCATGATCTCGCTGATCAGTTTACCCGCAGAATACGAGTATCTCGGGTTGAGAGGATCTGGAATCGTGAGGGGCACAGACTCGTCGGTGGGCACTTTCCAGGGTTCGTTGTAAACTTCTGAACTGGATGCAACGGCAAGGTTTCCCACATCGTGCCTTCTGCAGGCGTCGATCACATTCACGATCCCCTTGACGCCCACATCGAGAACCAGATCTGGTTGTTCGTAGAAAAAGGCCGTTCCGTTCACAAAGGCCATGTGGACGACTGTGTCTACCTCCTTCACTGCGTCGTCTACCGCCCTCGCATCCCGGATGTCGGCCTCTACGAATTCTAGGTCATACACCAGATCGGATAATCTCTCCCGTGATCCCCTCCAGTCATTGTCCAACACACGAACACGGTGTCCCATTTCTACAAGTCGACGGGCGAGGGCTGCGCCCAGGAACCCACTGCCACCCGTAACCAGATATGATTTTTCGACCATGCGGTCTCACTCTGGATGAACTGTCTAAAGGTATCCCCATATGTCGATCACTGGTGTATCACCAGTCTGCAACTCCGAGTATTCGGTGTGGGGAACACATAAAATCAAGAGGTCGCTATTCTCCAACACTTCGTCGAGTGTTTTCAGATCTGGATCGTCATGGACATGGGAATCATGGGTAAGCACCCCTTCTGCCTGGAATTCCAGCATCTTCTTCAGCTTGTAACTCAGCGATGCCCTTGTGTCCCCGCTGTTCGCCTTGAAGGCCATGCCAAGCAGCCCAACAGTCATACACCCCAATTCGCCAAACCTTCTCTTGATCTCCTCCACCAGGTACAACACCAATCCCTCATTGACTACCATTGCTGTGTGCCCGAGGGTGAACTGGTTGTTCGAGAAAGCCGCGAGCTGCATCGTATCCTTCAACAGACAAGGCCCGGCCGTGAACCCAGCATGCGGAATCTCGCTGTCCCTCGGATAATCCTGTTTCATTCCATCCAACACGCGGTTGTAATCGACACCTGCAGCGTTTGCGATCATATAGAACTGGTTAGCCACCGCGAACTTGATGTATCGGTATGAGTTGTGGAACAGTTTCGCAAACTCCGCTTCCATCGGTGAGAGTCGGACGATTCTGTCCGTCAAACTACCAAACAAATCAGCTGCAGCATCAGCTGCCCGATCAGTCGTTCCACTCACCAGATGTGGGAGCGATTGTATCTCCTTAATAGCATGCCCCTGCACAACACGCTCGGGACAATAGGATACCCTGAGCTGCTTTCCCCTGGATTTCAGGTAGCCATCCAGCCAGTCCGTTGTACCCGGGTAAACTGTGGACCGTAAAACCATCAGCTGATCGTCAGACAAATACGGCAACAGTTCATCGGCACAATTCTTGATAACCTTGAAGACCGGATTCATGAACTCATCCACCGGGGTGCCGATGGTAACGACAACCGTTTCAGCGTCACCCACAGAAGCGGGATCTGACGAGAGCCTCAGCAAGCCCGTCTTATTGGCCTGGTCTAAAAGAGGCTGCCCATTTTCTTCATCGTAGGGCATCTCCCCTTGTTCGATCCGGCGAAGGATTTCCTCGTTCTTGTCATACACCGATATCCTGAAACCCCGGGTCACGAACGTGAGGGCAAGGGGCAATCCTACGTGACCTGCGCCACCAACGATGCAAATGTTGCTTGGTTGCGGTACTTTACAAGGGACTTCCGTCATTGTTGCCAAGCCACCCTTACTGAAGAGCCAATCCTAACTTCACAGGAAATAACTGTGTGCTTGAACCAGGTAAAAATCCAATAACAAGACCACCTTCCAAATACAGGTCGAATCTGTCGGTGAGTCGAATGTTTACCCCACCCCCTGCCGATACACCAAAATCGGACTCGGTAACGGCAGTCCGCTTGAGTTCGGGAGGACCAATAATTGGTATCACCTGAATCACGTCATCGCTTTTGAATCTGAAGAATCCTAAGCCCGCGATAACGTAGGGCACCATCCGGAGGTCCTCCCTTCTAACCCCTCCCATTTTGGCCTCGGCGAAGGCGCTGAAAGTCGTAATCCCCCCCTTCTCGATGGAAGCCACGCTGGTGTCTAAGCCCTCCAGAGTGAGGAACTTGTCCTCATTGATTTTAAAGCGGTTATAGTTGAGTGAAGCCAATATGGTGAATTTCTGGTTCAATACGTATCCCGCCCCTATTCCCAGCCCTAGACCCGAACCCCAGAATTCACTCAGGGTCTCAGAAACAGGTATTGAGAATCCTGTATTGAGCTGAAAATAAGGCTTCCTCTCGCCCTGCGCTTTTACATCGGCACTCCCTATCAACAGCAGTCCAGCTAGAATAACTTTACCCAAACGGTTCATCAAACCTGCTCCTTTCTTAACCCGGCCCCCATACCCAGTTTGATCATTATACACAAAGCAAATGTTTTGTAATTGCCACGGCTATTACCGCTAGATCGTGCGAGTGCATTAATTCTCCAGATGCTACCATTTCAGAAACTTGGTTTGCCGGGCGCATCACCACCTCGATGCCGGGCTCCGTCTTGCCGCGCCACTGTGGATCCACTTCCACACCCGCAGCGTAAAATCCCCAGAGCCGGTTGCCCAACCTTCCCGTATCGGGGGCCAACTGTCCAAGAATATTCACCTCGCCCCCTCCATACCCCGTCTCTTCGAGTAGTTCTCTGGCAGCAGCTTCCGAGGGATCTTCACCCTTATCCACGTGTCCACTTGGCAACTCCAGTGCATATGCTTCCAGCGCAGGTCTGAACTGCCGAACTAGTGGTACCTTTCCGTCTGCTGTTTTTGCGAGAATAGTTACATAATCAGGCGGGTGAATTACATAATAGGGTTGGACCTCGGCGCCTTCATAGTTCGCAACCTGTTTTGAAACGACCTCGAACCATGGCGTTGCGAATTCGGTGGATTGGCTCAACACGCGTGGTTCATTGCCTCTATCTGACTGATTCTGCAAGCGCTATCGCCTCCTCCACAAGATGTTCGCCGCAGCCAGGTGCCAAAGCGGACACCGTGGACTCGTAGCCGCCCTCCTCGTAAGCCTGACGAATCGGTACATATCCGATAGAGTCGTTGCTTAGACTGACGACGAAGACTTGGTTTCTCCCGACATGGTTCTTGATTGCCATACCCATCTCTACAAAGATTTCTCCAGGGAGAGCAATCATGGGTGTTTCCCCAATCCAGAAGACCTGTATCTCTGTCTCAAGCGAACTGGATCGATCGTGCCTTTCTGCCCACTTCGGCATAGATTTCGCCACACGAAGCTTCTCACCCAACTCCTTCAGCTCCCTTGCTCCGGCGTTTCTCTGTTTTGCCGTATCCATCGCAGTCTGAGCGGCCACTATATCTCGTTCCATTTCATCATTGGACGAAAAGGGTCTCAGGGGAAGGCAGACCTTCTTGTTTCCAGCCCGGAGGGAGACGTCCCCGTCCACCTCGATCCACTGCAAGGCCTTCAAGACGATCCCCCCGAGAGAGAGCCCCACCTGTCTCTTGGAGCGACCTCGACGCTGAATGGGCACTATGTTACCCGCACATCCCAGGGCGAACAGGCAGACACCACCTTCAGCCTTCTCCACCAGATCCATCGCATACCCCGGATAATCAGCCGAGATTTCATACATATGATCCGTGCTTGATACAGGATGGCACGCGAAATTGATCACCGATGCGATGGTGTCGTCATCTGTTTCTCCCACAACCTTCAACACGGTCACTTCCGGGTCGACAGGACCAAAAGTCAATTCCTCATACGGGAGAGGGAGGGTCAGACTCATTTCAACCTTCTTGTCCTCGCGAATCAATCTTCGATTGTAACTGATGCCTTCGGCATCGATCGTACCGGTACCGATCCTCGCTGTTCTCAGTTCGTCGTGGGCAATTCTGACTGCTGAAGCCATATGCTGCGCGAGCACATCCAGATACGCATTATGAACACTGTCCTCATCATCTTCGAGCTGCTTCTTTCTAACCTCCGGCCCGAAATGCGTGTGTGAGCCGCATATCCAGACCCTATCTGCCGGAATACCCACAAAATCAGAAATCAGGGACCTCACTTCCGCCGCCAGTTCCGCCCCAATACCAATCAGATCGCTGGTAACCAGAACGACTTCAGTCCCCGCATTCTCGAGAACCAGAGCCTTACAGTAAAGCTCATCGTGAACCGACTCGCTTCCACGATTCCGTGCAGAGTATCCGGCCATTGGACACCCCAAATACGGAGTAATGTTTACGCGAGCTGCCCCGGCTTGTAACATGATAATTACTCCCGCTAAAGCGCCTTTAACAACACTCTATTTTTTCTTTCTACCTTCATGACACCGTGACCACCCCTGAAGAATAGAGGGGATGTGTCCAACCGGCTGCCCCTGCTTGCAGAAACTGGCATACATCACATCCCAGACTTCGGGAGTCCACTGGCACAGATCGATCCAATCGCAGACGGGTTTCGCGTCCCCTTCCTTACGATCAACCCTACCACCGATCACCGGGTCGTCAATGGAGCCATTCCACATCTGGTCCAGCAGTGTTCGCCCAAACCTCCTAAGGTCGGCCGGGGTAAAAACGACGCCTCCCCGGCAAGCGTCCACTGCAAATCCAATGTCTATGGCTCCATGGCTGATGTCCTCAATGCCGCTGTTTCCAGGTGCTCCCTCCTCCATCCAATCCCAGTAATTCCAGGTGAATGCCTTCCCTGTCTTCCGGAGGTGCTTCCTGAAATTTCTGGCCATCTTTTCCGACCGGTCAGAGAACAATTTCTTGCGCGACACGTTTTGCAGCACGAGATACGCTCGCGCCAGTGCCAGGTACTGGTTGTGCGGCATTATGCGATTAGGAAACCGCTCCGTCATCCATGGCGAAAACCTGTAGCCTCCTGAGTTTCGAGAAGTGTCAACCCAATCTCGCTCGTGCTTGTCCGCGATCTCTTTGGATATGAAGTTCAGATATCCCCTGGCCTTTGTACCGTACTTCTCCTTCAGTGTTCGGTTGGTTAGAACTGTCTCTATGAATCGACTCATTGGGTAAAGAAACATTCCCTGATGCACGATATACTCCAGTGGTTCTCCCTCGAACATCTGCACCCAGAATCGGTCGCCAAGCTTCGGCCTGCCATTAATGGCAATCTCAAAGGGCGTGAATGCCGATATCTGCTCACCCGACTTGAATTTCGCTCGCTGCAGACGTCGTCTGGTGCCATATTCATACACCGCTATATTTCCACCATCCTGGACTTCCACGATCCACCTGCCATCACCTATTGAAGCTCCGCCCCTTGTCGTCCAGACCCTGTCCTCCGAGGGTGTGATTCTTGCCGTGCCCTGGTTGTGCATTGCACCGGTGTGAACCAGTGCCACCGAGTAGGTAGGCGTAACCCATGTGGCATTGCCGTCGCCAAAGTGGTCTCTTCTTGTCTTCAACATCCGGTCGAAGTGACTGGACATCTTCCCAAGCCATTTGGATTCCAGAGTCGCCTCGTAGAGCTTGATGTACGCGTCCAAACAACCACTTTCACCCCAGCCCAAATGCCCTGAGTCCGGACTCTCAGATCGACCTTTCCCGCTATTTCGCTCTCTGTCCTCTTGTGCGAATCGTTCGACCAGACCGTCTCGATCAAATGGTTCACCGTCCACGCGTACCTCCGTTCCGTTACTCTGAAAACCAGTTTATTCCCAATTCCGGCTCTATCCTCAATTCGGCGTCCACCCGAACGGAAAAAACACGTCTGGAAACTGTTGCTCCAGGAACTCGGCCAATTCCGATTCCACCACCTTCACGTAACCATTTGCAATGAGTGCTTCCAAGAGCACAAAAGCCACCAATGAATTGTCCGTCTTGCTGAAGTGTCCGTGAGGGGCAGACAGGTCGAAGATCGTATGTGCGCCTTGATTCCAAGCGGTCTTGTAGAGCGGCAGAAGATCCCGGAAAGGCACGTCGTATTTCCTATTCATTTTCATCCAGAAATCGTGGACCCTAGACTTGTCGTGCAAACGCATAAACTTGGGCGTCTGGAAGGACCATGCGGGATTTTGCCATCCCTCTGGGATATTGAGCACTAGTAAAGATATGTCATTTTCAGAAGTGTAGTTAACCATATCGCCAAAGGCCATCTCTGCAGAGTCAAAGAGCAGGTTCAGATCATTCTCAGAATCTGTTTCTGCGAGATAGAGGTCTGTGTCCATATTCAGCACTGGAAGTCGTGTGGGTTCTATTTTGGGTCCAACTCGCAGCACGCCCATTCCAGACAGCAGGTTCACCGGTGAGCTTGTTTGGAACAACCCATTCGAGAGAAGGCGGTAGGCTCGCGACACACCCCAAAGTCGCCAATCCAGATCCGATAACCAGGACCATCCTTCGGTAAAGTAAACAGTGCCAACCTCCAGATTCGACCTGAACCACTTCGCCTGCGATTTTGGAACCAGAAAGCCGTACCTGGCTTCTTGGTGCCTCCGCCCTGGAGCATCAAGCATCGAAGCCTCTATGTCATTACCCGAATAAATACCCAAGACAACTACATCCGGGCGCAATAGGTCACCATAGTGGTGAACAAGATCTACATAGTGCCATATGTGCAGGCCCGCCATTGCCGCACAGAGCACTTCCGCATCCACCCCTACGCCCCGGAGNATTTGGTCAAGCTGGTTGGGGTACGTTTCATTCTGATTGACCCCAAACCCCTCGGTAAAGCTGTCACCCACACACAAGACTCGGAGTGTACTATCAGGTTTCTGGTGTCTTATAGGCCGGGACCTCAGACCGAAGGCATTCGTCTCAAACGTAAATTCAGAGGTCCCGGTCAGGTAGTCCACCCTTGTCGACATGTTGGGTTCGAACAGCGTCACGTCTCGGTTGTACGTGTAAGGCGTGTGCAACGATGATGCGTCGGTGGCAATGCTATTTAAGTAAGGGATGTATCGCAATAACAGCTCCACCAAAACAACCACGACAACCAGTGCCGGGAAACTTAGCAGGATTGAGTTCTTCACTTTTGAGGGACTCTTCATTACCCCTACCTGTTTCTCACTGTGTTCCTGGCCTGTATAGCCCTTGCATGTGCCCTGGCTTCGGCAGCCTCACGGGGTCGTCCCGCCACCCGCAGCATTTCAGCATAGTCGGCAATTGCGATGGCCACATCGATGTGTTCAGGGCCCAACGCACTTATGAAGATTTGGATGGACCTCCTGTAGAGCGGTTCGGCTTCGTTGTANCTGGCCTGTGCAGTGTACATTTCTGCGAGCTTGTTGATTAGACCCGCAACTGCGGGATGCGCTGCCCCCAGCGATCCCTCCATCGATCTGATCGATTTCCGGAAGAGGGGATCGGCTTCTGCGTATCTTCCCTGGGCGCTGTACAGGCCAGCCAGATTTCCCTGGCAGCCCGCAACCGAGGGATGTGACCAACCGAGGGTCTGACCCCAGGTCTTCAGTGCTCGTGCAAATAGAGGCTCGGCCTCCTCGAGCCTTCCCTGAGTGGTGTAGAGCAGCGCCAGGTTGTTAAGCGATCCGGCCACCTCCTGATGGTCAGGTCCAAAGGTAAGTTCTTTGATCCTCAGGGACCGCTCGTCCAATGCCTCGGCATCTGTGAATCGGCCGAGCTTCTTGTAAACCAACGCGAGATTGCTTAGCGTGCCTGCCACATCCGGATGGCTGGGACCCAGTACCTTTTCCCTGATCCTAAGTGTCCGGAGGAATAGTTGCTCTGCCTCGTCGAATCGATCCTGATTGTCATAGAGAACGGCCAGGTTGTTCAGGATGCCTGCTACGTCGGCATGCTCCTCCCCAAACGTCTTTTGGGAAATGTCCAGTGAACGCCTGTAAAGTGGCTCTGCCTCGGCATACTTCCTCTGAGAAACGTATAATTGAGCAAGATTGTTCAGNGATCCTGCAACATCCGGATGTCCAGGACCCAGTATTTGTTCCTTGATTTTAAGGGAGCGCTTGTCCAGGGCTTCTGCCCTGGCGTATTCTCCCTGTGACTTGTACAACAACGCGAGTTTGTTCAGAGCACTCGCCACCGCCGGATGATGATCCCCCAGAACGCGCTCCTTGATTGCGAGAGATCTTTCGAACAATGGAGCCTCATCTGCATAGCGGCTGTGGTTGTCATAGAAGGTGGTCAGTCTATCCAACGGATCTACCAGCCCTGGGTCGTGAGGCCCCAGTGTATTTTCCTTGATCGATAGGGCACGAAGGAAAAGCAACTCTACTTCAGAGTTCTTTCCCAGGAATCCGCAAATCGCACTGAGATTATAGATCGGTTCCACCAGGTCCGGGTGGTCAGTGCCCAGATGGGACTCTTTAAGTGTGAGTGCGCGACGGAACGAGATTTCCGCCCTTACATACTTGTGCTGGGCAGCGAGCGCACCTNCGAGATTTTCCAGATCAACTGCAATTTCCGGATGGTGGATTCCCAACGCGGCTTCCTTGTGATGCAGGGCGCGTAGAAATAGGTTCTCAGCCTGATCATAGTGACTCTGATTCACAAGATCCTTGCCGCTCAGAGTCAGCTCACGTGCCCTCTCAAGCTCGTCAAATCCAAAAATCAGATCCTGGACATACTTGACATAGCCCTCGCGGGCTACCGCAAAAACCAATACTGAAGCCAATACCACAATCGAAACCGTCTTGATAGGCCTGGACATATATCTTTAAAAGGAGAGGAGGTGCGCGTCACCTTGTCATATTAACACAAGTATTTCACGGGAGTGTCAAATTACGAAAAAATAGGCTACGCATAAATAGAAAAGGCCCACAGGCAGAATAACCGGTGGGCCTTCCATGGTCCCGGGAGTGTCATTTCAGTACGGAGAAGCCGACCTCTCGGGATACTTTCGCCCCCCCGTTCAAGTCGGTGACATTGACCTTCAGATAGTAGTTGCCCGTACCCGCAGCTTCCATATCCAGCTCCATGTAGGCCACTTCGGAATCGTCAATTCCCATTTGCTCGTATCCTACTGCAAATTGCTTCTTCTTACTGGTAAGTACCTTGACCAGCTGGGAAATGATGCCGCTGGCTTTGCGACCGCTCAGACCCTTGGGACCAATCGTATACTCCACCTTGTAACGCGTTTGTCCAAAATCATCCCGCTCAAGGTGGTAAATCTCGTAGTACACGAATACACTCTGGTCTTGACCAAAGGTCCTGGTGGGAATCGGTATGACCTGCAGATCTCCCTTGGTGAACGTTCCCGGTTCTTCGGACTCCCCAATTCGGTGAGCCAATTGGAGTTCGCTCAGCTGGAGCTTTTCCTCGTCGTAGTCGTCCACCACGATCTGCTGTCTGTAACGTCCCTGCCTGCCTGAAAGCCTGTCCCTGATCTGCACCTCCAACCTGTAGGCACCAGGAGCAACCCCCAGGCCCACAAGATCCGGTACGAATCCTCCGTGCAGAGTCGTGAGATCCCCATTGGAGCGACACAGCAGGTCTCCCTGTCGTCTGTATACCGCGCCCGTCCTGGCATTGTGAACCGCTACGGAACGCTCCACAACCATATCCGTCAGGTCGCGGTCGGCGTGATATTTTCCAATCTTATGTGGCACCCCCAAATAGACCTCAAGTATTGCAGGGTCCAGCATCTTGCCCTTGAAATGTGCCAGGTCATAATAGAACTCCAAGGGAAGTGCCTGCGGAGGGGGCTTGTAGTAATCGGGTGTCACCATTGCCGCAAGTTCAACCACCCTTCGCGGATTATGCTGATTGAACCGTGCCATCTGCTGAATCGGTAGATTGCCGTCGATAGGAGGCGGTGCATAATCGAAGTTGCCCATCATTCGCTCATCGGTAAAGGTGATTTCGATTCCACCTTTGACATCCACATATACCCAGGTCTCCCAGGGCACCATGGAGGCGTCCTCCTGGGCTGTCACCGCTTTGGCGTTGAATTGATTCGCGGAAGCGGAACCACTGATATCCCCCAGAGCACCCCTCGAATCCATAACTACATTCTCGGTCCGCATCAGCTCCAGGCTCTCCGCAGTGAACTTCATGTCTGCGCCCAGCCCGCTATTCAGCCGGACACCCTCGATCTGCGCTTCATCCGCGTCACCGCTGGTTCGTTGGGTTGCAGTTTCTGCAAGGCGCCCTCCCCCCTGTTCAACCTGCCGGTCATCGCCGAATCCTTCACCCAGATTGACACCACCACCTATGTTGCCCTTCAAACTTTTCACCGCGTACACGGGACCACCCATAAAACTCATATCGGTGGATGCAGTGCCATACAGGTCTCGAGCTATGCGTTCTCGGACGCGCTGCACCTTCATACTCTGATCAAAATTCCGCATCGAGGAAGTGGTTCTGAAATCAGGCTCCCCAAAACGAATATAGACTTCTCCTCTCCTGTCCCAAGGTGTCTTGCCTTTCGAGAAATTCTGACGGGCAAACCATACCCTGCGGTAGTGTTCCAATTGGCGTTCATTTGTTGCAGTCGTCAAATCGGGGTCGCGGTCCAACCAGAACTTCGTCAAAAAATCTTCCCGTTCACTGGAATCCAGGGCCTCGTATGCCGCTACCTCGTCCTTGCTCATCAGCGACCAGGGGTCCTGGTAGTAAGACTTCTCAGTTTCATTGGTCCCGGCCAGAAAATCGTCGAAGTATCGTCTTGCCCATTCCAGGCGCCGCAGCTTGACACACGCCTGGGCAAGAACCGACAGTACGGATACCTCCTCAGGGTGCTCATCGATATATTCAGTGAGCAACTCCACAATTCGATGGTAATCCTTAGCCCGCAGATACACATTGGCCAGCAGTCTCTGCCCTTCTGGATCTTCTGGGACCAGGGACATGTAATGGGCGTAGTGGATTGCAGCCTGCTCAAAATCTTCCTCGTAGACCTCATGCCATTCACCCAATAGTTTGTAGGCTGGTGCAAATTCAGGATCTATTTTGAGTATTCTCTCCACGTCGTGGATGACGTCGTATTCCTCAAGTGCCTGCCTGAGCAACGCCATGTTGTAGCGGGCTTCTACATACGTGCGGTTGTGTTGAAGTGCCTTCTGGAAATAGTGAATCGCCGTATATCGTGCTTTTGGCAGTTGTTGATAGACTAGTCCAAGTCCGTTGTAGGCCTCAGCGAGTTTGTGGTTCAACACCACCGCCCTCTCGAATGCCTTTGTGGCCGAGTCCAGATTCTTGCCCTGAAGATATGCATAGCCGAGCTTGCAGAATCCCAATGCAAACTTAGGTGCCATTCTGGTGACCACCTCCAGAGAGGGCACGGCGGACACCTCGCCACTATCAAGCAATTTCTCCCCTACCTTCATCAATGAGTCTATCTGTGCCTGCCCTACGGCTCGATCAACAACGGTGAAACCGTCGTGTGTCCGGATCAGTTCCACCAACCGACCCTTGTAAAACGGACTGGTAGCAACCGCGCCACCAATAGGACTGAAGGGACTGTAGAAATAGCTTATGCGATCCGCCACTGGGTCCTCAGGGGCTCGAAAGAGCCTGGACAAGTATCGAACAGTGGTTTCATCCGGATCGTTTCCCGCAGCCCACGCCCTGAGCGTTTCAAGGCTTTCTGGGGCTTGACCTTCGTGTTGTGACTCGTACGAATCCAGCAAGTCTCCAATTGAGGCCAAATGCTCCCTGCAGACCCACCTCGACCCATCCTTCCCAGCTTCAGTAGACCTGCGCGCGAGTTCCTTGGCATAGTCCAGAACAGGCTCTCTGTGAAGCCCAAATTCTCCAAAGTCACCGGACAGCTCCTCGAACTGGTGGGCCGCCTGTCGGTACAAACCCTTCGCCAGCCTGAAATCCCACTGGTGCAGCGCCCCATAGGCCAGAGAGCTGATACGCAGGGCCTCCCGAAGATTAACCAGAACGTTACCCAAGTCGCTGTGATACCCATTCCCATTTCCGGACGATCGTGCCCACAGCCCGCTCCTTACAAGAGGTTTCGTGTCACGGAGCCGTCGTATTCCGCCGCCATCGGCCTGAATTACCCACGTACTGGCTGAAACTATACCCCCAATCCTGGGTTCGCTGGTACTGAACAGATTCGATTCAAGAGGACCATCCCTATAGAGCACCTTCCTGCCATCTGGAGACCATCCCATCCATCCCAGACCGCCTGGGAATATCCCCAACCTGATGTGGCTACCGTCCTGCGCCTCTACCCATACTTCTGTCAATGCGGCTGGTCCCGCCTCCCGAGAAACTGTCCAGGCCTTGCGACCGGATACGGAGTACGATACAGATCCCGTGACCAAATTTGACCAGGCCGGAACCGGGGCTTGGCCAATCAGGCAAGTCGCGAAAAGCAACAAAAGACACACCGAAGCGTGCAGTCCTCCCGCGATGCGGCATGAACTGCCTCGGAGCAATCGGATCACATTCACTTATACCCTGCCTCTGCCCGGCTCTTTCCCTTGAGTTGCTGGATCCTCAGTCTGGCACCCTCCGCAAACTGAGAATTACCCCTCCACATCTCCAGAAACTTCTCATATTGACTGATTGCTGCATCAACTCTATCCAGTTCGCCGTAGACCTTACCCAGATTGAAGTGGGCTTCGGGCCAACCCGGCTGTAGTTTCACTGCCCGTTCATACGCAGTTGCCGCAGCATTGAAGTCGCCTTCGCCCTCAAGAGACCTGGCAAGGTTGAACTGTATCTCGGGGTCATCAGGCTGAAGAGCGGCAGACCTGGAAAACGCATCTGTCGCAAGCCCCGTCTCACCGAATCTGAGACTGGTCACACCCAGATTCGTCCAGGCCTCCGTGTAATCCGGCTCTATTTCCACTGCCTTTTCATATGCTGAGACAGCTCTTTCCACGTCCCCTTTCAGGCCATACGCGTTTCCAAGATTGTTGTATGTCATGGCCTCCTCACGGATGGAAAGAGCGTGTCGAAATCCAAGAATCGCTGCATCCAAATGTCCGCGTTCCGCCATCACGTCTGCAAGCGCGTGGTGCATCTTCGCGCTGCCGGGGTAGGTCGACACAGCACTGCGGAAAAGCGACATGTCATCCTTCCATTCCCGGTTTCTTGCAACTGTTCTTAGTGCGTAGCTCCCGATCACCACAGCAAAGAGCACCACTGCTGCCATACGATATCGTCGGTAGAGATACTCGCTGCCGATTCCTGCAAGGGCGAACACCCCCAAGACCGGCACGTAGAGAAACCGCTCCTGACACATGGAATTTAGGAGGATTACCGTTTGTGAAACCGCCGAATAGGGTACCCAGAAGAGTGCCCCGCAAAAAAACACCAACGGCCTTCTGCCGAATGTGCACACCCATAGGATCAGTGTGGCCAAACCAAGTGCGAGACCTGCATAGACACTCAATTCAGGTGGAAATGCGGCAATTGGGATAGCATTGTAAGAGTAGTCTACAGAGAGATTCGCAGGGTACACCAGTAATACTGCGTAGTTCCAGTAAAGTTTCGCAGCTGTAAGCAAACGCAACCAGATCGGGGCACCAAACAACGGATTGACCAAAACCGACATATTGTCAGGCGAGAACCCAAGCCCTGCAGCATACTGCCGAACCAGTAGACATAGTATGAAAGCCGCCAGGAATCCAGACCAGCGCATCCAAAACTGGGAAATCAGACCTGGAATTGCTCGCCAACGCACCTTGCTGCGTCCTAGGTCGTAAAGGACCACAAGACCAATTAAGGTAAGCGCACTCTCCTTCGACACCAGGCCACAGAAGAATGCCGCAATCGACAACCAGTAGCAGGACTCTCGGCCATTCGTTCTAAAAATAGTGTAAAGGAGTAAACTGGATAGAAGAAAACCGCCTGCCAGCAGATCGGAACGCCCAAACGTAATCCCGGCAGCCACCTCTGCATGGACAGGGTGAACGGAGAAAAACAATCCCGCGATCCCCGCCGATAGGGCCGACAACCCGAATTGTCTACACAACTGGAATGCTATCAGACTATTGAAAATATGTAGGATAAGATTTGTCAGGTGGTAGCGAAAGGGATTTACACCACCAAGACCGTCGAGTAGCAAAGAAAGTACGGTGAGTGGTCTGTAATGACCCGTTTCGTTTCCGGCGTATCCGGCCCAATAATGTGTAGTGAAGACGCTGGCGAAGTCCTGATTCTGTACCAACCAACTCCCTTCGACCAGAAAGTGGTCATCGTACACAAACCCGTTTCCCAGGGCATTCAAATATACGAGAATGGCCGAAGCCCCTATCCCCAGAAACCATTTGAGTTGAGACGAAATAAATACCAGGTCCTCGTCGCGTTCTTGTCTACGTTTGGCCGTCCTGGAACGTTTTCCCATTGTCCAACTGGTTCCTGTAAAAAAAGCGGGCGACTGCTGAGCTCAAAGCCCCGCAGTCGCCCGGTTTATATACTTCTGTCGTCGTCCATTCTCAGGAAATCAATGATTCCCTGTACTTAGAATGTACCGCCGACGGACACGCGGATAGGAGGATCAAACATCTTGACCCCATCGTTCTTCTGCAAGATCGACACGGCCACATCCGCGGTGATTGAACGGCCACTGACTGTCTGCTTCACACCTGCGCCGATGGCAATGGACTCTACATCGTAGTTCCACTTCCACCCTGCACGGAGTGCGAATGCATTCTGCAGCCACAACTCGGCACCAAAGTGCCAGCGCTGCTGAAAGTCCACTGCGAATACACTCTCTGCAGAAAACGTCAGGTAGCTAGGATCACCTTTCTCACCAAAGACTTCGGCTGCGGCACCGATGTTATAAAACAATGGCATAATGTAGCCGTGACCTTCTTCGAAAGGCTTGCGGTCAGGCCCGAAGTTCTTGAACGCCATCGCGATGCGCAGGCTGCGGAAACCCGTGTAGAAGAAGGAACCCACGTCAATCGTGAAGCCCTTGGTCTTCTGGGTGTACAGCGTCTCCTGGACGAAGTTTACCTTGGCGCTGAATGAGAACTTGTCGGTGAATTTGATTGCATACAACAGACCCACCTGCAACTGAGAGACATTCACGCCCTGTCCCGTGCCGTTCGGCTGAAACACCGTTGTCTCCATAGATTCCTTCGGGTGGTGCGAGGCCGCGGTGAAACCAAGGACCTCACCACGCGAAGAGCGGGTGTTCCATGCTGCTGCCACGGAATAGATGTTTGTATCCAGGAACCATTTGGTGTAGTTCATCTGGTAGCCAACGTTCTCAATGTGCACGAGACCGGAGCCATTCCAGAAAATTGCATTAATATCGTCCGCCACAGCGGTAAAGGCATCGCCCATACCCACTGCTCTGGCGCCCTGTCCGATTTTCAGGAATTGCATCCCGGACAGTGTCACCTTCTTCACGCCGAGCTCGCCTGTAACGCCATTCCACTTCACCGCAAATGCCGGTGAAGCGACCAGCAGCAGGGCAAGGACCGACGCGATCATCAAATAACTCCGTTTCACGATCTTTCCTCCTTTATATCAGAAGACTCGGTCGAGCCTGCTACTTGATCAACACGAAACTGCCGCTCTGGCTCGCGCCACCACCCTCGGCAACCACCACGAAGTAATACAGACCTGTCTGAACCTCACCCGCGATGTTGAAGGCGATCTGTCGGAACTCGTCTTCACCCTTTTGGGGGTTATCGTGTTTGACGGTCATAACTCGGTCACCCGAGGCAGAATAGATGTGGACCTTGCACTTGGCGGGAAGACCCACGATACGGATGTTGCGGCTGTTGGGATACTGGTGCTTTCCATCGATGAAGTAGGGATTTGGTACTACCATTACCTTCTTCGTCAAGGCGTTGGTTTCAGCCGTGACCGGCTGGAACGGCTTGCGACCGTCACCGTCATAGGTCCTGGCGGAAGGTGGTCCCCATCCGCTTTCGTAACCCTTGGCGATATTGGACTGCACCCTAGACGGAAGACCATCGGTGGCAAAGGGCAGATCGCCCGCAGCGTAGCCGGACTGATACGGACGCACCGAGTAGAAATACGAGAAACCCGCTGCCGTATCCTTGTCCTCATAGCTGTAACCACCACTGACAGGACTCCAAATACCATGAACCGTTGACCCGCTACTGCCAGGGGCTACGATATCCCACAACTCCCAATTGCCCCAAGAGAACCAGGTGGACCGGTAAACGCGATATCCCAAGATATCATTGGCACCCTTGTAGGGGTTTATTGCCTGTTCGGACAAACTCGGCCAAATAATCATCTGCCTGGCATCCCCGGAGGAAGTCAGGTTATCTGGCGTAATATATGCCTCTGTAGGAGAAGCAGGCACCCGGTAGTTGTTGCCATATACCCAGTGTGCAATCTCCAATTGCTCCAATGCCGCAGCTTCACCCTTTGTCTTAACATCTGCGATCTTGGACTCAGCACTGGCATCGGACCTGTCCCAGGCCAAGATGCCCGCATCCTGCTCATTTGCAGGAGTAGGAGCGAGCACCGAGGGGTGGCCAGCACCAATGGCGATTACGATCTTACATTCTTCCCCATCTGCCAACGTGTAAGGACCGTAGGTGGTTAACTCCAGATAAGGCTTGCGGATCGATGGATCGGACTCATCTGGGTTGTCTTGGAAACCTGTCTTCAACATCACCGCAGCTAAATCCGCCTCGGTGGTGACGGTAGGTGAAGGATCATCAAAGTCAGCGTTCGACCTGGCAATCCAGTGTTGAAAGGCGATAGGTTGGTCAATACTTGCAGGCTGCACATATTTGCCTTGGTCCCAATCGTTAAACGAGAACTTGCCGGCATCGTCTGCAAAGGCAAGGGGTGCAAAGAAAAGTGTGCTTGGTGCACGTGGTTGACCTTCAGTCTGCAGGATGTTGTAGTTCGAAGGGACAATGGCCTTGAAGAACGGGTCGCCAGTATCATCGTGGCTGGACAAGGGATTGTCAGAGTCCCGCCTAAGTACCGCGCGCATATCCTTTCCTGCAAAGGCCCCATTCGCTGAAAAAGCGTTGGGATACCCCCCCGCCTCAGTATACCAGAGAATGTCATCTACACCACGAGCGTTGCTAGGGTAGAAGTTCCAACCGAACTCTTCAAGAACACCCATTGCAGTCATTACTGCAGAGTTTTTGAACCCGATATATAAATTGTTGATCGTGCCGGGACTCTCTCCAACGCCGTCACCGTCAAAATCACCGGTATTCTTAAATGTCAGGTCCATAATGTAGAAATCATCAAAGTCCGGATTGCTCCAATCATATACCCGACGGGTAATCTGAAGACCTATCTTCTTGTCGACCCACTGGGCAATGATGGTTTCTTCCGGAATCGTGGTATCTACCAGGTTGTAAGAACCAATCCCATAGTTGGCGATTTGAGCAGGACGCGTCGAACCAGGCGACAGATCATGCTCATAATAACTACCAACATCAGTCTTCGTTATCCCCGGCCAATAGTTGGAAAGGGCGGCACTGAATCCTTCATCCCATATGGGGGCAAGCTCTGTTGCATTGGATGCAAGTGGGTTCGGCACACCCCAGTTTTCTTCTGCCTTTCCCACGGGATCGTAGGGAAGGGGCTCGAGGTTCTCGCCTAACCAGGGAGTTCCCCGAGGACCCGTTACGCTCACCGAACCCTTATCAGCATTGAGCAGCCAGATCCCCTCTCCACCAGAAGTCTTATAATCGTTATACATCTGCGACTTCTGGTTGCTTGTAAACTGGGACAGCACCGCACCGAAAGATCCGGCACCTGTTCCATTGTGAGGATAGGCGTTTCTTTTATTTCCCCGTCCCCACTCCTGATTGCCACCCGACTGACCAAGGTTCGACCAGGAATTTACAATCAATGACCGCAAGTTGTTTGACTTGGGCATCGCATTCGGATCGTATTGGGCCTGTGCGGGCTCAACCCAGACTGTAGCTACTGCCAAGGCGAAACCGAGAACTCCCAACACAAATCCACTGAACATCTTGTTGAAACATTTCATAACCTTACTCTACCTCCTCCTAGCAAAATCACAGTTTTAAGGTGTGCGGGGAGGCGCTCGATGGCCACCCATCCAACACCAGGTCACTGCAATTACCAGTTAAGCCGCAGGCCGAAGTGTACCAACCGCGGGGAGTGGGCGAAGGTCCTGTCTCTGGAATCCCCATACAACAGGTAGTTCTTATCCTCGGGGCTCGGCCCATCAAGACCAATATAGGTGTACAAGTTGCTATTGGTCGGGCTGGAGCGGTCTTTCTGGTTAAACAAGTTACGAAGATCCATAAACAGGGTAGGCTGTACGCGGCCCGCCACGTTAAAGGTCTTCTCGACCGCCACATCCGTGCGTGAATCCATGGCCCGATCCCTATAGTACCTAATGCCACCATCCGGCGGGGCGTAGTTGAACAAACCTCCCGTCTGGATGCGTGTGGTCATATTGATACGGATGTTCTTCAGCAGGTTGCCAAGCATCGGATGGCCGAACTGGAAGTCATCCGGGAACGAGGCCAGAAGCGCCGCGGCACCGAAGTTCCTGCGGTCACCCGACTTGGGTCGGTGGAACAACGTGGTGTAACTACCTGTAAGGAACTGAACTCCCGTGGTGCCGGGAGGGTTGGGCTTATTCCAGGCCGCGCCATCACCCAGGGAACTGGGTACGGGACGCAAACCATCCCAAGTTCCGGTACCAAGCAAGCCACCGGGTATACCCTTGTTCGGCGTTCCCCTGACACGTGCTGAGGCCTGCGCGCCCCACAACTCGATATCGGCGTCTGACATAAATCTTGGGATCCTGCGTCCATCGGCACCATTGTCCCAATCGACCCATATGCCGGGGACCTGGACGCCGCCATCGGTGAAGGAGACTTGTCGTGCCAATAGCGCTACCGTGGCAGAGTCCGTATAGATGTTCCGAATCACGTTACCCAACTTACCCGTGGAGTGCTGCGCCCACTGGTAGTTGTAGGAGAGGTTGAAAGAGAAGTTATGGCTGAACGCCTTCTTCAACGACAACTCAACACCACGAATGTCGCCGTGGGCACCGTTGTCCAGAGTTCGGGAATACCGAATGCCGGACTTGCGAACGCCCTGCCAGGTCTCGTTCGGATACGAGGTAAAGAAGTCTACCTCATTCTTGTAATACGCCGTCAGGGTGCCTGTGTAGTCACTTACAAAGTTCCAGTCAGCGCCCACCTCGAAGGCCGTGGTACGCGTGGGCTGAAGCATGTGCAGGCCATTCTGACCGCTGTAGGTGGTGAAGAATGTATTGTAACGCTCGGTGGCATCAATCTTCCCGTTTCCGTTGATGTCGAGATCGGCGCCGCCGGACTCCGTCCAGAAATCTTCACCGTAGTAATACCACAGGTCCGCCCACTGCAGGAAAACGCCCGTGGAGAACCGCAACTGCGAGCGAGAGGTGATCGGATGACTGATACCGACACGGGGGCTGAAGCGAACGTGCCACGGGGGATCCGTTGCCCACTTGGAACCCTCCTGGTATGCCCAGTCGCGTGCTGTCGTGAACCAACGGAACATTTCCGAACCACGCATAGAACCCATGGTCAACTGGCGTGCATTCGGAGTGAAGGTATCCATACGGAAACCCAGGTTCACGATCATGCCCTGGAATTCCATCTTATCCTGAATATACGCATTGAAAAAGAAGGGATGCACCTGTTCGCCAATCACACCTTCCTTGCCAATAATGAGCAGTCCGCGAGCACCGGGGCTCGAGTCGAAACGGTGGATCATATCGATTCCGCCGTAAATCATCTCGATACCGGTCTTCACGAAGTTACCCTTCGTCAATTGCGAAGACAGGTCTACTTTAAAGCTTAGGCGCTGGCGGTCATACAGACCCCAACGAGCAGCCTGACGGCCGATGTTGAACCAGTTGGCTGCATCCTGATGATTCGCCTTAGTGGTGTCGTAGGTTCCCTGGACGGTATCCATCTGGGAACGACTGCGAGCAAGTCGGACCTCATAGAACGTGCGGGGAGACAGGGTATGCGTGAAGACGGCATACTCCAGCTCTTCCTTGAATTCCTGCTGACCGGCAGCAGACCACTTGGCAGGCAGGAACAGGTCTTTACCGCTGTTACCCATACCACGAATGACGCCGGGCAGCGTGTTCGTAGCACGGGATTTGTTCACAGGATCCGGTCGGCCGTTTGACCACCAATCCCAGCCCAGAAACATCCCACCGACCTTCAACTTCACATTGGCGGAGGGCTTGAAGGTAAAGCTACCACTCATGTTGATATTACCCGGGTCCAGCTGCAAACGACCGCGGTCATCGTAGAATCCGCTTTCTTCAGCACTCGGCTGGATGGCTGCAAAACGGCCATGTTTTGCGGTCAGAATGAAGGAGCCGACATCACCAATGGGACCGGACAGGTTGCCTTCGGCACCCCAACCGAGCTTGTCCTGGTAGTCGGTACGGACGTGAATCAGCGAACCACCCAGCTCTTTGAAGAGAGGATGGCTTATGCTGCCGGAAAGATCCGGCCACTTCTCGTTGATCCATTTGGTATCGTCCCAGTCCACTTTGTCTTTGTGCTGTGGGGCGTCGTAGACATTTGCTCCCCAGTGCTTCTTGCCGGCGGGCTCATAGCGGAACTCGCCCCAACCGTTTAGCTCGCTGCCACCGTCCTTGGTGATAATCTGTACAACACCACCCTGGGCGTTTCCGTACTCAGCAGGCGTAACACCTGTGAGAACGGACAGCTCCTGGATAGCACCACGAGCCACGTCGCGGAAGTTCCCACCACGGCCGCGGCCGTCGTTGTAGTTCATCCGCACACCATCGACTACGTAGGCTACGTCGTTGCCATACCAACCGCGGTCGACATTTCCCCCACGGATGCGGTTAGCGCCGTCCACCGACACACCTGGCTGCAGCTGCAGCAGCTCTGATGTGTTCCTTGCGGCGGCAAGCTGACGCTCCGTCTCTTCCAGGGAAACGGTGTACTTACTCGTGGTCTTGTCAGGCTCCACCAGCGGACGCCCTGCGGTAACCACCAACTCACCCAACTCCAACGTTGTTTCCTTCAAATTGTAGTTAATGGTTGAGGTGTGGTCTACCGTGACAAGCACTCCCGTCTGGGAAACTGTCTCGTAACCGATCAACGAACCGGTCACGGTGTAGGTTCCAGGGGGAATATTGATGATTACATAATACCCGTCGGCATCGGCTGTGCTACCAAGGTTCAGCTCCTTGATGACGACGTTGGCGCCAGGCAGGACCTCACCGGCCTGATCGCGGACCACACCGTTCATCTTACCGGTGGTCCCAGCCATCAGTTCAGTTGCGCCAAACAACAATGCTGTAACCGCAGCTACAGCACCAAAAATAAGAAGCTTGCGCTTCATGGTCTATACCTCCTGTTTGGATGTTACCCCGGCAATGCGCTCCTGGCCAGGTCTATCGCCAGAAGTAAAACTTCATCTGTGCGCCGATATCCAACACCTGGATTGGACGTGTACGGTCGAAACCGTAGAAGAGCATTGGCCGCAACTCTCCCACCACGAAATTGTATCGTCCGCGCAAGTCGATGGAGAGGTTATCCGTTACGAACCCCTCAACGCCTGCACCAATATTGCCGCCGAAGGTGTAGCGCTGGTCAATCTGGGGATCCATTACCACATCCAGGTCGATGGCGGCCGAAGATTGCCTGGGAAAAACCAAATTCTCATTCACAGACTTATAGCGGTACATTCCGCCACCAACTGCAAGGTAGTATCGGTAGTCCTTCGCCTTGAAGCCATGCGATGAGTTCTCTTCACCCATAAACAGCAGTCCATTGACGACAAGACTGTTAAAGGTGATTTCCGAAACGCCTTTGGGGCTCATCTGCGTACTGCCGTCAACGGCATAAATGAATGTGTCCTTAGCCGGACTACCATTATCGAACTTGGAGTAATGATACTCCACCTCGATCAAGGTTGACTGCGAGGCCACATAATTGAGCGTTCCGCCAAATTTGGAACTGTTGTCAAAACGCTCGCGCATCTGTGTAATCGGGATAGAGTAATTTGCAAACGCCCCGATTCCCCATCTGCCTTCCTGTGCCTGTGCAGTGCCGTTCCAAATTCCTAGCATTGCCAACGCCATCAGGCTACAGAAAACGATACGAACAAGTTTCATCTACTCACCTCCCTCTCGAATGAGACGGAAACTTCCCCTTCCACACAACCCCACCCCACGAACAACACGAATTAACCATTTGCATTATCTGTCGATCTAACCTCACCTCCTTAGTTTTTATGCTGGTCAAGCGTATCCTAAAGCCTTCGTCATTGTGAAATAACGGGTACAGAAATCCTTGTCAACCCCATTTGAGGTATATCAGGAGAGAAATCTAAAACCTGAATTGAGACTTGTCAAGCTTTTTTTGATACAAATCCACCCTAGCACAGGCACCGTAGTATCAAGTTATAATGTAGCAAGCCGCCCCCCCAGTCCCGATTCGCAATGCGGAGGTCAACCAAAGCTTTTTCATATACAGAATTGGCCGGCCGCATCCTTCCGGGGATTTCGACCGAACTTACCTGCTTGACTTACTAATTTGGGAGTATCAGTCCACTTTCATGACCTGAAACTTACCATCCCTGACTGTTTCCTGCCCGGTATTCAAGTCCTTTACGACCATTCTTACTGTATATCTTCCCGGCTTGGCATTCATCAGATCCAGCTCTACATAGTCGTATTCGGTTTCTCGGGTTCCAACCTGCTCGTAGCTTACCGAAACAGACTCACCGGTCTTTTTCTTTGCCAGGGTCTGAATCTGTTTTTTTCTGCCTCTCCTGACCTCGTATCCTACCTGATAGTGTGAATTGCCAAACTCATCTCTCTTCAAATTATAGATCTCGAAATAGACGAATAGGGGAGTATCAGGATTAAATGCCCTAGAAGGGGAGGGTGCTATGGACCAGGATCCGCGAGAGAACTGCGATGTTTCGCCCTCTTTCAACTTTGTTACGCTAGTGGCCAGCTGCAAGTCGCTCAAAATCAACCCTTTGCTATTGTAATCCGGTATGACGACCTCCTGTACATACGCCTGAAGGAGATTCGTCCCCACCTGTCCCATCTGCATCGCCAACCGGTAGTCTCCTACTTCGGCCTCCAGGTCGACCCGGTCTATCGCGAGCTGATCCTCAGAAACCTTGCTTTCGGACACCCTGACACTCAGGCGTTCCCTCAGTTTCTGTGCCTCAACCGACGCCTCATTGATCAAAGCGATCCGTCGTTCTACAGTCACGGTCGTATCACCATCCACGGTCAGATGGATAAGGGGTAGACCAAAGTTCAACTGAACATCCGCTTTACCATTGGCACCTCGAAATGTCAGCACTTCGTAGTAAAACTCGAGTGGCCTCAGATGCGTCAGGTCGAATTTTTCAGGCAGATCCTTCGCCAACCTTTCCACCCTGGCGCCAGGTGCAAGATTGGGCAATCGACTGATCACGCTGAACATTGGTCCCTGGCGCTGCATGCCGTATTCGTCCATATCCCTGGAACTGGGAGATGGGGTTGGCGCGAAATCGTAATTGCCACCGTAGGTCTCGTCGGTAAAAACCACTTCGAGTCCATTTTGAATATGTGCGTATATCCACACCTCCCAACCCACCGTAGACCTATCCATGCCAGCCGTTACCGGTTTGTAGAATTCCAGCCCGACGTCCGTCTCCTCAACTGCTGAAAGCGGCGTAGAGGAGGCCCTGGCGGTAGTTTCCTTAAAACGGTGTTCCTGCGTTCGTTCTGCCTTTATGGGAAATACCGGCCCAAAGAAGCTCATCGTCTGAGCCTTGTTTCCATATAATTGGTAGGCCATTTTTTCCTGCACCCTCTGAACATCCAGCGGAACCCGTGAGTTGACCTCTCGCCAGTTGGATTGCCAATCCGGCTCACCATACCGAACGTATACCTGTCCTCTCCTATCGAAGGGCCAAACGTGGTCTCCCCACAGGGTCATCGCTCGCCAAACCCTGCGGTAGTGCTCTACACGGCGCATCGTGCCGCCCGTGGTTTTAAACGGATCCCGCTCAAGCCAGAATCTCCTAAGAAACTGCTCCAGATGCTCCGGTTGAACACTTTGAAATGCAACGACGTCTTCAGGCAGCCCAACCAAGGAAATGTCATAATAGACGTCACGTTCTCGCTGAGTCAGCCCTTCAACGTATCTCTGGAAGGTATCCAGTGCGTCTTCATAGTCTCCCCAACCGGCCTGCGCGAGCGCCCTCAGGGGCAGACCAGTTTCGTCTTCCATCAGCGTCGAGATCTGGAACAGTTCGTCATATTTCCCGAGATCGAGGATGATGAATGCAAACTCGAAGGCTGCAGACTCATCTTCTGGTGTCCTCTTCAAGAATTCACTGAAATTCAACATTGCCTGGTCTACCTTGCCTCTGTTCATGTGGTGCTGAGCAAGAAGCATAAACGCGGAACCGTGATCCGGATCGTGTCTTAAAGCAGCCCTCGCCGCAGCTTCGACCTCCTTCTTGTGTCCCATTTTGAGGTGGACTCTCCCCAGGAGGTAGTGTGCGTCGGCGTATGTCGAATCGATTTGAATCGCCCTCTCAAGGTTCCGGGTCGCCCGTTTGGGATTGTCCAGCATTTCGAGGTAGACTTGGCCCAACCCAACACGGGCAGCGATCAATGTCGAATCCTCTTCCAATGCCTTGCGAAAAATCAACCTCGCCGGATGCGGATCTCTCGATTTGATATACAGCATCCCGGCCCGTGTCCGCAGGACTGCGGGAGCTGGATATTGCTTCACCGCGTTTACCAGCTTCTCTGCAATAGCCCTGATGGTGTCGCGGTGTTCCGCACGTAAACCCTTAATATAGAGGGATTCCACCTCCTGGATGGACAACTCCTCGCAGGACGTCTCGTCGGGAAGGGCAAGAAAACCTGCGAATACGAGGCTCAGAACAGTGCAGTGCAGGACTCGTCTCAATAAGGGACTACACCACTTCATTGGATACATCTCAAGAACTCCTTACCATTGCAATTACTGTCTGGTTGCAGCCTTCTCCCTGATCAATATAGAAGATTGACCCGACCAAAAGATCGCTGAAATTTAAAACATTTGACTCAATGTGTGAATTTTTTATTAGGCAAGGATGACGAACCAGAAACAAAGGCAACCGGAAGACATCCGAAGGCCTACTGTTTACAGACCTGTCTGAGTTGGGACAGGCGTCTAGTGGACCCCAATATTTTGCCAAAATGTCCCCCAAGCGAACCAGAATCCGTTATGGGAGGGCAACTGCGTCAGTTTCTTTCCCTCGTTTGGTCCGCTGATGCCTTCACCCTTAAGATTCCAGGTCGTCTGCGTCTCCGTGTCTCTGATCATGAAGGGATATGTCGTGGACGTGGAGGTCACCTTCTGGAAGGTCAGGGTAGTCACTTTCCCTTCCTCGTCTGCAAGATCTCGTGAGAATGGGACAGCCAATTTGGCTTCCTTGTAGTTCACCACGACAATGTTGTGAATCCTGCCATCCCCCTGGACTAAGTCATTGACCACATCTTCATCCAGCATGGATTGGAAGGGATAACTCTTCACAATGTCCCCGAATCGCACACCCATCGCCATATCCTTTGCACCGAAGAAGGACGCAGCGGAGCTGTTACTAAGCGGAAACAGGATATAATCATGCTGCTGTCTGTAATCTCCCTCGTCAGTGTATGGATAGACGGTGTATCTCCCGATTCCATATCCACCTGCGTGACCACTGAGTACTTTCGTGTCGGGGTGCAATTTTTGCCAGTAGGACCATGTCGTTTCGGTCATTGGGAGCAGTTCGAGCTGATCACCCTGTCTTGGCCCTATCACAGCTTTATAAGTCATCTGAGGATACAGCGTCTCCTGATCTCTCCGATCGTACATTACAAGATTGTTGTTGAATAACAGGCCGGAAACGCCCAGTGTAATTCGTGTCCCATCGTTGGCGTCCCTTCCGTTGAACACCAGGCCTGTTCCCGTAAGGGGGCACAATGTAACAACGATGGGCGTGCCACCAACATTGTCATTCACGATTTCGTGCCACCAACCGATGTTATGAGGATATGCCCTGGCTTCTCCATTGATGACCACGCCAATCACGAGGTCATCGCCACGGAGGTATCCCGCCCCGTCGTCGTTGGCGTCAACGAACTGGGGATCGGTAAGCGCCGGGATACAGTCCTTGCACTGAACCGGAAGAATGTCGTTGATCGGGAAGGAGAACACGTCCAGGTAGTTGCCACCTGTCCGTGCCTCTCTGGCGATACTGCTTCCACTGGTTCCTGTAGACCCACCCGATGAGGATCCCCCTCCGGTGGAACTTCCACCTGTTCCAGCAACGGGCGCGACACCATTGTTGTTGCTGCCGCCACAACCTAACATCCCAAATGCCATCATCAGGAGGGCGGACAGTAACCAATATCGTTTCATAACACCTTCCTCCAGTTATGCTCTTTCAAGCGGGCTTACTGAGAACTGCCACTTTGTTCTTCTCCTCAATGTAAGTCGTGTGCAGACCAGGAGAATTTTTGCCCACATAATTCACCAGAAACTACAAGGCTTTTAAAAAAAAATATCTGAATCTATACGATCGGAATATCGATGGTGAGGGTTGTCTAGATATCATCCTATCAGGAGCACGAGAGGTGGATCTAATGGAAGGGTGTGATTAGAATCTCAGGAGACACCGGTGTTTCGCCAAAATGTGGTCCAGGCGAACCAAAAGGCATTGTGGGCGGTTATCTGGGTCACTCTATGCTCCTCAAGGTCTCCGCCTTTGGCGATCCCCAGAAGACTCCAGGTCGACCCGTCGACCCTGTTTCCCGATCTCGTTGTTGTAATTGGCAAGCAGCGTTCTTTCCGACAGAAACCCATAGTCTGCGCCCAAACATGGTGATGACATGCATAGAATGACCTTGAGGATCGCTGCAATTCTCAGCCTAATATTCTTCATTCCTTGACCTGAATTTCTAAAGTCTATATTTTAACTCCTTTAAAGCTCAGGATGAGGCCGATATTCACCTCCCAAATTCTGACGAACACCTAGAATTTAACGGAAACACTTTCGAATGGCACTTGCAAAAACCCAAGAGAAACCGTACGCATCAACTTCTTCTGGAATAACGATTAGGGGCGTAGGAATTGGCATCCTGGCATCGGCCCTGATCAGTGCGTGGATCACCTACGCAAGAACCGGTGCCACAACCTCCGATGTGAATATCACCCACCTACCAGTATCTCTCTTCGCGATCTTCATTCTCATCACCAGCGTAAACCTCTTCTACAGAAAATATACCAACAGTAAGGGACTCTCACCCTCCGAGATGTTGACCGTGCTTGCTATGTGTCTGGTTGCGGCCATGATCCCTGCAAGAGGCCTAACGGGTATCTGGCTGGGTTTGATGGCAGCACCCTATTACCGTGGCACACCTGAGAACGGATGGATTGAGCATGTCCAGCCCCATCTACCGGACTTCCTGTATCCCACCAACGATGGAAAACAGACAACACTGCTCTACGAGGGCCTTCCGGCCGGAGCTGAAATTCCCTGGGACGTATGGGCTATACCCATTTTCTGGTGGCTCACACTCATCCTCGCCGGCTTCAGCGTCTGTGCCTGCATCGTTGTAATCCTCAGGAAACAGTGGATAGAACATGAACGCCTTGACTATCCGCTCGTGGCTCCGATTACCGAGATGATCGAAGATATGGAGGATGTCCAGGGAACCAGCAAATGGCCGAACCTCTTCAAAGGCAGGCTATTTTGGACCGGCTTTGCCATTGCATTCGGCATCATCGGGTGGAATATCGTAACCTACTTCGTAGCTACCTGGCCACGGATCAATGTCAGCCCGAATGGCGGTCTCTTCTATTTCGCCAGACTTTTCCCGCCATTGCTCACGCACTTAAACACATACTCTATCGGATTCGGATACTTCGTCAAGCTGGAAATCTTATTTTCCATCTGGTTCTTTCATTTTCTTCTGATGTCCCAGATTGCCCTTATCCGGAAAACCGGTTTTCAGTTAGGAAGAATGCACTCCTCCGGGGGTGGTTGGGGTGATCCCCTAATTCAGTGGCAAAGCCTGGGTGCCCTCTTTGTATTCGTCGGGTGGGGACTCTGGGCCGCAAGGCACCATCTGGCCGCCGTCTACAAGAAGGCGTTCAGGGATGACCCTAATGTTGACGATTCCAACGAAATGTTCTCTTATAGAACAGCCGTCATCGGACTTGTCCTGGGCAATCTCTACATCATTGCCTGGCTGTTCCAATCGGGCGTAGAATTCCGGCTGATGGCCATCACCATTCCAGCCGGCATCTTCATCTACATCGCACTTGCCCGGTTCGTCTGCGAATCGGGAACCCTATTTCTCGGGTTACCTGTAAGCCCCCTGGACGTAAGTTACCAGATTCTAGGAACAGAGACGATATCCGCCCGGGTACTCACCGCGTCCACCACCACCCACGCCCTCAGGTGGATGTATTTCACTCCCGCCCTTTCACAGGGAGCCAAGGCCGGAGACCGTGTGCGTGGCAGTCGGAAGACCCTCTTCTGGGCAATCCTCGTCGGACTGCTCACCGCACTGGCAATCAACATCATTATGGTCCTGTATCTGGGCTACAGCTATGGAGCATTCAATTTTGTGGAATACCCCTTTCACTTGTATGCACCACGGCGATACGACGCCATCGTAGCCGCTCTCAAATCTCCAGAACCTCCATCGTGGGAAAGGCTTGCCCTCTTTGCGTTTGGTGGTTTGATTATGGTCACGCTGACTTTCTTGCGTTACAGGCTGCCCTGGTGGCCTATCCACCCAGTGGGATTCATAGTAACCACCACAAGCCTGCTGCACGAAATCACTGCGTTGCTGGTCGTGTGGACATTCAAGGCGATCGTAATGCGCATCGGTGGCGTCCAACTCTACCGACGGTTTCGCCCGATGTTCTTCGGCATCATCGTCGGCCGATCCGCCGGCGTCCTCACCTCCTTCCTGGTGGATATCATCTGGTTCCCCGGGGGTGGACACTGGGTGCACGGGTGGGCCTGATCCACAATCCATCACAGAGAGTCTCAAATGGCATTACCTGAAATCGAAACACCGCTCCGTCCGGAGCCGCAGCGCATCACCTTGCGTGCAGTCGGTCTCGGTATACTTGCATCTCTGATGATCAGCGGCTGGATCACGTATTCGCGAACCGCCGCAAACACCTCAGCCGTCAACATTACCCACCTGCCAGTATCCTGCTTTGTTGTCGTAATGCTGATCTTTACCACGAATCTCCTGATCCATGCTCGAACCAAACTTCATGCCCTCTCCTCATCTGAGATTCTGGTGATTCTAGCCATGGGCCTGATCGCCGGCATGATACCTGCAAGGGGGCTCACGGGCATCTGGCTTGGATTGATGGCCGTACCCTACTACCGGAGCACACCTGAAAACGGCTGGATTGATTTCGTTCAACCTCATCTCCCTTCATTCCTGTATCCCACGAACGAGGGGAAACAGACCTCACTGCTCTACGAGGGCCTTCCTCCCGGCGCCGAGATCCCTTGGAATGTCTGGTATTTCCCTTTGTTCTGGTGGCTCACGTTCATTCTGGCAGGATTCGCGATTTGCCTCTGCATCGTGGTCATTATGAGAAAGCAATGGGTCGAACACGAGCGACTTGACTATCCCCTCTTGGCACCGATTCTTGAAGTCGTGGACGACGTGACAGACAGCTCAGGAAATCGAAAGTGGCCTGAGTTGTTTAAAGGGTCGCTCTTCTGGGTTGGTTTTGGCCTGGCGTTCGGCATCATCGCCTGGAATATGGTCGCCTACTTTCGCCCGACATGGCCTAGGATCCACATGAGCCCCAACGGAGGTCTCTTCTACTTCGGGCGTCTTTTCCCCCCCCTTTTGACTCACATCAACACTTACACCATAGGGTTCGGCTACTTCGTGAAACTTGAAATCCTGTTTTCCATATGGTTCTTCCATTTCCTGTTGATGTCCCAAATTGCCCTCATCCGAAAGACAGGATTTCAACTGGGTCGGATGCACTCTTCCGGCGGTGGTTGGGGCGACCCGCTCATTCAGTGGCAAAGCCTTGGGGCGCTCTTTGTGTTCGTGGGTTGGGGGTTGTGGGCAGCCAGGCACCACTTGAAGGAAGTCTTCCGCAAGGCGTTCAAAAACGATCCGGAGGTGGATGATACGCGTGAGATTCTGTCCTATCGATCGGCGGTTATAGGCCTGATTCTAGGTAATCTATATGTTATCGGTTGGCTCCATCAGGCGGGCGTGGACTACCGGCTGATGGCCATCACAATCCCCGCCTCCATTGTCATTTACCTTGCACTTGCAAGGTTTGTCTGTGAATCCGGCACGCTTTATCTGGGCATACCAACCAGTCCTCTGGATGCCGGGTTCCAGATCCTGGGCGTTGAGACGTTGTCTGCACAAACACTCACTGCCTCTTCCACATCGCACGCCACACGCTGGATGTATTTCATGCCGGCCCTCTCTCAAGGCGCAAAGGCCATTGACGGAATAGGGGGCAACAGAAGAAAAATATTCTGGGTACTGCTCCTCGGTGTGCTTTGCGCACTGGCCATCAATGTCGTCATGGTTCTCTACCTGGGTTACTCCCATGGAGCTTTCAACTTTACTGAGTACCCTTTCACCCGATACGCACCCAGATTATACGACGGCATCGTAACGCGAATCAAGTCGCCAGAGCCTGCATCCTGGGAACGTCTCCTGCTCTTCGGATTCGGGGGATTGCTTATGGCACTCTTCACCACGCTGCGTTACCGGCTGCCCTGGTGGCCGATTCATCCTGTTGGCTTCATAGTCACCACCACAAGTCTTCTGCATGAAATTACCGCAATCCTTATCGTATGGATGTTTAAGGCCATTGTGATGCGAGTAGGCGGCGTCCAGATGTATCGCAGATTCCGCCCTCTCTTTTTCGGCATCATTGTTGGACGGGCAACAGGCGTCTTCGTATCCTTCCTGGTGGACCTCATCTGGTTCCCTGGAGGTGGGCATGGGGTCCACGGGTGGGCGTAACTTAGCATTGCACGGGTTGATACAAACCCCTATTTAAGCTTATTTTCAGTCAGCCCGAGCATCATTGGGCCAACAAAACTTAGGGTATTGTTTAAAAACCGAATTCACTGAAACCCGCCGGGAGTGTTTCAGAGCACTGACCCGGAGGAGATTTTATGCGTCGGTACGGACGCCTGAGTTATTTGTTCGCCATATTTGTTCTGGCTACGGCCTCTTCCGGCCACGCACAAAGTGGCCAGAAACTGCCCTTTCCCCACGGCATAGCTCTGGATTTCATGGGAGGGATTCCGGGTGCGGCGATGTTCGACTACGACAATGACGGTGACCTCGACATCTACTTCGCAAACGGCGGGCTCAACAAGAATTATCTGCTGGAAAATGATGGAAAGGGCAACTTCGTCGACGTAGCCGGCCAAGCTGGTGTCGCTGGCCGTGCGGAAAGCCATGGAGTGGCAACTGCCGACATCGACAACGACGGAGACGCGGACATTTGCGTGGCCAACAACCTCAAGAACTATCTGTATTTGAACAACGGGGACGGGACATTCACCGACATCGCCGAATCTGCAGGCATCACCTCCAGGTTTTTTTCCTCGTCCCCTGCCTTTGCCGACATAGACAACGATGGTTATGTCGACCTCTACATTGCCGGGGCCGATCTCACCTACGGTAAAGGCAGTGGTGAAATGTTCCTGAACAACCAGGACCTCACCTTCACAAATATTACTGGGCAAACAGGCACCGCCGCCACATACACCTGGGCAGTGCGGTTTTGCGACTATGACAACGACGGCGACATGGATCTGTTCACTGCCAATGACCAGGGCATCGCCCAACCGGATGAATGGTCTCCCGTGATCCTCTACCGCAACGATGGCGACCTGAAATTCACAGACGTCACCCGCTCGGCAGGTCTCGGGTTAACTGGAAGCTGGATGGGACTGGCATTCGCGGACTACGATCTTGACGGAGACTTCGACTTCTTCGTTACCAATGTGGGAGACGGGTTTGTTGACGTGAAGGGGAAGCAGGAATACCTGCTCCACGCCTTTTTCAGGAACAACGGCAACGGAACCTTCCTCAATATCTCCGAGAATCTGCAACTTTCTCCCTGGCATTTCGGATGGGGCACTGTCTTCACGGACATCGAGAATGACGGGGATATGGACCTGTATTACGTCGGCAACTTTGAAATGTTGAACTCCTACAACAACCCCGGGCATCTATTCATCAACGACGGAAACAAGAATTTCATAGAAGGAACGGACGAATATGGTTTGAGAACCATTGACGAAAGCGGTACGCCGACAATTGCGGTAGGAGTAGCGGCCGGTGACGTCAACAACGACGGTCACGTGGACCTGTTCGTCGCAAATGGTGCTCACAGTTCGTTCAGAAGCTATCCCCTCTTGTTCACGGAAAAATACGATACCAACAACTGGATTCGCTTCAAGTTGGAAGGAACCATCAGCAACCGCAGTGCAATTGGCGCAAAGATCAAAGTCACCAACGATGGAAAAACACAGACTCAGGATGTGGCCAGCGGTGCCAGCAGCTTCTCGCAGAACAGCCTGTGGCTCACCTTTGGATTGGGTATCAAACGGGAAGCTGACCTGGTGAAAATCCACTGGCCTAGCGGCATTATTCAGACACTCGAGAATCTTGATGCGAACAAAACTCACAATATCATCGAAGTCCTCGAGACGCCGAAAATGGTGCTGTCCACAGAGCAATTCTCGCTGGGTGACGTGGAGGTCCGTCGGAAATCTGAAATGCGTCTGACCCTTCAGAATGATGGAAAGGGTACACTCAATGTGACTGAGCTACAGTCGGACCTCCCTCTGGTATTCTCGGAGGTCAGCTTTGTGGTGCCCCCTGGAGAGTCCCATGTCCTCACCTTTGAACTCACTCAAGCACTGGCAGGGGATTTCTCGGGAAGCATCAACATCCTCAGCAACGATCCTGAAAACAGCGTTGCTACACTAAGCGTGTCCGGCACGGCAATTGTTGTTTACGCCAAACCTAAGTCCGATTTCAATGGCGACAATCAGATCAGCCTAACTGATTTCATCGCATTTGCGGGGGCATTCAACAGCGACAATTCCACATATGATCTCAGCGGAAATGGACGCGTGGATTTCGCAGACTTTGTGATATTCGTACAGGATTTCGGAAGGCCGTTGGAATAGACGGGACGATCCAAGAGAACGATCATGCCCGGCGGTAATGGTGACCGCCGGGCTGTTTTACTTTTTTGGGGTTCAGGTCCGGAGGAGAAACGTTGGGTTCGAGCCATCAGGGGCTGGCGGCCGTAAGCGGGAGATCGTTCCAACCGGGGGCAAGTTCTCCACTTTGGGCAAAGGTGCGACAGCATTTCCAAGATCAACTTATAGCCGGGGTAGGACGAAGAAGCCTACGGAGTCAACCGAGGCAGAGCCGAAGAGGCCTATGCCGCCCTCGAGGTTGAAGATAGGGCGTTCGAAGTTGTCACCGGCGAGGCTGCCGACGAATCCACCTTCATTTTCCAGTGGGCTGGATCTGGTGAAATCGAACCAATTCTTATCCAGTGCATAAATTCTTATCATATGGCGACCGCCAAAGTAAATAGCAAACCACGGCAGGCGAAGGATCCCATCCTCCGCCTCCAGTGGCGGGGAACTCTCCTGTCGCTCCAAATCAGCATAATCCTCTTCATCCAGAAAGTCGGCTCCGATGACACGCTCTGAATCCAAATCAAGGCTTTGAATCCCCACCTGGTAGGCGGGTACATCGATGGCCTGGAATCGTGCTTCCAGTAACCCCGAAAGGTAATTCACCTGGTTTTCCAGACTGTTGAAAACGGCATCTTCCCCGTCGTCAAAGGTCTTCATTTCACGTATTACTACCAGTGTCTCCTCGTCTACCAGAACCGCGCGTTCGATTCTAAATCTGGACGGCGTAATCGTAATTCCTCGCACCTGTTTATTATCAAGTGTGGCTTTCAGTTCATATGTGGTATTCGGTTCAACGATTGGTGGGATACCTGCAGGGACGTATCGTCCTGTTCCGGTTGCGTTCTGGTAAAAGAACACGCGGTCACCTTGCCGAATTTCCACCTGGGCACCTGTAACCTGAACGAACTCCGCCGTCCAAGGTTTACTGGGACCTATCGTTTTCCTAATGTACAAATCAGGTAACGGCTGATCCACCAGCAAAAGGGCATCGACAACCAGAACGCCTTCCTCCGAAGGCCCAAGCAGCTCTCCCGGCTTTCTCTCGGCAGCACAGGAGAACAAAAGGAAGTAAACCCCGGCAAGCAGCCATCTCTGGGTCGAACCCATCCCGTCACTCCTCGGATTACTCCTTCAGAACCTGAAATTTTTGCCCAGCGTGGGCACGATTGGCAGCATCTTGATCACATCCGCCCCCGCCCCGTCACGATTCGGGTCGTATGTGATGAACCATTCATTTCTTCGATTATAGAGATTGAACACCTGGAGAAAGATCTCCGAGTCTGAGCCAAACCACCCGATCTTCCTATTCAGGCTGAGATCCAAGCGGTGATATGGAAGCAAACGCGCGCTATTCCGATCCGCCGGAAGCACGCGCTGCTCAAAAATGCCTGTGGCGGGTGACCTCAGATAATATCTGCCGCTCGCAGGAGTAAATGCCTGACCGGTCCCGTAGACCAGATTCGCACCGAAACTCCACCGTCCTACNGCATAGCTCGTCACGAAAGAAAGGTCATTCCGACGGTCNTACTTCGGGGGAAACTGCTTGCCCTGATTGAGCTCTTGAAAAGTTCGTCTAGTCCAGGCAAGGGTGTATCCTATCCACCCAGTCAATGCCCCGGTCCTTCTCTGAATGAAAAACTCAACGCCGGTAGCATACCCCTTGCCGCCCGAGATAAAGACATCTTCGCTGGTGGTATCGTCTGTATCTCCGGCCACGCGATTGTCCAGTACAACAAGGTTTTCCAGATCACGATAATAACCCTCAACCGTAACCTGATACCTGCGGGAAGGTTCCCACTCGAATCCCAAAGCTCCCTGCCATGACTTACCCGAGTCAACCGTTTGATCCAACGGCACCCAGAAATCTCCTCCACTGAAGGCCTCGGTCGTCACCAGTTGCAGGTACTGATGGTAATGCCCACCACCAAGCTTCAATCTCACCTTGGGGTTGAGCTGGTGACTCAAAGCGATTCGGGGCTCGATATGCAGCCGTTCCCCTTCGCTGAAGTAATCCGACCGGACGCCAAGCCTCAGGCTGGTGCGGGGCCTTATCTGCCAGAGATCCTGGATGTACGCAGAGAGCAGAAAGGATTTCTCCGACAGATTCAATTGTTCGTCTTGATTAAAGCTCTGACGGAATGTAAAATCGTACCATGTAGCCAGGAAGCCGGAATTCAGCGAATGATGGCTGCTCGCGAAGAAATCAAGATCGCCCTTGATTGAGAGATCCTGGATGCTATTGGAGAACTCGATTGGCGTTTCAAAAAAGCTGAGCGACGTGGAACTGGTGTACTTGCTGCCGGCTACCATGAAATTCCCGAAAATGGCAGGTGTGAACACATGCGTCCACTTACCAGTTACAGCGGTGTTTCCCCATCGTATTTTGATGAAGCTGCCCTCATCCAGGTCAAAGTTCATATCGTCACGACCGAAGTAGCCGCTTACCGTAACCTTGTTCCGGTCATTGAAATCTTTGTTGAACTTCGCATTCGTATCGTAGAAGAAGTACCTGGGCACCTCTGTGCTGTCATTTCGAATCGCCGAGAGGATGGGTTCAAGATAGGTACGTCTACCTGAAATCATCCACGATCCCTTATTGACGGGTCCCTCTAGGGTCAGCCTGGTAGAAATCAGACTAACTCCACCGGTTGCCTCAAATCCTTTACGATTGCCGTCCCGGTTCCGCACATCGAGGACGGACCCTAATCTTCCCCCATATTGTGCGGGATAGGCTCCCTTATGGAGACTCATATCCTTGATTGCGTCCGGATTGAAAGTCGAAAAGAACCCGAAAGCGTGGGAGGGATTGTATAGTGGTATTTGGTCGAGCAGGATCAAGGTCTGATCCGGCCCACCCCCTCGGATATACAGCCCACTGCTAATGTCCGATGCCGCCTGGATACCCGGCAGGAGCTGAAGGCCCCTTAGAACATCCGTCTCACCAATGGCAGGGAGCTGCTGAAGCTGCCGTGTCTCAACGGTAATAAAACCCGTCTGCACGACGCGCTCTTCCTCGAACCGGTCTGCCTCGACAAGAATCTCCTCAGTCAGGATTGGTTCCAAAAAAAGGGCTACGTCTTTGACCACTTCCTCCTGACCACTGAAAACCAGGGTGTCTACAAAGCTCTCGTATCCAACATAGGTGACAATCAGAACATACTTGCCGGGGACTATACTCTTAACCGCGAAATAGCCATCCACATTGCTGAGGGCACCCAAGGGTTCGCCACTCCACTTCAGCACAACATTGGCATACGGCAGAGACTCACCGTTCTTTCTGTCTGTCACGGTGCCACTCAGTGTAGCTGCGCCTGTTTGACCTGAAATTGAAAGGTATAGGAGCAGAAATAGAACTAGACGCTTCATTAATATCCTCATTGATTTTGGGTTGGTGCGGGAGTATAACCAGACCGTAAACTGTCGTCAACCCTGACGGATGGCCGGCAACCCATACCTTCAAACCCTGTACCAACCTCGAACCAACACATAGTTTCGACGCCGACAACGCCATACTTNTAGCATATTTCCAGAAGGAATCTAAAAATTAAACGACACCCTCCCAAAGGAAGCGTGTCGTTTAATTTCACNTGTGCATCACTGGGGNACAAACCGAACCGTAAGACCCGAACTCTATTGCGTCTTGATGCCTGCCGCNCGCAAAACTGTTTCCTGAACATCCAATTCATGGTCCAGTGTTCGGTCTGGTTCCTTTGTGCCTTCAATGTCAGCCACAAACGCCCTTAAACTACCCACGTATCTGGGCTCCACCGACACAGGGACGTCCTGCCAGCCTTTCTGGAATCCATCTCTCGCTTCATCCAGACACAAACGGATACTCGGATCAGGTTCCAGCGGCTCCATTATCACGCTACCCGATTCTCCGTAGACTTCGAAACGACGGGAAGGAAATGCCTCCACTTCAATTGCACATGACTCCAGAATCGCCATCGCATCTGGATACTCAAAGACAGTAGCCGTATTGTCCATGAAATTTGCAACAGAACCCGCCTCATTGCGCAGAAAGGATGTCACCCTGTCTGGCCTGCCAAAGAGCGCCACGACAATATCCATCAGGTGGCACAACAATTCGAAGAGTATTCCTCCATCGTGAACAGCGAGAGATGCTCTTTTCGCTTGGGAAACCGTTGTGGACATCCTGCCCCTTGCTGAAAACACACGTCCCAGTCGGCCCGAGTGTGCGCAGTCCAGGATGAACTGAAACGCCGCNTTGTAGCGAAACATATAGCCCAGCTGTACGAGCAAACCCTCCCTCTTCGCCAGGTCGATCAGAGCCTTGAACTCCTCCCAATCATCACCTGCAGGTTTGTCCAGCCAAGCATGTTTGCCGTGTTCTAGAACCTGTCTTGTAAACGCCAGGTTCTGAGCGACCGTACCCTCAACGGCGATAGCCAAAATGGACTCGTCTTCCAGCATCTCCTCTTTGCTCGCGAACCAACGAATACCTTCATATGCTTCGTTCCTTCCCATAGACTCCCGTACATTTGCATCNGGTTCAAAGACCCCACAAAACTCCACATCCTGATTGGCCTTCATCACGGCAGCTTTCCCCCGTGCGTGCGCATGAGAGATCCCGTACTGTGCAAATCGCATGGACATTGTCCGCTCCTTGGATGAGAACTGAATAGGCGTTATTATATAAGCTGATCGGCGATGACCCAAGTCAAAAAGGAGTATCTACACCCAGCTCGTCTCCGATTTCTGTCAGCGTCTCTCGATGCGCCTCGCCGACCGGGATCCCTTCGATCGCCCAGTCTTTGGTGCGTTCCCACTCTAGGTGACCTGGGAGAAGTGTCCTGTCCTCACCAGGAAACGGCTTGAGGGCTTGCACATCGCGAATGAACTGATCCATTTGTCTCTTGAATGTCTCCGGTGATGCAAACCGTGAGAGATCGATCGCCATCATGAAGGAGCCCTGGTTCACCGCGGGCCAATTGGAATCCCCATCATCAAGAGACTGAATGCCCGCCATGAGTCCGCCCAGGGCATGGCAAACCGTTCCCAGGCCCAGACTCTTGAAAAAGACTGAAGGCATCTGCCGAAAGATCTCCTCAAAATCCATGGACCTTGGTAAGACGAACGATGTGCCCATATCCAGAATCAGAGGGGGCTCACAGCCGGAGGGGATCGCGAAACTCATCGGTGATGCCCCACCAGCGGAACCCAGAGAAGATTCCGGTTGGAATCGCCTAACATGCGAAGACACCACGAACCCTACGAAACCAGCATCGGACGCCACACGGCTGTACTTGCCGGCACTACCGAAATGGTGATGGTTTCTCGTTGTCACTGCACCCAGTCCGATCTCCCTAGTCTTTCGGACCAGAAGATTTGCAGCTTCCCAAGACGCGATGTGACCCAGGCTTCCGTCCCCATCGATGACGGCAGTAGCAGGAGAATCCTGAACCACCTCTGTAACCGGTTTCGGATTAAGGTTCCTCTCCTTTAAGTTTCGAAGATATCCCGCTGACTGCCGTGTTCCGTGGCTGAAAACTCCGCGAAGATCCGTTGCCACCAAAAGGTCCGCCATCAAGCCTGCGTGCTGATCAGACATTCCCACTTTCAGAAACATACTTGAAATGAATGCTCTCATTGATTCGGGCTTCACCCGGATGAATTTGTCGGGCACTACGTTCACTGATTCCCCTCCTCTACAAGATGGATTCTTCCACTGGAATCAAAGACCGGAAGATTAAACCTTCCTCTCACTTCCTGTCTTCGTCAACACACTTTTCAACCACATCGCTGAAAAGTTGTAAAGTTTCGCCGTTTGGCGTGGAGCCAGAGGCGATGTGCGAATCGTATCACTGGACCCACCAGATTTCGTGCCTTTGCCGGCAGGTTTGCGTAACAGGGTNGGTAAACGAGGGAACCGCGCGCAGCCGGACACGAACCGGGCCAATTGTTGGGGGAAGATTTACCACAGTGCTTTGAGACAAAGGTAGATCACCACTGGGTGGAATTGGTTAAGACCACACGGAATTCCTGACCTATACCGAAGTCGTAGAGATAGCCCTTTGTGTAGTCCAGGTCGTCTACCATCCCCCTTACGAAATCACCATCTTCGACCTGGATAGTANTATCCTCTCCATCGTTCGATACACCAAGAATGAGGTATGTGGCATCCCGGTCGTTCTCGTTTTGTATCGAAATGAAATCTCCGGAGAAATCGATGCCGTCTGGAGGCGTCGCGTCTGTCTTTAGGACCCCGTCGCTGAAACCTGTTATCGTGCCCCACCAGGTGGGAACGCCGGAAGATACCCCCTGGCCTCCTGTGGCCAGTACCGACCCGCCAACCAGCGTCGCCCAACCACTGCCGTCGTCGCCTTCGGAGAACACGCCGAACAACCCGTCAAACACCAACCGTTCGTCCACCACACGGTTCTGACCATCGCCGAACACGATTGTGTCTTTGCGCCCGCCGATCAGTATTACCTGCACAGCTCTCGCACCGCCTCCCCCACTGACCTCCAATTCACTGATCTCTTCAACAATCCTCTTCGACCTGTAGGCCTCGATCATGCTCAGGAACGACGACTCGGTGTTATGATTCTCTATCACTCCGTAGGTGAGCCTCCTGGGATTGTTACCTTTGTTCTTAGGAGGATCGCCGTGGCAAAGAGAGACTTCCCCGGGAGGTGACAGTAGATTCCAGCGGAGATGTATATCGGTCATTTCAGGTCTATCCAAAACCTTCGACTCCGGAAGCAATTTCCACGTATCTTTCACAGTCCAATCCACTGCAACCTGGTCATCTGGATGCGCACACCGCCGGACATCGTAGAGGTATTGAAACCCGCTCCCTTCGTAGTCTTCAACCTCGCCATCATAGAACTCACCGAAGGCCACTTCCTTGCCAGCGTAGGTTCCCTCGTTCTGAGGTTTAAGATCGAGACCCTGAGTGGCAACATCTCCTTCCGCGGCGTGGAACAGGAAATGGTGCGACTTTCCTCCTTCGACTCCGAAAAGGTCTACAACGTAGAAATCTTCCGCGCTCACACGAATCAACGCGCTCGACCGGTTGTATTCAGAACATTGCGGATAGACATCCGGAGAAGATACCCGGATGGCCTGTACGTTGTCTGACATACCAACATAGTCAACTTTCCCTGAATAGGTACCTTTCTGGTTACTGCGATCCACCATTACGGTGTTGTGCGACACCGTGTGGTTCGACCAGCCGTTGCGAGTCGGCCATACCCTCGCGTGTTCAGGATATCCGAGATCGGGCAAGAGGTCGAGACCAAATCCGTACAGCCCCAGGTTCAGGCGATCCGTGTGACCGTGACTGGTGTTTCGGCCGTAATACAGCCATAGCGTGCGCTCAAAGTCACCTTCACCATCTCGAAGAAGAGCAAGGCCGTATCCTGTCATAACCTCGGTACCCAGCCGCAGGGGACCTTCCCGCTCTACTATTTCCAAAATTCGGTCACGGACGGCTTCGGGCTCCAGACTATATATAGTGCCGCGCAAACCAGCAAGATCACCATCGAGGAGGTGATATACCATTTGTGCATATACAGGATCTCCGTATCGCTCCAGGCCACCCATACAGTGGTCAACCGTGATGCCCCCCAACCCGGGACTGCCGGTGCTACCCGAATCTCCAATAGACGGCACAAACTTTCCCTGGGCGGTCAACCGGATCGGTGCGAGGAACATTTTTTCGTATCTTGCGAAATCCCTCACACTATTCCTTGTGTATTCCTTGCGTGACGACAATAGCACCTCCAGTGCCTTCATCCCAAGGGGTGGTCTTAGCCAACCCAGGCTGTAGCCCGGTGCGGCTTCGGAGCCCACACCATCTCGATCGATCTCCCCTGCGAAGAGCTGTGGGATATGTCCGCCGACCGGCTCTTTACCCATCAGATANCCGGGCTGGAAAATCCAGTCCAGCCATTCGTCAGTGTCATCCGCGTCCAACGCGATCGCAAGGATGGCCATGGTCGTCTGATCACCCGGCTCGTTGTGATGAATATCTCCTACGACAATGGCGTTGACCGCCTCTCTGAGAACATGGTCTTCGAAATGAGCACAGAGTGCCTCAACCGTGTCCTGCGGATGGAGGTCATAGGTATTCTGCTTCTCGCGCAAAAACTCGAACAATGGGTCTTCGTCATTCCATAAATCGCGTACCGCATCATAGCACTCCGTGAAGATCTTCAACAGTGCCGGTTCCCATATTCTGCCATATATCCGACCCCTGCCGCTCAGACCATCAGAATTGTAGAACCCCTTTCCTGCCCAGAAAGNCCAATCCATTGCAGGATAGACATCCGCTATCCTAGCAAGCATCAGTCCAGCTTTGGCAGCATATGATTCATCCCCAGTCAACAAAAAGGCCTCTTTGAACGCCTTGACAGCTCTACCGATCTCTGACCAGATCCCGTAGTGTCCATAAAAGCCAACCAACTTGAAAGACTCACCCTCATCATCAGTCCAGCCAAATCCATCGTCAACACAGAACTGATGCAACGGGTCGTCAGGATCAGGATGATCGGTGTTGAAAAGAAGACGTCGATCTGCCCGAGCAGGATCGAAGTAACTGTCCTCTCCTTTACCACTATCGTAGAAAGCACCAAAGTCATTGGTCGGGAGATTTACCCCGCAACTGCTGCACGTAATCTTCCAAGGATCGCCGACCACATCGGTCTTGAATCTCCCGCCTCCCTGAACGCCCGTATCCTTACAAGATGGACAACCCTTCAAAATGCTGGCATCCGTACTGCGTCCGATCATCTGCCCTGTCACCATACCCCACAGGTACTCGTCCGACAGCGACAACCATCTGTCTGCATGAACTACCGCCGTATCTCTCTCTTCTGCTGCCCAGCTAAACCTCTCAATATTTCGCCTGGCATTCTCCACCTGCTCCACCGTCACGAAATGCCCGCCANNTATAGACAAATTATCCTCCCATTCGATATCCAACTCTCCACCAAGATGCCGCATGATAGCGTCGGTTCCAACCAGGATCAAATCTTTTATGCCCGGTCCTGAACATCATGAAATCTTCCACCATTCTGTTCCCCGATACCCATTGACACCACCCAGATTCGCGCCTATTATGTCCACCATAAATCGCCCATCCAGACCCTGATTTGAGGACCCATTCATGTCCCACAAGAGCTGTTTCTCATTTCGTACTCACGGTGGCGTATGTGCTGGTGATACCTGGATTTATGATCACGATGAGCCCATCGCTGGTTTCGACGACCGAATAATCGAACAACCGGAGCAGAATCTGAGGTATTTCGACGGCAATACCAAGCCGGTGAACCTGTACGATCTCAAACTTGCCCCGGGCGGTCGCCCCCTGGTTTGCGGGGTGCAGATGTTCTGGGTCTTTCAACACAAGGTCTTGGCCACCACCGACCTCGTCGGAATTCAGATCGACGGTCAGGATTCGGATCGTCTCACGCTCACGGTCACTACAAGAGATCCTGGCGGCGTAGCCACTTCACGGAGGGTCCTGACCCTGACCTATGATCAGGAACTCGAATCGTACGTTTACGATATCAAGGCAAACCTCGAGATCCACAGTCCAGAAGTTTTCGATAGAGACGAACATCTAAGGTTCGAATACTGCGATCCATGGTACTCGGATATACCGGGTCCCACTGTGGGATTTCCCGGCATGTGGGATAAGAAGTATACACATCTGCTTGCCGAAAACGGCGATGGAACCATCTGGCAGATGCCACTGAATCATATGGCAACGGGGGTAGCCAGCCCGCAAACCTTCAAGCGCGATGGACTTCTGGTTCTTGGATATGACCAGGGGAACAACCTAGCCTTCGAGTTTGTTGGCGATACCGCTGAGCGGACTTCGATCGGCGTGTGCAATTGGGGATACGACGTTCACTTCGCAGGACACTATTCACGAGACGAACTATACGCACCGATATGTCCTCACTTCCGAATCCGGCTGTGTCCCGACGAGAAGGTAAAACAGATGCAGGCGAATGCCGAGCCTGTTCCCACAGTCGTCTACAACGGTTTCGAGGAGTTGCCTTTGTACGAAAGGGAGACCAGCTTTGCGAATGGTTTGAGGCTCAATGAGCCCACACAAGGGAATACCGACCCCTGGCCCTGGTTGCCTGAGGGAGAGGGAACGGAGTGGTGTCGATCCGAGGGTCGTACGGATGAGTATTCCCTGAAGATCGACAAGAGATCCGCAGGACCATCTGAATGGGTGATGGATCGCGAAAGTGAAGGCGCGTGGACAGACCGGTGGACACCGAATGTCAAGTTCANGGTAACAGGATATATAAAGACCNATGGTGTTCAAGGACGGGGAACGTGTCTGGCTCTCAGGTGGGGAGTGTACAACTATCCGCAGCGGTATCCCTATGTGTGTTCGGAGAAATTGACAGGGGACAACGACTGGACAAAAGTGAGTGTTGAAATCGAGGGGCCACCTCCACCGGAAATCGGGGCAATCTACATTATCTTCAGGCAAGATGGCATTGGAACATCGTGGCTGGATGATTTGGTGGTGGAAAGAACGTAAGGAAGAGGGGTTTGGCGCAGCTGTGGTTATTTGCCGGTAAAANCCAGTGAACGTNGGAGATAGGATGAAGGAAACAGTAGGATTTGTCGGGCTTGGAGAAATGGGTGAAGGGATGGCCCGGAATGTTATGAAGAGCGGGCACCCGCTTGTTGTCTACGACTTAAGGCAGGAGCGGATGGACGGGCTGGTAGCGACGGGAGCAACAGCTGCCAAGGGTCTGCGAGATCTCGCCATCCGCTGTCGTTGGATTGTCCTCGTTCTGCCCGATGCGGATGTGGTCAGATCCGTGATCCTCGGGGAAGGCGGCCTGCTCAAGGACCTCTCACAGGGGCAGATTCTCGCGGACTGTGGAACGACACATCCCATAGCGACCCGGGAGATCTGTTCCCAAGTGGCGAAAACCGGTGCACAGTTCATTGACGCGCCGGTTTCNGGAATGGAGGCACGTGCCCAAGATGGAAGTTTGACCATTATGGCAGGAGGTGAAGAGGAAGCCTTCGTGACCGTTGCGCCACTTCTGAAAACAATGGCAACAGATGTGACTTATATGGGCGTATCGGGCAATGGCCAACTCACCAAGATGGTCAACAACATCCTGTTCAATATCTCCATCGCGGCCATGTCTGAACTTCTCCCCTTNGCAACCAAGTTCGGGCTGCACCCGGAAAAGGTCCGAAGGGTGATAAACACCGGATCGGGTCAAAGCTATGGGTTTGACCACTTCTCAAGACTCGCACTCTCCAGAGATTTTGAGTCGGGATACCCCATGGAGAAGGCCAGGAAAGACATGGACACCGTCTTTGAGCTAGCGGCAAAGGAACAGATTCAGTTGCCGCTGGCTGAGGCCGCTATGAAGACCTACGAAGCGGCGTTGAGTCAGGGGTTCGGTCACGAGAACAAGGCAGCCATGGTGAAGGTTTGGGAAGAGTTGTTGGGGGTGGAGGTGACACGTTCGAAGCATTAGGATTGAGTNAAAACCGAGACAGGCGGATGAGTCTCGTGGTAAAGCTGTGTCCAAAGGGATGGGGAAACCGGTGGTAGTCGCAGGCGGCAGCGGGCGATTATGGTGAATTGGGTGAATCAAATGGCAGAGCAGAAATCCAAGAATGAGATTTGGTTCAATCGGATGGTGGAGCATTGGACACTGCCCGGACCGGATGAACGAGACAGGTTTCTAGATCACGTGAGGCTGGCCAGAATCCAGGTCGTCCAATCCGGNAATTTCGGGCCNTTCTTCTATGGGTTGGGNGATGATCCGGAGGCCGANCGGTACTGGGTCGGTATGCCACTGGTTGGGGTTCGCGAGAACTTAGATTACGCGGAAGAACTCATCCAGGACATCCAGGAAACCGGTGCTCTTGTCGTTGGACAAATCAGCTTAACGTGGCACTACGCAAATCACCGGCTCGGGCTTGGGTTGTTCGGCTCGTGGGATCGGGTCTGGCGAGAGGGAATTCTCGGTGAAGCGCCGTGTGGACCGNAGGATGGCCACCAATTGCTCGCAGATGGATCGATCAGATCCTGGGACATTACGGGTAGACCGTATCAAACCTATTCGGGATGCATGTGCAATCCAAACTGGTTGTCGGTATTAAAACCCATGGTGAAAAAAGCGATCGACCTGGGTGTGGACGGACTAAACGCGCACCACAACTTCGAGAGTTTCTGCACCTGTAACCATTGCAGGTCCCATCTCCTGCCCTCACTGTCTCAAGCATTTGGGAATAAGCAGCTTCGTGACATTCTGGGTGGGTCACCTGAAGAGGTCATTGACTTCACCAAGCCACGAGAGGACTGTCCGGAACCTTTGAAGGAGCAGTTTGCAATCGAAATCACACGCGCGGCCAACAGACGACGCAAAGCGTTCTTCGATGAGTTGATAATCGACTACGGAAGATCGCTGAAACCTGATCTCAAGGTAGCCCAGTGGTATCACAAATATGACTTCAACGCACAGGACGAGCGCAGCATGCTGCCGGAAAACGTATGGGCCAAAGAGGAAGACTACATCTGGTACAGCCAGGGTCCGTATCGATGGCTGAGCGCGATTAAAGAAGGATTTATAGGGGATATGGGGATGCCTGCGCGATATGTGCATGCGATGGGACACGGCAAGCCCTTTATCATCATGAAGTACGACTACAAACGCTGGCGTCTGTGGATCGGTGAGGCGGCTGCTCACCAGGGGGCATCGTACGCATTCCACGCGGGGCCGCCAGGTGGGGAAACGGAACCCGGAATCGGCAGATCAAGCGACGACTATTACGGACCCGTCAACCGGTATCAACAGTTTCTATCCAATTACGAATCACTCTTCGATTCGGTCAACTCCTGGTCTCAGATCGGTCTGGTCTACCNTCGAAGAGCTGAGCTGGAAGGACGCATCGACGCCACCCTACCTCTCAAACGTATTGGCCGAATTCTGGAGGATCACCACTTCACCTTCAACATCTTACTTGACCATTTGCTATCNGAATCCATCGACGCGTATGAGTTGCTTGTTCTGCCTGAAGTCGAGCGGCTGTCGATCGACGAAATGGAAAACCTGCATCGATGGGTCACCAATGGTGGCAGTCTGTTCTTCACAGGTAAATCGGGATTGTTTGATCCCGAGGGCAAGGCACATCCGAAAGATAGCCTTGGGGTGTTCAGTGACTGCGATAACCACGGAGGCATTGCCCGGTCTCATGGAAAAGGTCAGTACAAGTATCTTCCGGATGGTCCCTGGGCACCTAACTCCTTCGTGGTCGGGGAGACCCCAGTGCCCACCTACCCTATTGTCTCAGACGACACCTTCAGTCAATCTGTGGCCAACGATATTCGACAGCTAGTCACGCGACAATGGCTTGAAACAGATGCTCCCTGGTATGTGCGTGTTCGACCTTGGCTATCGGATGACAGAAGCAAACTGATCGTTCACTGGATCAACTACCTCCAGGATGAAGACGCCTGTGTCGAAGTTCCCATCCCCACAGGACCGATAACCGTAAAATGCTTGCCCCCCTCCGAAGCTGGGATTGAGCGCGTCGAGTGGATCTATCCGGAAATGAAAGAACCAACCGACCTCGTCCATTCGACCCAAGAGTCAGCCACCAGATTCACGATACCAAACCTTATCGTATATGGAATCAGCATTCTGCACCTCAAAAAATGACACGCGAAAGGTACGAAATGAAATATGGTGTAGGCGTAATCGGATCTGGAGGCATGGGTGGCCTGTGGTCCAAGGTGATCGCTTCTCATCCCGACTGCGAAGTTCTATTCATGTACGACCCGAACCCTGATGCGGCCGAGGCGAGGGCAAAGGAAATCGGTACCCAACCAACGACATCTCTTAAAGAGATCCTCGATCATTCTGACGTCAACCTAACCCTCATCTGCTCTCCAACTTTCACACATCCCGATCTGGTCAGACAATCTGCAGCCTCCGGAAAACATATCCTATGTGAAAAGCCAATGGCGCTGACACTCGCTTCATGTCAGCAGATGATCGACGACTGCTCGAATGCGGGTGTCACAATCGCGGTCGGTCAGAGTATCCGGTTCTGGGGTGCATTTCGGAAAATCAGGGAATTGGTAGCTGAAGGCCTGATCGGTACCCCCTGTCTTGCTCAGGTTCACAGGATGGGGAGAGCCGGAATCAAAAGGAACGTACCACGCAAGCCGGGGCCTCAGCAGGAAAGGCGCCCCTGGCGATTCGACACCCGATATGCCGGGGGCAACATTCTCGAAAGCGTAGTCCACGAACTGGACTTCACCAGGTCCATTCTGGGGGAGGCGTCCTCTGCCTACTGCGAGGTTACAGGCAACGAGCCTTATGGGGATAATCGAAGTCCTGTCGTTATCCAGGCGATGATCAACTTTGAGGCGGGAGGCCAGGCAACTATTCGACAGGGCGGAATCGTGGGATTCCCATGCAAAGGGTCCTGGGTCGCCGGAACAGAAGGAACGTTGTCCTTCGACGTATGGGAAGGGCCTGTATTCCACCATCATCCCGATCTCGAGGAACCCAGAGTGCTGCCATGTGACGCCGCGTATGCCTATGACCTGGAACTCCTGGACCTTCTGAACTCCATTGAGGGTGATCACGAGCCGGAAAACAGCGGTATAAACGGCATGAAGAATATTGCCCTGGGTCTATCCATGTACAAATCCATTGAACTGGGAAAGCGAATTGAGTTCAAGGATGGATTTCCTTTGGAACTGCCATTCGACTATCAGTATCGGGGACTAAACAACATCAAGGAATAGCTCGAGGAAAACGTGATGCAGCACAGGAATATGACGGGCATCTACCTCACAACGAAGCTGATTATGGACAACCCGGATTACATCAAGGTGCTCCGTGACGATATCGGGTTGAATCTCGCAATCATCGGTTTTAGCGGCCAACTTCCTCAAGTTGTGAATGAAAAGAGCCCGTATGACGGTGTGCCGCTCTCGGACGATTGTCTACACCGCCTGGTTGCCAGGCATATGGACGGTGGGCTCGTGGATCCACTCGAATTCGATCGTGTCCGTGCATCGATCGGCCCGAGCGTCACAGTCGGAGGAGACGACGCGATGTTTCGGAAATGTATTGACACTGCCCATCAAGCCGGATGCGACGTCTGGATCTGTGGGGGGTCGTGGACACTTAGAAGACTCATGTTCTGCCCCTCAAATACCCTCACCAACGACTGGTACGAATCCGTTTATTGTCACTTGGCCAGCCATTACGGTGTGCAAGGCCTCGACATCACCCATGCACGTTTCCCGATGGGCTCGTTCCCACGTGGCCTGTTCGCGTGCACCTGCGATGCCTGCGAGAATGAAGCGAACAACATGGGCTATGACATGCCCAGAATGGTCGGATCCCTGAGGTCGGCGCACCAGAGACTGCGCGAAACCGACATGTCACACCTCGTTTCCGGAGCAAATGGCGGATTGGGTCCCCTGGACATCCTTCACCTGCTGGGTCTGGATCCCGGACTGCTGGACTGGTTCAGATTCCGGTCAGGTCTCCTCGGACACAACTTGGGCCGATTCCGGGAAGCTGTCCAGGATGCAAATCCGGACATCCTGTTTGGGACAGATACCTATCCTGCTTCGCTATCCCTGTTCATGGGACACAATCATGGGGACTGGGCAAACTTCGCGGATTTTGCCAGCCCGCTTGTATCTCACATCTACCAGTTCGTAAGCCTGACCTTGATTGAGTGGGCGATATTTATTCAGGAAATTCATCCTGAACTTTGCGAGCGGGATGCCATGCAGATCGTCTACTCGATTACCGGATACGATGGCCTTGGTATGCCGGAGTCGATTTCGGCTTATAACGCCCAGGACCCGGAAGACCTTGCGCAAAGCATACCTTTGACAGAGGTTATCCTTCATGACCTCAAAAAGGCACGATCATCCCTCCCCGACCAGGTCCCCTCCTACCCGATCCTTCACGGTAGCGGATGGCCAAAAGACGCGATCATAGAGATTCGTGAGGGATCAGAAAAACTGGGTCACAATGGCATCATCTGGCAGGGTACGGATGAGTTGGTCGACTACCGATTGAAATCTTAGCCCCAGAACCGTTCAGACATAGGAAACAAAACTGTTTGAAAATTGGATTCGAGGCATTCAGCCAGGGTACTTTTGGCAATGTGGGACACAATCTTTGCGTCTCTTGCGGGGGAGTCCTCCAACGGATTCATCAATACGATCTGAATGGGAACGGCTATCCCGACCTCATCCTGGGTGGCCACATTCCCTCTCCGGGATCCCCGCACGACTCATTCGTCTATATCTAAATGTGAATGGACCCGAAGGGATCTGTGAAAGCCGTCGCACACTTCTCCCAGCCAATGCCGTAAACGCAATGTGTCTCACTGACTTCAACCAGGATGGATTGCTGGACCTCTTCGTCTGTTCTTATCACGACGGCCGTGTCCGGGACGTTGACTCGTATCTGTACTGGAACAGAGCCGGATCAGGATTTTCAGCCGAAGACAGAACCCGAGTCTTCACCCAATCCGCATCTGGCTGCGTAGCTACTAATCTGAACAAAAATGGATACCCGGATCTCCCGATCGCCTATCACAAGGTTGAGGGAGACCACGTAGGTCATTCAGCGATCTAGTGGAACGGCCCATCAGGATTTTGGTGCGACAACATCACGAAGCTGCCGACAACAGGTCCACGCGGGATGACCGCAATTGAACCAGGAAACTTGATGGACAGAGGTCAGGAGGAATTCTACTACTCGACACCTTACCAACTTCCTGAAAAGTCGGCAATCAAATGCGTATCATGTGAAGGGCGTAGTACCAGCCGGTACCTAGGAGAGAATGCAATTGCGGTTTACAGATACGGAAGACAAATTGGACTACTCCCTGTGGATCGGGATCGATGGTGAAAATTCATGGTTTGGGGACGGCCAGGTTACCCACCAACACAGGAAGGAATGGGCACAGTATCGGCTGTCCCTGGGAACGAAACCCTCCCTTAACACGCCTCGCATTCACCGAGTCGACATAGAACTGGGTATCTAGATGATCACATGCACGGATACAGGTCTCGTCTTCTCAAACCCCAAACCCTACCTAGAGAGCCGTCAGGCATTTCATCCAACACTGGTGCAACTCGAGGATGGCGAACTCCTCTGCAGCTATGATATAGGCCAAGGTGTGGAAAGCCTCGACTACCGAACTTATCTCTCCAGATCGAGGGATGGAGGCAACACGTGGACCCGGCAAGGCCACCTCTTCGATGATCCCGTTGACTCGCTCACATCCAGTTCTGTTCGTCTAACGAAACTTAATGATGGTAGCCTAGTGGGTTTTGGAATCCGCTTTCTTCGTGATGATCCAGAGGAGGGAATCGTCAGCCGTGAGACACTTGGTTTCGTTCCCTTGGAGTTATTTACGATCAGGTCCACTGACGGCGGTCGGTCGTGGACAGAACCGACCAACTTCTCACCTCCCCTTGAAAACCCCGCCTTCGAGATCTGTCACAACATCGTGGAATTGCAGGACGGAACCTGGCTGTTACCCACAGCGACTGCCAAGGGATGGGATGGGTCTTTGCCTGCAGGACAGCAGTCATTGGTCTTCATCAGCAAAGACCTGGGCGCCTCCTGGGACTCTTATGGTGTCACCTTCGAACAGGCAGACACCGTGTATTGGGAGCAATCTCTCATCAATCTGGACGACGGTCGTCTATTGGTTGCCGCGTGGGCGCACAACCTGGAGACCGGTCAAAACCAGCCGACCCCCTTCGCAATCAGTTCGGACTCCGGCAGGACCTTCTCAGTGCAATCTCTCACCGGGTTCGAGGCACAGACCTGTAAACTGCTGTCTCTCGGAGACAGCAAAATCCTCTGCGTATATCGTAGAAGTGACAAGCCGGGTCTGTGGGCAACGCTTTCTCAGATCGACGACGAATCCTGGATGAATCTCTCGGAACTGCCACTCTGGGGATCCAGGCTACAAACGTCCGGAATGGCGGGCGAGGACAACACCTATAACGAACTCAGCGGACTGCATTTCGGATACCCAACACTTCTGCGAACTGGCCAAACATCCGTGCTGCTGGCC
>PAQK01000052.1 GCA_002709665.1 Gemmatimonadota bacterium | reverse complement strand
GCCGAGGACGCGATAGCGGACCAACCCCACTGCTTCTGGCACGACAGGAATGTGGGCAAGAGTGGAGATGCTATCAAGGAGCAGCTGGAACAGCGTGCACGGAATGAAGAAAGCATGGAAGGCTTCGAGCTCGGCCACGCAAATCTTGAGGATGCCTACCTCATGGAAGCAGACCTTTCCTATTCGAATCTGACCCGTGCGAACCTGCGGGACGGCCATCTCTTCGGCATCAACATGAAGGGATGTCGCCTGTTCAAAAGCAACCTGGAACGAGCCAACCTCAAAGAGGCCAACCTCGAAGGAACCGACCTCCTGGGCGCAAACCTCACTTATACTGACCTGGAACGGGTCACCTGGGGGGAAACACTGCGAAATCATAAGGAGGCAGAAATCCTGGATGACCAGGGCGACAGTATCGGGGCCACCGCCAAATACGTTGAGGCCGAGGAGATCTATCGCAACATACGACAGAGATATGAGGCTGCGGGCACGACCGATATCACCGGTGGATTCTTCTACTGGGAAATGGTGATGAAGCGAAAGCAGATGCCCTTCTATTCCGTCCTGCGTTTCTGGTCAAGGCTGGTGGATATACTATGCGGCTATGGGGAGCTCCCACATCGGATCATTGGCTCCTCTGCGGGATATATTGTTTTCAATGCAATCGTATACTGCCTTCTGGGCTTGCAGTATGGAGGCGAGATCTTCAAGTTCAGTCTGGACATGGGATTCGTGGAGAACGTCACGGTATTCGGCTACAGCCTCTACTTCAGTGTCGTCACATTCACCACTCTGGGCTATGGTGATTTTTCTCCTGCAACCTGGGCAAGACCCTTTGCCGCCATGGAAGCATTCAACGGCGCGTTCATGAACGCACTCTTCATCCTCGCTTTTGTCAAGAAGATGACCCGATGATCATCGAAATGAGAACCGGACTCACCCGGTCCCTTCTGTTGTGTGGTCTCCTGGGTTGCGGCGTCGCAGACGCAGAGCGCCCCAGGGCACGAGGGATGGGCATTAGAATCGGCACACTGGCAACCGGGAAATACAACGCGATCACGGACGTGTCGGGCGTCCGGGTCGGCCACGTCACCTTGAACAGAGGCAGTGGACCTCTGGAAGTGGGCAAAGGCCCGGTTCGGACAGGGGTCACTGCCGTCGTTCCCAATCAGGACGTCTATCTCAACCAGGTATTCGCCTCGGCGGTCGTTCTCAATGGGAACGGCGAAATGACCGGTGTGGAATGGATAAACGAGCGCGGTTTGTTGGAGGTTCCCGTTGTATTGACCAACACTTTGAGTGTAGGAGAAGCTTACAGTGGCGTTATTCAGTATATGCTCAAACAGAACATCAATCGTGTCCCTTTGCCTGTGGTGGCCGAGTGTTACGATGGCGGACTCAATGACATTGCCGGACAGCACGTTCGCCCCAGGCACGTAATCCAGGCCATCGAATCCGCAACCAGCGGTCACGTTGCAGAGGGCTCAGTCGGCGCTGGAACCGGAATGAGGGCCTACTCATACAAGGCAGGCATAGGTACTTCGTCGCGCGTTCTGGGAAAAGAGAAGGGTGGCTATACGGTAGGTGTACTGGTGAATGCCAACTGCGGGAGAAGGCCTGAACTCCTTGTTGCCGGTGTTCCCGTGGGACGACTGCTGGCCGAACAGGATGAGTCGGCGAAGACAAGGGATGGATCCATCATCATTCTAATCGCCACCGATGCCCCCCTGATCCCCATACAGCTTCGGAGGCTATGTACCAGGGCCTCCCTTGGAATGGCACGAACCGGAACGGTATCCAGAACCAGCAGTGGAGACCTCATCCTTTCGTTTTCTGTTGCCCACACCATCCCGCGCGACAAAGCTGTGATGGATACTGTTCGCACCTTGAGAGATCGCAACCTCACTCCGCTTTTCCAGGCAACTGTGGAGGCCACAGAAGAGGCAATCCTTAACGCCCTGTGCAAGTCGGACACTTTTGTTGGAAGAGACAACCGAACCATGCCGGGTTTACCGTTGGATCAGGTATCCAGAATTTTGAAAGATCACGGTAGACTCTAAGCAATATCCACGGAGATGTTCGTGCCTAACCTGACCATCATCATCGGCCTGTCCACATACGTTCTCTTCACACTTCTCGTTGGTCTTTATGCCGGCCGTCGTGTCAGAGGTTCGGCCGATTTCATCGTGGCCGGCAGGCGTCTCGGTATCGTCCTGGCAACCGGGACCCTGGCCGCTACCTGGTTCGGCGGCGGCATCGTCATAGGCGCTGCCAGTCAGGCCTACTCTCACGGTTTCATGGGAATCATCGCCGACCCGTTGGGAGCAGCGCTCTGTCTTTTTCTGGCCGGCTTCTTCTACGTTCGTATGATGCGGCGAATGGGTCTGACCACAATTGCCAGTTTTTTCGAAATTCGCTTTGGACCACACGCCGGGCTCATCGCTTCCCTTTGCACCATTCCAGCCTACGTGGGCTGGGTCGCCTCACTGATGGTTGCCTTCGGCAGAATCCTTCAGGCGGTTGCCGGTCTGGATGCCACGCTCGGCATCTGCATCGGGGCGGCGATTGTTCTCATCTACACCACCGTCGGCGGCATGTGGGCCGTAACACTCACAGACTTCATTCAAGTCATTGTCCTCACCATTGGCCTTCTGATCATTACGCCAATGCTCATCAGCGAAATGAACGGATGGGCCGCCATCCGAGCCCAGATCCCGGATGATCGATTCTATCTTTATCCTCGCAGTGCTGAATTCTCGACATGGTTTTCATACGCACGGGACTGGCTGGTCATCGGGCTGGGCAATCTGGCGGGACAGGATCTGATCCAACGAAGCCTTTCGAGCAAGAATGAGTCAGTCGCCCAGAATAGTGCCTACTTTTCCGGTATTTTGTATCTAACAGTGGGTATGCTCCCTGTTTTCCTTGGGATTTCCGCCACCCTAATTTTCCCCAATATGGCCGATCCCGACCTGGTTATGATGAAGCTCGGCATGAGATATCTCACACCAATCGCTCTGGCCCTGTTTCTGGGTGCACTGGTATCCGCCCTGATGAGCAGCGCAGACAGTGCCCTTCTCGCGCCGGCTAGTGTCATCGGATGGGACCTGGTGCGGTACTTCAAACCTGATACGGACGAATGTAGTATCCTGCAAATATGCCGAATCAGTGTGCCGATCCTTGGTGTGTTCTCCCTGTATCTCGCGCTTGCCCACAACACTGTTTATACCCTAATGGTCGATTCCTGGTCGATACTTCTTGCCACCCTTTTCGTTCCGCTGACGGCGGGCATCTGGTGGCCGAAAGCGAACCTTACAGGAGCCGTTTCCGCCATGATTTCCGGCCTGATCTCCTGGCTGATCTTTATGAGAATTTTTCCCTCTCTCCCGGCAGACCTGCTGGCCGTCCCTGTTAGTCTTCTTTTCTTAACAGCCGCCAGTCTGGCCACAGGCAAGCGGGATGTCCCTAATCCCCTCAAGGATTTGTCCGGAAATCGGCTCGAATTCAGGGACCGGCTCGGTGTTTTGGGCCTCGGATCCTCCCCCAACTTGGACCAAAAAGTCCTTTGAGCGCAGGCTAAATCACCTTATATTATCGGGATTAGGTTACATTCGATTAAAAAGTTCCTGAAGTGGGGTCTTGGACCCCTCCCAGAATTCGTACAAATCTTTAATTTACAAGCACTTCCAGAAAATGCCCGAAACCAGAGATAAAATGTTGGCGGCAGTTGAGGCGAAGAAAGCCGCCACAAATGCCGCATTCGGCAAGAAAGGGCCGGCAAAAAAGGCACCTGTCAAGAAGGCTCCCGAGCCGATCGTAAGGTCAGGTCCGCCCAGACGCAAAGCCGAAGAAAAACCTGAAAAACCCAAGAAGTCCCTCTTCAAGAAATCCAAGAAGAAGAAAGCACCCAAAGCACAAAAGACCAAGACCAAGAAGGCTCCCAAACCTTCGGGCCCCAAGGGCGAGTCCGCCTTCTCCAAATTCGCGCAGCACATTAAGGAGGAATTCAAGAATGCTACGGACGAGATAAAACCCAAAGCGTTACTTAATCACGCACAAAACGGTATCAAGAGCATCAAAGGCATGGTAAACAGAGGTGAAGGGGATAAGGAACTCGACGAGGTCTCGGACGATTCCGGAGGTCCCCAAACGAACGAGCCCGAACGAAGTCAACCCACCGAAGGACTCTCCACTGAGGTCCGGCCCGAAGAAGTATTCGAGGCTCATTCCGTAAAATCCGATGGCGAAGATGGTGCCCCTGTCGAGCTCTCCGCAGCAAAGGTCCAGAGAGCGCCCAAGAAGAAGGTTCAGGAAGAGACCCAGGATGATGAAATAGCAGCAACCGAAACCAGCGAAGGGGATGATGGTGAGGATAAGTCCTCCACATTTTCAACTGTAAAAGTCGACAAGATACCATCCAAGAAGAAACCGCTAGAAGCAGAGGATGAGGAACAGTCTGAGGAACCCGTAGGTGACGAAGCAGAGGATGAATCCGAGTCTACGGCGGAAGAAGAGTCCGAAGAATTCGCTGCAGAGGCCAAGCCTACAGCCGAAACCAATGGCGAGTCCAAACCCAGGCGGCGGCGGAAACCGTCCAAGAAGAAACCGGAAGAGGCAGAGGATGGGGAACAGTCTGAGGAACCCGTAGGTGACGAAGCAGAGGATGAGGAACAGTCTGAGGAACCCGTAGGTGACGAAGCAGAGGATGAATCCGAGTCTACGGCGGAAGAAGAGTCCGAAGAATTGGCTGCAGAAGCCGAGCCCACAGCCGAAACCGATGACGAGTCCAAACCCAAGAAGCGGAAGCCGTCGAAAACCAAAATGTCTAAGAAAGACCAAGCCATTAGGCATTTCGAAGCGCTACAAACGGTCCTGAAGAACGAAACATGGAAATCGGTAATTACCGATCCGGATTCGAAACCCAGTTCGCTTTTTTCCCCCCGAGACAAATTTGAAGAGAATTTCGCCGACCAGACCTTCAGAGAAGGCTTGAAAGCGGCAAACCGTCTCGCGGCATCCTTTTCATTCGACCCAGACAGTATCGATTTCAGTGAGAAGGTTATCGAACGTGTGGTCGCATTTGAAGTCGATCCCGAAGGAAAAGTGCAGCCCGACACCGACTCTCCATCGAAGTTCATTGACGAGGACCACCTGAAGAGATTATTCGGGATGATCAAAGACCCGCAGTGCAAAACGCTATTCTATTCGGTGGGCACCAAGCTGGGTGAATTCGTACCAACCATTGAGATCCTTGCCAGAATCTATCTCCCATTGCGGAAACAATCGGATATTATTCCGGGTGAACGTCTCGCCATCTGTGATGATGTCCTGATGCGATACAAGAAATCTCCCTACACGGAAGCTAAAGCAAACACAGCACGAAATCTCGCCCTCAAATACTTCACAGATTTCCTCGCCGAATACGGCCTGCGGCTATACAAGGAACGGTTCGCAGAGACGCCCGATGGGCAGAACAACATCGAGGGACAGCTCCGCAGGCATAAGGTAATCAAATCAAGTTGCTTCAACATGTTCGAGCAGCGCGGTACAAAAATTGGTCTTTCTCAGTCTGCTGTAATAAATTTGAAGGCATGTTTCTCCAAGACAGCCGACAATTATCTCAAGAGCCAGGTCGCGGAAATTCCCGACGAAGTCTTCGAAGAAATGAACAAAGAGTGACCTCGGCCTCCCCCATCCTGGACCCCGTAGGCCCAACATTTTAGTTGTCGATCTGAGCATCCGGGACAAGCTGACCGGCTTTCTCAGACCGCAAGGGCCACATCAGATCACTTCTGCAATCGACGGCCAAGACGGCCTTGATCTGATCCGCGAGAATTCGCCAGACCTCATCTTCCTAGACCTGATGATGCCGCGAATGGACGGCTACCAGGTTCTGGATGCACTCAAGAAGGAAGATGACCTCCGGAGTATCCCCTAGTCATCCTTACCGCGCTCGACCCACTGCAATCAGATCGTCGAAGGCCTGGAGAAGGGGGCCAACGATTACATTGGCAGGACGTACAACATTCAGGAATTGCTCGCCAGAGCGAATGTGCAATTCTGAATCCTCGAACTCGAACAACAGATTCGACAGTCAGAAACCTACCACAGAGCGCTCTTTGTTCGAACCTCGGATCCTGAACTCGTCCTCGACGAAAACGGGAGTGTTCTGCGTGCAAATTCGGCAGCCCTCTCCCCTCCTCGGCGTAGACCGGGACGGGCTCCTGGACACCCCGCTTCACCGGTATGTAGACCCACCGGACAGACCGGAGTTCCAGGTTGCACTCACTGCGCGTTTAAGGCAGCGATATGCCCATCTTCGAGACCCACCTCGTCTTATCCGACGATAAGATGATACCTGTGGACACGGACGCCTGCCTCGTGGAGATCGAAGGGGAGCGGCGTATCCTCCTTCACCTTAGAGACATCCATCGCAGGAAGGCCGCGGAAACCCGGTCGGCCATGATCTTCGAATATATCGAAGCCGGCATCTTCATCACGGATCAAAACGGCATCGTCCTTATGGCAAGCAAAACCGCTGCGGAGGTAACCGGCCATTCGCGTGATGAAGTCATCGGCCTGGACATCTCTCAGTACCATTCTGACGAGGGTGCCCAAAGGTGGCAAAATGCTATACCTCACACCAATGACGAAGAGGCGCACGTGTACGAGGATATGCTGCAAAAAAACGATGGTCCGGAACTGTCGGTGGATTGGGCCATGGCAAGCTTTGCAGTTGGGAGTGAAGCCTACTAGATAAGTGTTGCCCGTGATTTGAAGAACAGACGGTCGGGCGAAGAGAAACGAATGGAGGCGGAAAAACTCAACACACTTCTGGAAATCGCAGGTGGCGCCACACATGAAATCAACCAGCCCCTCACGGCTGTTACTGGGCTATGCGGAAATGGCAATGGACATGATGGCGGGAAGCGAGCAGGCCTACGCCGACCAGGAACACATCGTACAGGCCTCCTTGAGGATTAACGAAATCCTCAAACGGATGCAGGCCATTCGTGAATACAAGACCCGTCCATACGCAGACGGTCATCAGATCGTAGACTTCGAGAGTTCCGCAGAAATCAAAGAGGAAGAGGGCAGAGACGAATCTTAGGGTCCTATCTACACCCGCTCCCTTTGCACCTGCACACCGTGGCCTTCACGGTTTTTTTATTTCTTCACGCTGCACCCCACTCTGTTCACCAAACCCGCAAAGGCACCCGCACCGAAGCCATTGTCGATGTTGACCACCGCCACACCTTTAGCACAGGAATTCAGCATTGCCAACAGTGCCGCCACCCCACCGAAGCTCGCCCCGTATCCGACGCTTGTCGGCACCGCGATAACCGGTACATCCACCAAGCCCCCGACAACACTTGCGAGGGCACCCTCCATCCCTGCCACCACGATGATCACACTCGCCTTTGAAATCTGGTCGTGATAGGACAACAATCTGTGGATGCCTGCCACCCCCACATCGTACAACTTCTCTACACGATTCCCCATTACTTCGGCCGTGACGTAGGCTTCTTCCGCAACCGGCAGATCCGAGGTGCCTGCTGATATCACCAGCACTGTCCCATTCTGCTTAGCCTCCTGGTCCCCGTCTGCGCGCACCACTATAGTCCGGGCAAGCGCGTTATGCTCAGCTTCTGGAAAGGTAACCCTGAGCGCCTCGGCAGCTTCGTCGCTAACCCGCGTGGCCAGCAACGTGGAATCCGCAGCCACGATCCTCCGGGCGATGCTCACCACCTGATCGACCGTTTTGCCCTCGGAGAAAATCACCTCGGGGAATCCCTGGCGCATCGCACGATGATGATCCACCTGCGCGAACCCAAGGTCCTCGAACGGCAGCCGTTCCAATTGCCCCATTGCATCCTCGACAGGCAGGGTGCCGGACTTTACCCCCTCCAGCAATTGTCGAATGCGTTCAGGCGTCATACCTTCGCCTCCTCCGTGATGGATTGTGTTGCCTCCATCCGATAAAGAAACCCCCGCAGGATCTCCTCAACCTTGTCGGGATCATCTTGTGTCATCAATTCCTGCCTCAAGGACGCCGCCCCCGGCATGCCCTTCACATATGCCGCGAGATGCCCACGCATTTCTCGGACACCCGCAATGACGCCCTTTACCTGGATCGAGATACTCAGATGCCGGATCGCCATTGCGACACGCTCTGAGACTGAAGGCTCCGGCAACAACTCTCCTGTCTCCAAAAGCGTCTCAGTCCGCCCGAACAGCCAGGGATTGCCCATAGCCCACCTCCCGATCATTACCAGCTCGCAACCTGTTTCATTAATCATCTTGCTTGCAGAAACAGGGTCCCTGGCGTCACCATTGCCGATCACCGGGATGGCAACTGCATCTCGGACATCTCTGATCACATCCCAGGCGGCATCACCGGAAAACCGGGCCTCTCGTGTCCTGCCGTGCACAGCTATTGCCGCAGCACCTGCATCTTCCGCCACTCTGGCCACCTCCGTAGCCTCCGTGGCATCCTGCCATCCACTGCGAATCTTGAGTGTAACAGGTACTGAAACTGCACGGCACATCGAGGAAATGATCCTACCCAGCTTCGGCAAGTCCTTCAGAAGCGCTGACCCCGCATTACGGTTCACAATCTTCTTTACGGGGCACCCGCAGTTGATGTCGATCAGGTCTGGATTCTGCTCCTCCGCTACCCTCGCCCCATCAGCCATCTCCCCCGGTTCGGAGCCGAATATCTGTACGGAAATGGGGTGTTCGGCCTCATCGAAATCCAGAAAACGACTGGAGCGCTCGCTTCCTTCCGCCAGCCCCCTGGCGCTAACCATTTCGGTGACTGCAAGGCTGGCCCCCTGCTCGCGACACAACAGACGAAACGACCTGTCGGTTACACCAGCAAGAGGCGCCAACACGGTTCTACCGTCGATTCTTACATCTCCGATCATCACTGCCATCAGCTGATCCTGGCCTGATCACCCAACTACTCAATGAGTCTTCTTACCTTTTCAGCCCCAATTTTCGCAGTCTCAAAGGGGTCTTCCATCCAGATTTTCGCATTGAAAAGCTCCAGCGAAACACAACCTGAAAACCCCTGGGTCGTGAGCTTGCTCAGCATATCGGATAAATCGAGGATCCCATCTCCTGGTTGGACCCGGTCGCCGTCGGTCAAAATCTCAGGCTCGTCCACCTTGGGTGTATCGTTTATATGAAAAATGGACACCTGGTTCCCAGGCACCTTCAGGATATCCGCGTTCGTGCCGCCGCCTCGGTAAATATGGAAAGAATCCATCACAACTGTCGTATCCGGATTGTCAGCCCTTCGGACGATCTCGAGCAGTGTGTCCACATTTTTCACGTGTTCGACAAAGCCAAGGAACTCCAGAGTGGGCAGGCAACCTACGTTTTTTCCAAGCTCCATCAACACATTATATCGGTCCGCAACCCTGTCCAGATCCGCTTGCCCTCGGGTGGGACCCGCAATGATTCTCTCCGCCCCCACCGCCACGCCCTGCTCCATCATTCTACGCGCTTCTCCCAGCAGATTCTGCTCGAAGTCACTGTCCGGCACATCCATCCAACCTGACAGATGAACCACCGTAGGTACCTCCAGACCCTCGTCGTCGAGCATATCCTTTATCTCAGTCAACGTGCCTCCGGCCGCCTCGAACCCGGTCAGATCGTCATTCCACAACTCTATTGCGTCATATCCGGCAGCACCTGCTGCACGAATCTTGTCCTGAATAGAGGTGGGCCGAATCGTACTGGTATTGAAGCACAACTTGAACCTTGCCATCTGGTGTAGCCTCCTCTACGACCTTCCCGATTTGCTGAAAGAACACATACCTGTCAATGGGCAGGATTTGCACCTTGGCCGGGGCCGACAAGTATCCTTACCCAGAACAACAATCAGCGCGTGATACTCATTGAACAATTCAACATCCTGTGGAATGGAATTCGAAATCTTAGCCTGAAGGTCTTCGTATGCCGCCTCAGCATCCAGCATTCCCAGACGACCGAAGATGCGCCTCGTGTACGCATCTATTACGAAACTCGGCATATTCAGCGCGTAGAGCAGAATGCAATCTGCGGTTTCATCGCCAATCCCATTGACCGACAGCAGTTCGTCTCTAAGTTGACACGGAGGCGAACGTCTCATCGCCTCCAGATCCCCACCATATCGTTCGAGGTAGTATCCAAGAAACGCCTTGAGCCTCCTGGTCTTGACATTGAAGTACCCTGCGGACCTGATCCGTTCCGCCAGCTCATCGTCGTCGAGTTCAAAGACAGCCTGAGCACCAAAGGGATGGCGTTTCAGCTCCTGAATGGCCTTCTCGACATTTGTCCAGGAAGTGTTCTGAGTCAGAATGGTTCCGACCATCACTTCGAACGGGGAATCCGCCGGCCACCAGTGTTGCGGGCCGAACGCCTTGAAAAGCCTTGTATATACCTCGAGGAAAGGTGAGTCGGAAGGTGTCATTGGGCAGCAAAATCTAACAAAACAACAAGATAAGAGCAACCCCTATTGCCGATTCACCCGCCTGGGAAGCAGGCAAAAATAATGTCCGAACACAATGGTGGGTTCGGACGCAGGATCGTCAGGCGCGATGTTCCGAAACTAGTTGGGATGGATCAACAGCTTCTTCCACTGCTCCATTCGGTAAAGTTGCGTTTTTGCCTTGCTGTAACGCTCCAGTATCTCAATCACCTTGAGCCGCAACGCCATCTTTCTCAATTCAAGATTCATCCGGGCCTCCTCTCTGGTTCTCTGGCTTCAAAATAGGCAGCGGATGTGCAAAAGTCAAGGGTTCGTCAGCCGGAAAATCCCCTTTACACACGTTAAGACGCTGCATATATTTCTGCCAAGTCACCCTTTTAACCGACCTCTTTTTGGAGGATTCATGTCCGACCAGAACCTCAAAAGCAGACTGAAAAATGGCGAAGTGGTAGTTGGCCCTTTCGTGAACCTGGCATCCGACGCATTGATCGAGATTGCCGCCTACGCGGGGTTCGACTTCGTCATCCTCGACACCGAACATGGCCCCCTGGACATCCAGACCGCGGAGACGCTCTGTCGCGTTTCGGCTGGGGTAGGCATCTCACCGATTGTTCGTATCAGGGAAAATGACCCACCTCAAGTGCTTCGCGCACTGGACATTGGCGCCGAAGGCGTACAGGTACCACAGATCTGCACCGGCGCCGATGCCGAGTCCCTGGTTCACGCCGCAAAGTATGCACCCGAGGGGATGCGTGGTGTGTCTCCCTACACCCGTGCAGCCCGGTACTTTTCCGACGGCCCCAAAATCTTCGAACGCCTCAATGCCGGGTCAATGATCCTCATCCACGTAGAAGGAGTCGAAGGCCTGGAAAACATTGACGACATCATCAAGGTACCAGGTTTAGATGTCATTTTCCTGGGCCCCTACGACCTTTCACAGTCCCTCGGCATCCCGGGTCAGGTCAATGACCCAAGAGTGGTTGATCGCATGCGGGAAGCGGCAAAACAGATCAATAGTGTCGGCCTTACAGTCGGCACTTTTGCAGATGGCCCTGAGGCGGCCAACAAGTGGATAGAGGCAGGCGTTCGCTATATTTCGATGTCTGTGGATACCGGTATCTATCTGGATGGATGTAGGAGGATGCTGGGGGAAGTAAAGAAAAGCTAAAGGCGTCCGGGGTCCGGAGTAAACCAACCGGTCAGTGAGAAATGCGTGTGATCCTGTACCACGGCCTGGAAATACTCCGAACACACCACATTCAGAACACACTGGTATGGGCTTGAAAAAAAGGGGACGATTCGTTCGAATCGTCCCCTTTTCGTATTCTACTTGCCGGTATGATCAAGAGTCTTCGTCGCTGCTGACGGGGAGGTCTTCGCTGGAAAGAACCCGACGTCTTGGGCGGTCAGTGAATGCGGTATTCCGCTCTCTCTGTTCCTGGCACTCTATCGTGTATCGTGCGGTAGGAATAGCCTCCAGCCTGACCTCGGAAATCAGTTCACCCGAGTCCTCGCAGATGCCGTATGTCCGGTCCTCGATCTTGGTGAGGGCATGGTCGAGTTCAGCCAACTCGACACGCTCGTTGTTCCCCAGGGTGGACATCAACTCCAGGGAGGACGCATACCCTGCCATATCCAACGGATCCGCCGAATGGTCTCCTCTGAGTTCGTGAATGTCTTCGTCCTGGTTGAGCGCCTGCTTGAGAAGCTCCTTCTTCTGTTGCTTCAGAAGTTTCTCAAACTGGGCAAGCTTCTTTTTCGTCAATTTCTTGGCCATATGCCTTTTTCGACCTCCTGTATCCCAGACTTAACGTGCCGTTCCAATTAACTATCGGATCGTTCGTCCTCATTCTTAACAGTCAGAACAAAAATGCAAAAACCGATACCGCCCCTCCTGGGACCTGTATCGGCCTCCCGGCCCTTTCTCCCCACTGCCACGTATATCATACGAACTCTGATTTCAGGGGGGTAAATTTAGGATTCTTAATACCGAATGTCAAGGCCCAACTGACACATTTTTCCAGAGCTCACTTAACACACCCTCCGCCAGGTTTTGGCCGACAACCTTTTGTCAAAAATGAACTTAAGTCTTATCGGCGTATTGACAATCCACCACGAATTTCTTAATAAATGATATAGCTCCCCAGCAGATATGGATATCAAACCGAGATTTTGGAGGAAATCATGGCAGAAACTGGTTCAGGTCGGATCTGGAGGATCGCGATCCTGATCGTAATCCTGTTGACATCCGCAACCCTCTTTTGGCCCAGCCCGGACAATGACGAAACCTCAATGCAGCCGGCGACCAAATCTGAACTTGAAGATGACCCGATGGTTGATTCTATAAAGGTCGTCTCCTGGGATTGGCGCGATGATAAGACCGGATCCTTGTACGCAGTCTGGGGAATCATCAAGAACGAAAGCGCACAGGAACTGGCCAAGGTGGTCCTGCAACTACGAACCATCGATGTGGACTCCAACACGATTGCACGTTATACCATCAAAACAAATGGCCTGGCGCCACAAGGCACCAAGCCATTTAGAGAGGATGTCCCCCGAACCGGTAGAGAGCACAAGGGGTTTCTCACCGTTCTCAGAGTGGCCCCCTGATTCACCCAACCTCGAAGGATGGACACCACTTTGCCAGCCCGCAAGAAGGACAATCCGGTGAACGGGCGGTGCATGTCGCCCGCCCGTGCCGAATCAACAAATGGGAAAATATCACCCAATCCTTTTTAGCCACACGATCCCCAAGATCCCTTTCAACCTTCACGGGATCCTGATTTGTCGTCAACGCCAGCCGTCTTGAAATCCTGCCTACGTGAGTATCCACCACGACCCCGGATGCGATGCCGAAGGCATTTCCCATCACCACGTTCGCCGTCTTCCTCCCAACACCGTCCAATGCCACAAGCTCATCCATTGACGCCGGGACCTCACCTCCATATTCCTCCACCAGTGTAGCACAGCACGCCTTAATATTCTTCGCCTTGTTCCTGAAAAATCCTGTCGAATGAATTATCGCTTCGAGCTCCTTCAGTGACGCACCCGCAAAATCCTCCGCTGTCTTGTAGGCCTTAAACAACTCCGCTGTCACCATGTTCACGCGTTCATCGGTACACTGTGCAGACAGGATCGTAGCGATCAACAACTGCATGGGATTCTCATAGGCCAGGGAACACTCCGCNTCCGGGAATATCTCNTTAAGCCTNGCAACNACTTTCCTGGCCCTCGCCCGATCCGATTTGACCTNGGGATCCAGAGNCCCTCGCACCCTTTTCNGGGTCTGCGTCTTGCCCAACCNTNTCCTCCGTTAGNAACTCATAAATCCTAGCTCTTCCGGCTGATCCGAGNCATAAAATCGTCAACAGGAAGGGCATTCAACACGNNCGAGGCCGTCAGCCCACCTTTGCGAGCNATTCCAACACCGTAATTCATCTGTTCCAGTCCCCCCGTGCTGTGTGCGTCCGTATTGATGGAAATCATCACCCCCTGCGCCTTTGCGTAAGCCAGGTGGCGCCAATCTATATCGAGACGCCTAGGGTTCGCGTTCACCTCCACCGAAGTTCCGGTATCCGCCGCAGCATCCAAGACCGCCCTGAGATCCAGTGGATATCCGTCCCTCGACAACAGGAGTCGCCCCGTGGGGTGTCCGAGAATATGCACATTGGGATTTAGCACGGCCTTCACAATCCGCTCTGTAGCTTCCGCTTGACTCATCCCGAACCGTGAATGCACCGAGGCGACCACCAGTTCAAACTCCGCAAGAAATGGGTCCTCAAAATCCAGGTCACCCTCCGACATAATATCGACCTCGATCCCCTTCAAAATACGAATCCCTTCTAGTTCGCCCTGCACCTGATCGATCTCGTCCCACTGCGCCCTGACACGTTCCTCCGTTAGCCCTCCCGCATATGCGGCCGCACGGCTGTGATCACAGATCCCGATATAGGTGTGTCCTAGCGCCAGAGCCGCCCTTGCCATACCTTCGACACTTGCGCGACCGTCGCTGTGACTGGTGTGCACGTGCAGCGTACCCTTGAGATCATTCTCGGTCACAAGGGGCTCGAACGCACCCGTCTCCGCTCGCTCGATTTCTCCCAGACCTTCTCGCAACTCAGGTGGCACAAACGACAGGCCCAATGCGCCAAAGATCTCCTCCTCGTCCTTGCACACCACATCGCCGCTATCACCCGCCAGCCCATATTCACTCATCTTCAGTCCCCGTGCCTTCGCTCGCGCACGCATCTGAGTGTTGTGCTCCTTACTTCCCGTGAAATGGTGCAGTGTGAAGGGGAACACCTCATCCACGACCATACGCAGGTCGGCACCCATGCCCGACTTGAGAATCACGCTTACTTTTGTCTCACCCTGACCGGTTACCTCCCACACCTCCTCATATTCCGCAAAGACCTCGCCGAGTGCGGCAGGGTCATCGGTACTCGCCACCACGTCGACGTCCTTTGTCGTCTCGCAGCGCCGCCGAATGCTTCCCGTTACCCCAACCCTGATCACACCCTCCTGTTCGGCGAGGAACGACCGTATCTTNTCNGCCTCGTTCAAGGCGGTGTCGGCCANAAAACGTCCCCTGTGCTCTTGAAGAAAAGCGATCCCCTGGAGCACCTTCTCGGCCGTTTTTTTTCCGAATCCGCTGAGCTTCTCCACCTCTCCGGCCTCACACGCCTTGGCCAGAGCATCTATGTCCGAAATCTGCATCTCCTCGTACAATGCTCTCACCTTCTTGGAGCCGAGTCCCGGCACATCCATCATTTCGACCAGACCCTCCGGAACAGATTGCCGGAGCTTCTCCAACGAGGCCATCTTGCCTGACTCCAGCAGTTCCGATATACCAGCCGCAAGGCCTTTGCCGATCCCCTTCACCGAATCCAGCTCACCCTTTTCGGCCAGATCTTGCACGGTCTCTTCCATTGTCTCTATCCGCCTCGCGGCGTTGGCGTATGCCCGGGTCCGGAATGCATTCTCACCCTTCAGATCCATCAACATCACCATTTCTTCAAGCACATCTGCAACCGCTCGATTGTCCACTTTCCATCCTNGGAGATATGTGCCGGAACCCACCGGCCCCACAACAAAATCAACCTGCTATCTGCGTGTCTCACCTACTTCATCGAGCAACCTGTTGTTCCTTGTGATATTGATTGGTGTCTGAATAAGCGCGATCATATTCACCACCAGCGTGAGAATCGCCATTCCCTCGTGCAAATAGGAGAAGAAAGACCTGCCCGCGTCCTGCACCGGCCGCAGCATATCTGCGTGAGCTCCCCCGCCGATCATCGCAGTAACCATAACCAACAAGATCCCGAATGTAAGCATATAGAAGAATTGACCCTTGAACGCCCTTGCCCGCCTGAGAAACTCCGTATCNAGATTTCTGTCTCGGACCTCGGCCTTAATCGCCGACCCCGTCCCCATAAAATAGAACATCGTCGTGGTGTGGGTCAGCACAGTCAGAAACGACGTAATCAGCCCCACTTTCACGTGCGTTCCCAGCGTGAAATCCAACACCCCATAGTGGACCGTATACCCCATTCCGAATGTGGCCAACAGCATCGGAACATTCACCACCATCATCGCCATAATCGCAGCTTGCATGGTTGACGCCTTTACTCCTTCGGAAGCCCCCGGCTCCTTCTCATTTTCGCCCAACCCGGCCTCCTGTTACAGTGTAAATTTNTCGTGTTANGTAAGTACACCAATCGCTCAGTCTGNTATACCCGATNTNGCCCGCCANCTGGTTTTCAAAGGTCAGATTCACCAGTTCCGGATCNAGGGTACAGGAAAAAACGGNTCTGNCCATCGNNNGAGATAGGAATATAATNGATCGGCAGAATGGGTGGGAAATTTTCAGCAAACGACACGAATCCTCGACCAAATATAAGTGGACAATTTTCCCGAAGGGGTTATTTTGTCATCCACCGGGACAGGGCAAGTCGCCCAGATCCCTTCTGCTCCAAATCTACCGACTCGAACACGCCGACACTTCATTCGGAGGACCTATGAAAAGGTCTTGCACCTCAGTAATGCTGCCTCGATGGGACCTTGATCAGACACTGGACAAACTTGCCGAACACGGGTATGACGGGATCGAACTGCGCTGTCGGTACAACCCAGGAGACGCCAATGCCGAGCCGTCATTCTGGGGTCGACACCTCGCTGATGTCAGCCCGGACAACATCGCTTCAAGGGCCTCAGAGATCCAGGCTGCCGAGAAGCGCAGCGGCGTCAAAGTCATAGCCCTGGCCCCCAGCGTATTGCTTGGACAGAATGACATCATCACCAAACTCTTCGAAGGCGCCGTCGCCATCAATCCGGACCAGCCACCCATGATTCGAATCGGAGCGCCCAGGCACGATCGTACGCAACCGTACTGGCCCCAATTCCTGAAGGCCAGGTCTGATTTCGCAGAGCTTGTCGAAGTCGCACGCAGCTACAATGTGAAAGTTCTCTACGAAATACACGTCGGTACCGTGGCGGTCACCTGTTCAAGAGCCATCGAGCTCCTGCGCGACCTCGACACGAATCACATTGGAGCGATCTACGACGTCCCGAATATGCTCAGAGTCGGTCTGGAAGACACCAAAATGGGAATGGAGCTGCTCGGTCCTTATCTCGCGCATTGTCACATCGGAAACGGCACCTCCGTACCCGACGGAAAGGATGAAACGGGCGCTGTAAAATGGAAATGGGACTTCAGCGATCTTCGTGAAGGCGTCGCTGACATCGCGCAGATTATCCAGGACTTCAAAAACGTGGGGTACGAAGGGTATCTCTCGCTCGAGGACTTCGGTCCAGGTGATGACGAAGACAAAATTGGTCAGCAGGGAGCATATCTCCAGGGACTTATCAACGGCTAACGTGGCATCAGACGGAACATTTGAAACGGGGAGTTGGCATGGGTGAGGGAATACTGAAACTCGACGAAGTGATCGACACGCGTGTGCTCTCAAACGCGGACGAGGTCATTGGAATCACAGGCCTTGACAGGAGGGAAGCAGAGGGACGGGTCTACGGGGCGATCGAGGGTGAGCATCGGCATAAAATCCGGATGCCCCCGGATGGTGACCTGCGCCCCTTCGACCAATTCAACGTCTGGATTTACGCGAGCGGGGGAGCCAAAGGCAGTATCTCGATTATGGTCAACCTCAACACGACGACTGAAGGAATGGCGTTCAAAGACAGGTACAGTAGTGGCGTACCCACCAAAATAGACTGGGTCGGTTGGAAGGAATGTGTCTTTCCCTTCGAGAACTTTCTGATCTTCGGGTGTCCCGAAGGATGGGTGGATGTAGAAGATGTCACCATTACCGTAGCGCCCGGCACCCGGCACGGCATCGAGGACACCGAGGAATCCAGGAAGGGCGTCCTGGGAATCGGCGACGTTGGGATGGTGCATCGCAAACGCGTCGAAGGACCACGACTCACAGACGAGGGCCTGTTCGAGGTACTCAATCTCGAGTATCCGGACATGGAAAAAGTTAAATCGGCGGTGGCCGACGGAGATCTCGAAACAGCAAAAACCGAACTCCTGACCTACTACCTCAACAGGCCGGAAGCCTATCATAGCTTCGACCCCAACATAGAAATCGACCCCACGTATGACAGGACCGAGGCCGATCGCATCTGCGANCACTTCATTCAGAATCAGCAGTTGCCGAAGGAATTCGACTGGCGAATCAATCCCATCGGGTATCTTGAGTGGATGCACGCCCTCAACCGCCACTTCTTCATGACCACGCTCACGGACGCCTACAAGAAAACAGGGGACGAAAAGTATGCGAAAGAGCTCGACTATCTCCTGCGAACCTTTCTGGACCAAAATCCCGAACCCGTCGACCACAACGGCGGCGGGGATCCGGCCTGGGAGACGCTCTCGACCAGCTGCCGGGGCAGGAGGGTCTGGCTCGATATCTGGTATAAACTGAAGGACTCCCCATCTCTCAAACCTGAAACACGNATCGATATGCTCAAATCCTTCTACGCCCACGCGGAGCACCTTTTCAGGTATGAGGGATTCCGGAACAACTGGTTTATCGTCGAATCGGAAATGGTCGCGGTCCTCGGCGTAATCTTCCCTGAATTCAAACGCGCGGAAACGTGGAAGACCAGGGGATATGAACGCCTCTCGATCGCAATTGCCGAACAGGTCTTTCCTGACGGTACGCAATACGAAATTTCCGCCGGCTACCACTCGATGTCCGGTAGTGGATTCGAGCTCCCCTACCAGCTCGCCAAAGACAATGGATTGCCCGTTGACCCACTCTTGGAAGAGCGCCTGGAGGGGATGTTCCAATACACGGCATATACCNCACGACCGGACTTCACCCACCCGTCGATAAACGACTCCGGCGGAGTTGGCGGCGGCTCGGCCGCCTNGGCACTCAACGGAGGTGAACTCTTCGATCGAGATGACCTGCGTTGGATCGGCACAAAAGGTGAGCGTGGATCGATCCCGGATCACGCAAGTCACGCCTTCGAGGACTCCGGAATCTACGTGATGCGATCCGGCTGGGACCCCGACGCCAAATACCTCATCATGGACGCCGGTGCCTACTCTGCCGCCCACCAGCACGAAGACAAGCTCTCCTTCGAAATCGCCTACGGTTCCGACCCGCTCATTGTCGACCCGGGGATAGCCTCTTATATGCCGGAGCCCTGGACGGAGTATTACAAACATACCCGCTCCCACAATACAGTCATCATCGACGGAGGTGGCCAGATCAGTCGTGAGACCCAGACATGGGCAGATTGGGTCGGCAGCGTCCGGGAAGAAAATCGGGTCCAGATGGGCAAAGGGCTCGATTACGCCATCAGTCAGTACGACGCCGGCTACGAAGGTGTATTGGACAAGGTCGTCCATCAGCGCGCAATACTCTTCGTCCGGAATGACTACTACCTTTTGTTCGACCGTGTATCTGGTAAAGGAGCCCACACCGTGGAGGCCCTTTTTCAATTTATGCCGGTCCGCGTGCACGTGGACGGCAACCGGGTCAGGACAGACCGAGAAGGACTCCGCAACATAGAACTNGCTCCCCTGNATCTTGGCACCAACTTCCGACCTTCACTTGTCACAGGCCAGAACAACCCAGTCCAGGGATGGATCTCCAATCGCGAGAACATGCCTGCGCCCTGTGCCATCTATCGCAAGAAAGGAGCAGAACTTCCGGTAGAGTTCGGGTGTGTAATGGTTCCGTTCTCCGGTGGCGGCAGAAGTGCGAATCTCAAGATCNGAAGGGTCAAGGTGGAAAACGGAAACGCCTTCACACTATCCTGGCCGGACCGCACGAGCGACTTGATCTTCTGGAGGTGGAACGCCCAGGGGGATGCCGAATTCGGACCCTATTCGACGGACGGACACGGCGCGATCGTAAGAAAAACGAGGGGTGGCAAGATCACCTATGCTGCGGCAGTGGATGGATCCTATCTCAAGGGAAAAGAGCTTGCGCTACTGGGTAGAGGACTCGTCGAGTCCTGAGCTGTCGGAACCGAGTATGGCTGAGCATGAACATTTTGTGGTTGCAAGGCGCCGGAGGACGTTTTCTTTGTTTCCAACCAGGAAATCTGTATCCATAACATGACGTCGAATCACACACTTTGCCCACGGAACTGTGATCGAAAAGGTCTTCGAGTTCCTCGCTATAGGACCGATTTCTGTCGCACACCTATCTTCCTCATGAGCTTCCTCCTCTTCCAACCCTTGTTCGGCCTATCTGCATACGAGAATCAAGGCGTGAAGCTGACCGGGCAGGCAATCGCGTCTGACTATGATCAGGATTGGGAAGACGAGGAACAACTGGAAGAAAGTGCAGGTCGAACTTTCCTATACAGGGAGCTTGTTCTTTCCGGTTTCTACTCGCCCGCCGGCATTCCGGGTATTCCTCCGGGTGACCCAAGCCAGGACAACTTCGATCTTTCGCCGAGACCTCCAGGGAATTACCTCGGGTTCGACTTCGTTTGGACACCCGGCTCGACCTCCGCAAGCAAAACCAAATGGATTCAGCTCCGCGCTATCAATCTGCATCCTCGACTCTTGTTTTCACGTATGGAGCAGCGTGGAGGATTTGCACGCTTAAAATTCGCTCCCCAGGACTTATGGGTGAAATTTAATCTCGCCGGCAATGACCGTCTCACGCTGAGACTGGGTCAGTTCGCCTTGCCATACGGCGTGAATCCTATCCTGGCTCCGAGACAGAGATTTCTCCTGCCTCTGGAGGCTATCGACCTGGGTTTGAAGTGGGACTGGGGAATGCAGATCAAGGGTCCGGCCGGGTCGTTCGACTGGGAACTGGCTGGCACCTTGGGTTCCGGCGAAGTGCTTCGGTCTCCAAACCTTTTTGGCCGTGCAGACAGCACCCGGTTTCTTTTCACCGCACGCATTGGTACACCGACCTATTGGAAACTGCAGTACGGCGTGTCCGCCCTCTTCGGGTATCTGCCTACGATTCGCGGTGCNCAAATCTTCAACAGAAACGCCAGTCAGGGACCTACGTCGCTCTCGCGGTGGCGGGTCAGCGGAGACATCCTTTTCAGACGNGACACCTATCTGATGGGCGGAGCACAGTTTACNTTTGGACAGGACGGATTTCGCGGNGACAGGAACCTCGTAGACATATCTCNAGGACGNGTAGCNAACCTGCTTGCCTATCGTTTGTGGCTTGATTGGGTCGTNCCAAAACACCTCGACTTGAGGCTTGCCGCTCAGNTGGAAAACGTAACCCGCGATCGGTTCACCCCAAACACCTCGGAAACTGCCCTGACCCTAGAGGCCGCGTACTCGGTCAGCACCAGCATCAGCGCAATGATGGACNACAGGATCGAAATGAGAAAACCCCGGGGCAGCAGAGCCAGCGCCACCTTTATTACGCTGATCTACTATGGAAACTGATCTCAAGTGGTCAAATCCCTTGCTTCGAACAATCCTGATGACCGCCCTGATCTCAGGCACCCTGTCCACCCCCCTTATAAGCCAGACGGCCGCGCAACCCTCACCCGTTCAGTTCACGGATGTCGCCGGCGAATCCGGTTTGCGGTTCCGTCACACATTTGGTGCAAGGAAACTCCAGAACGTTTTGATGACGACAGGCAGTGGTTGCGCCCTGGTCGACATCGATAACGACGGGTGGCTGGACGCGTTTCTTGTAAACGGCACCTATCTTAACAACCAGGGCAAACTCAGTTCCGATCGATCCAGGCCACACGGTCTGTTCCACAACCTTGGTGATGGAACCTTCGGGAAGGTAGCGGAGAGGTCCGGTCTGCCGGAACCCTCGTACGGTCAAGGCTGCACCTGGGGGGACATTGACGGCGATGGCTACACGGATCTCTACATCACCAATTATGGCCCCAATAACCTCTACAGGAACCTTGGGGATAGAACATTCGCTAACCTGACCTCCTCCTCAGGAACCGGAAACCCGGAATATGGGACCGGTGCTGCATTTCTCGACTATGATGGAGACGGTGACCTGGATCTTTATGTCGCCAACTTCCTCAAGTTCCGCCCCGATATGAAAGGGGTTCACGCCTCTTCGCTCTCCAAGAGAGGGGGATTCAAGTTCTTTCCCGGTCCCAGAGATTACGAGGCTGAGGACGACGTCCTCTATCGCAACAACGGCGATGGTTCATTCACAGAAGTGTCTTACGAATCCGGACTGGTCCCCGGGGGCAAGGGGCTCACGGTCGTTACGGGAGACTTCGATAACNATGGCAGAAGCGACATATTNGTGGCGAATGACGCTACCCCGAATTTCCTGTANCGAAACACCGGGGGTCATTTCGAGGAAGTCGCCCTGTCTGCAGGCGTCGCCTACGATCCAGACGGTGCAGAAACAGCGGCAATGGGGGTAGACGTCGTAGACATCGATGAAGACGGCCTCCAGGACATCTATGTGACGAATATGGTATTCGAATTCAATAACCTTTACAGAAATCTCGGCAATCTCGCATTCGAAGACGCCACCAGGTCCTTCAAATTAGACAAGGACAACTACCGGCACGTGGGCTGGGCTACGAGATTTGCAGACTTCAACCAAGACGGTCACCTCGACTGCTTTGTCGCAAATGGTCATGTGGTTGATTACGTAGAAGGGTTTTCGCAAAGCATCACCTATCCTCAACGGAACATGTTGTTTCTCGGCAATGCTGCTGGACAATTCGAAGATTTCGGAGACAAAGCCGGTGACGACTTCCGCAGAAAAACGGTAAGCCGAGGAGCGGCCCTTGGAGATTACGACAATGACGGGGACATCGACATCCTCATATCCAATTCCGGCGGACGTGCCCAGCTCCTACGGAATGAACTTCCGGCGAATAAGAACTGGGTTAAGATCAAACTCAACGGGATGCCTCCCAACACACACGCAATAGGTGCCAAACTCAACGTCAAGTACGGCGAGCGCTCGATATTTTCTTACGTCAGCTTCTCCAGCACCTATCTCAGCAGCAGCGATCCCACAGTCCACCTTGGACTCTCAACGCAAGATTCAGAAGTCGTNGTGGANGTTACCTGGCCTTCCGGAAANGAATCCANACATAAGNTTGCCNCNGCGCAATTGACCATCATNGAAGAACCCCAATCGTTGGAAANGACAGACGAANNGGAATAACCCTCGGAATTCATCTCTTCCGGAGAGAATTCTGCGNATGTACACAANNNTCTCGGAGAACAGGATGATATGTAGTCATAACATCGTCGGTGCATTTCTTACCGTCGTCCTTCTGATGGGTTGTCAAAACACAAGGGAGGATGTCGCTACATCAGCGGCGAGGACCGACTCACCAGACAATTGGTCAGGCGCGGAAACAGCCGGACGTTCACCTGAGAAAATTGATCAGATCGTCACAGCGTTCAACCGTGGCGTGGGTCTGATGGAACGATTCCGTCCGGTCGACGCCGTTGCCACCTTCGAAGAGGTCGTTAGGCTGGCCCCGGAGTGGTCCACCGGGAGGCTCAACCTCGGGATCGCGCTTCTCAACACCCAGGACGAGGACTCTCAGGCGCGTGCCGAAGACGAACTCAAGCGCGTAATCCAGCAAACTCCCGATAGCCCGTTCGCCTACTTCGCGCTTGGATTGTTGACAAAACACCTCAGCAGGTTCGACGAAGCCAGGGCGCTCTTCGACAGGGTTCTAGAGATCGACCCCGACGACCCCGACGCACACTACCAGATGGGTACGCTTGTTGTCGACGAAGACCCTGTGGGTGCNAGGGNGCACTTCGAGAAGACACTCGCCTTCGTCCCGCACCACGAATCCGCAGTCTACCGCCTCCAGAACCTATTACGAAACGCAGGAGAANCAGAGCGCGCCCGAAAGTTGTTGGCGCGCTTCAGCGCCCTCAAGGCATCCGGAGCAGGCGTCTCATCAGGAATGAAATACGGAGAGATGGGCAAATACGCCAATCTCGTCCGCGTCTTCGATAGACCTGCACCAGGTGAAGACGCCAAACCTGTCGCCTATGTAAATTCGGCGGCATCCACCGGAATTGGACATACCTCCCACGGAAAGCCGGGCTGGCCGGGCGCATCCTCGAAGGGGGCCTCGGATTTCGGTCCCGGGGTTGGAGTTCACGACGTTGACGGAGACGGTGATCTGGACATCCTCTTTACCTCAACTTCTCCGGAGGGCAGTCCNNTACTCTACCTTAACCACGAGGGCCGATTCNCACCGGTCACAGATTCAGGCGTTAATGANACNGGCACTGTCGGAGCCTTCTTCGGTGATTACGACAAGGACGGCGATCCCGATCTCTATCTCACCCGAGCTGGAAGCAACAGGCTCTACAGTAACGATGGAAGCGGANAATTCGAAGATGCAACGGCTGCAAGCGGAATGGGCGGGGATCACTTTCTCAGCGTCGGCGCCGCCTGGTCCGATGCCGATCACGACGGCGACCTCGACCTGTACGTGGCAAATTATGCTGTGTGGCCTGCGGGCACTGAAGCCGGTGCCCCAAACGTATTGTGGCGAAACAACGGGAATGGTTCCTTCACCGATCTCACCGCCGAAGCGGGTATTGACGGCGGGAACGCCACCACCAGTGGTATTGTGTTTTTTGACGTTGATGACGACAGGGATTTCGATATATACACGATCAACGACGGTTCGCAGAATCGTCTCTACCTGAACCAGAGGGTGGGACGATACGTGGAAGCCACCTCCTGGTATCCTGAAATCGCNGANACCNGCAACGGCCTGGGCGCACAGTTGGCCGACGTGGACGGGAACGGCAGGGAGGACCTGCTCGTGATGCGTGGACCTCAGCCACCACGCCTATTTCTCCAGGTAGAAAGAGGAACATTCCTCGAAGACGAGGCTTTCGGACAGCTGGCTAGAGGTATCGGCGGCGTCTCAAGTGCGCTATCTGGCGACCTGGNTCTGGACGGCGATCCCGACCTAGTTCTTTTGAGTGCCGGGAAAGACAATCGTTATATCCATAACATCCTGCTAAACAATGGTACAGGCACATTTACAGCAACTGTCACACTGGGCGAAGCGAGTACCGCACCTGTCGCCCGCGGTGCAGTGTCCGTCGATCTCGACGGCGACGGCGGCCTCGAACTCCTCGTTGCCAAGGCTGGTGGTTCACCTGAACTCTGGCACGCTCCCCCACCCCGCGGCCGACACTGGCTGAGCGTATTCCCCAGGAAGAGCGAAGACGAAGACAGGCTCTGGCTGGAACCGACCGCCCTGGGATTGACGGTCGAGGTGAAGACAGGACGCCAGCTCCAGACAGCTACACTCAAGTCCTCGTCTGGGTACCTTGGCAGCCCGCCCCCCAGGGCTCATTTCGGTCTGGGCGTACACGAAAAGGCAGACTACGTGCGACTTGTCTGGGCGGACGCAATGCTCCAGAACGAATTGGAGGTCGCCACGGATCAAACCTGGCAAATCACCAAAGTGCGCCGCAAACCCTCCTCCTGCCCGATCCTGTTCGCCTGGGACGGTGAGCGCTACGCCTTCGTGACAGACTTCCTGGGTGTCGGTGGACTCGGGTTCTTCATTACGCCGGGGGTCTACGCACCACCCGATCCGACCGAGCACGTCCGAATTCCTCCAAAGAAAATCGCGCTGAAAGACGGTTTCTATTCACTCAGGATGGCCGAACCGCTCGAAGAAGTCACCTATTTCGACCAGGTCCATCTTATCGCTTACGACCACCCCTCGGAAGTTGAAGTCTATCCGGACGAGCGATTCACCGGGTCACCACCTTTCCCAACCGGTCACCCATTGACCGTAAAGGAGCGGATCTTCCCGGTGTCCGCTATCGACGAAAAAGGCGAGGATCAGCTGGACCTGCTGAGGCGAATCGACCGAAGGTATATCGAGCCGCCTCTGGACAGAAGATTTACGGGATTCGCCAAAGACCACTGGCTGGAGCTCGAATTCGGGGACCGGCGGGCAACTCCGGCAACAGGTGGCAAGCTCTATCTATTTCTGCACGGATGGGTGGAATACACCTATTCTCACGTCAACTATGCTGCCNACCAGGCCGGTATCGGAATGCAGCCGCCCAGCATAGAAGTGCCCGACGGNCAAGGCGGCTGGAAGGTCGCCATCCCTGAAGCCGGGTTCCCTGCCGGCCTGCCCAGGATGATGACCGTCGACATCTCCCATCTGGCTGAGAATGGCCTGAGTCGTCTGCGAATTAGAAGCAATATGGAGATTTTCTGGGATCAGGTCTTCGTCGCGCAGGTCAATCCCGACGATCAGCCACGCAAGTCGATTTTGCCCCCGCATATCGCCACACTTCGACCTCTGGGATATCCAAGGGAGTATTCACCGGACGGCGGAAACCCTACACTTTACGACTATCACCGGTTGGATCAGGGCATTCCCTTCAAGAATCTCACCGGAAATTTCACCCAGTTTGGAGACGTTCGTGAGCTCCTGAGCGATGTGGACGACCGGTTCGTGATTATGGCCAGGGGAGAGGAAATCGCACTGGAGTTCAACTCGGCGGAATTGCCGGAGATCCCACCAGGGTGGTCTCGGACCCTTGTCCTGTTCTCCGACGGCTACTGTAAGGATATGGACCTCTACACTGCCTACCCGGACGGTGTCGATCCGCTCCCCTTTCACGCAATGAAAAACTACCCCCCTGGGCAACCTGCTCCGGAGCGAGCCAGGCAAGTCCAGCTGAATTCCCGCAGGATCGTCGGACACTGACGACACAGTCTGATTCCGTGTGCCCGAACTCATCGGATCGCCTNTCACAAGNATGCCCCCTGGNGACCTGGACCAGGGGGCGAATCATTTGNAGACAATCACATTTTAGCGGAACTCAGAGGCCNTCTNCCTGAGAGTNGNGCTCTCTAGANATTNACTCATANTTAAGAAAACCCACCAGCTCGCCTCCCNCAANTAAAGGCACCTCTGAGAGTTTCTTGCTTGTGAGATGGTCGTGAAGGGCCTTAAGAGAAGGTGTTGTCCGGAAGCTAGATTCAAACGTAATCACTACCGAAAACTGTTCCCACTGCCCATTCTTGATCTTCTCGCCAAATGACTCGAAACGAAAGTTCCCTGAGGCCAGCCCTGAAATCACAGACTGCAGTTTGCGTGGCTCACCCTAGAAAGTCTTCCGCCCTTCTCTCATCCTCTCCTTCACATTATTCAAAAGCGGTTGCTTCCGTCTACAACCAAGTCTGCGGAGACCTCCGGATTGTGCAATTCAATATACCGATTTTCCGCGGCCATCCATTCATTCTCCCAGAGGTCACGGTGTTCCTCACCGTCTCTCCCCAAACCTCTCGCCAGGCGAATCTCCCGGGGACAGGTCACCCAGACTCTGTAATCGTATGAATCGGAGATCTCCGGTCGCGAAACGTACACACCCTCAACGATAACAATGCCTGTCCGCGGAACGCGGCACCAGTCTCCATATGAATCGGATCGCCACTCATAATTCTGATATCTCGCGGCATTTCCCTCCGTCAGCGGCTGTAAGACCTGTGCCCGAAGGCGTCTCCAATCGTAGGCCGACCCAGGGTGCTTCACAGCAAGCTCTCGGACAGGTCGCTCGGACGTCGGCAGGTAGAAATAGTCACCCTCGACCACTGTGACACCTTTGAATCGTTTCTCGAGAACTCTGGCCAGGGTGCTCTTGCCGGATCCACCACACCCGTCGATCGCTATCAGAAGGAAACCCTTTTCCTCCTTTAGCACCTCCAGGTCGTCTACCAACTGATCGAATGCCGTCACACTTACCTCAGATCGCAGCATTATTATTTCGAAATGGACGCATGGTTACCTCCTGGCCGGATCTCAACAACACCGGGTGCATAGTCTCAGCTGGGACCCGGTCGTAGTTTTCAAGGCTCAGTTCCAATGCTCTGCTACAACCGATCTCGCCATTTTCGTTCATTTTCTACGATATACTCGCTGTTTATTGAGCGCACTCTCGGCCTAGTGTATGCCTTTGCATTTCGAATCGAAACATTGGGCCGAAAACTTTGGATATATCCTTGCGGAGGTCGGCGGCTATGTGCCATAATCCTCTCCGAGCCCTTGGCAATGGGCGTCCTCGCGATTAAATAGTCGTTAAGTCCAGCGTGGTCTATGATGTTAACGTTGGGCAAGACCCAGGAGGGAATGCCGAATGTATATTATGGTGTATAGTGGGAACTTTCAGGTGCCATCTTGTCCCCTTCCTCACGTTAGGGATAATCACCCACCTGCGTTTCCACGAAAACCTTATACTCTTGGTGTCGCATACAAACATGGTGCTGTATCAGCCACACCTGCATCCTGTCGAATCGATCAGCATACCACCGAGCTCACCAGGACCAGTGGGAAGCAACGGAAACCTTCATAGCGTGAGTTTACTTCCTTGTGTTGAAGTCCTTTGTAAGGACGCAATGCGTCCATTGCACTGGCAATTAAAAAAAGATGCAAATTGCAGCACAGAAGAGCAGACCGTCAGGTCGGGTCAACGCCAGAAAAGATGCGGCCAGAGACGCGGCTCCTGCCCGGGCTGCAGGTGATACGAAATATATCACCGCGTATATCCAGAGGATCAGAATCAAACCCATCATCGCCGTTTGAAGACCGGAACTACTTCAGGCCAGGAATGTCCGATTGAATAGCAGGAAAACCAAATAGTTCAGAACAAAGATCAGGCGATGCCTCTTCAGTCCACTCAGTCAATCCATCCTCATTATCATTGCAGCACAAATCACGAGGGTGCCAAAGGAAAGGAACAGGGATATCAGGTTTGCACTGTCAGGTAGTTCAACCCCGGTAACCCTCCAGAATATATCCAGGACGGCAACCCATAGAAAGCTCGCGTATCCTTCAACTGGCAGAAATGGCGGTGCATTCCACACGTAACCATATCCCTTATGAGCATTTCTAGTGTATCGAAATGCAACGAAAACATCATCAGTAAGAANCNANAAGANACGCCATCCNATAACCAGCCCAATGAACGATATAGGACCATAACAAAAATGAACCCACCACGAATCATAGCAGGCATTTCTTCGGACGCTTTGATTTCACGCATTTGCCAAACCCATCTCAGGTGCAGAACTATAGAACACCATAGGTCTCAAATGCCTCGGTTGCACTCATCCCGTTTCGAATGGCGTCCCTAACCTCGTTTTCAGCGTGCACTTTGTTCCACGCCGCCTGAACGACCTCCTCCTCCACCTTCTGCGGAACGATTACGATCCCGTCTTCGTCGGCCACTACGAGATCCCCCGAAGCGATCGTCACACAACCAATCTCCACGGGTTCGTCCACAGACATCACCCTTTGTCGGTGGAGGCTGTCGTAGGGGCTCACCCCTCGCGCGAACACGGGGAAATCCATCGCTTTGATCGGGGTGATGTCCCGGACCGCTCCATCAATGATTGCCCCGACACAACCTGTATTTCTGGACGCTGTGGTCAACAGCTCTCCCCAGATGCCCGACCGCATTGACCCCCCGGCTGCGGCAACGAGCACTTCATCCGGCCTGCACGCATCAACGGCCTTGAGCTCCAAGGCGTAAGGCTCAGGATCCTCGAAATCAATTTCCTCCCATAGCGTAGTCTTGCACCTGCCGACCAGCTTGTGCACCCCTGTGTAGGGTGGCAGCGGGACGCCTATACACTGATTTCGATACCCCTTCCCGTCCAGCGCGTCACTTACCACTGCACTGTAGAAAGATTCCCGCATCATCTCAATTGTAATCTCTTCAGATTCAGAACCCATATGGTGCGCCCCTCACATAGTCACCTACTCTGGATGAATGGTTGATTTCCTCCTAGAATAACAATTCGGGCCAGGGCGTTGTCAAGTGATACTNAACCACAAATGGTCAGCACGCAGGTTGCGGACAAAGAGACAATTCAGAAGTGAAATGATCTCCACACAGCCCAAGCTAATAGGTATCAAGTAATATTATGAATGTAATCGAACTGTCTTTAATTAATTACAGTTTAGCTTCGCTATGCGAATCTAAATTAAATAATCCAGTCAGTCGCCTGAATGATTCAGAGAGCGGAATATTTCCACTAGTGAGTGCTCTGAGTTCCAGAGGTTCCAGCCTCTACAAGACCTCAATTCCCTTGCCCGACGAGAGGACGCTGTGATATATTGGTTAGCCACCAGGAAATCTCTGGATTCTGGGATTCAGGTGGTTTGGTGAGGAGTTCGTCTTCGGAACCAGATGGGGAACGGTATGTTTGAGTTTCTTCAAGAGGTCGCGCGGTTTCTGGTGCTGGCTTCGGTTGCTGTTGGATTCGCCTGGTTCTTCTTCTCCGAGGGGCCCCCCAAGGGATGGCACGTGGTTCGGCGTCTTCGAGAGTCTGTCCGAGAGAGTAAAAAGTGGGTCGCCCTGGAGATGCTGATGGTCTATGGGCCACCCCTTGCGTTTACCGTTTACGAGGTGACAGTTTTGGCCTACGACTCAATTCTCCCGCTCACACTTAAAGATATCCGCATCAGGATCACCCCTGTCCACACGCTCACCACGATCGAGGACTTTAGTAAGTCCCAAATTGATGATGACCTTCTACTCCTTCAAGCAGATGAGCCTCAGTACTTCATCAGGAAATTGGAAGATGCGGAGCCTTGGCAGGCTGGTGGATTCCAAGTGCTGGGTACCATCCAGGGTCTCAGCCGGCTGTTTCTTACGTTGAAGTTCTGGGAAAGAAGGGCGACATACCTGCCTAGGATCTCCTCCGTCTGGACGCGGAAGATGAACTGAAAGAGCTTGGACTTCAGGATTCTTACTTGGAACAATGACGCAAGTAGGGGTTCCGCCACAATCGGGCCGTTGTTATTCAGGACAGTATTCACTATAAACCCATCAAGAACACAGGTATTGAGGATATGAGAATCGCAATTGCAGGATTTATGCACGAGTCGAACACTTTTTCAGAGGTCTCTACTACAGTCCAGCACTTCGAGGACTCGAGCCTGGAATACGGTGCCGAACTTCTTCCTGTCTGGGAAGAAGCCCACCACGAGGTAGGGGGATTCATCCAGGGCGCGATGGACAACGACTTCGAGGCTGTTCCGATCCTGATGGGCTGGGCGACACCTTCAGGACCGCTCACCACCGAGGCCTACGAGCAAATTCTCGGCGACCTGATCTCCGGACTGAGCACCGCAGGCGAACTGGACGGCCTCCTTCTTGCACTACACGGAGCAATGGTCTGCGAGTCACACCCGGATGCCGACGGCGAGACAATGCGCCGAATCCGAGAAGCTCTTGGCCCCCGTCTCCCCATCTTCCTTACGCTCGACCTGCACACGAACATTTCTCCCCTGATGATCGCCAACGCCACAGCCACGATCACCTACCGGACATATCCCCACGTCAAACAGCGCTTCCGTGGCCTCGAAGCTGCCGAATTGATCGCTCGAACCGTCCGCGGAGAAGTCAATCCAGTACAGGCCCTGCGCAAACCGCCGCTCCTTCTGCACATTGTGCAGCAGTATACGGGAGCGGGTACAATGGCTGATATTATGTCCGAAGTCGAACGTGTTTCCGACCAACCTGGAATCCTCACCGCCTCCTTCGCCCCTGGGTATATCTATGCAGACGTAGAGGAAATGGGTCCGGCAGTCGTAGTGGTCGCTGACGGCGACCAGGAGCTCGCCGAGTCGACCACCAAGGCGCTGGCCGACTTCGTCTGGGACAGGCGCGAAGACCTGAACGCAAAGCTTCCGTCTCCGGAGGACGCCGTCAAAGAGGCGGCGGAGCACCCCGAGGGACCTGTGAGTCTGATGGATTGCGGGGACAATATCGGCGGCGGAAGCCCGGGCGACTCGACGATCCTCCTGACCGAAATCCTCAAGCAGAATATTCCAGACTGTCTGGTCATTCTGAACGATCCCGAAGCCGTAGCGTCCTGCGTGGAAGCCGGTGTGCGAACAACAGTCACCCTAGACGTGGGCGGCAAGACAGACCGAAATCACGGCGACCCCGTCACCATTTCCGGCCGTGTCCGAATGATCGCTGACGGCGAATACATCGAACCCGAGCCACGACACGGGGGTAAACGCTTCGGCAGTATGGGCATCACCTCAGTGGTCGAAACTGGTGAGGGTCACCTGATAGTCCTGACAAGTCTCCGGGAGGCACCAATGAGTTTGCAGCAGGTACTGTGTCTGGGAATTCGACCGGAAAGCAGGAGGATTATGGTTGTGAAGGGCGCAACCGCTCCCCTCGCGGCCTACGCCCCGGTGTCAGCCAAAGTCATTCCAGTGGACACACCCGGTGTGAGCGCAGCTGGACCAGAAAACTTCACCTACCACAATCGTCCGAAACCGCTTTTTCCACTCGACCCGATCAAATAGGAGTTTTAAATGATCCCGTTGATCAGCAGTCTGTGTTACGGCCCCGAAGAAGTCTGCCACCTGCCCCGTTTCTGGTGGAAAGTGCTCACCAAAAAAAAGGGTGTCCTTGACGAAGAGTACCCTGACTACAGTGGCGGTCTGGACAATTCCGTAGTCGAAATCCTCGGGCTGGACAAGGAAACCACCTTGGGCTACTTGCGAGACAATCTCCCGAATTACCTCGACTTTGAGGCTTGGATCGTGCAGCAGAGCGGCGGATCTTTGGACCGGTCAGCCGTAGACAAATGGAACGCTTCCGTGCGAAACCGGATACACACGCGTCCCGAAAAAATTGAAGAAACCTACANCGACATTGGTTNCGACGAAGGTGTCGCGNTCANCTCCGCCGTAATCCTCAACAGCCTCCAGGACTGGCAACTCTTCTTCAAGCGCGACCTGGACAGTGAAAGCTCGGACCTAGGGAGCGGCGTGATTCCGTTGATCGCCAGTATCGACTACGGTCCCCTCGAAATCTGTCAGCTGCCCAGGACGTGGCTCAAAATCAGCCTGAACGCCAGGGAACTTCTCCATGCAGACTATCCCGAGTGCGGCGGTGGTCTAGACGCCAAGGTGCTCGAAGTGCTCGGCCTCGACCNGGACGNGACCGTCGCCCACATTCACGAAACNAGGCAGTCTTATCTCGACTTCGAAAAGTANGTCNTNGAAACGNTTGGCGAACTGNACCGCCAGGCAATCGACGAATGGAACGAATTTATAAATACAAGGGTCCACGNGNAGAGCAAGCGCACAGAGATTCACGCAACAGTGGGCCATACAGACGACGGGTCGCTCACCTCGGCAGTAATCCTCAATCACATCGAGGACTGGCACCTCNCGCACGGGATATTGACCNGAAACTGATTCGTCTNNACACAGACAACAAAATGGCTTCGGCTGTATTGCCGAAGCCATTTTGTTGTCTGCCAACTGAGGTCCAAAAACTCCAGAAAATGCCTGAACTCAACCACTATGTCTGTACAGCACGACATTCTTTCCCTTCAGGTCGAGCTCCTCCTCCTAGCATTCTCCTGCCAGTTCCTTAAGACTGTGCAGCCAACCACGCACACCCCTTAACCCTTCTGATTCCAACGATCAAATCTTCCCTGTCTGACGAATCCCGGTCAAACCGGCCTTTCTCATATGTGATCAGGGATTCTGGATTTCCCGAATACCTGGGGTCGGCTTCGATCACTCGTATTTGCCCCCCGCAACGATGAGTACGGACTCGAGCGATGGGTTCGTTCGATTGATAAATGCTGCAAACATCCTGTGTCTTCTAGCATCACCCATAGTATGAATTTCCTTCGGTCAAGCACCCAACCGATGCACACACCTAGCAACAGTTGATATGAACTTCTTGTAGCCACAATCCTCGCCTCTAGGCATACCGGAACTGGCGTCATTCAACGGCGTAATTCCAACCTTCGATGTAATGCGTTATACGTCGTTAATACCATCTATCCCATTATGTATGCGTCTGCCTGTCTCTTGAAGCAGGTCTTCAGCAACTTGCTCATCCGATACACAGCTGAAAAGGAAAGTTCTGAGCTTCTCACTGAGGTGATCCCAAACCTGTTCTGTTGCCATCGATTCGCTGCCCATCTTGACACATCTCTTTGGGTCAATTGGGAAAATTGACCGATCATCACGCCGATAATACAGTTAGACGTACACATTATAGACGAAGAGGGGAGCAAAAAATGCAGGTTACAGTCCATAAGTTCTGATTGTGATTGGTTTGGAGAACCTGGTTCTAAACATCCTATTCTCTTCGCCTTCTCTCAGCCGCCTTCACTGTGTTTTTGAGCAGCATCGCAACCGTCGTTGGCCCTACACCACCCAGACGAGGAGTGATCCAGCTTGCCACGCTTTCCACGCTCTCATCAACATCGGGCAGAAGCCGCTTCCCCTTCCATTGTATCCCGCCACTTACTACGATGGCGCCCGGTTTGACCATGTCCGGCATGATGAAGCTTGGCACGCCAACGGCACACACGACGACATCTGCTTCTCTGGTGTAGTCAACCAGATCCGGTACTCCCGTGTGTACAACTGTCACTGCTGCATCTGCGTAATCTTTCTTCATTGACAGGAGGAGGGCCAAGGGGCGTCCAAGCGTTGGGCCTCTGCCAACCACGACGACATGTTTGCCTCGTATCGAAATCTCATAGTGCTTCAGTATCTCGACTATCCCCGCAGGTGTACAGGGAACAGGGCCATCTTGCTGAAGAACGAGCTTACCCAGATTCGAAGGATGAAGACCATCTGCGTCCTTGTCAGGATCCATCGCCTCCACGGCTTCGTTGAAATCAAAGCCTGCGGGAACAGGATTCTGGATCAGGTACGCATCCACGTTCCTGTCTTCGTTGAACTGGCGAACTGCATTCAGAAGGTCTGGCTGGGAAGAAGAAGAAGGCACTTCGATATTGTACGACTCGATACCTGTCTCATTGCAGGTTTCGTGCTTCTTCCTTACATAGCCGGCACTTGCCGAGTCTTCCCCGACAAGGATTGTGCCTAGTCCGGGGATGATTCCCCTGGACCGGAGATCCTCAACCTCTCGCTTTACAGACTTCAGCACCTTTTCGGCAATCGGAACTCCTGATAGCAACTGTGCCTTCATATTTTCTGTTCTCCTTCGTCTGGTTTCTACTTGTCAAGAGACGTGGCCTAACCGGCTTAGACAAAACGCAAGATAGTCACCCTCCCCATATGTCCAATCATAATGAAGGGGAAGATAACAACTGGGCATCGCACTTCCACCCTACACGACGATACTCCAGCCGATCAAACGCTTCGCTGAGCATCAGGTAGGTTGCCTCGGTATTGACATTCGTCCTCTGTACCTCGGGACAATACCAGATGTGACCCAGTTCGTCCCACCTCATGTCAGGAGTAATGTTCAGAAAGCTGACCATGCCTGCAGGTCGATTCGGCAGATGCGTATGAACCTTCAGGAACGTGGGTTCTGAAGACTCACTCTTCTCCCAAAGCCATACCTGCATAGCGTCCTGGCTCTCGAATGGACTATATCCCATCTATGTCCAGAGCCCCTCCCGTTCAGCAGTCCCGTGGGAGCACTCGAACAAACAACTAACCTCTTCCTCTGCTTTCACAGGCGATAGCATCACATTCTGCCCCTCATACTTCTGTTTGCGGGGAATACGCTCCGGATTTCCCTCTTCTACTGGTTCTCCCACTAGCAATTGTGACTTGCTCAATCAAACCTGCTGGTGACTACTGGCTTAATGCTATGGGCGAGCATCTTCCATCAAGAGATGCGCGGAAGGAGGTCCGAGTCGAATGTGTTTGTTCCTCTCTCTCTGTTCCANCTCACTCCGCACGGTCGAGCAGCCTCGAAGAGTCGTGTCGAGATCAAGCGATCACCCGACGCCAACCTGGAAAAGCCTTTACCGAAAGAGAATTCCCTAAATCCTGACACCTGGCCACCCCTTCTCCTCTACCCCCTGTCAATCACNACCCTCGGTTGCCCCGGATGTATCCTCGTAGTAACTTCGTAGTTTATCGTTCCAATCCAAGATGCGATTTGATCTGCGCTTACCTCCTCATCTCCATCCCTGCCTAACAACGTCGCTACCGTGCCGGCTTCCACACAAGGGATGTCGGTCACCTCTACCGTGATCATGTTCATGCAAACGCGCCCCCTCACCGGTGCTCTTTGGCCATTGACCAACACATGTGCCTTATTGGAGAGGCGGCGGTCGTACCCCTCGAAATATCCGATTGGAATAACTGCGAGCTTGATGGCGCCGTCGGCCTGGTGAGTCCTTCCGTACCCCAGCGTTCGCCTTGCAGCCACTTCCTTGACCTGAGCAATACGAGCCTTCCAACCCAAAACAGGCTTCAGGCCTGGTTCCCACGTGCCATCACTCTCAAATCTGTGTGCCGATTCCTGCCGGACACCGGCCGCCGGCCAGAGACCATATGCGGATATCCCGACTCGGACCAGATGGCCATGCGTCTCCGACCACAGAATGGTAGCCGCGGAATTCGCAGAGTGGACTACTGGGATTCGGATTCCACGAGCACTCAGTTCGGATACGCCGCGGTTCAGGAGTTCAGTTTGTTGTTCCGAGTAGCTGTGGTCTTCAGTATTGTCACTATCGGCAAAGTGGGTGGCCAGACCCTCCAGTGAAACACCCTCGAGTTCTACGATTCTTTCGGCAAGGTCTATCGCATCAGGGATTTCAACCCCTTGCCGATGCATCCCGGTCTCCAACTTGATATGTACTCTCGCCGGCTTGCCGACCTTAGTTGCGGATTTNGCCAGCGCCTGAGCGAAGTCCCAGTCATANAGAACAACACGGGAGTCACTGGNAATGACAAGGGGTGCTTGTTCTGGAGAAACATGCCCACAGATATAGATGGGCACTGTTTTGAACTCCTCCCGCAACGCAACAGCTTCAGTCACCGAATTCACGATCAACCAGTCGGCACCGGCAGAAAGAAATGCACGAGCACAGGGAATCATCCCATGCCCGTACGCGTCGCTTTTGACTACGATGCCCAGTTGGGTACCGACCCCTATTCTGTTTCTGAGGACGCTCACATTACTGCTCAGTGCAGGAATGTCGATTTCGCACCAGGAATTGGCACCCTCCCTATCGACGATGTCTGTCACGATGCTTGCCTTGAGTCTTGACCCAACCTTCAGATCTCCTCGAAAGGAAAAAGTGGCTTCCGACGGTGTTTGAATTTGAAGTTTCTCATGTCGGCGGTGGTGGCCCCTGATGTATCTACCCGAATCAACTCTGCACATACAGGTTCGTAGGCCGCAACGGGAGAATGTACGCCTTTTGCAATGATGATGTCGAAATCCGCCGGGTCCAACCCAACACTTGTCATCACACCCAGGCTTACGGGTACGGTCCGCCGGGTCGTTAAACTGATGGTAACTCCTGTCCGGGTCCGAACAACTGCAGTTGTACCCATGTCGAACTGGGTCTGCCCACCGTGCCGAATTTCCGATTCCCGAAACTTGCCATCGTGAATACTGAGAACAAGAACACTCGCCTCCAGAGGTGCGCCATGCAAATCGTCCGTCTTGCCGCCCATCACCAACTCGAGCTCTGAACCAACTCCAGCCGCAGCGGCTTTGGTAACGGATTCGGCATCGAAGAGGCAGACGAAGGAACGAGCATTGCCCCGCCGGTGGAGCTCCCTGACAATCAAAGTTCCGTCAGCAGCAGAGCCGCCTCCAACATTGTCTCCCATGTCCAGCAAGCAAACGGGACCCTCGATCTCCATTGCCCGATCAATCGCAGTTTCAATGTCGATGAATTCGCCTACGAATTCTCTNCGATGTTCCAGAAGGTGCTCNGCCAGTTCATCCGCCAGCTTCTGCGCCAGACCGGGATCGTTATCGGTCACAACAATTGTGGAAGACCCCATCTCTTTCACATCNGAATATGGGAAACCGAGTATGATGCTGTTTGACAACACCTTTTCCCGGTTAAGCATGCCGTCCGCAAGCTGGTAAAGAGGCAGGCACGGGGGTGTCGTGGTTCTCTGTCTTTCTATGTTGATGGCAATAGGGGGAAATGCCGCCGCTTGAGTCGGCTTCACCTTGCGTTTCAGGATCTTTACCATCAGTTTGGCCGCAGCGGTTCCAACCGCCTTCTGGTCAAGGTGAGGGTTGCTCCGGTAGGCTATGGTCGCATTGCAGGCGTCGAGCATTCTCTTCGATAGATTGGTGTGCGGATCCAGAGTGCAAACAATCGGTAGCTTCTCTCCGACCATTGCACGCAAACGTATCAGCCAGTGCCCGTCAAGGTCACGATATTCCTCGGTCTCCCCAACATTTGCCCCGTGTGGTGCCGCAAGAAACCCGTCTACCGGACCTGCCCTTTCTATCTCCTCGAACATAGCCTCGATCAAGGCATCACAAGTATCCTCGGTGATCTCTCCGGAAGGTGCAGTTCCGGCGTAAAAAATAGGGACGGCTTCAATGCCTGTTCCCTCCAGGCCATCCAAGAAACCTGCGACTTCGTTCAGCCCTCCGGAAAAGAACTTGCCGACTTCGGAGCCCCGTAGATAGCGACTGGATTTGAACATCTCCAGGGTCGTAGGTGTACTGATAAACGAGTTCGATTCGTGCATCAAAGATACAATTCCAACTCTCATCTCAGAATTCCTTGTTTGATTTCTGTGGACATTTTCATTTACGCTGAGCCAGCCACTCGGTCGCGGGTAAGGAATCGCCCGGTTCCAGCGCGTCATCACAAGAAACTACCGAACCTTCCGGAGGCGGAACGAATCCATCCAGCATCGGATCCTTGGTGGCCGTCATCCAGGCATCCATTTTTTCACGAAGCTCCTTCAGTATGCCCTGGTATTCGACCTCGTTCACCAGATTTGCGTTTTCCTCTGGGTCCTCTTCCAGATGAAATAGAAACTCTCTATCTCGTGGCCGCTGAAACTCGTCGGACTGTTCTGCTACAATAGTCTTGGAATATCCGGCATCCACATTCGGGGAAAAATAATGTGTAACGGGCTTATAGTTCCGGGTATACTTGTACTTGTGTGTGCGTATTCCCCTCATTGGATCATAGCCTGCGTGGTAGGTCTGCTCCACAAAAATCTCGTTGTTCACCTCCGCCATCTCTCCTCTTACGATTGGCATCAGGCTCCTGCCTTCGATCGTATCATTTCCATCCACGCCCAGAGCTTCCAGTATCGTGGGCATCACGTCGATGTTGGATACGAGTGCCGGAATTCGCTTTCCACCTTCGAAACCGCATGGACCCCTAATGATCAACGCGGTTTCGATTCCGGGATCAAACAGCGTGCTCTTGGCCCCAGGGAAGGCGATCCCGTGATCCGTTGTGTAGATAACAAGCGTGCTATCATGGAGACCGCATTCATCGATGGTATCCAGGACACGCCCATACGCGGAGTCCACAGTCTCTGTGTCATAGTTCAGATTGTTGATATCCCTCTGTATGTCCGGGTGATCCGGCAGGTAATGCGGAACCTTCACCTCACCTTTACAATCTTTTCCCTCGGTGAAGACGCGGTGTGTCTCGGAGCTGGCAACGGATACGAAGAAGGGCTGATCTGGTGCATTCTTCAGGAATTCTATTGTTGAATCGGATACCTGGGCCACCTTTCTTTGGTCGCCGCTGTGAATCTCCTGGTATCCCAGATCTAGGGGCACCACACATTCGTGCTGAAATCCGAACAGATGTGTGGCGTATCCGGCTCTCGCCAGAACCGCAGCAAGATGCTTCCCGAAGGATGGTTCACTCAACTTGAACCCGCGATGAGCAAGCCCGATAAGCCCATTGGTGTGTGGCATCATTCCGGTAAACAAACTGCTCCTGCTCGAGCTACACTGTGGCGCCGAACAGAACGCGTTGTCAAACACCACACCTTCTTCACCCATTCGTGCCAGATTTGGTGTACACGGCCCTCGACCATATACACCGAGGTGTCGTCCAGTATCATGCGTATGCAAGATCACAAGATTGTGTCTTTCACCCATCCTCTATTCCCTTCGCTTGTTGTTCGCGGTCAATCTTCTCCGGACCTTTCACGATCCATCCCATATCGAACATCCCCGTGCGTTCGAGCCTGATCGAGCACGAAGGATAACCGTTCATTCACCCACGTTCAATTCTCCGCCTCTGAGGCCCGTCCGTCCTCGAAATCGAACACCGGACCCTGCGACACCTGCCCTTCCTAGAACCTTACCTCCGCCCTCGTTTCTGAAGACTTGTATATCGCATCCACGATCTTTGATATTACCACGCCTTGATCCGCGGTCGTAACCGGCTCCCGGCCTTCCCGAATCGCCTCAATGAAATCCCGAGTGACATTGCTCTCATCCACCCTCCTTGGAAGTGGGATCTCCGTTTCCACCGGCCTCCCGTGCACATCGTGATAGAGCGTCACTCCCGAACCAAGCTTCAGCCCCCCGTCGGTCCCATATAGCCAGATGCCGTTCGCGCCCTCCATATGGGTCAGCCAGGTTACCTCCAACGAAAGGGTGGTTCCGCCTTCCAGCCGAATATCGGCGTCGAAGTGCTCCTCAACGTCATTCTTGATTTCCTTGGGAACAACCGGCTCGATCTTGTTATGGGTCACGTTTGCCGACACGCTCAATACCTGTGGCCAACCCAGATACCACATCATCTGGTCGAGAAAGTATTGTCCCATGTCTGCTATGACACCTCCACCGCTGCGTGCGTGATCTAGAAACCACGCCGAATCTTTCAACATATCGAAGCCGGGTCTGCCTCTCCTACGAAGTTGCACGAGTCTTGCGCGATAGATGTCGCCCAGCACACCAGTTGAAATCGTATCGAACGCCAATACTGACCTCGGCTGAAACCTGAACCGGCTGCTGCATACCGCCAGTGCCTTGCCGGTCTCTGCCGAAACGTGGGCCATGTCTGCCGCCTCGTCTGCATTCATCGCAAAGGGTTTCTCGCAAAGCACGTGCTTCCCGGACCGTAAAGCAGCCACTACGGGTTCCTGATGAGCAAAAGGGGGTGTGGCCACAACCACCGCGTCCAGAACCTGATCCAGCAGATCTTCGTACTTACCAAACTTGCCCGGCACATTGAATTCGTCCGCGAAACGGTTCAGTGCCCCCTCAACCACATCGCAACAGGCTGTCAATTCGACATTCGAGCATTCCTCGAGACTTCTCGCGTGGGAACGACTGATTGTGCCCGTCCCAATCATGCCTACTCGAATATTACGATCCGACCCAAATCCATTGCCCATAACACCCCCCAGGTTGCGCCCACGTAAGAAGAAAATCATTCGATTTCAGGTGTATTCCCAATATAGAATGTAACAACCCTCAGATCAATTCAAACCACCGCGGGGGCTGATCAATGGCAGGCCTGAATGCGAAGGAGATCTACCCGAAATCCATTGGCGGAAACGGTTTTATCCGAAACAGCGGGACTGATGTGGCCCTAGTGCTTCCAGGCCATAAGGATGCAAATCCATTTCATAAACATACCTAATAATATCCGCCTCTAAATATCAAATAAACATAGAATTGTAAGTGCATCGAACAGCAGGATTTGTTTCGCCAGAATCAACTTGCCTGATTTCCCTAAATCCCTTACATTAATGCTGATAGCAAGTATTGCGATCTTTCTAACGGGGGTTCAGATGAACCTGAAAGACAGTCTGCAGAAAATTCCCGTCACTCACGTAAACCTGTCCTTCTACATCGAAACGGAGAAGGGCACAAAGGTACGTGCGGTACTGGACAAAATGAGAGCCAGCCACAGAAAATGTGCCCTGGTAATGGATCATGGAAAACTCACCGGGATATTTACCGAACGGGACATCGTGGCCAAAGTTGCCAGTAAAGGAGATGTGTTAAAAAAACCGATAGAAGATCTGATGACCCCTTCGCCAATAACGATGGTTTCAACCTTGACCGTGGTGGAAGCATCTCGCCTGATCGCCTCTACACCCCATCGATACATACCGGTGGTTAATGACGAAGGTGTGGTTCTCGGAACAGTCACATACTACGCAATAATCAAGTATATCAGCGATTATTTCCCACAGGAGATCTACAACCTTCCTCCGGTTCCGGATCTGTTTGCCACAGCACGAGATGGTGCCTGATCGACTTGCTCATTTGGAATTAAGCGTCCAACCTCAAATCCTGGAGGTTCATAGAAATGGCCGAAACTGCGGTCACTGAGAAAACAGCCGAAACGCCTGACACGCTTGCCGATGTGGACTCGATTGCAATTCGCTTTGCAGGNGACTCCGGCGACGGTAGCCAGCTGATCGGCGGCGAGTTTGCGAACACATCGGCCATAATCGGCAATGACATCAGCACATTGCCCGATTTTCCGGCGGAAATTCGGGCACCCGCGGGAACCCTGCCGGGTGTTAGTGGATTTCAGGTCCGGATATCCAGCGAAGACATCTTCACACCCGGGGATGAACCACAGGTGCTTGTGGCAATGAACCCCGCCGCACTGAAGGCAAATTTGGGTGATCTGCCCAAGGGCGGCCTGATCATCGCCAACGTCGACAACTTTACGCGCAATAACCTGAGGAAGGCGGGATACGAAGCGGATCCCCTGAAGGACGATTCTTTGATAGCATACAGGGTCTGCAAGGTACCCATCACCACGCTGCACAAGGAAGCCCTTTCAGATTTTGAGGGTTTGTCCAACCGGCAGGTGGACATGATGAAGAACTTCTTCGCTCTCGGTCTCTCATACTGGGTGTTCGACAGACCATTGGATCCTACCATCCGCATGTTGGAAAAGAAGTTCGCCAGCAAACCGGTCGTCGTGGAGGCCAATGTTCGAACAATGAAGGCCGGTTACAACTATGGTGAGACGACGGAGGAATTCCAGTACCAGTATAAAGTATCCAAGGCGCCCGTTCAGCCGGGCACCTATCGGTCGATAACCGGCGCAGAGGCCACTGCTATGGGCTTTGTTACAGCTGCAACCAAAGCCAACAGAACGCTCTTCTACGGAAGTTACCCCATCACGCCGGCCAGCGGCATCCTGGAAGCACTCGCAGAATACAAGAATTTCGATGTGCGCACGGTACAAGCCGAAGACGAAATNGCAGCAATAGGGTCAACAATAGGGGCCGCGTTCGGCGGTGCCCTGTCGGCCACGGGTACCAGCGGTCCTGGCGTGGCGTTGAAGAGCGAAGCCATAGGACTTGCAGTGGTTCTGGAGCTTCCTTTGGTAATCGCCAATATTCAGCGAGGGGGCCCAAGCACGGGATTGCCCACCAAGGCGGAACAATCGGATCTGCTCCAATGTTTCTACGGGAGGAACGGAGAGTGCCCGGTCCCAATCATTGCCGCAGCGACACCGACAGATTGTTTCACAATGGGGATCGAGGCGTTCCGAATTGCCGTCGAAAGTATGACGCCAGTGTTCTTCATGTCCGATGGGTATATCAGCACGAGTTCTGAGCCCTGGAAGATTCCTGATCCGGAAGACATCCCGCCCATAGTTGTAGAGAATCGATCAGATCCGGAGGGATTCCATCCCTATCTGAGAGATCCAGTGACACTCGCAAGGCCCTGGGCCATTCCAGGTACCCCTGGTCTGGAGCATAGAGTGGGCGGTCTGGGTAAGCAGGATATCACCGGGAATGTTTCTTACGATGCTGACGACCATCAGCATATTGTCAACACGAGAGCTCAAAAGGTAGCGAACATCGCAGACCGCCTTCCCCTTCAGGATGTAGAGGGTCCGTCCACTGGTGACCTGCTCGTTGTGGGTTGGGGTGGCACCTATGGAGCCTTGCGATCTGCGGTAAGGAAGGCCCAATCTAACGGACAATCGGTTGCCCACGCACACATCCGATATCTCAATCCGTTCCCAAGTAACCTCGGAAGGATCCTGAGCAAATACAGGAAGGTTCTCGTACCCGAGCTCAACATGGGCCAGCTTTCACAACTGCTCAATGCAAGGTATCCCGTGCGAGTTCTGTCCTACCCCAAAGTGAAAGGGCAGCCTTTCAAGATTTCCGAAATATCCGACAAGATCAATGAACTCCTCAAAGGCTAACCTGTCTGGGAGATAGAATAATGGCTGAAGCTGCCCTAGAACTGCCGACTCTCACAAGAAAAGATTTCGTCTCCGACCAGGAGGTAAGATGGTGCCCGGGTTGTGGAGATTATGCGATACTTGCGCAGATGCAGAAGGTGTTGCCCGACCTTGGCATTGCGAAAGAAAAGATAGTTTTCATATCCGGTATCGGCTGCTCAAGTAGATTCCCTTACTATATGAACACATACGGGATCNACTCCATTCACGGACGTGCCCCAACATTGGCCACCGGACTCAAGGTGGCAAACCCGGACCTGACAGTTTTTGTTATAACCGGTGACGGCGATGGACTCTCCATTGGTGGCAATCACTTGCTCCACATCCTGCGCAGGAATGTGGATGTCAATATCATCCTGTTCAACAATCGAATATACGGGCTCACAAAAGGACAATACTCGCCCACATCGTTGCCAGGACACAGAACAAAAACCTCACCAATGGGATCGATAGAGCAGTCTTTAAACCCCACCTCCGTGGCAATTGGAGCCGAAGCGACCTTCGTGGCCAGAACTGTAGACAGAAATACGAAACATCTCGCCGATATCCTGCATAGGGCGGCCGAGCACAAGGGCACCTCCTTTGTGGAAATCTACCAGAATTGCAACATCTTCAACGATGGGGCCTGGGCTCACATTACGGATGCCGACACCAAGGAGGACCATACCCTGACCCTTGAGCACGGACAGCCGATGATCTTCGGTGNCGAGAGGGATAAGGGTATTCGCTTGAACGGACTGTCTCCCGAGGTGGTCACGCTGGGAAATGGTGCCTCCGAGTCTGATGTGTTGGTTCACGACGAAAATACCGAGCAGCCNGCCCTCGCCAACTTGGTAAGCTGGATGTCCTATCCTGAGTTCCCGGTCCCACTGGGAGTCTTTAGATCCATCGAACGTCCCATCTACGAAGAGCAAGTTGTCGCACAGGTCCAACTCGCAGTTGAGGAGCGGGGGGCCGGAGATCTCTCGAAACTTTATAGTTCTTCAGACACGTGGGTTGTGGATGAACAGGAAGGGGTCCAGCGGGAGATCGCGGAAGAGATCGTATCAAATACGCCTGAGATTATCCCGAGCATCACTGAGGAAGACCCCCTGGATCTCAAGACCGAGTTCCAGCATCTGATGACCGATCCCATATCTACTCTAGATCTGCTTGAGCCGGAGATTATCACGTCGGATACCTCGTTGGATGTGGCGCTGACCAGAATGGTCGACAAGCGGTCAGCCTGTCTGCTTGTGTCGGACAACGGCAGAGATGTGGAAGGGATCTTTGTAGAAGGAGACATCTTCAATAAGATCGCGGGCCAGGACATTGACATGAAAAACACGTCCGTNGAGAGGTATATGACCCCCAATCCNACGACGATGAAGTCGTCAGATTCCATCGGCTATGCCCTGCACCTGATGGCATTACACGGATACCGGCATATCCCTGTTGTGGATGACGAGGATAAACCAATTGGCGTGGCTTCCTTCAAGGCGGGTCTGCAGTTCATTGTCCAGCTTTATTCTGGAAATGGGCAGGAGAACTGATTGCGCAGGATATAGACTGGTTTGCGCTCAGGGACAGTGGCAACTGTTGAAACCTGACAGTATTGTGGAAATTGTACCATTAGAGAACCGGATAACCCTTGAAGAGCAGTTCCTTGAGGACATCCAATCAGGAACAGAAAATTGGAAAAAGNACCTCAAAAAACCAATCGCGGCTGCGCGGATTGGTTTTTTGGCGGAACAGTCGGTAGATCGGAATCAAAGGGTCAATATCTCCCTCCTAGTGCCCGAAACTCCTGGAGGAACCCTGTCTATGTCTCGTCAGCTATCGGTCGAAGACCTTGCCTTCGACGCAGAAGGCCTCGACGTTCAAGTTACGGCAGAGACCTTCTCTGAACACGGGTGCTGCGTGGTCCGGGGGTTGATGCTGCCCTATATAGAGGACCTTTCTAAAGACATAGAAGCCACCGCACGGACCTCACTGGAATTGCTGGATCAGGCCGTGGAGATCCCTGAGGGATGGACGACACCCAACGGAACCCTGTTCATTCCCGCTCCAGAAAATTACGAACGCGACAGACAGATCATGGGCCTCGCCCTGGATTATTTCACGAGCTCCTCATTTTTGAGATCAGCGCTGGACTCCCGGCTGCTGGATCTTGTCGAAGCGATTCTGGGTCCCTCTGTAGAGCTGTTTGGCAATGGCCAGTGCCTGTACAAAGAGCCCGTAGGCGGTCATCCAAAGCACCTCCACCAGGACTCAGCCTATTTCGAGCACAAATTTGAAGGTCCCGTAGGCGCTCTGACATATGTTGTTGACACTGACTTGGTGAACGGTGCACTTCACGTAGTACCCGGATCTCACAACATGGGCCAGCTAGATCACATCGACACCTTCTCGCATTTGGGACTAGATGACGGTGAGTGGCCGTGGGAACGTGCACTGCCCATCCCTGGGCGTGCTGGTGATACCATCCTGTTCCACGTCAAAACAGTTCACGGATCCAGGGAAAATCGTTCTGAANCTGCCCGCCCCGTCTTCATCAATCGATATCGCAGGACCGATGACTTCACCACCGTTCGAGGAACCACCATCGCGAATCGATCTCTGGCCGAGGCTCAGGCCGCCCAGGTAAAAAAAGAAAACGAGCGAGGCCTTATGGTTCGTGGCTTTCGCTCGCCTGTTTAACGACCTCCAACGGGGGATCAATCTCCCAGTTGTTGGAGATCCGATTCAATCTTCACCACCAGACTCGGATCAAAATCCATCAGACTTTCCTCCCCTACCCTAGCCGCNTCTACCAGCCCTTGCCGAATCCTCTCCTTCACCATCCCGAGGTCAACGCCCAGGAAAGAATCGGGGAATTGAACTAGCTTCAGGTAGGCGTTGTTGTAATGCTTTACGACACCGTGGTAGATGCCCCGATTGAGTTGGTGATGTGATGCCGCCAGCTGTATTAAGCCCTGGAAGAATATTCGGCTTGGTTCACGATGGCGTTTCCAGACACTTTCCCACGCCTCGTGGCTGTCCCAGAACTGGCCATTGTTGAAAAGGGTAATACCTCGCCCAAAATCCCGCCAGTCATTCTCCGACATTTCCGGCTCAATAGCCTCCTCGGGCCGAAGAATGTAACTGTCCTTCTGTCTGGCGGATCTGTCTGGCTCGGCCATTAGGGTATTCTCTTGGGAAATGAAGATCAGGAGGGAGGCTTGGGGAAAGCTAATGTGTGGTGTCGGAGATGTGCCTGAGAAGTGAATCGATAGCAAGAATATTCGCCTGAACGCGACGCTGCATCGGCTGAGCGGTCGGGGTCTCCGTGGTGATGAGCCGGTCGGTAATCCCCCTCTCGAAAAGCACGATCGGAACGCCGGTGCCCTTTCGTCGCTTTTCTACCTCCAGATTCGGAAAGATTACACCATTCTTGGCGATCTCACCTTCGATGACCGAAGAGGTATTTACCGGACAGATCTTGGACACATCTGCCACCATTCCTGGTCCGGCGGGATGGTGGCTTCGAACCTGTTCGTAGAGGTAGTATCCNGGACTCTCCCAGTCTTCGTGCAGATCCAGAATAACCTCGAAAGTACGGCCTACGATGTATTCCTTCACGATGTTGATTTCAGGTACCGTATCGTTCAGGTATGCCCAGTTGATATCGATGCCCAGTTCGTTCTCTCTCTGGTCGTGAACATAGCCGTAGGGGTTCAGACAGGGTACGACCTCGAATTGGAAGTCATCCAGCCAGCTATCCAAAGCCCCTTCGAGAAACTGAAGGGCGCCCTCCACACTGGCCGGTTCATCTCCGTGAGTACCGGAGTTGATCATAACTACTGGCAGATCGAGTTGCCGGGATCGAATAACGCGGAAAACAGGATACCCGGAGATCTCACTAAGCACCTCGACCTTCGACTCACGCGCCTCAAATGCCTCGATCCTGGATACCACGCTTCCATAATCTCGAAGCATATCACACCCTAGAATATTGCTGGTGAAAACTACAGAATTCGCGTAAATGTAACCTTACAGCTGGATATTGGCAACCTTGGACGACGTGAACTGTGATTTTCCTTGCTCATTCTGGTCTTTTTGTCTAATTTATTTCGTCTGGAACAGTACAACATTCCCTGAGACGAGCATTACAGAAAAGGAAGAAGCATGAACGAGCGACGTGGCCGTATCAAGGTATGTCGGTTTTGCGAAGACAAAATCGAATTTGTGGATTACAAAGATGAACGCCTGCTTCGGCGCTTTGTGAACGAACGAGGCAAGATCTTCCCTCGCCGGGGGTCAGGTACTTGTGCCCGGCACCAGCGTNNCCTTGCGGGAGCCATCAAACGGGCGCGACAGATCGCGTTGCTCCCGTTNGCAGAGGACAGCGTTCGATAGATTNAGCAAGAATAGACAAGAAGGGGTGGCCCATTAACAGGCCACCCCTTTTTTCTGTACGCTGAATTTGGTGGGTGTCATTCGGTTTCCCGCGTTCGTTCAAGCTCGACCTTCTCGAAACGCCCGTTGCGATCCAGCCGTCAATCGAAATAATCTTGCTAACCTCCACGAAATCCCACGAATTCATCAAATCCCCTGGCGTTGGGGTGATACCTCGGGTCAAGCGCGCCACATATTTTCTCACCCTAAATGGTATCTGATGAAACTTACTATTTCAAGGCCTCTATCGCCACATCGTGCACAATCCCATTGCTAACCACCACCCCTTTGTTCTCTCTCATCAAGTAGTGGCTGCCGAAATCCAGTTCCTTCCCATTCATGTCCGTCACCCTCCCACCGGCCTCCTCCACCACAATAGACCCGGCAGCATGGTCCCAGATCTTCTCGTTGTAATCGGGCATTTTAGGGGAGTGCAACCGAAGGTATAGAACCGCGTCACCCCTTGCCACCGCCGCATACTTCGCCTGGCTGTCCATTCGGAGCGACGGGGCTTCAATACCAACGGTCCGGGCGACACTACTTTGTAGTTCGTGGTCACCATGTGCGGATTCCACACTTTCCACGAATCGCCAGCGATCAGGATCTCGATCACGGTTCACACGTGCTGGCTCTTGTTCCTTGCCGGATAGATGCGAGAATTTGGTTCCGCCGTCCCTTGTAGCCGTTATAAGAACCCCGATCTCGCTGTCTATCTCAGATAGGTCCATGAAGAGCGCAGGGCACCCCAATACACCAACCTTCACCTTTCCGTCTTCGATCAAGGCGAGTGCAACGGCATACTGATCGTTTCTGAGAAATCCCTTGGTACCATCAATTGGGTCCAGAGTCCAGTACCGGTCCGAGACTTCCCCATTTCCTGCATCGATCCAATCGCACACATCCCGGGAACTGGCCGAAGGGATGTATTGGTGCACGTAGTTGCCTATCTTTTCTCGCATATCCCAATTGCCCGATTGTCTTAGCTCTCCGGCGTCCTCTTCTGCCACAATAGGATCCCCGGGGAACACCTCCATCAGGCGACGACAAATCAACGCCTGAGACCCGAAATCGGCGACAGTTACAGGACTGCGGTCTGCTTTCTCCAGAGATGCATTGTTAACCATATCTTCACGAACAGACCTGCAGAGCCTGGAGGCCTCACGTACTGCCTCGGTTGCTGTATCCAATTCGATTTCGTATCCCATACTGCTCCTCTTTGCGTCCATCCAGATGGCTAATCGAACATCTTCTTGCCCAGCGTGATCCCATGTGTGAGCACGGGATCCTCCGATCTGCCTGCAGCCTCGAGTCTACGCCACAGGAGTTCTTCGAGCTGAATCTCTAGTTCCGCGGCCTTCTCTCTGTGCTCTTCCCAGAGATTGACCTGCTCTCCTGGGTCGGAGTGCAGATCGTAAAGCTCTCGCTCGGGTTTCCCATAGAAGTCTGGTGCCCTGGCAGCTATGTATTTCCATCGCTCTGTCTTGAGAGCCCACTTTGCCATCCACGTGCATTCCTCAGTCAACAGGACCTGATCCTGGATTTCCCTCGAACCACCTTCCAGAAGAGAAAGGATCGACCTGCCGTCCATCGATTCTGGACGAGGTAACCCTGCTGCATCTAGGACGGTAGGTGAAAGGTCGGAGTGCTGAACGAGGTCAATCACACGCTTTCCTTGAGCTGAGGTAATTGGTAGGTGTACAATGAGAGGAACTTTGATGTCACCCTCATAGAGTCCATGATGATCGAAGTAGATTCCGTGCTCACCCAACTCCTCCCCATGGTCACCGAAAACCATCACCATAGTATCATCCAGCAACCCTGCATTGTCCAGGTATCCCATGAGTTGCTGGACCCCTTCATCCGCACACCGCACCTCGGAATCGTATTGCGCTTTGACAAATTCAATATCCGTTATCTGTTTGCCCCTGGCTTCTGGCCATTCGGTTGCCATCACATCCAGCCACCTTGTCGACCACCAATCCATCAGGGGCCGTTTGTAGAAGGGTGCCAGACTCCCTTCATTCTCAGTCGTCGGATCACCTTCGTAGAACAGACTCCTGTATTTCAGATCTGGCATATAGGGGGTATGTGGATCCCAGTAATGCACAAACATAAAGAATGGTTTGGTGCGATTCTGTGTCAGCCACTCCATGGCGACAGCATTGAAAGCATGGCAGCTCGGAAACGTCCCCTTCTCACGTGGATTTATGTATTGCTCGAAGCCCCTAGAAAACCACCCCTGGTGGTGATCCGCCAAATTGTCCACCGCTACGGTTGAATAGCCTGCCCGTGAAAGCAATTCCGGAAGGAATGGCGCCTGCACATCCAGCGTCCATCTCCCTCGATGTGCCACGATTCCGTGGGTCGTTGGCAACTGTCCTGTGAAAAGCGTTGTAAACGATGGTTGGGTTGGAATACCAGGCGCGTAAAAGTTGTCGAAGCACACTCCTTCTTCGGCCATTCTGTCAAGGAAGGGGCTGGTTGCTCGAGGGTACCCATAGCATCCAAGGCGATCTGCCCGCAAACTGTCAATGCCTATCAGAAGAAAATTCATTCCATAACCGAAAAAAAGCCCCTGGGTCTTGAGCAACCAGGGGCGAATCCCTTTGTGCTTTCCTGAGCATTATCTATAGTCGCCCCGATCCGCACTCGCACGATCGACCCATCCCGGTATCCTGATTTCAGATGACATTTCCCAAGCGGTGAGGATCAATGCAGCCGTAAATCTGGTTGATTCTCGCGCCCTAGCCACGGCAATTTCTCTTACGGACGGAATCGGATCCCATGCCTTGGTTGAGGCAGAGGGGATCTGGTCATCTAAATCCAGGATCTTGTCAAGTTCCTTCCGTGACAATACGATTTGATCCGAGATTCCGCCTAGTAGATTGGGAAGCGGGGCCGGTTGCTGATCCTTCGCAAGCGAACGTGGATCCAGCTGTAGAAACTGGATAAGACTGTCCATCCGTTCGTGGGTCTTCTTTCGGGGAGACTTTCCTTCGGTGTCCAGACGACCATTCCAGTGAATCGTGAGATTCAGCGGTTGGCAGATTTCCTGGGCATGGTGTGCAACGTATCCGGCGTATACCAGACATTTCTGCCGAATGTTTTCGTTCTNNGGCCACCTTCGATGTTCGGCGAATGCCAGCACCAGTCTTTCCGTCCATTCTGCGGCCTCGTACGGAAGCGTTCCGACTTCCTCTACTCTTACATCCAGCTCCTCACACAAGCGACCGAACTCGAATCTGGAGTTGGGCAGGGCCTTGCCTTGGAGCCGCTCGAGATTGAAATAATGGGAAGGATGGTTTGCCCGTTCCAGATGTTTCGTTCCCCTGTTTTTCGAAAGATCGGGATCGTACGCACAATGAGCAATCGTGGATTCTCCCTCTCGGAAGAATGCCGGGATGTCTGCCGGGAGTGCCTGGATGGCGGCCCTGGTGAGTATTCCGTGCCCTCTTGGCCACCACGCTTCCGTGGACCCCACTTGAGCGATCATCACGGCAAACACAGCTGCCAACATTCGAAAGGTCATATTGCGTCCCTCAGGATAAAGCCATCAGTTGACGTCAGTCTTGTCCAGGTCGAGCCAATCCGGAAGCGCCATCTTCTCGGATATGCGCCAAGCCGTTAGATAAAGTGCAGCCGTGAAGCGAGTCGCCTCACGAGCACGAATAGTGATGAAGTGTTCCACTTCCGGCACATTGCGCCAGGCCGGGTCCAGATCGGTATAGGATGCGCCTGGGACCTCCACAAGATCGGGGAATCCGCTGTGCATGTTGTACAAGGTGTCTACCAGAGCAGACCCGGATTCGATCTGTTCGAGGATTGCTGGCATCAGATTTTTTAGAGCCCTTATTTCTTGCCTCTTGGCTAGTTCCTCGGGCGAGAGTTTCAGAAATTGAATCATGCCGTCAACTCTCAAGTGAATCGATGCAGGAACAACAGTGCCGTCAGGCTGGGTACGCCCGTGGTGGTCTACGGTCAAATGGAGGGGCTGGCAGGCATCTTGGGAATAATGGCCAAGATAGCCTGCAAACGTAAGGCATCTTAATTTGACCAGATCATTATCAGGCCACCTTCGGTGCATAGCAAAGGCCGCCGCCAGTCGCTCGGTCCACTCGGCCAATGCAAAGGGCAGAAAGCCTGCATGATTGGGTTGGATACCCATCTCTGAACAAAGCTGGATATACTCGTACCTGCCTGCTGGGATTTNCTGTCCCCGNAAGCGCTCCAGATTGATATAGTGCTCGGGCGCATCCGATCTCCGAATATGTGTTGACCTTGCTGGAATCTTCGTACCGCGCAGCACGTCGGGTTCGAATGCAGCGCTGACCGCTGTTCGTCTGCCCTGCCTGAAGAAAGCAGGCATTTCCTCAGGCAGGGAAAGCAGCGCAGCCCGAGTAAGAATACCGTGCCCTGGGGGCCACCATCCCCATGCAGATGACGTCCAGATTACAACCAATACCACGAGAGTTTTTCGCATTTCTATCTCAATGAAAAGTCGCGGTTCAATTTCCGAACTCCTGTGAAATCTACACCACCCTAGGGCCTTTGTCAATGTGTCCGCATTGAAAAGCGGAGGTCCGGTGGAGACCTCCGCTTGTTGCTGGCGGGAATGTGTGGGAATCGAACCCACCCAGTGTGGGATTAGCACACCGCAACGGGTTTGAAGCCCGCGAGGGCCACCAGTGCCCCATCCACTCCCGACAAGAGTGCATATAGACCAGGGGTGGCTTCTGCCCCTGAAGGACCTCTATGATTCAGAAACGAGCGCCGCATCTTCTCTGGCCATTTGTTCTTTTTGCCATGTATAGTCTACATTGCCGTCATAAAATGCCTCAGGAAGTTCCACAGCCCAGAGCTGCTTTCGAATGAGCCAGTTTTTAGGATCCAGCCTGAAAGCCCGTTTAAGTTCAATAATCGCTTCATCTTTCTTTTCCTGCTCCAGTAGAATTATGGCCAACTGGAACCTGGCATCCGCCTCCCTCTCACTACCATTCAGTTCATGGATCTCCGTGGTATTGTCGGAATCAATCCACGACTTTGGAATGGCCCCCGTCTCTACCCATCGGGTCAGTTCCTCCCTAAATTCTTCCTGATCGATATTCACACTACCAACTCCACGCGCGAGACGGCCGTCTTCGTCCAGCAATATTCCAATTGGTACGAACTTTACACCGTATGCCTTACCGATGCTGTTGTGCTGGTCCAGCAGCGAACGGTATGTGCCGCCGGAAGCTTCCACCCACGGTTTGGCCACTTCGGCGCCTTGTACATCATTTGCTATTACAATTACCTCAACCTGTTCTTTGTGCGCTTCGTAGAATGACTGCCATCCAGGCAGTTGGCCCCTGCACCCTCACCAGGAAGCCCACATGTAAAACACTGTTTTCTTACCCCGATATGCTATGGGAGAAACGGGTTCCCCTGTGTATAGATCCGGTAACTCGAATACGGGGGGCAGATCCCCGATCCCCAATCCGGCCTTCTCTTGAGAACCAGATGAATGGACCTTCAAAGTATCCATGCTGACCTCCCAGTGTAAACCTAGCGGGCCCCCGAAGGCGGCCAGATTACCATACAAGACGCCCCCTATCTCTAAGGTGGAATCCTCACCCCCGTTAAGGGGAATGCACAGGTCCTCGCGACACACCACCAGCGGCCCGTCATTCTCAAGTACTTTGGCTTCAGCTCCTACAGCTTCAGTAAACCTGTGTAACGGAACCAGTATGCGTTTGTCATCTAGCACCGGTGCCGGATGGAAGGCTAAAGGCTCACCATTCAGCTGTAACACCAGTTCTTCCATCTTTACCTCCACACTTCGAACAAGCCCTGTCAGAACAAAACCCGGTGCGACCAGACCTGCAACAACCAAGGCACATTTGAGGTTCCTTCCCATTCGGACCTTCCAAAAGACGTGAACGGTCTACCCGCTGAGGAATTTACCCCGATAGCTCACCGCTGTCAAGATTCCCTTCCCGTCCTGAGAATCCGAACATTACCTTCGCGGATCGTAATTCCCCGATTGTCAAAATAATTCAGAAGAGGCACTGCATATTTTCTGGTAGTACCCACAAGGTCTCTGAATTCAGAAACACCTATCTCCTTGTTATTGTTCAGGAAATTCACCAGAGAGGATTCCATCTCTTTCAGGCGTTCCGAATCAAAAAGAAGTGTATCCTCGAGTCGAACTAGCTCTCCCATCGCCTGCATTGCGCCCACAATCCTGCGGATCTCATCACCATCTCTTTCCAGGCTCGCCAGAATCTCATTGAGGTCCGGTGGCGATGCATTTCCACCATTGAGGAGACTGCCGATCTCTTGCCTGATCGATTCCTGATCCTCACTTAAACGAATGGCGTGATCCGCAAGACTCAATACCGGTCCCTCGGACCTTATCTTGCCGTCAGTAATGAGTNTGNCGANCACGATCTCGAACANNTCCTGCGAGACTGCGCCACCNACCTGGTCTTGCAGCACCTTTCTTTGAATCCCAGGCCTCAGCGAGTCCACNGTATGAAATTCCCTCAAGCNATGNGTAACNAGGTNTCTGGCCTGTTCCCAACAATCCCNGTGAGCATAGGTAGTCGCCCCTGCCTGAGTCGCGGAGATCACTTCCCCCTTCCTGCAAAGTGAATCCAGGTGTTGCTGTGTCTCCAACTTGCTCAGGTCTGCCTCGATAGCCAGCATTCTGCAGTCTCTTGTGCCCATCCCCAGCTCTTTTAGTCGGTGGGCCACAACTTGAGCAGGATCATCCAATTCCAGCTCACGTAGAGAGGTCAGGACATCCGCCTGGCTACGCCTGTGCTTAGACGGCTGCGGATCCAGGACCATCCCTCCGCCCAGAGTCTGTACGGGACTGTATCTCCGGATTACGTATCGATCGCCGCGAGCAGCCACCCCCGGCTCCTCGAGCCGAAATTGAACCAGCTGGGCCTCTCCAGGCAGAAGCTGTTCAGACTCAAGCAGGATTACCCGAGCAAGCACCTCCCGGGGACCAATATGAAGGTGAACACGAGTCCGATTTTTCACAGGCGCAGGCGCATCCNAAAGTAGGTGTAACCGCGCATCAATCATGTAGGTGGAGCTGAAATAGCCTTTCTGCGCAAGGATGTCTCCACGTGATACCTCTTCCAACTCCGTATCGGCAAGGTTGATTGCGGCCCTGGCCCCTACCTCGGCCGACTCGGATTCCTGGCTGTGAATCTGGATGCCCCGGACACGTGCGGGCCTGTCTGAAGGTTGGATGATCACCTCGTCCTGCGGTTTGACGCGTCCGGACAGGACGGTACCTGTAACGACTGTTCCGAATCCCCGTACGGAGAAGACCCGGTCCACCGGCAACCGGAAGACACCTCGGTCGGGCCGCGCCACTGTTTGTTCGATTTCATCCTCCAAAAGGCTGCGTAAGTCATCAATTCCGGTTCCGGTATGGGACGAAACCGGAACAATGGGNGCGCCTTCGAGGAACGTGCCGGNCANCAGGCCTTTCAGGTCATCCGTTACCAACTCCACCCATTCTTCATCGACAAGATCTATTTTTGTTAATGCAACAATTCCGCGAGTCACACCCAGAAGACTCAGAATGCCGAGATGTTCCCGAGTCTGCGGCATCACACCGTCGTCGGCCGCAACCGTGAAGAGCGCGAGATCCACGGTGCAGACACCGGTTACCATATTTTTCACAAACCGTTCGTGGCCGGGCACGTCGATGATCGTGACATTTTCTTTCCAATAGGCAAAACCGATATCGATGGTCACCCCTCGGGCCTGCTCNTCCGGAAGTGTGTCCGTATCGATATTCGTCAGAGCCTTGACAAGGGCTGTCTTACCGTGGTCGATGTGACCTGCGGTCCCGATGATGACGTGTGTCATGTTGTTCTCTTAAATCGACCTTTCAAACTATCGGGGACTGTTGTCTTGGTTGCATCCGGCTAGGGCACTTCGAATGCCGGCCGCTAACAAACCAAGTTCATCTTTGTAAACAGTCCGCAAATCCAGATACAGCTGATCGTCCTTGATATAGCCGACGATTGCAGGCTCGCACTGCCTCAACCGTCGGGCAAGCTCTGTTACGGACGGATTCTCGCTGGCGATTACCAACGCGACACTCTCCAGCTCTTCAAGGGGCAGGGTCCCACTACCTGCCTGGGCTACGGACTCCCCCACGCGGACCACCAAACCCTTGCCTGGTAGATCCGAGAGTGAGTTCAAAATCGAGTTCCCACGTTGGGTTAAAACGTCGAGGGATTCAGTGAACATCCGCAAAGTGGGATG
>PAQK01000051.1 GCA_002709665.1 Gemmatimonadota bacterium | reverse complement strand
TAAGACCCGGTGTGATTACGGGGAAGTAATTGAAGCACTTTACATCATTTTCGAGGTTCCGCTCTTCCCGATCGAGGTTGGCGAGGAAGTTCGCATCGGTCGAGAGGATTCCACCGGTTGCGACCAATGAGGCATTGGGGCAGACCTTCTGGAAGAGAGTCTGGAGTGAGGAGTTCCAGTTTGTGTATGGGGGAGGAACTCTGTTTGTGTTCTCAAAAGGTACAATTGGGGTGGGACCCCTTCAAGGATAATATGTTAAAGATTTAGGACTTAGAAGAAGTTTAAGGACCTGGGCCGACAGTCCTATGCCTGGCAGACAGGAAAGACCTGAGTTTAAAGGAGGGGTATATCATGTTCGTGATTTACAGATAAATGCAAAGTAATGCTCAATAATTTTTAAATAAAAAATCCAATGAGCATATAATTAGATAGATTTTTGGTCTAATCTTATGTTAATATTCCAGTCGCCTGAACTATTGAGCGCAAGTAAAATTTTGAATAATACTTAATCCTAGTGATTCCTGAAACATCTCTTTTAAGTGTACAAATTCAGCTGAGTAGCCTTCTCGGATGGAGCTTTCTCTTGATTTTGTAAGGTGTTACAGATATAATATCTCACTTCAAATTTCTACGATCAAACTGTTCGAAATAGAGGTTATAAAACTTCCACAGAGGGTGAATATGAAAGTCGTAAAGTCGATGGTCGCGTTTGGTTTGGTTCTGCTAACCTGGGCCGGTGCTTCAGCCTCGGACTGGCCACATTGGAGAGGGCCTGGACAGAACGGTGTATCTCCTGAGACCGGGTTGATCTCGAACTGGTCTACTGAAGGAGAGAATCTGGTTTGGCAGGCGGATTTCGTTGGCCGGTCCACGCCGATCGTGCTGAACGGCAGGGTTTACGTGATCGGAAGGTCGGGGCAAGATATCACGGAGCAGGAGCGGGTGGCCTGTTTCGACGCGGAAACGGGTCTCTTGGTATGGGATCACGCGTTCAATGTTTTCCATACGACGATCCCTTTCAATCGTGTCGGGTGGGCGAGTCTGGCCGGTGACCCGGAGACTGGTAATATTTACGCTCACGGTGTTCAGGGTACCTTTGTCTGTTACAATAGCGAGGGTAAGATTCTGTGGACTAGGTCCTTGACGGAGGAAGTTGGACGCATTTCGGGCTACGGTGGGCGGACCCACACACCGTTTGTAGACGGTGACCTTGTGGTGATCAGCTTTCTGAGTACGAGTTGGGGCAGTCATCGCCCGGGGAGACACAGATACTATGCTTTGAACAAGAACACGGGTGAGACTGTGTGGATATCGACACCTGGAGGTCCTCCCAAGGACACCACGTATTCCACTCCGGTCATCGCAGTAATCAATGGTCAGAGGGTGCTCGTAGCGGGGAATGCCGATGGCGCAATTTATGCACTGAAAATTGGCACAGGCGAAATGGTGTGGAAGTTCCAGTTCAGCAAACGTGGCATCAACTCTTCCGTAGTGGTGGACGGGACACGCGTCTATGCCTCACACAGCGAAGAGAATATGGACAATACGTCGATGGGACGGGTTGTGTGTATCGATGGAACCGGCACCGGGGATGTTACCAAGACCCACGAGGTTTGGCGGTACGACGAGTCTACGGTGGGATACACTTCTCCAATCGTTCACGATGGTTCAATTTATTTTGTTGACAACTCCGCGAATCTGCATTGTCTGGACGCAGGGAGTGGCAAGGAGGTCTGGGTCCACAAGGTGGGCACCGTGGGGAGGGGGTCGCCTGTGTGGGCAGACGGGAAGATCTATGCAAATGATGTAAACGGTACGTTTGAGATTATCAGAGCCGGGAGCGAAGCCGAGTCGCTGGACAAGGATCTGCTGACGATGCCGGAGGGCCGTCCAGCCGAGATCTATGGATCGCCGGCCTTTGGTTACAAGCGGATCTATTTCACAACGGAGGGTGGTCTTTATTGCCTGGGCGATCCAATGTCCCGTTTCGTGCTGACCCCTTCCGCAAATAGGCCTTATGACAATTCCGCCGATGAAGGTGCTGAGCCTACCCACGTTCAGGTGATACCGGCAGAGGCGCTGGTTCAGCCGGGACAACCTGCCTATTTTGTTGTACGGACCTTTGACGAAAACGGTCGGCTGATCGGGGAGCCGGAGGCGGAGTGGTCATTGAAGGGGCTTGCAGGCAAGGTGGAAGGCGGGGCGTTCACTTCAGATCAAGCAGCCGGATCCCAGGCGGGAGTTCTCGTGGCCAAAGTTGGTGAACTCGAGGGATCAGCACGGGTGCGCGTGGTTGCCCCTCTGGATTGGTCGCAGGATTTCGAGAAGGTGGAGGAGGGGACGAATCCTTCGCACTGGGTTGGCGCAAGTACCAAATTCCTCGTGCGTTCACAGAAGGAGAACAAGGTGCTCGTGAAGGCACCCGTGACACGGGGTCTGAACCGTTCGAATGTGTACATGGGGCCTCACGACTGGAGTAACTACACTATTCAGGTTGACCTGATGGGAACCAAGAAAGGGCGTCGCCGTCCTGATATGGGCCTGGTGGCGAATCGATACATTCTAGATATGATGGGGAATCACCAACGGCTACAGGTGCGGTCCTGGACATCGGACCTCAGAATGGCTAAGACGATCGATTTCGCCTGGGAATCGGACGTCTGGTACACGATGAAATTCACCGTGGAACTGGTGGGAGGAAAGGCCCTGATCCGGGGCAAGGTATGGAAGACATCAGAAGAAGAACCGGACGCTTGGACCATTACGGCAGAGGACCCGCTGCCCAATAGAGAGGGCAGCCCAGGTCTATACGGTTTCTCCGCTGCTGAGATCTATTATGACAATTTAAAAGTGACAAAGAATAATGAGTAGAGTTCCAAGAAACAGAATTTCATTTTCCATTGGGAGATGCTCGATGCGCAGCGCAATACTGAGCTTTTTTTTGATTCTGGTTGCAACGGCCGCCTTCTCGGAGGAGGCGGCAATGTGGGGGTTCACCACCGAGCGGAATATGGTGAGCACCGAGAAGAATGTACCGGGAAAGTGGGATCCCGAGACCGGGGAGAATATCAAGTGGAAAGTGGCGCTTGGGTCTCAAACCTATGCGGGGCCTGTGATTCACGGTGGTAAGATTTTTATGGGTACGAACAACCAGGCTCCCAGAAATCCGAAGCTGGTTGGTGACCGCGGCGTAATTATGGCGTTCAACGAGTCTGACGGCGAGTTCCTTTGGCAGTCCACACATACGAAACTGCCTGCAGGTCGTGTCAACGATTGGCCGCAACAGGGGATCTGTTCGACGCCGTTTATCGAGGGCGACAGGCTTTACTATATATCCAACCGCTGCGAGGTGGTCTGTTTGGACACAGAGGGATTTTTTGATGGGGAGAACGATGGGGAGATCATGACCGAGGGGGACACCAGCGCTATAGACGGTGACGTGGTGTGGTCTCTCGATATGATGGCTGAATTGGATGTGTTCCCACATAACCTGGCGACTTGCTCCCCCATAGGAGCAGGCGATCTATTATTCGTGGTGACGAGCAATGGTGTGGACGAAGGACACTTCCACATTCCGTCTCTGTTTGCACCAAGTTTTATCGCGGTAAACAAGAACACAGGGAAGGTGGTATGGGAGAAATCGCTTCCGGGTGAGGATATTCTGCATGGCCAGTGGTCGAATCCAACCTACGGTATGGTCGAGGGGAAACCACAGGTGATTTTTCCCGGTGGTGACGGGTGGATTTATTCGCTCGAACCGGAAACCGGAGATTTGATCTGGAAATTCGACTGCAATCCAAAGGACTCCGAGTGGGAATTGGGGGGAAGAGGGACCCGCAATAACATCATCTCGACGCCGGTTTTGTACGACAACAAGGTGTTCATCGGGGTGGGGCAGGATCCGGAGCACGGCGAAGGTGACGGGCATCTATGGGCGATTGATGCCACTGGGAAAGGTGATGTTACCAAGACCAGTGTTGTCTGGCATTTCGGCGGCAAGGATTTCAAACGTACGATGTCCACGGTGTCCATCAAGGACGACCTGCTGTTCACGGCCGACCTGAGTGGATATGTATACTGTCTGGATGTGGAGACCGGCAAAAGGCACTGGAAGTACGATACGTTCGCCGCGATCTGGGGGTCGACGGTAGTGATCGACGGGAAGGTCTTTATCGGTGACGAGGACGGGGACGTTGCGGTGATCGAGGCGAGCAAGGAATTCAAGTTGCTCTACGAGGTGAATATGGGGAGCGCGGTGTATACCACACCTATCGCCAAAGATGGCGTGTTGTACATTGGTACCAGGAACACGCTTTTTGCGATCGCCCGGCCCGAGTAGAAGGTTAAAAGCAGGGAACTGGATAGGGAATGACGGATTCTGTAATGTCTAACTCGGAGATCTCGATACTGGCAGGTATCGCAGAGGCTCAGGCCGGTCTGGATCGACACGTTCGAGAAATGGTTGCGTGGCATTTCGACCCGGAAACCGGCTGCCCCTTCTGGTTGGAGTTTGCGGAGGGTCTGGATTTCGACCCCGTGAAAGAGATCGGTGGGTATGAGGACCTGAAGCTGCTGGGTCATTTCCAGGACGAGTGGTTGCGGGGGGGTCCCGTGAGGCGTTGGGTACCGAAGGCATTCGCCGACAAACCGGTCTTCGTTTTTGAGACCGGCGGATCGACAGGAGTGCCAAAGTATAGAGTCAATATCGAGGACTTCCGTGTCGACTACGAGATGTTCAGCGATCACCTGAGCGATCAGAGTTTCCCCAAGGGAAGCGATTGGTTGATGCTAGGGCCTACCGGTCCTAGGCGGCTGAGGCTGGCGGTTGAGTATCTCGCCCAGGTGCGTGGGGGGATCTGTTTCTTGGTTGACCTGGATCCACGGTGGGTGAATAAGCTGGTGGAGGGTGGCAAGCTGCAGGAGATGGAGTCTTACAAGAGTCACGTGATCGACCAGGCGCTGACGATTCTGAGAGTGAACGACAACGTAAAATGTCTGTTCACCACTCCAAAATTGCTCGAGGCGCTGTGCGGGAAGGTGTCTCTGAAGAAGGCGGGGATCACCGGGATATTCTGTGGGGGGACCGAGATGGACGCTCAGTTTCACCGGTTTGCCAGGGAGGAGCTGGTTCCGGGTGTCGATTTTGTACCTACCTACGGCAATACGCTGATGGGTCTGGCCTATTCACGTCCCTTTGACCCTGTCGACGATTACGCGATTACCTATTATCCCCCGAATCCCCGGGCGGTTATCGAGCTGGTTGATCCGGACGGCATCGACAGGACAGTTGGATATGGGGAGACTGGAAGGGTGATGTTGACGACGTTGACGCGGGAGTTCTTTATGCCCCGTTTTCTGGAGCGTGACGAGGCAGAACGCGCCGAGCCGATCTCGCAATACCCCTGGGACGGTGTGCAGAATCTCAGGTTATTGACCCAGCTAAACGAGTCAGTTGTGGTGGGTGTCTATTAGGAGATATCCCTCGAGAATGCGAAAATAGCCTGCCGGGGCTGAACTGTAGCATCTCTTAACATTCTCTCTGTCTTGTCCTCCGTATCGGTCACTGAGTTTCCAACCCCATTCGTATGAATCCTATGCACATCCCGATTCTTAGATATGGCAAGCCTTATCGCAGCTTGAATACGGCTGAGGTTACGCACATCCAGACCGGCGAGCCCATGGCTTGCGTAAGTCAGGCGAACCGAGGACTGGTAGCGAAAGATCTTCAGGAGATCGCGCCTGCGCGCGAGTCGCTCGAGCGCTTCAATGTGTCGGAATTGGTGGAGATCTGTCGCAAGGCGGGCGATCTGTTTATGTCGGAGAGTCTCGACTACGATGGGGAGGCGCAGTCTCCGGAAGAATACGTGGGGCAGCTCTCGGGAACGACAGGGATGCCGGAGTCGCTTTGCCGAGAGAATATGGGAAAGATCCACCTAGTGTGCGTGGAGATGGCCGAGATCCTTGGTGGGTTGACGAGGGGACTAGATCTGAGCGTTCTGGATGGCCAGGGCAGGGGACAGAAGCTGAGTTACCTGAGGCAGACGGACGCTTTGGGTGCGGTCCTTCCAAGCAATTCACCCGGGGTGCACTCGTTATGGGTGCCTGCCATTCCCTTAAAGGTACCTCTTGTACTGAAGCCGGGTGGTGAAGAGCCGTGGACCCCGTTCAGAATCGCTCGGGCGTTCGTTGAGGCAGGGTGTCCGCCCGAGGCGTTTTGTTACTATCCCACCGATCACTCGGGGGCGGCGGAGATATTGATGCGCTGTGGTCGGTCTCTGTTGTTCGGTGGCGGTGCGACTGTGGTTGCCTGGGAGACTGATCCCAAGGTGCAACTTCATGGACCGGGCAGGAGCAAGGTGATCTTTGGGGAGGACCAAGCGGCCAGTTGGGACGATCACCTGGAGGTGATCGTGACCTCGGCTGTGCATAACGGGGGACGATCCTGTATAAACGTCTCCGGCGTGTGGACGCCCCGGAGCGGGAGAGAGATCGGAGAGGGTTTAGCCGCGCGGCTGGCTCAGATTACACCCAGGGGGCTTGACGACCCGGAAGCACAGATTGCGGCGTTCACCAGACCGGCCTTGGCGGAACAGCTGTCGGCTATGATCGACAGCCAGTTGAAGGTGCCGGGCGCGGTCGATCTGACGGCAGAGATTCGGGGGACTGATCGGGTTGCGGAGTTGGATGGTCTGACCTTCCTCAATCCAACCGTGATTTACTGTGAAGATTCGGACCATCCTTTGGCGAATAAGGAGTTCCTGTTTCCGTTCGTGAGTGTAGTAGAGATCCGAAGGGAGGACCTTCTGGAGAAAATCGGGCCGACTTTGGCGCTTACGGCATTGACAGAAGATGCAGGGTTCATTGAGGAGCTGCTTAGTTCACCGAATGTGGAGCGTCTTAACGTGGGACCGATACCAACAATGAAGATTTCGTGGGACCAGCCCCACGAAGGGAATCTGTTTGAGCATCTGTATCGTCAACGTGCGTTGCAGTGGGCCCAGGGTGCATAGTTTGCAGGGAAAGTTGGCACAGACATGATGGCGTCTTTCGACTATTGGCCCGATATTCGGGTGATTTACGAACCCGGTTGCCTGGGGCAACTTGGGAAGCTCGCAGCTGAGTTGGGTGGAAAGCGTATACTCGTTGTGACAGATCCGGGGATCGTCAAGGCCGGCATTTCAACGCTGGCCGTGCAGTCCCTTGAGGCAGCTTCCCTGAATGTTTTTCTTTTCGATGGAGTAGAGGAAAACCCGACAAGCCGGCACGTGGCTAACGGCGCAAGTTTTGTGGCAGAACAGGAAGGCATAGATCTGATTGTGGGTCTGGGCGGTGGAAGTGCAATGGACTGCGCCAAAGGGATCAATTTCCTGGTGACAAACGGGGGTGAGATCGAGGACTACTGGGGATCAGGAAACGCTGGCCATCCAATGCTCCCTTCGATTGGGGTACCGACGACAGCGGGTACCGGGAGCGAGGCTCAGTCATACGCGCTGATCTCCCACGAAGAGACGCACAAGAAGATGGCGTGTGGGGACAGGAAGGCGAGGTTTCGCACAGTGTTGTTGGATCCTGAATTGACCGAGGGTTTGCCCAGGGAGATTGCCTCCGTTACGGGAATTGACGCTCTGGCGCACGCGATCGAGAGCTATGTGTGCACGAAGCGCAACGAGATTTCCAGGATGTTTTCCCGACGGGCCTGGGCGCTTATGTCACGAAGTTTCGAGCAGGTAATCTCCGGGGATGCCACGGTGGGCGAGAGAGGAGATATGCTCCTGGGTGCCCACCTTGCCGGCGCGGCGATCGAGGCGTCGATGCTTGGCGCAGCACACGCCTGCGCGAACCCTTTGACGGCGAAATATGGGATCACCCACGGTGTGGCCGTCGGCTTGATGCTGTCGACGGTGGTCAGATACAATGCGCAGACAGGTCTCTACGATGGATTGGATGCGAAACGAGGAGGCGCAGAGGAACTTGCCAGTTGGGTTGAAATGTTGACGCTGAATGCCGGGTTCCCGCGATCCCTGTCAGAGGCAGGGATCGAAGAACGCAATATCGAGGACCTTGCCGAGCTTGCCTGCGAGGAGTGGACGGGAACTTTCAATCCGAGGCCACTTGGTATGTCGGATTTTGAGGAGCTCTACGACGCGGCCTTCTAAAGACAGAGATTTGATGAACGTGAAGCTTTTCAATTTGGCCATTTCGGATATGTTTTGCAAGTTGACAAGGAGCCAGCCGGTTTTCCGATCCAGTCGGTTTTGACACATATGAAAGCACATCGCGGTTTCTCGGTTTTTGTATTCTCTCTGGTATTCCTACAATCTTCTCCGGCGCTCTCTGCCGAAGGGGATTGGCCCAGCTTTCGTGGGAACGACAGGCTAACAGGTGTAGCCCCGGGAGGTTTGCCGGATCATCTGGTTACGCTCTGGACAGCTGAGATCGGGGAGGGGATAGAATCCACCGCTACTGTGTATAACGGTACGGTGTTTGTGGGTGGCCTGGACAGTCTGTTATATGCTCTTTCTCTTGAGAGCGGTGAGGAAGTATGGAAGTACAAGGCAAGAGATGAGATCAAGTCCTCGCCAACGATCTTTGATGGGTCAGTCTACTTCGGAGACGAATCTGGTATATTTCACGTGGTTGACGCGCAAGCCGGCAAGGGGATATGGACGTTCGAGGCTGGGGGGGGCATCACTTCGTCGGCGAGTGTGGTGGAAGATCGGGTGCTGTTCGGATCCTATGATCAATTCCTCTATTGCCTGTCACGAGACAAAGGGAATTTGATCTGGAAGCTGGAGACAGAGGGTTACATTCACGGCACACCTGCCCTGGTCGATACGGTTGCCCTGATAGCGGGCTGTGATGGGTTGTTGAGATCCGTACGGCTGACCGACGGCAGCGAGCGGAACCAGATCCCCCTAGGCGACTACGTAGGGGCGAGTGCAGCGGTCGTAGGGCAAAAAGCCTTTGTGGGGACTTTTGGAAGTCAGGTGCTGTGTGTGGATCTGGCGTCGGGGAAAGTGTCCTGGAGATACAAACACGAGAAACAGCGTTTTCCGTTTTACGCTTCTCCCGCCGTGACGACAGAGATCGTTGTGGTCCCGGGCCGTGACAAGATGGTTCACGCACTGAATCCGGATACTGGCAAATCGTTGTGGACGTATCGTGATCAGTCCAGGCTGGACTCCTCGCCCGTAATTGCAGACGGCAGGATTTTTGTGGCGACAATGGACGGCGTCCTTCTGGAGCTGGATAAGCGTACCGGCAATCTGGTCTGGGAATTCGTGGCGGGGTCGTCCTTTGTGGCCTCGCCCAGCGTTGCGAAGGGGCGATTGTTGATTGGGACGACGGACGGTTTTTTATACTGCTTCGGGAAGAAGCCGCAATGAGTGAGGTGGACAAGGCTGTGACACCTGAAACTGCAACGACCAAGAAGGACTGGAAACAGACCAAGGTCGGGAGCGTGTTCGTTTCCAACTACCCGCCCTATTCCTTCTGGACGGATTCGGGCGTGAAGGATGTGGAGAAGGTCCTGGGTCAACCCGTCAGTGAGAACGCGCCTTCGTTGGGACTGTATCTGCATATTCCATTTTGCAGAAAGCGATGCAAGTTCTGTTATTTCAGAGTCTACACAGACCGGAATGCAGCGGACATTCAGAGGTATCTGGACGCGCTTGCCAGGGAGGTGGAACTCTACAGTGCGCTTCCACGATTTGCCGGTCGGACCCCCAGCTTTGTCTACTTTGGCGGGGGTACACCCTCATATATCAGCGTGAAGCACTTGAAGGCACTCGTGGACCGGGTGAAGGCCACGATGACCTGGGAGAACGCAGAAGAGGTGGCGTTCGAGTGTGAACCCGGGACGCTGACACAGAGCAAGTTGGAGGCGATCAAAGAGATCGGGGTCACACGGCTGAGTCTGGGGATTGAAAACCTGAGTGATGAAATTCTCAGAGAGAATGGACGTGCTCACGTGTCCAAAGAGGTGTACCAGGTGATGCCCTGGGTCAAAGACCTGGGGTTCAATCAGGTGAATGTGGATCTGATTTCGGGAATGGTAGGTGAGACGTGGGACAGTTGGAAAGATACAGTTCAGCGAACCCTGGATCTGGACCCGGAAAGTTTGACGATCTACCAGATGGAGTTGCCGTTCAATACGGTCTATTCGAAGGCAATCCTGGGTGAGGGGAGTGAGGAGATTCCCGTTGCGGATTGGGAGTTGAAACGGGAGTGGCACGCATTTGCGATCGACACGTTTACAAAAGCAGGCTATGAGGTGTCCAGTGCATATACACTGGTGAAGAAGGGCGGGTCAGGGAAGTTCCTGTATCGCGATTCCCTCTGGAGAAGCAGTGACCTGATCGGGGCGGGGGTGGCTTCTTTCTCGCACGTAAATGGACTTCATTTCCAGAATCAAACGCATTGGGACGGATATCTGGACGCACTGGAGTCCGACAACCTGCCACTGAACAGAGCATTCGTTACAACCCACGAAGAACGGCTGACCCGAGAGATGATTTTACAGTTGAAGCTGGGCCGGATCAAGCCTAAGTATTTTCAAGAGAAGTTCGGCACAGATATCCTCGACCGGTATGGCAGTGTGTTCAGTCAACTGAGTGCAGAGGAGATGCTGACCTTCGATGAGAGGGAGGTGCAGCTCACGCGACAGGGACTGCTCCAGGTGGACCATCTATTGCCGGAGTTTTATGACAGCAAGTACCGAAATGCCAGATACACCTAGGGAGATGCGGTCGGGCATCCGGCAGGATTCACCCGTTAGATTGAGGCTATAGCCCACTATGGTGAGATGGAAGATTCACGGAATTTCATTTGTCGCCCTGATCCTCGCGACGCTGACAATATGCCCTGTCAGGACCTCCGCCGAAGAGGTCGATGCAAAAGACGAAGAAGGTGCCGAGGAGACCTCGGAGGAGATGAAGACTTACACGCTCGAAGGGATTGTGGTGACAGGGAATAAGGAGGTCATTCCCACTGAGAGTTCGGTCGCCACCAAGATGCCAGTCCCTCTACAGAAGACGCCTGCGAGTGTGGGTGTGGTGACCCGGAGCCTGGTAGATCGGCAAGATGGGGTGATTTTGGGTGACGCGCTGAAAAATGTGAGTGGGGTGAATGTGCAGACGGGCTTTGGCGTGCACGACTATTTCGTAATCCGAGGGTTCGATTCGCTTACTGGGGGGTTGGTGTTGACTGACGGCATTCCTGAACCCGAGGCCAGCTTTTATCATATGTATAACGTTGAGCGTGTTGAGGTGCTCAAGGGTCCGGGCGCCTTTCTCTATGGTGGCAATCCATTGTCCGGGTCGGTGAACCTGCTGAGAAAACAGCCTGTGTTTTCGAAATTTGCGAATCTGTCAGGTTCGTATGGACAGCACAATTCCTATCGGGCAACGGTGGACCTGGGGACGGGCAACCTGGATCAGGGGGTCGCCTTCCGGATCAATGCCCTGCGGTACATATCGGACAAGTACCGGGACGCGAAGAACAGTTCTACCTGGGCGTTCCACCCGACCCTGATGTGGCAGCCGAACGAGAAGCACTCCGTTACGGTTGGGTTTGAATATGTGGACAGTGGACATAAGTCTGATTCGGGGCTTCCAGTGGTCAACAATGACCTGCCAGACGTCCCGAGAACCCGTTCGTACCAGTCTCCCTTTGATATTTCTGATCAGTTGATACACAGGTTGCGTGCCGAGCTGAAAAGTCGGCTGAGTCCGTCTGTGACACTACGAAACAGGTCATATTTCACCGATTTTGACTGGATTTCTCGAGGGACGCTCTTCAGCGGTGTGTTCCCGAACGCCCAGGGGAGTCTGGATCTCTACAGGTCACTTTTGCTTTTGGATGACCGACAGAAAGTTCTGGGGAATCAGTTGGAGGGCTTGTTCGAGTTTCAAACAAAGGGAGCAAGTCACACATTGCTGGCAGGTTTTGAGTTGAGTCGCTGGCAGGATGTGTTCGACCTGAACGTGGGTGTGCTTCCCAATATGGATGTTTTCAACCCCGTTGAGACGGCCGCAGAGCCGCACTTTCTGATTCCAGAACAATCTCAGATGGCCGATGCCAGCAGCGTGGTTCTGGCGCCGTATGTAGTGGATCAGATCTCCTTTTTCGATCGACTACAGGTGTTTCTAGGTGGCCGTTATGATCACATCGATTACTCGGATAAGGTTACGGGAACGGATCGGAAGTATACGCATCTTAGTCCTATAGCTGGCCTGGTTGTGTCGCCAGCGCAGGACTTCTCTCTGTACGCAAATCTTGGGCAGGCTTTCTCCCCACCGTCCAGTCAGGTTGTGGGGGACAGGAAGGCCGAAGAAGGAGGTCAGTACGAGGTTGGGATGAAGAAGTTTCTAGCAGATGGGAGACTTAATGCCACTGTGGCGATCTACCACCTGGAGAAGGATAATGTAGCGATTCCCGATGCCACAGGGGTGACACAACAAGATGGGGATCAGAGGTCAAAGGGAGTGGAGCTCGAACTCGCACTGCAGCCGTCCTTGAACTGGCAGACCCATTTATCATATTCATATACTAAGTCCGAGTTGACCCGGTTTAGAGAAATGGTGATGGTGCCGACTCAGACGGGCGTGACATTCAATATGGTGGATCGCTCAGGGAATGTGCCGGCATTCACCCCGAAACATATCCTGAATCTTTGGACGACCAGGATGTTCGGAAATGGTCTGGGTGTAGCCGGGGGTGCCAGATATGTGCACGAACAGTTTATCGCCGAAGACAACCAATACAAGATCGATGGTGCAATAGTTCTAAATGTTGCGCTGTATTACAACTACAAGAAGGTTACGGTTCGGATGAACCTTAAGAATTTGACTGACCAGAAATACGAGACCAGGGGATTCGGGTCGGCATCCGTAATTCCTGCAGATCCGTTTTGTATGTATTGTGGGTTCGACGTTAGGATGTGAGGAAGATGGATCCAACGCAAGAATTGGGCAGAGATGATCTGGAGAGGCTGCAACTCGAGAAACTTAGGGAAGTTCTGGAACCCGTGCTCGAGACGAACGCGTTCTACCGTGAGAAGCTGAACGAAGCGGGTGTCTCCGAGGCGGGGGATTTGCAGATTATGGACGACTATCGGGCCCTGCCCTTTACGACCAAGGACGAGCTTTCCCTGGATCAAAGCGTTTGCCCTCCCTACGGATCCAATTTGACGTTTCCATTAGACAGGTATCAGCGGATCCACCAGACTTCGGGGACCACCGGGGACCCGCTTCGCTGGTTGGACACGGGTGAGAGCTGGCAGTGGATGGGCAGGTGTTGGGAGGCGGTGTACGAAGCTGCGGGTGTTGAGGTCACGGATCGTGTCTATTTTGCGTTTTCGTTCGGTTTGTTCATCGGATTCTGGAGCGCGGTCGAGGGTGCCGGTAGAATCGGATCGATGGTGATCCCCGGTGGTGGTGCGGGGTCGGAGCAACGGATCAAGGCGATGCTTTCGCACGAGGCGACGGTTCTAGTATGCACGCCGACCTATGCCCTCCACCTGGCTGAAGTCGCCGCAGCTGAGGGGCTGGACATTAGAACTTCAAGTGTTCGGATAACGATCCACGCTGGGGAGCCCGGTGCGAGCCTGCCTGGTACCAGGGCGCGGATAGAGGAGGCCTGGGGAGCGACCTGCTTTGATCACGCGGGTGCGACGGAGGTGGGTGCATGGGGATTCGAGTGCCAGGCTCACTCGGGTATGCATCTGAACGAGGCGGAGTATATTGCTGAGGTGCTCGATCCCGAGACCGGGCAGCCGGCCGAAGATGGAGAACTCGTGATCAGTAACCTCGGGCGGGTAGGGATGCCCGTTGTGAGATATCGCACTGGTGATCTGGTAAAGCTTGATCCCACCGAATGCGAGTGTGGTCGCACCTTTGTTCGCCTGGATGGTGGCGTGAAGGGCAGGATGGACGATGTGCTGATTATCCGAGGCGTGAATGTGTATCCAAGTGTGATCGAGAATGCTGTGCGAAATATCCCGGAGATAGGGGAGTTCGCTGTTGACGTATGGCCTCGGGGGGAGTTAGATGATCTCGAGGTGAGGATAGAGGTCAATGCACCGGATGTCAATGCGTCTGTGGATCGCGTGTCCGCAGAACTTCGCCACGCTCTAGGCATTCGAGTCGGCGTCAGGGCAGTGCCGGAGAATGCCCTTCCAAGATTCGAGCTGAAGGCACGTCGAGTGACGGACCATCGTAAACAGAGTTGAGGACACTTGTCCCGGACAGCTTTGATAAGAATTCCGAGGAGAACAGGTGACAGCAAGCAACTACGAATATGATGTGATCGTCGTAGGAGGTGGTCCGGCCGGTAGCACGACGGCAGCACTCACGGCTGATTACGGACACAGCACACTCCTTTTAGAACGAGACAGGGAACCGAGCTTCAAGATCGGTGAGTCTTTAATGCCGGGGACTTATTCGACGTTTGAACGCCTGGGCGTTCTCGGGAATCTAAAGGCAAGTAATTTCCCGCGAAAGCATAGTGTTCAATTCTTCGGTGCGTCCGGCAGGGCATCGGTGCCTTTTTATTTTTCGGAGAACAATCCACACGAGAGTTCGGTGACCTGGCAGGTGTTGCGAAGCGAGTTCGATGAGATGTTGCTTGATAATGCAAGAGAGAAGGGTGCCGAAGTCCGCAGGGGCGTAAGTGTGCGGGAGGTCTGTTTTTCGGACAACAAAGCGTCCGGGGTGAAGGCCAGGCTTTCGGATGGATCCGTTCGAGAACTGGTTGCAAAGGTTGTCGTAGACGCAACCGGTATGAGCGCGCTGGTGTCCCGGAAACTGGGGACGAAAGCGATGGAGCCCAATCTCAGGAAAGGGTCCATATTCGCTCACTTCGAGGGTGGTGTTCGAGACGAAGGTATCGATGAGGGCGCAACCCTTATCTTGAGTACATCAGACAGGTCGGCCTGGTTCTGGTACATCCCGTTGCAGGACAAAAGAGTGAGCGTGGGGGTGGTTGGCGATCTGGATTATCTGATTCAGGATCGAGAAGGAACGCCGCAAGAGATATTTGAGGAAGAACTGGCCAAGTGTGCGCCTATGCAGGAGCGGCTTGCGCCAGCTACACAGCTTTTTCCGATGAAAGTGACACGGGACTTCTCATATCGCAGCAGTGAAATTTCGGGTGAGGGTTGGGTACTGGTGGGCGATGCCTTCGGATTTTTGGATCCGATATATTCCTCGGGAGTTTTCCTGGCCCTGAAGTCCGGAGAGATGGCGGCAGACGCGATTCACGTTGCGATCGAGCGGGGAGATTTTTCCGGAGCGCAACTTGGATGCTGGTTTGAGGAATTTATGCCGGGGATGGAGGCGATGAGGAAGCTGGTCTACGCGTTCTACACCAGTACGTTCAGCTTCGCAACCTTCCTCAAAGCGAACCCGGAGTGCCTCCAGGGCATTATCGATATTCTGAGCGGTCTCGTTTACGAGAAGGATGTAACCTACATTTTCGAGCCGATGGGGAAGATGTGTGATTTGCCGGAGGACGTGGATTCATATACTGTCAGCTTGTGAGCCTCGAAGTATCGAGGAACTCACGATTCCCGCCATCCTGGTGGGAATTTTTTTTCCGGCAGATGTGTGCAGCTTATACTTTGGGACCGAATGGGGAACGACGAAATAGCGGTTGGGATTTGAGGGGGATCTGATGGTGAGCCTGTTGAAGTTTGCGACAATCGCTTGCGGAGTACTGTTTACCTTCGAGTCGGTATGCGCTCAAAACTGGACCCAGTGACGTGGTCCTGGCAGAGATGGAATCGTGGACCTTTCCGCCGTTTCCACCTGGCCGGACTCGCTTACTCGGGTTTGGAAGGTTGCGGTTGGAACCGGTCATGCTTCGCCCCTGGTTATGGGCGATCGTGGATATCTGCATTCTCGCATTGGGAATGAGGAGGTGGTTTCCTGCTAGGAGATCGAGGATGGGAGTTTGATCTGGCAGCACCGATACGAAGCCCCTTACGAGATGAATTCAGCCGCAAGACGACACGGAAAAGGTCCTAAATCGACCCCTCTCTTGTACCGGAAGAACGTATACACACTTGGCATCAGTGGGATTCTGTCCTGTTTGAGCGTCGAAACAGGCAATCTGCTCTGGCAAAAGTCGTTTGAATCGGAGTTCGAGAACACCTCACCTCTGTGCGGCACCGCGACTTCGCCGATCGCCTGGCGCAATCTTGTCATCGCTTACTTTGGTGGCAATGATCGGGGTGCCCTGGTCGCCTTCGACCACGGTTCAGGGGATTTGAGGTGGCGCTGGGATGGTGACGGCCCCGGTTATACCTCTACGGTTATCGGGGAATTTGGTGGCGTTGAGCAAGTGATCACCCAATCACAGAACTTCTGTCTGGGGCTGGCGGCGGCGACTGGGGAAGTCCTTTGGAAAGTTCCCTTCACGACCGCCTGGGATCAGAATTCCGTCACGCCGGTTCTGTTCAACGGTCGGGTAATATTCTCGGGACTGGACAAGGGAACGTTCTCGGTTAAGCCCGAGAAGGATGTGCAGGGAACTTGGCGGGCAAGAGAGGTCTGGCGTTCAGAAGATGTGTCTATGTACATGAGTTCGGCAATCGCTCTGAACGACCAGCTTTTCGGATTTGGTCATAAAAAGAAGGGTCGGTACTTTCGGCTCGATGCCGGTAGCGGGAATACAGGCTGGATAAGCGAGGGACGACAGGCCAAGAATGTTGCCCTGATAGCCTCAGGGGACATCGTGTTGGCACTCCAGGATGATGCGCAGCTTCTGGTGATCGATGCCGATGTCGATTCCTTTCGGGTGCTTCGGAGATATCGCGTGGCCGACAGTCCCACCTGGGCGCACCCTGTGATTGTGGGGAGTGATATTTTGATTAAAGACGAGAAGACGCTTTCGAAGTGGAGAATCAGATAAATCAGTCGTAGCCAGGTTTGTCGACACTGATCGACTTATTCAACCCATTATTCACCTATGAAGATCGCTTACATAGCAGCTGGTGCGGCGGGAATGTACTGTGGGACCTGCATCAGCGACAATATGCTGGCGGCAGAAATGCAGCGGAGGGGTGTTGATTTTATCCTGGTTCCGACCTACACGCCTATCCGTACTGATGAAGCGGATGTTAGCCTGGATCAGGTATTCTACGGCGGCATCAATGTCTATCTGCAGCAGAAAATGGCCCTTTTTCGACATACCCCCAGGGTGTTTGACAGCATCCTGGACAGTCGGGGGCTGTTGAATGGCCTAAGAAGGTTCAGCGGTTCTACCAGTGCAGAGGACCTTGGTGCGCTAACGGTTTCGGTTCTCCAGGGAGAGATGGGGCCGCACAAGAAGGAACTTGATAGGCTGGTAAGGTGGCTGCGTGATGACTTCCGGCCGGATCTGGTCCACCTGACCAATTCGATGTTTCTGGGACTGGCAAGTGAACTCAGGCGTGAGTTGAGGGCGCCGGTAATCTGTGCATTGCAGGGAGAGGATATTTTCCTCGATGATCTGATTGAGCCATACAAGGCACGGGCCATCGAATTGCTCCGCCATCGGGCAGAGGGTGCGGACGGATTTACCGCGCCGTGTGGGTACTATGCCGATTTCATGTCTGATTATCTGTCGATAGATCGCGAGCGGATTCGGGTGGTCCGGCTGGGTCTGAACCTCGACGGGTATGTTGATTCGAGCTCCCATCCGGACGGCATTTTCACTGTCGGATATCTCGCCCGAATATGTCCTGAGAAGGGCCTTCATCTAATCGCCCAGGCGTTCAGAGGACTGAGTGAGGCAGTGGGAAAAGAGAATGTCAGATTGAGGATTGCGGGCTACCTTGGAAAGCGAGATGAAGCATATTTGGAAGAAATCAACTCACGGATTGATTCCTGGGGGCTGTCTTCTTCCGTCGAGCTCGTTGGAGAGGTGGACCTGGAGCAGAAACTGTCTTTCCTGAAGAGTCTACACGTGCTGAGTGTTCCAACGCTGTACCGAGAACCGAAGGGCCGATTCGTAATTGAAGCACTTGCGGCCGGGGTACCGGTGGTCCAGCCAAGACACGGCATCTTTCAGGAACTGATCGAGGATACGGGGGGAGGTATTCTGGTGGAACCCGGAAATACTTTTGCGCTGGCAACTACGCTCCAGGAGTTGATGGAGAATCCCGAATACCGGCGGGAATTGGGCCTAAGGGGGCGAGAAAGAGTTCACCGGGCCTACAGCGACAGGGCTATGGCTGATGAAATGCTGAAAGTTTACGATTCACATATCCGTCCAGGAAATTGAGGCACAATTCGCAGACAGCAACCATTAGGAGGAATATATGGCAGCAGAAAATATCCAGTCTTCGGGTTTGACCTGGTTGATTTTCGCAATGATGACGGTCTTCTCCTGGGGCCTCTACGGTGTGCTTCTCCACACCGGTCAAATGGCTATGGGTGATGCGGAAAATGGTCGGATCAAGGCCTTCCTGTTCGTGGGGGTCGCCTACCTTCTGACGGCTGTGATCGGCTCTGTTATCGTGTTGGTGCTGCAGGACGCCACCTGGACTTTTACCACCAAAGGGATGGCCTGGTCGACTCTGGCAGGGACAGCGGGGGCCCTGGGGGCTCTGGGTGTGCTCCTTGCATTTGGCGCCAAGGGGACACCGGCCGTGGTGATGTCCATAGTCTTTGCCGGCGCACCTGTGGTCAACGCTATCGTCGCGATGTCTCTGCATCCACCGGCCGGTAGCATCAGCAGTCTCAACTGGCAATTCCTTCTGGGGATCCTGATGGCCGCCCTCGGTGGCTTCCTCGTCACGCTCTTCCGCCCGGGCACATAACGTCGTCCGTCGTCCCGAGCGAAGCGCCTCGCCCGACGTAGCTTCAGCGAAGGCGAGAGGGATCTCTAGGACCTAGGCGATTCCATAGTTGGTGATGCTCTTCGCTCGCTTGGACACGAGACTCCAGTTTCTTTGAGGTATTTCCGGGACATTTCATGACCTTACTGTTTTTGCTTCATGATTTTTCCCTGACTGTTGAACATCAGTTTCCGGCCTCCTCGTGCCTTCTTGGGCGCTTGGGCCACGCTCGACCCCCGACACTCAACTCTTGACGGTTCTATGCTCTCCCTATCCAAAGTTACAAAATACTTCGAAACACCCCGGGAAACCGTTCAGGTGCTCAATGCCGTTTCTTTCTCCACAAGCCCGGGGGAGTCTCTTGCAATCACCGGTCCTTCGGGTTCCGGAAAAAGCACTCTGCTTCATCTGATCGGGACTCTGGATTGTCCATCCACAGGGCAGATCGAGATCGATGGTATGGATCCATTTGACCTGGCAGAGCCCGATCTGGCGGCATTTCGAAACCGGGAGATCGGATTCGTGTTTCAGGATCATCACCTGTTGCCCCAGTACTCCGTAATGGAAAATGTCCTTATGCCGACGCTCGCATTCGGGACGAACAACGATAAGGGAGAGGATCGGGCACGCACACTGATCAATCAGGTTGGTCTTTCCCACAGGATTGAGCACCGTCCCGGAGAGTTGTCTGGTGGAGAACGGCAAAGAGTCGCAGTAGCACGGGCGTTGATCAACGATCCTGGTCTGTTGTTGTGTGACGAGCCCACCGGTAGTCTTGATCAGGCAAGAGCAACCGAGATCTCGGATTTGTTGTTCGAGTTGCACGGTAAGGCGGGGAATATTCTGATCGCCGTGACCCACAGCCAATCACTGGCCTCCAGATTTGGGCGCCATTTCGAGCTGGAGGAGGGAACTTGCGCCGAAGTTTGAGCTACTTCTGGCGTATTCATCTCACCGTTGTGGTGGGTTCGGCGGTGGCGACCTCGATCCTGACCGGGGCGTTGCTGGTGGGGGACTCGGTAAGAGGCAGTCTTCGAGACCTCTCTCAGGATCGGTTGGGCAGGATCGATTTTGCACTGCTGTCTGAACGATTTTTCAGAGAGAGCCTGGCACGCGATCTATCGGAACCTGACACGTTTGCGGATCGCTTCGCGTCAGCCACGCCCGCCATCCTGCTTTCGGGATCCGTGAGAAATGCCGGTACGCAGGCGCGCGCCTCACGTGTCCAGATTCAGGGGATTGACGAGCGGTTTACGAAGCTATTTGATGAGCAGCCTCGGTCAGGTGACCGGGGTTCTTTTTTGGCCAGGCCAAAAGGACAGACATTTCCTTCCGTCGCAATCAATGAGGCCCTCAGGGAGGAACTCGATGTGGACGTCGGTGATGCCATAGTGCTCTCCCTCGAGCGACCGACAAAGATTAATCGAGAGTTCCTTTTCGGGATCGACGACCCGGAGGATATTACTCAGAATCTGCGACTCGTGGTCTCCAAAGTGATCCCAAACAAGGGTATGGGTCGGTTTGGACTGGATCTGCACCAGGTGCTCAGGTTGAACGCGTTCGTATCGCTTCCCGTTCTTCAGAAGGCCATTTCCCAAACAGGTCTGGTCAATACCATTCTGGTTTCAGGACACGAAGTGGAATCTGAATCCCGCGCGCTCCAGGATCTTCTCAAGAAGTCTCTGGAGCTTGGGGACATTGGGTTGAGAGTTCGTGCCGAGGAATCTTTTGTCTCAATAGAGAGTTCCAGCTTTCTGCTGAAACCGGGAACGGCAAGACTGGTTGAGGAGTGGGCTTCGGAAAACTCGATACAGGCACTCCGGGTCTTGACCTATCTGGCGAACAGCCTGCGGGTTGGGGAAAGGGAGACTCCATATTCCACAATCTCGGCAATGGACACAGGAGTCCTCCGTGACGGAGGACCTTTCGGTGCGTTTCGGACCGGGGATGGCAGCAGTGGTTCAAGGCTGAATGAAGATGGAATCGTCTTGAACGATTGGGCTGCACGGGATCTGAAGGCGAGTGTCGGCGATACCGTTACTGTGAGCTACTATCTGGTAGGCCCACGAGAGGAATTGTTGACCAGAGACGCTAAATTTCGGTTGGAGAAAGTTGTGTCGATGGACGGCTTAGCGGTCGATCCGACTTTGACTCCCGATTTCCCAGGCATCGAGGAGGCGGACCGGATGTCGTCCTGGGATGCACCCTTTCCTGTCGATCTCAAACGAATCCGTGAGGAGGACGAAGTTTATTGGGAGAAGTACAGGTCTGCACCCAAGGCATTCGTTTCCTTGCAGACCGGGCAACGACTCTGGGAGAGCAGGTTCGGATCCCTGAGTGGGATCCGGTTGGCGACAGAAGATGGATCTGAGACGCAGGCTCTTGCGCGGAAGCTGGAAAAGGATCTCCCCGGTCTGTTGTCTCCCGAGTCGGTGGGCCTCGTTTTTCGCGCGGTGAAGCAGGAAGGTATCGAGGCCTCTTCGGGGGCCACTGATTTCAGTATGCTCTTCATCGGATTCAGCCAGTTTCTAATCGTGTCGGCGGCGTTGCTGGTTGGATTATTGTTCAGGCTGGGAGTTGAGCAAAGAGCTGGGGAGGCAGGCATCCTTCTGGCTTCAGGATATTCGCTTGCGGAAGTGCGGAGGCGATTCCTGGTCGAGGGCAGTTCGTTGGCGGCCGTCGGTGGGGTGATTGGAATCTTTGGAGCAGTGCTTTACGGCTGGCTGATGATGGTTGGGCTACGCACCCTGTGGGCCTCGGCGGTCGGCACGTCTCATCTTTCCCTGCACACCAATATGGCCACATTGCTGATCGGTTACTGTGTATCGGTTGTGGTGGTGATCTTCACAGTCTGGCGTACCGTTCGTCAACTTGGCAAGGTTCCTGTCCAGTCGCTTCTCCCGGGGATGTTTGCCCTGGTTTCNTACNGTTCAGGAAAGGCTCTGAGGCTAATTGGGCCGGGCAGTCTGGTTCTGGCAGGTTGCCTGGTGCTTGCCGCGGATTCAACCGGCTCGGTGGGTATGTTCTTCGGCAGTGGTGCACTCCTTCTTGTAGCTGGCCTGAGCTTCACTTCTATTTGGTTCAAGCGCGAGTGGGGGGACAGCGTCTCCAGTCGACGATCGATTGNCGGTCTGGGTGTGAGAAACAGTTCTCGGCTTCCAGGAAGAAGCTTGCTGTGCACCAGTCTGATTGCCTGTGCCTGTTTCGTGATTGTTGCNGTGGGAGCCAATCGGAGAACTGAGAAGGTCGGTCTNGAGCAGTATAGTCAGTCAGGATCGGGCGGGTTTGCCTTGCTGGCTGAGTCGGATGTTCCCATTCATTCTGATCTGAATATGGAGGAAAACAAACTCGGTTTGGGATTTTCTGATGAGGAGATGCGCGCACTCGAAGCGACGGCATTCTACCCGTTTCGAGTTCTTCCAGGTGATGATGTGAGTTGTCTGAATCTTTACCGACCGGATACGCCTCGTGTGCTCGGCGTGCCTGACGATATCATCCAGAGAGGCGGATTTCAGTTTCAGCAGATCCTGCGGAAGACCGACCGTCCCTGGACGTTACTGAACNAGAATCTTGGACCGGATATGGTTCCCGCATTTGGTGACTTCAATTCTGTGATGTGGATTCTGCAGAAGTCGATGGGTGATGATGTGGAGATTCGAACTGAAAATGGGGAGGTCGTCAAGTTGCGTCTGGTGGGGTTGTTCAGTACGAGTATCTTCCAGGGGGAGTTGCTGATCTCTGAGGCAAATTTCCTTGCGCATTTTCCCGGCCGGAGTGGATACGGATTCCACCTGATTAACACACCTTCTGACACCGCCCCACAGGTCTCCGGACTTCTGGAACGACGCCTGGGAGAATGGGGATTCGATGTGACCTCCACCAGTGGGCGACTTGCCGAGTACCGAGCCGTGGAGAATACCTATCTGTCCACGTTCCAGACTCTGGGTGGATTGGGTTTGATTCTGGGTACAATTGGTCTGGGGGTGGTATTGTTTCGTAATGCCCTGGAGAGAAGGCGGGAACTGGCGGTGATGCAGTCTTTTGGCTTTCGCAAAGGATCACTTTCGATAATGCTGCTGGCTGAAAACACGTTTCTACTGACACTTGGTATTCTGATCGGGACGGTCTCGGCTCTGTTGGCCGTCTCCCCCCATCTCCTGGCTCCAGGTGGTTCTATCCCCTGGGCATCCCTCGCCCTCACCCTGTTCCTGGTCTTTTTGACAGGACTCACCACCACCGCTCTGGCCACACACATGGTCCTCAAATCTCCGCTACTTCCTGCCCTGAAGGAAGATCGATAGAGTAAAGAGCTGGGAATTCTGTCTTACTGTTTGTTTTTCTGTAGGTGCCGGCCCCTGCCAGCGACTTCCACCCCCACTTTCTCTCCTCAATCCCAAACACTCTCTCCTGGACCAATCACGGTATCCCCGAGTGCCCACAGTAGCTGCGAAGCAGCGAAGGCGGGTGTATAAAGGGGCAACCGTAACGACGATTCACCACCCTCGCATGCCTTCCCTCCCAGCTCGATCCTCGCAACTCTGTTCACGAACCCCGACTCTCACTGACTCTCCCGTATCGCATACAACGCCTCATAACTCCGCAAATAAATCGTGCCGTCCGATATCGCCAGTGACGCCGCAATTCGCTCTTCGATATTGTTCGATGCCAGGATTTCGAACTTCCGGCCGGCTTTCACAACCGACACTGTACCGTCGATGGCCATAAGGTAGATCTTGCCGTCCGCGTAGACGGGCGATCCCCGGTGCCGCTGGGCGTGAACCCTTTCGATATAGACCTGGTCTCCGGTCTTTGCGTCGATACAGACCAGTACACCATTCTCACGGGGTATGTAAACGAGGTCGCCTTGGATGAGCGGTGAGGGGACGTCCGTGGTGTTTCGTTCACACCGCCACACATAGTGCTCGTCCTTTCNTGTGATGTCGCCTTCAGCGGCTTTGGGATTCAGCGCCATGATAGGGCCATTTTTTGCGGAAGGAACTATGATTAGTCCGGGTGCAGAGACTGGTGATGCAACAAGTCTGAGTGAATGGCGATACTTGTTGGTATTCTGGAGTCCNCCGCACCGCCAGATCTCGCCGCCGTCCTCGAGACTGTGTGCGACGATATAGTCTGACCCGTGAGTGAGCAGGAATTNCTGTNCATCGTGTCGGTAAATAGAAGGCGAGGTGTAGGAGTGGAGACATTCGCTCTGGGCGTCCGTCTTGCGCCCGTGCTTCCACACTTCCTTCCCATTGGATTTGTCCAATGCCAGAATGATCTGCGCATCGGCGTGCAGCAACTGGAAATAGAGCCTGTCTCTATCCAACAAGGGTGTTGTTCCGATCCCGAAGTAGCTGTTGAACTTGCCGTATCGATCGTCCAGGTTGGTCCGCCAAAATCCTTTACCCTTCAGGTCGAAGCACACGACCACGCCCGTCCCAAAATATGCCCATACGTGTTTGCCATCCGTGCTGGGCGAAGGAGCAGCGCCGTTACTTTCTCCCTGTCTGACATCTCTGTTTCCATTACCGATCACTTTCTTCCAGAGCAGCTCACCTGAGGTGCTGAAACAAAGCAGGGCGAGAGAGTCTCCCTCGGATGAGGTAAGAAAAATTCGATTTTCCCAAACAATCGGTGTTGCAGGTCCAGGCCCGGGGAAGTTCGAGTCGCCAGGAGACGTTTTCTGATCCGCTCCACTCCGTGGCTAACCCAGCTTCACTGCTAATCCCGTTGTTTTCGGGGCCTCGCCAANGCGGCCAATTATCCGCCAAGGCATCNCCACAAAGTGAAATCATCAACGNCGAACAGCAAAATAAACCTGTCATACCTTTTATTTCCCTTCTCCCTTATCCAGCGACGAATTGTAGGAGTCGGCTCCCGCCTGCGAAACACACAAGTCCTGATTCAGTTCCCCTATCTTCAACTCCACTCCTGTTCAAGATTTCGGATCTCTAAAGATATCCTCCCTTGATCTTTACCTCGTAGCACGCTGCCTCCCGGTCGTTCCTTACAAGCAGATACCTACCTGCAAGTGCGGGATTGTTCCAGGTCTTTCCTTCGATTGCCTGAAACCTTGCTCGCTCATTGAATCCGGCCGGATCCGCATCCACTAGGATGACCTCGCCCGATTCAGCCTGGATGAGAAGAATATCGCCGACTAGAATGAGCTGGCCGTGGCCATACCGTCCCCGTTTCCATTTTCGTTGTCCGTCTTGAAGATCCAGACAGACGAGTCGGCCATTGTCAANGCCGTATATATACCCGCTTTTATGGACCACATTAGTGAACTTGGCCTGGAGCCGAGGCGTCTTCCAAACAATGGAGGCACTTAAGGCCGACCCCGTTTCTNACTTGATTTGCAGAAGTTCGCATCCTACACCATATCCTGTTGATACGAATACGCGGTCACCGGGTAATGGGACAGGTTGGGCGACGTACTGAACACTGAAACCCTTTGTCCATGGGTGTTGCCAGAGCACTTCACCCCGTTCCTGGTTCGTGGGAGGACACCTGCCCCCTATTGAATATGAGGATCTGTTCACGTCCCGCCAACTTGGCCAAACTGGGTGAGCTATATCCTGCACGAGCTGTGCCGCTACCCCAGATGAACTCCCCTGTGTCTTTGTGATATGCCACCAGACTTTTATCGTCGGGTCCTCCTGGGCTTACAATGACTGTCTCATTCAGCACCATCGGGGAGCAGGCCATGCCCCAATCCGTAATCTGGGCGCCGGTTTCCTCGAGTGTACGTCTTGTCCAGACCAGGTTACCGGAATGGAGATCAAGACAATTGAGGATACCTGTTGCTCCGTAGCTGTATACGCGCTCGCCCGAGATCGCAGGTGTAGCCCTTGGACCTCCACCTGAAGTCGTAGAAACGTAATTTGCATTGTCACTGTGACGCCATCGGACTTCGCCGCTGACCAGATCGTAACAGACCACCTGCTCGTTATCCCCACGCTGTTCCTGCGTTATTGCAGATTGACCAAAGACCGCGAATGCCGACCATCCTTTCCCGATGGGCTGCCTCCAGAGGAGGCGTGGCGGATTCGTCTGCCAATCTGCATCGATTTGCACATTTGGAAGTGTTGCGTTGCGATCAGGCCCCAGAAACTGAGAGTATGTAGGCATACCCTTCCTTATTTTCTGGTTTTTTCCGTCGGACGGGCCTATGCGATCAGGCACTTCGGAAGCAGTGAATCGCCACTCCAGTTTCGGTACGAAATCGCCACTTACGCCTCCGATTCGAATGAAAAAAAATGCCATGCTGATTAGAAATAGATAGATACCGGATGAAATCAGCCTGTTCCTGAGAGAAAGTCTGGAGTAAAACAGGAGCCAAACCAGAAGCAGGAGGGGGGTGAGCGACAATACTATCGACGTCCAGAATATGTTCACGTCTCGGTGAGGTATGTCCGGGGTCCAAAGGATAAGAAGGGCTATTGCGGCGACACCAATAATCGCAGCGCCCGGCCACCACCGCATTGGTGAGGCGTTGTCGACGGTCTCAGACAATTGGAGACTCCTCAGGTTGGAGGTTGTTCCGACAGATCCGTTGTATGTGGATCCATGGCTGGGAGGCTGAATTGACGCGATTCATCTAACATAAGGTAACAAATGTCAGGTCCCGACTCAAAGACCTGATGTGTGCTCCTGTAAAACAAAAAGGCTTATGCGATTTGCATAAGCCTTTCCCGATTTCAGTCAATTTGCCGGCTAAACGGTGCTCGGTGCTTCGCCATTGCGCATCCAGTGACCGAAAGCACGCCAGTCGACGATTTCGTGCTCGCCATTGGATTGAAGGATGCCGCGCTCCAGATATTTCTTGATTCTGGTTGTAACCACGTCCGAGGGTATTCCCATCTGCTTCGCAGCTGTAGATTCTCCAACTCCCGTTTCCAGTAGCTTGAGCAGCTGACGGTCATCGATTGTCGGCAAACGTACAGCCATAATCTGCCCTCGTTAAACTTGGGATAAGACCAATTGAGCATTCCGGGAGATCACAGAAGAACAGCGGGGAGAGCCTTTGTTGATTCCCGCCCGGCATCAGAAACGATGTTCGAAAATCAGAATAAATGTACGGAGAATCTAGGTGCTGTCAAGGAAAATTGAGGCGTATTCGGAATCCTAGGTGATCGGATTTAGTAGTGACCCATAGGTAAGAGACAGATTTCAGAAAATCCGCGAGTTTTGACAGTAAACTATTAATAATAAGTTTGATATGATGCTAGTCGTTGCGTTTCCAGAATCTCCATATAGTGGTTTTCTCTGAGTGCCTTGCCTGCGGAACTACGGATAGGCGGTTCATGATCTGTTCCAGGGCTCCTTTGTATAGCACTGAGGCCTTTTCTTTGTCGGTCTCCACGATCTGCAGACTTAGCTGGAGGGTTTGCTCCACATCCGAAGGAAAAATGTGTTGATTGATGGCCTCGTTCGGTTCAAGCTCGGGTTTTCCGGTTCTTATGCGATAAGCCTCGAATGCGGCAATTCTCATTGGGTCGATCGTACTTTTTTCGATCGACTCGGTTATCCCATTCCGTAACGTATTTGTGATCAGCGCCGTCATTTCGTCCACCGTCATCTACTCACGCCTCCTCAAAATGTCAGATTCCATCCAACCTCGTGGTAAATTTGTGCCAATTCCGGCAGGATTCGGCGATCCCACGGAAAAATGTGCGATTCAACCCGATCGGGTTGGAGCTCGAAAGATATAGTCAAAACATTTAATAACAAATTTTTAAATTGATAATCGTACTATTTTAGATGGATGTATTGTCTTAGGCACAGATTGTGCAATAAGTCAACGGTAGAGAAGTATCTGCAACTCTTGCAGGACAGAGCAGATCATCACAGATGTTATAGAGTAAGGTGATGGATATGAAACGGGAAAACACAATCCGGTTCAGCAAAGATTTGCTACAGTCATATCTGAATAAAGTTGCCGACTTCGGGCCATTGACCGCCAAAGAGGAGGACGCACTCGCGTGTCGAATAAAGTCCGGGGATCTTTCCGCCCGAGATCAGCTGGTGGAAGCCAACCTGAGGTTCGTTATTCGTGTTGCGAGAGAATATCAGAACCGGGGAGTCCCGCTTTCTGATCTGATCAGCGCTGGAAACGTGGGACTGATCACTGCGGCAGAGCACTTTGATGAAACCCGGGGCGTAAAGTTCATCACCTATGCTGTCTGGTGGATTCGACAGTCGATCCTGCAAACACTTTCTGAGCACTCCAGGACCGTCCGGTTACCTTTCAACAGGGTGGAGTTGCTCCAGAAGATCACACGTTGTGCTTCGAGGATCCGAGGTGAAAGTCCGGATCAGGCTCCTGTCCAGCAGAATGCCGAGGAGTTGGAGATTCCTGAGGCACAGATCGTGGATGTGCTGTCCAGTGGGCAGCCGACCATATCTCTGGAGAAGAAATTCAAAGAAGATGATGAGCACAGTATGCTGGATATGATGATGGATGAAGAGCAAGAGTCCCCTGACATTAAGGTGATAAAGAGGTCGTTGAAGCATTAGGTTGCATCGGTCCTGGGTAATCTCGACGAGCGCGAGGAAGAGGTGATTCGATATTATTTTGGTCTCGATGAGGACGAGATGACCCTGGAGGTGATTGGGGCGAGCTTTGGGCTTACTCGGGAACGGGTGAGACAGATAAAGGAACGGGCGCTAAACAAGCTGCGGCATCCAGGTTATGGCCCGCGATTGCTTCATTATGCCGAAGGATACTGACCGAGTCTAAAAATACACAAACAGCCGGAAGATAGGAAGCAATGGGGCTAACCCTTTGCTTCCTGTCTTTTTATCTTACCCGATACTGGATTTGCAGTTCTTGATGTTACCACAGGGAGGTGACGTTGGTTTTTTTCCGCCATTTGGCCAGGTTTCTCGATGCATTCTTAATTTTTACACTCGTTGGTGGCCCTTTTTCGAACTGGGCGGTGAATCTGGAGGGGTTTTGGCCAGAGATCGGTCTGGGCTTGGTCTGGGGTCTAAGCCTAGGACTGTTCGTAGGTTTCCAGGGGGATATCAGTAAGGCGGTTGGAACCGCCTTGGGTATGTCACTGGGTGCCGGAATGTACTGGGGTTCTGTTGACGGGATGATTGTTGGATTCGTTGTGGCGATTCCAACCGCAATGTCCCTTGGACTGGTAACCATTCTTCTCGACTTGCCAATGGGCTCCGGTGTATTTTGGGGACTTGTGATCGGAATCGGTGTGGTCCTCCTGGTCCTTCTCGGAGGCGGAATCCTCGCATTCATTGGCGCTGTCCTGGGTAGTACCCTGGGAAACCTGGCTCGCCTCTGGCTGAGATTTAGATTCCTGGGTGGGACTCGGTCTCCCTGAAATTATCCTAGGGGAGGACCTGCATGTCCTCCCGCCTGTCATCACATCCGTAATCGCCAGGTCCTCTCTACCAAATACTACACCACACCGATCACCTGTCGGGGCGACCCCCACTTGGTCGTCTTTCTTTTCATTTCAGCCCTCGCCTCCCTCCTAAACAGGAGATCTAAAAATGAGAATCACCCGCGTTATCCTCCATATGGTAAACGTCCCCGAACGCAAATGGTGGTGGTCGGATGACACATACGGCCAACCCCTCCAACAGCGAGATGTCCACGGTGTCGCAGAGGTGGAGACTGATGAGGGGCTCATCGGACTGACTCAGATTGAAAGAATGACACCATTGGACACGATTCTCGCCCAGCTTGAATCCTGGGTCGGACTGGATGTTCTTGGCGTAAACCTTACCAAGCGCGAACCTCCGATGGTCGGCTCGCTGGAGCAGGCAATTCTGGATCTGAGAGGACAGGCCCTGGGGGTCCCGATCTGGCAGTTGCTCGGCGGAAAACTGAGAGACCGCACGCCCGTTACCCAGTGCACTGGTTACAAGACCCCGGAGCACACGGCAGAGGATGCCCAGTGGGGCTGGGACCACGGCTTTCGTGCTTACAAGATGAAATGCATTACCGCGAATGAGATTGCGCCTGAAGAGAGGATTCGATATGTGACAGACCGGGTGGAAGCCATTCATCGTATTCTCCCGGATATGGCGATTCGGCCGGATATCAGGTGGCGACTTCAGGAGGTCTGGGTGGCACAGGAGTTGGCTAGACGACTGGAGGGACATCGGATGGATTGTCTGGAGAGTCCCATCCAGAGACGGGCATCATCGGGAAGTTTCTCCGAGTGGGCGGGGCTGCGGCAATTGATTTCGTTTCCGATCGCGGACCACATTTCCGATGCCGAGGAACTGGTAAGGGCTTTCGAAGCGAGAGCAATGGACTATGCGATCGTTGGGTCATATAGCCATTTGCTGACGCTTCGCCACTCCTACCTCGCACACGAGTTGGGGATGGGTGGCTGGGGACAGACCGTCTCGTATGGTCCTGGCGCGGCGATGGGACTTCACGTGACTGCGTGTATGCCCAATTTAACGCAGCCTTACGATATGGTGGGGCCGATGGCGTGGGAAGATACACTCGTGAATGAGGATTTTCCCTTTGAAGATGGTGCATTCCTCACTCCGGATCGTCCAGGTTTGGGATATACGCTCAATCATGAGGCGGTTGGAAAATACAAGGTGTCCGAGCACATGCTGGAGTAGGAAATTCGATGATCGCTACGATCGATTGGGTGGTTCGATCTCTTGAATGACTGTGTAATTGTATTTTTCGAAACGAGCTAGGTAGAATCGAGCCGACGATTTGCGAGGTCTACAAAGAGCTGTATGTTCCTTCGCCTCGGGAACATGTTGCGACGAGTGTGAACAGGACATACATCGGACAGGGATTGCGAATGCAGGAGACACAGTCTCAGGTGAGTTCCAGCGATTGGAGCAGCCACGTTCGTCAGCGTGATTCTGAAGATAAGGGTGAGACCTGGTCGGATTGGGAACTGGTGTACGAAGAAGTGCCGATCCAGGCGGATTTTACACAATCCGGAGGTCCTGGCCCGAGAGGAACAGGTCCCTATGATTCCGCGTCTGGATGTCTGATCAAGCCTGTTTTCCAGCGTATCGTGAAAGGTGACCCCAAAGTAGCGATGTCGGAGCTTTGGAAAGGCAACAGGCTTTTTTGCGACCACGGGTTTTACCAGTTGTCCAATGATGATGGCCGTGCCTGGTCTCAGGGACGGCAGCTGAATTACGAGGAAGGTCCAGATTTTGATCCCGATGACTGGGGTTCGCCGGAGTTCTTTCGTAGCAACGAGATGTACATTGGAGGCATTGCCCGGTCGAGCGGTGGCGTTGTCATCAGCTCCACAATGTTTCAGATTTTGGCATCGTTCGGTCTGGAGAGTTCAGCCTTCTGCTGCTATACTTGCGCCGCCCTGCTGTGTCTGCTCTCGATTGCCAGGTTTCCCTAAGGGGGGCTCATATAACGTGTAGGGATCGATGTCGACAACGTTCGGCCAGCCTACTGTCTTAGTCTCAGGGTCTACAAATGCACGTTTGAAGTAGTCAGGATCCTTCATTTGGAGGAATACACCGGTGAGTTCCTTGGGGCAAAACGTGATTGAATCCAATGGCTTATCACAGCTTACACACCGAAAATGTTCGGCCGCCAAGGCTTCGGATGTTCTTTCCAGGTGATCGATTTTCGTTCGGTATCATGGCAGTCATCTCTGGGTGCAATCGGCCAATTCCTTCAATTGTTGCATTGTTGAGGGGCACCGGACGAAGACAAATCTCCCTTCGCTGGTGCCAGAAACGGCTGAGGCGATCCACGCTGCAAACTGGGACGTTCTTGATCTTGGCATGTGCCATTACCGGGTCCCAGAGCGGGGCGCTGTAGGTGGCGAAGGAAACAGGGTGTGCATTGACACACATCATACTGTGATTCGTGGTTGCGTTTTCGTCGATGAGACCCGTGACGAGGCCGATGCCCTGTTCCGGAGTGAGGTCGAGCGACCATTCGAATCCCTGACCACCGAGGGTGGTCTCGTCCGAGAACTGTGTTGGCAGCTGGAAAATCGGAAATAAATCGCCTGAGGGATCTGCAATGGGCATAGGTAGCCCGGAACCCGCCATGTAGTATTTGGCGAGAGGGAGCATCGAGAAATAGTTGGCATCGAAAGTGAATCCGTGTCGGGACTCAATTCTGGCACCCGGGATGTATCCGGACCACGTGATGGCATGGTTCCTCACAGATGGGCTGGGCGATCTGCCATAGGCATCTTTGAATTGCTGTATGTGCTCCACCAGGCGGGATTCCCAGTGGGGGTGAATAGGTGGCCGGAGGTCCGGGTGGATAGAGAAGTCGAAGCCCCGGTTCGATAGGTCGTCCAGCAACGGACGGTCCACCACACTTTTTTCTCTGACGAGGTAGAATGTCAGAGAGGCATCGTTTTTCTCACAGGAGTCGACCAGGTCTTCGAAGTGCTCAATCTTGCTCCAGTCGTCATCTGATGTCAGCACGAATACGGTGTCTGCGTTATCTGGAAAATACCAGAGCCATGGAAGCACTGTTCCGTCGGGCCATGTGCGATGGATGAGTTCTCGGAACAAATGGGTGTGGAGATCGGCCACGGGATATCTTGTATCGATGGGATTCTGCCAGTCGTGAAACAGGTCCGATGGGCGCATTCGTTTGAATCCCGTCGACCTGGCGCCCGCAAGGAGCGGGTTTCCTTGGCGTAGAAGGTAGACGCAAGATGCGACGTCATAGGCGACCACAGTGATCTTCCCGTTACCCTTTGCCGATTCCAGGATGGCTGGTGATCCTGTGGGTGTGCCATCTGTGTTGAGTAGGGGACAAGTCATTTCGAAATTTGGTGATGGGTCGTATTGCTGCGCCCATCCCTTGACAGGCAATCCGGTTTCGGGGAAGTCGGGCAGAGAGACCGCGACTCTGGGATGCATCACACCGGTGAACCCGGGCGCAAGACCCAGCCTTGACGCGAAGGCTTCGCCGGGCGCCAGACAAATAAGTCCCATCCCGGCTTTGACCTGAGAGAAGAGAAGCTCGACGATGTGATTCGGAGGATCGGATGGACCCACCACGACCAGATATCGGTCCGTGAGCAGATCTTCGTTGACCGACTCGAGGGGAACGGCGTCGAAATCGTTGATGCCCTCAACCCTAAGTAGCTCGCCTAGTATGGCGGGACTGCCAAACCACCTGTCAGATGTTTCAGTGAGGACAAGAATTGAAGCTGTCTCATGCATTCGCATTCTCCATAAGTTTTAGCTTGGGGAACGGCACTCCCTCTTAATTGTCTAGCATCACGGAAGTTCCTAACCCCGACGATCTAGCAGTACCGAGGGACTTAACTCCTTACTTTCTAGCAGGACCGAAGGACCGCGTCGAGATCAAAGGACCAACTCGAGCTAAGTCCCCCTAGAATCGCCAAAGTATTCAATCTGATACTGCTTTCTGCAAGAAAAAAGGGAGGACCTGATTGGCCCTCCCTTCTCACCATAGCAACTACTGGCCCCCAAACTATCGGGCCCCCACCTGCGCCTCCTCCCTCACAGCCACAAGTTCGTCGTCTCCGTCCTTTAGACGCTGCTCTTCTTTCAGCTTATCCCATCTCCGCAGGAGACCCACCGTTGCCTTGCGTTCGAGCCAGTCGGGGGACCTCAACACGGAATACCTCCTCCCTCATTCCGGGAATCGCCAGGACACGTCCCAGCGCCTCCAGATCAGGAAATCGAATCGTTTGTATACCAGGTCTCCAGGGTATCCAATGGCCCGACCACGGGAGAAAGTGAAAGACGCAGTTTGGCTATCGTCCAGGCGGGATACGAGTCTGCTAGGATCGGCCATCCGGTTAATCTTGTGGAACGCTTTGGTTATATCTTTTAGGGATAGGTTGACAGCAATGGTATACTTAATGTAATAGAATGATGGAAATGTTGTCGGGTCGATGGGGAATCAGGGATGTTAAATCTAGAAAGGACAGAACGATGGCGGCACCAATCGCGCTTCAGCTGTATACGTTGAGAGAGGCAATGGCAGATGATTTCGAAGGGGTGGTCAGAAAGGTGGCTGACATAGGCTACGTTGGGGTGGAGCCTGCCGGATTCCCGGGGACAACTCCGGAAGCCGCTTCCTCTCTCTTCAAGGAGTTGGGTTTGGAAGTGACCAGTGCCCACGTGCCCTTGCCGGTTGGGGAGGGTAAGCAGGAGACCCTGGATACGGCCAACGCTCTTGGCATCAAGCGGCTGTTATCCGGAAAGGGAAGGGACGATTACTCCAGTCACGACAAGATCAAGGCCACCAGCGACCTGTTCAATGAAGCCTCTGAGATAGCTGTGGCAAATGGCATGACCTTTGGGATCCACAATCACTGGTGGGAGTATCTGGAGGTCGAGGGACGCTATGCCTACCAGGTAATGCTGGAACACCTGAATCCGGAGGTCTTCTTTCAGATCGATGCCTACTGGGTTCAAACCGCAGGTCCCGATCCGGCAGCCGTGATTCAGGAACTGGGAGCGCGGGCGCCGTTGATCCACATCAAGGATGGTCCATGTGTGAGGGATGAGCCCATGCAGGCCCTTGGTGAAGGGATAACAGACTTTCACCAGGTGGTGGCCGCAGGCGAGTACGCAGACTGGTGGATTGTGGAACTGGATCGGTGCGCAACGGATATGATGGAAGCGGTGGTCAAGAGCTATACCTATATGGTAGACAATGGGTTCGCCTGGGGAAACAAGTGAACCATTTGCCTGAGAGGGTGATCTGATGAAGAAAGCACTGGTGGTAGCAGGAGGATGGGAGGGGCATGAGCCCAAACAGTGTGCCGAGATATTCTGTCCTATTCTGGAAGAAGATGGGTTCCAGGTAGAACTGTCCTATTCGATGGATTCATATCTGGATGCGGACAAGATGGGTGAGCTCAGCCTGGTGGTGCCGATCTGGACCATGGGCACCATTGAGAAGGAACAGGAAAAGGGATTGCTTAATGCTGTCAAGTCTGGAGTAGGTATCGCAGGTTGGCACGGTGGGATGGCGGATGCCTTCCGAAACAACACGGAATACCAGTTTATGGTGGGAGGGCAGTGGGTTGCTCATCCCGGTGGGATTATTGACTACGAGGTCAATATCGTGAATCACGATGACCAGATTACAAACGGATTGAGTGACTTCAAGATGCACTCGGAGCTGTATTACATGCACGTAGATCCTTCCAACGAAGTTCTGGCGACAACGACGTTGGAGAACACCGAGGTCGCGCCCTGGGTCGATGGCTGTGTGATGCCGGTGGTCTGGAAGCGAATGTGGGGCGAAGGACGCGTGTTCTACTCATCCCTCGGCCATGTGGCCAAGGATTTCGATGTCCCGGAAGCCAGGGCGATCCAAAGACGCGGTCTGAACTGGGCAGCTCGCTAGTCACTTGTTAGGGCGGGTCCCTGCCCAATCATAATCGCCTAGGATCCCGAACCTTTTAGGGGAGGACCTGTGTGTTCTCCCTCGCGCCCTTTTCAAACCTTGTAGCCCGTACATCAACTCAGCCCAGGGCTTGACATAAACAAAACCCTATTGTATTTTCATACCTCTGAGGCGGTGTAGCCAAGTGGTAAGGCAAGGGCCTGCAAAGCCCCGATCGGCGGTTCGAATCCGCCCGCCGCCTCCATATTCGGAAAATAACACCGGCCGATTCCAGAATGGGATTGGTCGGTGTTCGTTTTGCTTGAATCTCGCCCGGAACGTCGCTTGCATGGTTCACCCCCGTAGGTCGAGTAGCGACTATCGGGAGCGTCTCGAGATCCCCGCACTTACCAGGATTTCGCTCTTTTCGGTTCCTTTTGCTATGTTTGCAACACAATCCTCTCAATCACCTGAATTTGACTTCCCCCACCCGATTGGCTATCTTCGATCCATTGTGAAATTGGTGCCGGAGTGATGGAATTGGTAGACGTGGGGGACTTAAAATCCCCTGGGCGAAAGCCCGTACCGGTTCGAGTCCGGTCTCCGGCACCAATATAAATCCTTGTGGCACAGTAAAATAAAATGGCTCCCGATTTGGGAGCCATTTGCGTTGTCATAGGACATTTCGGGGGGTCTCCATATAGTCTCCATCGAAAACTACGGTAGCTCCATTTCACCCGTCTGAACATCATTTGGTTCTGAAGGCAGTGAGAAATCGAGTTTGTCAACAGCTCCTTTCAAGAAGTCGGGAGCAAGGTGCGCATACCTGAGAGTTATCTGGGCAGTTTTGTGCCCAAGTATCTTGCCCACAGTTCGAATATCCACACCGGCCATTATTAGATGGGAGGCCGCTGTGTGCCTCAGTCCGTGGAAGGTGAAAGGACGGGTGATCTTTGCATCCCCAAGTGCACTGTTCAATCCCTTCCTAACGTCAACATAGGGTGCCTTGGTTTGAGGGTTTAGAAAGACAGGACGGACTATTCCACCTTCAGTCTGAGCTTGCTGTTTCTGGAGGTCCTCCAATTCGTTGCAGACCGCACGGTTCATAGGGATATGTCTTGTGTCTCTGTTCTTCGGGTCTCGAACTGTGACGATGGCCTTTTCCATATTTACATCTCGCCATTCCAAGGCCATTAATTCACCAAACCGAATCCCTGTATATACCGCCGTGAGTAGCAGGGGGCGTAGCTTCTTGCTGTTGGCCTGGAGTAACTTTCCTACCTAATCCTTTGTCAGGTAGTCAGCCTCCTTGACCAATTCGCAGG
>PAQK01000050.1 GCA_002709665.1 Gemmatimonadota bacterium | reverse complement strand
TCCAAATCGTGACCAAGTAGCATACTTAAGCGTATTAGAGCAGATTAAACGATTATACTCAGTATCAAACCTTCGAGCAAAGAAAAACAGGGGGTTAAGTGCTAACCCCCTGGTTCATATTGTGTTATGGGAACACCCTCAGATACTTCTCGCTGAAATAAGCAGGATCTCCCTACCCTATTTTACCGCCGGTTTTGAGTTCTACAATAACCTCGTCTGCATCCCTCAAACGCTTAGACAGCACCCGTGCAATATTCAGTACCATTGCGAGGTGCGCATCGGGGTGACCTACGAAGAATTCCTTCAGCGTATTTAGAGGGAAGGCTAGTAGTTCACAGGCAGAGTTTGCTCGCACGGTTGCGGAGCGGGGCATTACGTCTACGAATACCATCTCACCGAAGAAATCTCCCGCGCTTTCCAATGAAGCAAGTTGAATCTCTTTGCCCTGTTTCTCTGTTTTGTGAACCGTAACCCCACCTGATTTCACCATGTACATCGTATCTCCGGGAGTGCCCTCCTCGACCACGACCTCACCAGGTGCATATCCCTCCTTCAACGCCAAACTCAAAAGGGCTTCGATTTCCCCTTGCTTCAAGCCCACAAGCAGTGGAGATAGTCCAAGTACGCCCAAATCCATGTCCAGCATATTCACCCCAAGTAGAAGTAATCACTAGGTTATCGGCCAACTCCAGTAAATGCAGTCATCGTGCCAATCTATGTCTTAGCGACAATTCCTGCAACAATATGCCATACCGAGCCCTTAGCTTTGGATCCAGTGCAAATGCCCTCTTATACTCTCTCTTAGCATTCTCAAAGAACCCCTGTGCTGTCAACACGCGTCCCATTAACACATAATTTGGTGCGTAGTCTGGAGCACGTTCCGTAGTTTGTGTCACCATCTCGAACGCAAGTTGCAGCTGTCGCCTCTGCAGATAGATCCACCCTAGCCCTTGATACGCCTGGATGATGTTAGGATCCTTGCCAATTGCCTGCAGGTAGTACATTTCACCCAAATCGTAATCGCCCTGGTTTTGGTGGAGAAAACCCATTGTCGCAAGGGCTCCTGCGCCTGAGGAATCAATTTCTGCGATCCTTCGGCAGATTTGAACCGATTGCACAAAAGCGTCCAGATGTGTGAGCGAGCTCGCCAATAGCCTCAGGGCCGGTAAATTTGTGGAGTCTTGGACGACAATTCCCTGCAGCTCTGCGGCGGCGGCGGCATAATCTCCTGTCTCCATCGCCTCAACCGCTGCCTGCAGTTCCAGCGGTATGGTTTCGACCTCTGTCGTGTCCAAGTCGAATGGCGTTTGATCCAGATGAGGCACCTCAGTCTGGGCCCAGGTCGAGACTACCGCAATAAACCAGACTGTAACCATAAGAACTGCCCTCATATCACACCCCTTTCACCTTGGCCAGTAGAGAATACAAGATGATAACACCTGCCAAAGCCCCTACCACCAGACCTACCGTAGTATTCGAAATCTTCCCAAGTTCCCCTTCAAGACGGGCGTGTTGATTTACGAAGGTGGAATTATCGGGCTCGATGCTTAATGCCTTCTCAAGCAGACTCATCGCCTTTTCGGTTTTATCCTCCTTTGAGTATAGCCGCGCAAGATTGTAGTAACCCATAGCCACGGATGAATCCGTCTGAATCGCCCGCTGGTACAATCTGCGGGCAAGTTTCGCTTTGCCCTGACGTTCATAGACGGTACCCAGATTGTTGTAACTATGTCCGTCCTCCGGCGCGAGCTTGATAACCTGCTTATAGTTCTTGACAGCCAGGTCGTAGCGATTCTGAGCAAACCGAATTCCTGCAAGATTGTAGTAGGTGTTGGTGTGATTGGGATCGAGTTTCAGAACCTGCTTGTAGAGGTCAATCGCCTGTTTCAGGTTTGTTGGCCTTTCAATGCCCAGATGGAACCGTTGCGCCTCTTCGAATATCCGATCTACCTCAGCCTTCCAAACCTTGGGCTTCTGTGCTGACCCTTCAGATGCAAGCATCAATAGAAAGCTAACAATCGTCAACAAGCACATTATGTCGAACCCTTCTCCTGCGAACCCCTGAGCAGGATAAAAGAGGTATTATCATCTCCACCTGTAGCAAAGTCCTCAGCGATTCTTCGCGAAAGATCGTCCAGATCGTCCTCGGAACTCAATTTGTCAATCAATGCCCTGAGTCTGTGGCGAGGGTGTGTGAGTATGCCGTTCGTCACCAGGAAAAAGCTTCGGTATCTGACATCTTCACATCCTGTATCGATAAACCGTGGGTGGAATTTCTTGTCGCCCAACCAGATACTTAGCTTCTTGCCGGGAACATCAAATCCCAGGTCTCTTCCCAGGTCTCTATTGATTCGCTACTTCTGGATCCGTGGTGCGCATCGGCCACTGCGAATATTTCCATGCCATCCACACGATCTACCCCCAACGCATCTTCGCTCAACTCTGGCGCAATTTCTCGAACCTGATGGCCCTCCAACAGAATACGAACGAGCGAGTCTTTGAATCTGCCCCTGAGTAGGTCGAAGTTGGCAATTCGCACCTAGAATTTGTATCCACCAAGGTTTGAATCTACGGTGGAAAAATGGATTCCTAGGACGCGGGGCGAGAATGCGCTTGTAAAGCTGCCCCAGTGACCAAGGGTCACCTCTGATGTGTCCACCAACTTCCTTTCATTAGCATTCAAAATGGGTATATCAAATTCAGACGCTCTATGAAACGTTGCCGTCTCTGGGCTCGGCTCTCCAAAACCACCTCCACGATGGGTCTGTTTCGCCAGTGCTGAAAACACAAACCCCAACTGATATCCAATCTGTGACAGGCGATTCGGGCCATGAGAAATGCGCCCCCAAGAAGCTTGACCATACGGTTAAGTCCTTTCTTGAGTTAAGCATACAACAATCTCCCCTCCCAGGTCAAGCCTATAAAGATCAAAAGCCAGGACCACTATGCGGCCTGACTGGAATGCTCTTTTCACGCCACGGTTTATCTGAGAAGGCGAGAGATATGGGCCACCGAGAGGCATATGCTCGCCCAAAATATCTGTTTGGCCTTAAAGTATCTGAAAGAGATAGCGTTCACCAGGGCTGGTCGGTTTCGACCAGCTGAAGAGTGAACTTTTCCTTACTGGGCTTCCAGACCAGATCCTCTCTGGAGACACATGACTCCAGAATAAGAACCTGTTCGGGCGGAAAGGTGGCGCTGCTGGCGTGACAGGTCACAAACGCACAGCTCAAATTGAATATGGGTTGGATCTGATCCTACAGTGATATTTCGGGAGTGAATCTGAAACTTCCACGGGTTCCCCTCTCTGCTGCTATGAAGACACCTGTGAGATCTCTCCAACCAGACACCACAAGGGTATAGGTCACACCCAATTACTATAAATCTGTGGTCACCATCACACGTTTACCCGAAACCAAGGCAGCTTAGAGTATTGAAACTTCCACGAGTATATGGTAGTTCACAGCATTTTTAACAGTAGACCCTGATAACTTCTCACTAAACAGGACCTCCAGGCGAACGCTGTCAACAGAGGTGGCCTCTAAGATAATGGGCGGCACCGGTGGAGCTACTGTGCGCAACGACCCCTCAAGGATCCATGTTTTTATGCCTGCCAGTTCGTTAGCACTCAGCGGCGGTCTCCCGAGGGGCATGCGTTCCCCCTAATACCGCTTGGGAGTTTCGATCCGCGCACTCTAACTTCTAGACCAGGAAAATATTGACCGGAATGCCAGGAATAAACTGCGGCCCATTCTTGCTTGCTGTTGGATCAAATAATTCAGTGTAAGACACCGCTGTTTTGAGATTCAGGCCCGTTAGCCTTTCACCGGATCCTGAGATGTGCTGCAGCCTCCAAAAACCACCACAATCAGCAGAAAATGTTGGATAGGTCTAAAGATGACAGTACCCACAGAACCCCGTCCCGGATGTTGATGTGTTGATGTGGCAAGCATAACATAGCGACGTAGGATCGCTGTGGAATTCCCCCTCGCCGATGGTGCTCGCGAAACCGCTCGGATGTGTCCTGGGATCGGTACCCTTAACCCCATCGAAATCAACGTGGCACTGAATACAGCTGGGGTCGTCTCCTTCCATATCATGACAGGCCACACAACGCTCCATGTCCCTTCGCGCCCAGGCCGCGTGCCGTCCGCCACCAGATCCTACACCAATCAGAACCCAGGGCTGGGGAACACCTGGAAGTTGACCGTGCCAAATGGGTTTGAAGCGATTCTCATCCCCTTCTATCCGGTGACATTCCACGCAAAACTGTTTTGTATGACACGTAGCGCACTGGCGTTCTTTACCCACTGCGTCCAACGGATGGATAAATCTGTAATTCAATTCGTGCTGACGTTGGATAATCTGTCCAGTCCTACCCCGGATTTGCGGGCCGCCAGAAGGTATACGATCCATAGCGTTCTGAAGATCCAGTGTCGTTGCTCCGGCGTGGCAATCCTCGCACCATGTGTCTTGATGACACTGCGCACAGGGCATATCGGTCGACCTGGCATGCTGTTCGTGTTCGTGTATCCAGTCCGCTCTATGGGTCTGTGGTCGGATGACCTCCACTCTCGGATGGCAGAGATTGCAGTCTGCTGGCGCCTCGGAATCCTGATGACATGACAGACACTCAGGCATAGTCGGCCAGTGGATACGGCTTGCGTAATCGGTCTTTTCCATTCCCACATGGCAATCCTGGCAGGTCAGATCGGTACTTTCCAGGTGAAATTTGTGTGGAAAGTCGATCACTCTCTCTGGATTTTCGAATGGGATCTGCTCCGCGCCGGCTTTGTGACACTTCCCGCACTGTTCCTTGTCTTCGACCTCCTTCAAGTGACAATCAACACAACCCTCTTTTTCTGGTAATATGTTGTCAGTTGCCAACATGCTCGATGTGGCGCCTTTATGGCAATCGGTACAATAGATCCCCAAGTCCTGAAGGTGGTATTGATGGGAAAAATTTATTAGGCCGCGGCGGTCCTGCTCAGGTATGGTCACCGGAATTTCATCCGACCCCGTTGCGGAAATGGGCCACTCCAGAAGGATCAGAACAATAAGAAAGGCACTCACTTTGTACCCTCCCTATGGGTTCGGTGGAAGAACCACGTGCTGGCCTTGAAGTAAAATCTGAAGTCTCTGGAAAGACCCGGAAACGGATTTGCGGCTGTCGACAGATTCAAATTTTGAGACAGAGCCTGGCCCTGCAAACTCAGGGTTAGATGACGACTTGGCCTGTAATCCAAACCAATAGTGGAACTCAATATTCTGCTTCGATCGACACCTCCATGAAACAACTTAAAGCGGGAGTAGTGGAGTCCGCCGCTTGTCCATAGCTCCCTATGCAGCCTGTATCTCAGGTTCACCGTAAATCCGTCCGACACCCCGCCGAAGCCGCGGCGCCGAATATACCCCACATAGCCGTTCAAAACATTGATCCCCAAATTGAGACGGTATCCATCAGCGCCTTCGTATGTGACTCTGGAGAACTCGCCGAACCAGCCCAGGAAACGGTTGAATCTGTAATTGCCACGCGCCGAGAGCTCCTGGTTGCTGCTCTGGGCGAAAAGGCTGAACACACTGTTCCGGTCGATATAAGGTTCCCGGTAGAACCACTCGCCGGACAATGTGAGCCCTTTGCTGTGATATCTTAAGACTCCTTCTGCCCTTCTTGTACGAACTCCATCCGGAGTGCTCAGATCCCATCGGCCATAGACACTGAATCTACTTCCGAGCCCCTTTTGAAGGTTGAACCCGATCATTTGCTGCTCGACCTCTCCGGGTTGAATTTCCAAGGTTCCCAAACCGGCAGCCAACCGGACAGGGCTGAGAAAAGGATCTGTCCTTCTGCTGCGTCGGTAAAAACTGGCACTCAGTTGCGTATCGAAGATCGAGGCGGTCGACAGGCGTGATCCAAACATATGCCCGTCACCCCAACTCCTCACTCCGGCACTCCCAATGTCTACGAGAGTACCAAGGTATGTGTCCAATTGTCCCCTTCGGAAAAGTGCCACCTTAACCCGAATGCCATTGATTCTGCCGAACCCCACACCGGACATTACAAGCTGCCTTCCGCCAGTGAGCACGAAACGATCCTTGCTGTCCTGCCATCGCAGATACCCATGGAATAGCCTGTAGCGAGGATCGTTACCTGACTGATTGATCAGGTCGAGTGATCCGCGAGCATAGGTCTGCAGGGACAGCTCGGAACGTCCCCAGGCCATCACCCTGAATCGGGCGGACTGGAATACACGGAAATTACCCTGGCTTACCGTGTCAGGATTCGATCTCTCGAAAGTATAAGCCGCGGTGGTGAATCGACCTGTAATGCCTGCAGCAAAAGCGTCACAAACCGGATGAATCACCACCAGGGCCAGAAAAAAGCCAATAAATCTCATCATCCTTTATGGCAGTCCGAAGTATTTGACGAATTCGATAAAATCGCCTAAGTCGACAGAATTGTTTCCGTTCAGGTCGAATTTGCTCTCGAAGGTGGGATCTCCTGCACGTGTATTAAAGACTTGGACAAAAGAAATGAAATCGCTCAAATTCACCAGATTATTTCCATCGAAATCGCCTTTGAGCATTTTGCCCACAATCCAGGATTGCACCACAGGATCGCCACCGCTGGATACTGTAACCGAAATTCGGTCTTCGGAATCTCCATCTGAAACGGTAACACTTATCGACGAACTGGTGTCTTCCAGATCTTCACCATTCAGATTCCAGACATAACTCACGGGGTCATCGTCCGGATCCGCCGCGGTTACGCCAAACTCGAGCACACTTCCCGAGCTTCCAAGCACGACCGACCTAGCCGGAGTAAATGTGTCTATGGATACAGGCAGGTCAACATTTTCCACCGTGATGAACAAGGCCAACACGTCTGATGCCTCACCGTCACTCACTGTAAATCGTACCTCATATCCCTGACCTGAGGCAGTGAAACCAGGTGTCCAGACAAATGTCTCACCTTCGAAACTGGCGCCCTCGGGCAATCCGAAGGCCGAGTAAGTCAAGCGGTCTCCATCTGCGTCTGTGGCGGCAACAGCGAAGGAGAGTTCCTCGCCTTCATTCACACTTTTACTGGTCAGGGAATTGAAAACCGGCGCCACGTTCGTGGGCGCCGGCGTGCTGTTCGCATCGCCAGGATTGGTTACCAGAGACCGGGTACCGGGAGCCGCCTGACTTGAAGTCCAGCTCCCCGCGCTGTCCTGCAGTTCTTCGCCGTTTGTGGCTCCATCTTGGTCTGAGTCCAACCGAGCAAGAGTAGCGTTCCAGGTAACGTTACCACCCGACAGGAAGCCGCCTTCAATGGCGCTTCCAAATGCATTCCTGGCTCCACCACCAGCCGAGTTCATGTGGCAGTTGCCACAACCGCCCACATCGCCGTTGGGAATCTGGTTGACCCTTTGTGCTCTTCCTTCAACCTGGCCAAAAAAAAGGATCACCAAAATGCAACTCAACAAGTTTCTGTAGATCATGCGTTGCCCTCCTTCTTGATTACGCAGCAATTCCCGGCTCAGCATGAGTAATTCCACTTCTTATCAAACCAATCTAACGGATCTCAGTAAGCTGGTCGAGTTACGGACGACCTTGTCCATCCCTACCCCCCCCCGGGCCCAGTACTGATCTACATTTTTGCAACTTGACGGGAATGCCGACCATTCGCATCCTATCCCTATGCTATCTGTCGTTGAAATTCCTCCATCAATAGTGGGTGAGGTGCACATGATCCTATCTGGAAAAAAAGCGCTGGTAACAGGCGGCAAAAGAAACATCGGTAGAGGTATCGCGCAGGCTCTTGCAGAAGCGGGCTGTGACGTTGGAATCAATGACATTGAGCCGGACGATGACTCGGACAAGACCATTCAATTGATCGAGGCCGCTGGTAGGAGGTCTGCATTCTTTAAAGCAGACATATCCAGTTGCTCCGAGGTGGAATCTATGATCACCGAATTCGTGTCTCAATTCGATGGAATGGACATCCTGGTGAATAACCCTTATTTCGGTGAGGGGCGTCCCTTTTTGGAAATCACCGAGGAAATCTGGGACCGGACAATTGATGTATGTTTGAAAGGATTTTTCCTTTGCAGCCAATCCGCCGCCCGGGAGATGGTCCGCCAAGGCAAGGGTGGTTCCATCGTCAGCATTTCATCTGTTCACGCGGAACGCGCGTGGCTGAACGACACCTGCTATGGCACTGCAAAAGCTGGAATTCTCAGGCTGACAATGAGCATGGCCTGTGAGCTCTCGGAGCACAATATCAGATGTAACGCAGTCCTACCTGGTTATATGGACACGAGTCACGAGTTTGGGTCCCCCGCACCCGTGCACGGAAGCGCCCCAGAGAAGAACCAAAGGGTCATCCCCACACGTAGATATGGCACGCCCGAAGACATAGGACGTGCGGTGACCTTCTTAAGTTCCCAACAAGGTGCTAACATTAATGGAGTGGCATTGCCTGTCGATGGTGGAATGTTGAGTGTCGGGGTATCTTCGTAGGATTTGGCCGAAAAAAATGCCCGGCCTGCTTCTTACTGCCAGTTGTTGCCTGTCTATCACCAGACGGGTGGGAAGGTCCGCCCTGTGAGGCCGCAACGACAAGGGGAGAAAGGAGGCCGGGCAAAACTAAATCCGGCTAACTTCTTATTTACAAAAAAAATAACAAACCCGAGACGGAAATGCAACCCTTAGGTTCCACGGGCACTATTCCGCCAGAGACCACATCAACGATTGCCCTCCAACTCAAAACTGCCATTTCCCAAGCCTTCAGAAGCTATCGGACTGGCCTTGATGTTGCCCTCCACATCCTTTAGTTCGAGAGACCTGCCTTCTTCTGCAGCCACTATCCTGGCTTCTGCCCATGCCTTGTCCATCTCTATCGTGCCTGCGGGAGTTTCTTCAAATCCTGCAAACTTCAGCAACTGGGCCTCGACCTTATCACTGATTTTCCCGCCTATTCTTAAGGTGTGAGGGGGCACCTTCAATTCGGTCAAGATGATCTCCCGCTCACCGACAAGCACCTTAATTGAATCCCGTGATTTGTCCGCTTCCCGGATAGATAGAATATAGGACCGAAGGTCCTCGATCAGATTCGCTATCTCCAGTTGCCAATGCTTGTTTACGCTAGACCAATCCAAACCAGGAACTGTCGACCCAAGGGATTTTATAATCAAACCTTTATGCTACTCACGATCTGGAATACTGATTCCTGGAGTGTCAATTCCAGTTAGCATCCTCAAGCGATATTCTCGATCTCTACGGGTGTGATTTTCTCTGACAGGTCGAAGCCAAAAATGCGGCTGTAGAAATAATATTCGGCTTCCATTGCACGCTTGATGTTCTCTGCCTGTCTGAACCCATGTTGTTCGCCCTTGAAGGTAAGATATGCGACAGGAACACCCTTACTGCTGAGTGCGTTCACCATCATTTCGGCTTGATTGGGTGGAACCACACGGTCCTCAACGCCCTGGAAGAAGATGACAGGCACGGAGAGGGATTCGTAGTGGTGTATTGGGGACCGCATTCTGTAGAGGGTAAGCTTATCTGGGAGCGGCCCAACCAATCGATCCGTATACCGAGACTCGAATTTGTGAGTCTCCTTCGCCAAGGCCTCTAAGTCACTTATACCATAGTAACTTGCGCCGACACTGAACAGGTCACGAAAGGTCAGTACTGATAGCGTAGTATATCCACCAGCGCTCCCACCTCTTATCGCAAGCTTTCCCCCGTCCACTCTGGCCGCATCAACCAAATATTGGGCTCCATTGACACAGTCGTCAACATCTACTGATCCCCATTCTCCATCCAGCCGAGCACGATACGCCTTCCCAAAACCTGTGCTTCCGCCATAATTGATATCAAATACCGCAATACCGCGGCTTGTCCAAAACTGAATATTCAGGGACAGTTCACTTGTGGTGGCTCCGGTGGGACCACCGTGACTCAGGACCAACAAGGGTGGGAAATCCCCAGGTGGAGGACAGTATGACTCGTTCATAGGGGGATAGAAGAAACCATGTGCCTTTCTGCCTGCTTGAGTTGGAAACCAGATTGACTCCGGTTGTGACAGGAAACCCTTGGAGACAGTTGCGATACTGGAACCCCGAACCGACTCATAGCGACCTGTTTTCAGGCTCAGAAGGGTAACGGCGTTGGACTGCGTTGGACTGCCCCCAATAAAGGCGATCTCGTCTCCCCATACGGAAACAGTAGATATGCTGGCGTGAGGGATAGGCAGCTCAGCTAACCCATCCGAATCCAGGCAGCCGAGCTTCCAGTTTCCATTTTCGGTATAGGCAGCTATAACTCGGCCGTCATCTAGAAATCCAAAGGTAGACAATCCGAATGCCCATTGAGGAACACCGAATTCTGCCTCCATTGGTGCCAGTGGTTGTGCCTGGCCTTCATAGGACTTGTAGAGGTTCCACCATCCGGTGCGATCAGAAACGAAATGCAGCACTGCTTCTGGTGACCACAGAGGTTGGAATATTGACTCGCCCACTCCTCCGACAACATGATCCTCTTCAATGATACCGCCGGTCGAATTGAGATTGGCAACTTTGAGTTCCGTCCCATCCCACGGCATATTCGGGTGATTCCAACAGAGCCAAGCAAGTCTCAGACAGGCTGAATCCATACACGGAGATGAGTAGAAATCATAACCTGAAGCGAGTGTCTCGATCCTTCCTGATTTCAAATCGATCGACACGAGTGTATTTGTTGGCTCTGACCCTTCGTTTGTGTGATCTTCGCAGACAGCCACCACCCTGCATCGGCAGGTGTCTATGACAAAATCCGCATATCTGTGAAGTCCGTCCGGTGACAGAACGGTGGGTTCTTCCCCGAACTTCTGTATATACAGACGCTGGTCCTGATCATTTGAGAAAACGACAAATCCGTCTCCAACTGCATAGGCTCCACCACCATATTCGTGCACCCGAGACCGAACGCTGAATCCATCTGGTGTAAGGTCCTCAAATTCTCCTGTTGGAAGTCTGCGAACCAGCACACACCTTCCTGCCTCTTCCGGACGAGACTCAACCCAGTAGAGAATTCCTGATACGAGCTTCGTCTGGCTCAGTCGAACCGATTCACTCACCACCAGATCTGTGGTAATTGGGGAAACCCAGCTTCCGTATGGTGCCTCGACTTCGTCTGCCATCGATTCACTCCGTTTTCCTTTTGGTTTCGGACGGATTCCATTTGGGGATTCAACTGAAATTTCGTTGGACACAGTCCACTTCAGAAAGGAAGGTGTCTATTCAGCTGCAAAGGATACCGGTCCAATCGTGCCTAACATTGGTTTTCCACCCACAAACGCGACATAACCCGTTGCACGAATCTCGAATGTCATCTCTCCGGGTATATCGTAACGCGGGCAGAACAGGTGTCTTGCTCCGCCTTTGTACATCTCCAGGCCAGGGTCTTCTCGAAGAAGGATGTGCGAAATATCACCTTCCGATACTATGCCTTCCACCCTGTACCCCAGTGTGGAGCCATCGCCAAATCTTGCAATCACGGTTCCACCCTTAAATGCCTCGCCTTCCGGCAACCCACCTTCCGCAGCCAGTGCATTGCAAGAGTGACCTGCTGACTTGCGCAAGACGCCCCTGATCACCCCAGAGTAGGTACCGGGACCTGCCAATTTGCTCTTCTTCCAGGAAAGCACCTTTCCGTCCAGCATTCCCATCGCTACCAGCTTCCCCTCCCTTTCGCGCACAAAACCTAGATTACCTTCGAGACATAGGTCGCCAATTTGAATTCTGCTGTCTCTGTCAAGGTTACGCACCACCCAGTCAACACCAGAATTGTGTTCTATCTTGAGGACAACTGCCCGCCCTGATGCCGGATTCGCCTCGCTGCTCACCTGCGTGATGCAATGTTGACCATCAAATGGTTCGTGGACAGCTATGTATTCACTTGAAAGAGGCCTGGTGCCCTGTCGTCGAACCAGTGCGATCGGCATAGAGAATTCATCCAGCCTATCGTCATTCTCTTCCGCCCTCCTCACCGAGGGGGCGGTACCCAGAAAGAGATCGGCCCCTTCCATCCCAGGGAGGTGGGATTTGAGGCCAACTCGACTCCCAGCAATACTCGTGTTAATTACTGCATCATCTATCAGTTCACCTCNGTTCACATTCTGGAAGAAGCCATAGCTGGGATTTGCTCCCTGTGCTTCACCCGCATCCCTCTCGTGAAGCGGGTAGCTAAAATCCACACCGGGAAGCATGTTTTTGCTGTAGAAATCCATTGGGATGTTCGCGGTCATCTCTGCATCTTTATCCGCAGAGCCGTGGAGTACCCAATCGTGTNGCTCCCCTCCTTGCACACTGAAGAGATCCACTACATAGCACGCATCATCTCCCAAGCTAACCAGAAGCAATCCTCGCCGGTACTCTTGTGCGAGTCCCGGATAAGACCTTTCGCCTTCGGCCTCGATCCATTGGAGGTCCCGGTAATTCGACTCGAAGGCCAGGAGTTGGCCATCCCCCGGCTGGTCCTTTGTTCCCTTGAACTGTTCCGTCTCATCGATCAGGACTGTATTGTGGCACAGCGTTCCCGTGGTCCACTGCCTGTAGCGGGAGTGAGAATACCCTACATCCGGAAGCAGTTCTTCACCGTGCCCAAACAAGATGAGATTCAGCATATCGGCATGTGTATGACCGAATTGATTGTCCGAATAATGCAGGTGCGCCTGAAACTGATGCGCGTCCTGTCCAAAACCAAGCCAACCGTGTCCAGCACCTGTGAGCAGGACAGGTTTGGCTTCGTGAGGAACGGGTCCAAGGTGGAGCAAGACACCTGTTCTGCCCGCGTTACGATATACATCGTCATATTTTGACCAGCTGTCGTGAACCGTAATTGGCCTTCCGTCAGGATACCGGCATAGATCCAGAATAGCCTTGGCACGCTTAACCACAGGAAACTCCCTTTCAACGTTCAGAGAATCAAACCGAGTACNGTCGACTGGATCTACGAAACCCACTGGATCGGAATAACCCTCGATCGCATTCAAAGCCCGCTGCAGCTTCACAAGCGTGTATCTGTGATAACTCATCGAACACTCTCGCCAGAATCCATCAACAAAGAACCATTGGCTCACAAACTCTCGGATTCGACGTACAGCAATATGCACCAGTTCCCCGTCCCCCAGTACGCGTCCTAATACAGCGTAACCCTCATAGGTCCCGGGGCTTGCGTTTGTAAATAGAGGACCGTGAAATGTATCCTGCCGAACCCCACCCATGAAAAAACCATGCTCGATCATATGGCGAACATCCGTGCTCTTATCCTTAGAGATTCTTTCGATTTCGCCACTGCCATTTATTGAATCGTACGCGAATACGAGATCCGTTGGGATTTNATCATAACGCCATTGACCCCATTTTCCCCCGCGCCTCGGGAACGGTGGGCCAGCATGAAATGCCTTTGGCAAATGGACCTCATCATAGCAGACAAGATAACCAGGATAGTATCTAGCGAAGGCCTCCAGGATCAATGCGATTCGCCTCGAGTATTCGCAGTTACCTGTCATCTGATAGAGCTCGCCGAGATCCCTGGCACGTTCGGAGANATAGAACCGAGCACAATACCACGCCCGGGCGCTAAAGAAAAACCGATACCCTGCCTCATCTTCCCAGTAAGGATACTCCACCTCGATACCGAGAGGGTTTACCAACCTTGATGTCTGGTTCTCAGGATGGCTTTTGTCTGGAAAAACTGAGCCACAGTACTTACATGTCATGTGGTTTGGACTATCGATCAACCAGACCAGTTGACTCTCGTGTGTTCCCTCGGTGCAGTTCGCACATTTCAAGTAGTAAAAGCCAGTGCGGTCGGGAACCAGCGCGACCAGTTCATCCTCGGAAAGATCCAGAACTTCCTTTACGCTTTCTTCGAGTTGGCTTACCCTCCCCCGATCTGCTGCTACCTTAAAGACAGGCTGGTTTGCCGNNGCAGCGTGAACATCTCCGGCGCCCTTGNCCAGCATAACGATTGCCAGAGCCATACCGATAATCAACAGGCATACAGGTTCCATAGGATCCTCAGTTGGTAAAAAGCACCTCGGATATTGGGGTGGCTTTAGCAGCTACAGCTCAACGGGATTCGGACTCTCAAATACAGACCTGGGCAGATCCTTGAAGACAACAACATCCGTGTGTCCGCGTTTTCCACGTCCTGCCGAAAGAAGAATTTTGCCGTACCGAGCCCAACCTGTCCACGGGTCCTTGAATCTTGGTTCCTCATCGGTGGCGTTTCTGTAAAACGCCCACTGCTCGACCAACATTCGCTCCGTGTCAACAAAGACGTCATATTTGTTCTGTGGTGTCACGCCAACCCCCTCAAAGGTCAGGGTAAGAACGTAGGCTTCTCGTCCATTCTCCATCTTCCCTTCGCCATTGTATCTCAATGTCACACCTGAGTCCTTCAACTTGTAGGGCATCACTAGCCAGTAAGAGTCATTGATCCAGGCCCTATATCCCCTTTTGAGATATTTCGATGTGGAATCGGGGTCCGTGATTTCCTTGCCCTCCTTCCAGATGCGTCCCTTCCTGGAGTGGATATTCATCAAGANGACGACATCCTTTTCTTCGAATCTCAGATCTCCAGCGAGTTTATCCCAGATATGGCGCCTTTTGCCGAAGAATCTCCAGGTGATGAACCGTGTGTCGTCCCAGTTCTGTCTCCCTCCCATTGCAGCCATCACCTGATCGGCTATCTCAATGGCCCTCGGATGTGAGGCCGAGATATTGAANCCTTCCGCAGGGGGATTCTGCNCACGGGTGGCGCTTGAGAATAGAGCAAAGGCCACCAGAACTCCCAATAGCCGGGGGCATTTTGCGATGTCACCTCCAATGCNATGGTTCATAGACGNTCCAATCTGAATAAAGCGATTTGTCTAAGGTACCGGAGCCGGCTTTGGCGCTGAAAAAGAAATACTGCACCCGGAGGATGCAGCGCCTTACGGAATTTATCGTTCATCCTTCAAGCATCCAAGGCTCAGGGCCAACGGGTTTCAAAGGCGTCATTGCCTGAGCCGTAGACCAATTTCCCATAGGCCTCCCATTCAGCAATCTGTGCTGGGCTTGCCCCCAGTCCATCTGTAAACGCCTGCAAGTTTTCTTGTAGTTCTTTCCCCGTGGCAGGTGCACTCAGTGCCACACGAACCGAAGGGTGGTTGAGCACGTACCGATAGCAATCGCCCGCAGTCGGAACCTGTGCAGCCCATTCCCTGTGGCCTTCCAACAACGATCCCCAACGGGTGCAGGTAAACGCCACAACGGGAATCCCAAGGCGCGATGCAGTAGGCAGCACCTCATCTTCAGAGCCTCGATGAGCCATATTGTACCGATGCATCAGGATGTCAATCTTGCCACTTTCCAGGAGCGCAACCGAAAGTGGTCGGCTGTGTGCGGTGGCCCCGACATACCGGATCAAACCCTCATCTTTCCAACTNCGAAGTTCATCCAGCGCACCATTTTCACCAAGGACACTCTTCAGAGTGTCGGAAGGTGATACATACTCGGTGAAGAACACATCAATCGTCTCAATTCCCAGCATTCCCAGAATCTGGTCCAAATATTGTCGCATTACCTCCTTTTCTCTGACCTCGATTCCAGTAGCGATAATAACCCGCTCGCGCTCCTGTGCCGNAATCCTCCGTAAACCCTGAATCATCTCCTTATACGTAGCGTTGTAGAAAAAATAATAGTTCACACCCACAGACCAGGAGGCATCCACAAACCTACTGGCAGTGTCTGGATTTCCCGCCAAACCCAGGGACGTTGCCTCTTCACCACTGATCGTCTGTATGCTACAGGTGGGATCCATCAGGACCTCTTCGGTTTCAGGGGCGTACCTTAATCCTCTTGCCTGTATCACTTGACTCATATGCCGCTTCTATCACCCGTGCCACTTTCAGCGCATCGCGCCCACTGGCCGGAGGATCCCCGTCTCCCTGAGTGGATTTAAGAAATCGTTCCAGGAACGCGATGCCGAATGCACCACCGTAGCAGTCTACTTCAGGCAAAGTGTACTTGAGCGTACGAGCGGGGGCATCCTTCCATGCCTCCGTGGCGCTTTCTACACGGAGCTTAGGTGGTTTATCCACAGGACTCCAGAACAAACGCCCCTCTGTGCCTCTAAAACCTATATATGAGTCGTAGTTGGGACCTATGTAACCCGCTTTGCTCATTGCCAGTTGATACCCGGCCTGAAGACTACCCAGCGCTCCACTCCTGAACCGGAAAGAAAGGGATGCGACATCCTCAACATCGATATCCTCTCCACTCAGGGTGTCGACGATAGCGGAGACCTCAACGATATCATCACCCAGAACGTGACACAAAAGGTCGATGTAATGGCACCCCAGCCACGAAAGTATTCCTCCGCCGGACCTTTTCTTGTCGAAAAGCCAATGGCTCGGATCTCGAAATCTCACCTGGGATGTAATCAACCTAGCCTCGCACGTCGTGGATCTCCCTATAACTCCGGATTGCNCCAGCCGGTGTGCCTCTCGTGAAACCGGGTGGTACCGGTTCTGATACATCACGCCCACCTGGAGACCCTTTCTAGCCGCAGCGTTAACGATACGCTCCAACTCGTCCGCGGTACGTGCAATCGGCTTCTCGCTTATTATGTGAACGCCCTTTTCTATGAGCCTTAAGCATAAATCCGCATTGACACTATTCCTGAAATCTGCAACTCCAATGTCGAAAGTTTCAGTGCCCAGCATTTCATCGAGATTGACGTATGAGGCCATCGTCCCCTTCCCAAATTCCTCCCGAACTTGAGCTAGAGCCTCCGGATCCTCGTCGTAAAGCAGAATCTCTGAAACCATTTCTGAGAGCTGAAAAGTCTTCAAATGTGCCTTGGAATGGGGATGCGTGACCCCGAAAAGCGCGACCTTTACCTTCTCCATAAACAGTGTTCCTTTTGGATGTCCACCATTAGAGAACTGTATCCAAATTATATAAGATCAAAACTCGACAGTGTCGCCGATCTGATTCCAGGCCGTACCGAAGTACGTCCCTCCCGGTCCCCGTCTGGGCAACTGCCATTGGCCAGATTCGCAGCNAACCCGACCGTTCCAGGTGCCTGAAACCACAAGTCCCGTATCCGTGAACACGGTATCGGCCAGTTGATACGCGTTGTCAGCCTGATATTGATATACCAGCCTTCTGCGGGGTTACCCCAATCGGTTTTCAGGAGAGCCATNCAGGCACAGGCAATGGTGGATACTGATTCCACCCGCCCTTGGCGTGATTTGCTCGAGGGTAGATTGATCTGCCTAGCGGCCCTCTTCCACACAACTTCCCACGAACACACCATTCTCGATATGATTCAAGAGTGCCGCTTATGGCTGCGGGGCACCATCTGCATGCATCCATTTCTGGTGCGGCAGCGTCCAGCATCACCATCACTGCCAAAAGGTCCGTATTGGTGTGGGGGAAGAAGGCGAAATCCTGATGCATCTTGAAGGCACCCACCCCCTTGGATGGAGGCTTCGTGGCAATCTTGGAATGTTTAAGGTGAATGTCATTGCCAAGCAGAGGCCGGATTCGGACAAGGATCTGTTCGCTTTTCGCCAGGTTTAGAAACAGCTCGTGTTTTGTGGTGAGCTCGAGAAGGTGAACGGCCTTCTCCTCAAATCCCTTTTCCTGCTAGGGAAGTCGGATGTTGTCCGATTCGCAGAGCGCCCTGAGCTCGGGAACCTCTTTCATTGTCAACACATCGTCGAAGACCAGATAACCCCGGTCCCAGAACTGCTCAATCTGCTCCCCGGGCAATCCTGTCCCGGCTGAATCCACAACGGTCCTCCGACAATGAGTCTAAGGCAATTGCACTCTTCCCAGAATTCGNTTGAAGTTTTCAGCCAGAATCTTCTTTCGTGTCATTTCAGGAAGATTCGCCCAAACGACCCAACCCAACTGCTGTCTTGGGTCTCGCATAGGTGCGTCAGTCCCGAACAGGACGTGTTCATCGTCCGTGGCGTCCACCAGGAACTCTATCACATGGTTTGTTACGGGTGTAAGCGTGATCTCGGCATACACATTCGGATGCCCCTGAATGCATGCCGCCACCTCCTCAGCGAAGGGATAGCTTCCTCCAGAATGCGCGATCAACCAACTCACTTCAGTATATTTTGCCGCCAGTCGGCCTATCCCCGGAACACCTCCCGTATGCCCGGCGACGTGCATCAGAGCATAGAGTTTGTGTTCATTGCCAAATTCCCACCACGGTGTAAATCGATCGTCTTCATAATTCAGATTCATCCGAACATAAGGCTTCATGCCAACGAAGCCCTGTTCCAGGTACCGCAGCTGAATCTCCGATTCTATTTCATCAGGAGTCATGTGAGTAGGATCGATAACGGCTACCCCGATGACCTGTCCGCCGTGAGTTTGCATAGCCCGCCAGACGACTTCGTTTCCATCGTGGGCGTCCGTGCACACGGGCGCGTGCCAACTCATCATTGCCACACGATCGATGCCGCACCACGCATTCACCTCAAGCATGTGTTCTGCATCGCCATCGAGCATGACGTAGTTTACTCCGGCCGTCTGCCCGCCTTCGTGAAGCACATGGGAGTGCGCGTCTACTACGGCAACCTTGAGAGGACGGCCTTTTCTTGCATCCGCTAGAATAGCATCATCCTTTCTCAAGGGTTCTGCCGGTTCGGACGGTCCTTGTCCTTGTAACAGTCGTTGCAGGTTTCCCCCGGCTATCCGACGTTTGGATTCCTCGGAAATCTGGGCATAGTCCACATAAATTCTGGCAGCGCCTGGAGATTTCTCTGTTCCACCTGTACCGAACAGCAAACGTTCATCACCAAAATCGGCTACATAATGTTCTATCCCTCTATTGATCTGATACGACGAGAATTCGATGTGCAAGTTGTCGTGAAGGGACATCAACTTATGGATATGTCTCTGTTGCGACCACACGTGATCCGTCAGCAATACAGGTAAATCTGGAAAACTGGAGAGAAGGTCGTGGAAGACAGGAAAGATACCGGGAAGCCCCCACCCCACTTCCATAAGTGTCAGAATCCGGTTTTGTGCAAGAANCTCTAGAGTTTCACCGACAACTTCAGGNTGTAGNGAGAACCCGCCAGGTACGAAACGGACAGCACGGATATCCTCATCCGCCATTGCACCGATCAAGTCTTCACCGGTATCAAAGAAGCCGGGCTCCCCGAGGGGCACAATACACCAAGCACCAAACAACCGGTCCTTTGCCTTTTGTATCTCCACCTTCAATCGGTCGTTACCGTAAACTGTGTCGTAGCTCTTAGCCACACCATGNACCACCAACGCTCCTGCAATTTCCGCTTGCCCCATATCCTCCAGAAGGTGCTCGGTAGACCACCGCACACGNGGATGTTTCTGTGGCCTCTGGCCAATCGTGGCGTGACAATCAAAGTAGGTCAGGTCTGACATGGGATCCCCGTGTCCATTTGAAAGGACTGCTCATACTCTCTTCAAAACGAAAATCGAGGGCCTCAGCCCCCTAAGATTGATGCGTAATCTCTTCTGAATCTCAAACTGCCCTTCGGAACTCACCACCGCGGCCACTGCAAGCTCATCCGCCGTAAGCAAGACCGCCCTCCTTCGCGGCCTCAACACACGAGCAAATTCGGATATCATTTGACCACAGATTCTCTCGAAGGGTGCAAAGTGTGTGGCACTACGCAAATCGGTAAGGATCTTGTCCACAGATTGGTCAGGCAGGTCAATCCGCGCCCCTTGCCAACTTGCGAACTGTACGTCCAATCCAACAGCCGACNTGCTTGCCTTTAATTGCTCGCGGGATGCTCCCTCAGTTGTCGAAGCTGCTAACCCGGAAGAACCAAACCCCAGTCCAGCCTCCATCAACGTCGCAGGATCTCTGCAAAATGGGTCCAGGCAAACATCCCGAGATTGAACGCCACCCAGGATGGCCATCGTGTAGGCGATACTGGCATTCAGATCTCCAGGAACTCCCTTGACCAGGTAGTCTCTTTCGCCCAATCGCCTGTCGGAAAGCTGGAGCCCGAACACTGCTCGCTTTCTGCCCGTCCGGAAATGCAATCTATAAGGTGCAGGTACATCTTCTGTATACACGTCATACTTGGTGCTGAGTAGTGTATCCAACACCTGATACAGCTCGCTGACGGAAAACCGGTGACCCTTCCCAACGGTACAGGTCAGGTGAAAACCATGCTCCGCCTTGGCCCCGTGCAGTGTGTCATGAAGGGCAACCGCTGGAACCAGATCACATGCAGCCACCTGCTTTGCTACCCTGAGTAGGCCTGGACGTCCGGGCGTAATTCCAACAACCTCACAGAGGAGAACGAAAATGTTCTCTACCGACCTTAGTTCCAACAGCCGTGCAGGGCTTCGATCATACCTAAAGATGATCCTGCCGTACCTGCGACCGGGCTCAACTCGGATCAACTCTATTGACTTGAGATGGGCCTTCAAGTCCCTGAGCGCTACCTCTTCCAACCCGCCGATGGTGGTTACGAAATACTCTCGTACTTTTTCTGGATCGTCTCGCTTCGAACCTTCGATCTGCAAGATCTCGTCAGACAATTCCTGGTCCCAACTTATGTCCGGGGTTCGCAATTTTGGTCTTTATCATCACTTCTCCTGAACCCGGTCGTCCACACTTCCTTTAATCTGACTTAAGGTCTGGATATGGCGCGCGATCAGATCCCTGATCATTACGCCCGTTTCTGCACGACCACTTGCGTCAAGGAAATCCGCCAATCCTTTTCCTGAACCTTCCGACGTGGCAATGCGATCCTCCACTGTTGCACGGTAGGATTTTTTGTCCTCGAGAGGCTGATTCCCCACCGATATGGAGGTTATGCTATCCCCTTTTTTTGCAGACGGATCGTATACCACCTGGAGGCCTGAAGGGTAAAAAAAACCACCGGTCGTCTTCAGACCACCCTCTAGGAAATCACGGATCTGGGAACCTTTCACAGATACTATCACAACTTGGTTCGCCCATCCGTAGACCCGAAATAGATCCAGGACTGTGATTGGTCCTTCAGGTAGATCCGGATCGACATTGGATGCCGCGACGAAGGCCAAATCCGAGCCCACAAATATCCTCATCAGGTCCGCAATCAGATGTCCCATTGCAGAGCTTGTCCCCAGGGAAGACCCGAAGCCACCCCCAGATGTGCCGATGACAGCCGCAGCCGGCATCATTTGGCCGTCGACCTCGGCTGTCCAACCCGCAAGTATCCCGGATAGGCTGGGACCCTGTCCCCCCTTGATAGAGAGCAGGTTGAAGCCTGTAGAATGGAGTTGCCCCTCGGCAAACGTCAGGTCAATTCGGCCAACCGCTCCCTCAATACTTGAGGCATAACCTATCAAAACATCATTAATTGTGATGCTTCCAGCAGTGGATTNTGCGCCAAGGATAATGTCTATCCCGCNCACCTCTTCGGCGAGGGTTGAGTCGGCCTCGAAACTCAGATGCGTCAACAGGATCACGGCGTCTGCCGCCTCTCGTAGCAATGGCACGTAATATCTCGCNGCTTGAACGGGATCACCAACTTCGATTCTGTTTCCACCCGCACTCAGCCCGAGGATGGCTATCTTTAGTCGACCCATCGACACGATCGTAAAAGGCTGAATCTGCGAGAGAGACCTTCCGGTTTCATCTGCACGGTGAAGGTTCGCACCAAGAATCGGGAATGAGGCATCCCGCGAAAATGTGGACAGTTCATCCGGAGATCGCGCGAAATCATCTCCTCCCGGCACCCAAACATCCACCCCAATCTTATCCATCAACGAAACTGTCAGGGACTTGCCCGGTCCTTTGTAGGCACTCTCGCCCGGTGAGAGCGCACTGCCGGCGTGGAGTAGAAGTGCCTTGCCCGTTTCGCGTTGGATCCGTTCAAATAGCGGCTGAATCTTGAGCGTCTGTTCCAGATTTCCTTTAAACCCACTAGTGTGAATCAGAGTTACGGTAACCTCTTCAGCGACGGGCTCCGACCAGGAAAACATCAGGCAAATGAGCGTAAGCACCAGCCAGTACGGTGATTCCCGTCCTGTCACCAACTTATCCACACGATGCCTCCCGGGTATAGCAGATTTCTCTCTACAAACAATGCGATCCTAATTCACGATATTCTCTAGGCGGTATGGCGTGGAATTCTCGCGCCAATTGCTCCAAACGATCCACGGCTAGGTTAAAGACGCGTTCACCCTTCTCCTTGCTGGCCACAGAAGAACTGCCCATTGTACCTGTAATGTCCCTCGTGTCTCTTCTGCGCTCTGAGAACAGGCAGAATTGCTGGAGTCCAGGGCTGAATGGGTTATTATAAATGTCGTCATTCATATGTTCCTTGGAAATCAGATACTCCCTCAAATGGAGCATCACAGAAGTTTCCCACTCACCACCGTGTCCGACACTTCCCTTATCCGCGTCGCTCCATTCCAACATCTCCTCCTCGACCGACTGCCACCAACTGTATGCAACTGGGAAAATGTTCTCCTCTGACACGGTGTCNCTCACAACGTGGTTCGGTGCATTATTACCACCGTGGCCATTGATGATGATCATTCGATTAAACCCATTGTCATACACGCTTCTGCAGATATCTCCAACCAAATTCATATACGTTTCAATCCTGAGACTGATCGTCCCGGCAAATCCCTTGTTGTAATGGGTGAACCCCGACCAGACCGGAGGAGCCACGATAACCGGAAAATCATCTACACGCTGTGCAACCGTTGCCGCCATGTAAAACGGCCCTACAATGTCCACATCCATCGGGCAATGGGGTCCGTGCTGTTCGACCGATCCTGTTGGAATAATCACCACAGGATCGTTCTCAAGTGCCGCTTCGAATTCGTGCCGCCACATCTCCTGCCAGAGCACCTTCTTGTTCTTGCCGTTGTAGGAAACCTTGAACATTGCCTCACCTCCCCTGTAGTTGCCTGCTGCCACCTCTGCTTACCAGTTCTAGACACCCTCTCGACTAGAGATGTATTGACTTCNGCTATCGAAGGGCCAGAGCTTTAGCACCGTACCGGCAAAAATCCATTCGCGATCCTCATCGGTCAAGAAGTCAAGCTCCTTACCGACCAGATTCATAGCTCCGGTATAGCCACATTTGTTTTCAACAAGCGGCCAGTCTGTTCCCCACATGAGCCGCTCAGGACCAAATGCGTCATAGATCTGCCTAACCGCGTTATGCGTGTCGCAATAAGGATACGGTTCTTCGGATACAGCCCAGGTGCCGGAGATTTTAACGAACACATTTGGNAACTCAACCAGTCTGAGAAGATTGTCCACNGGGCCTTCCTGGCCCACCGAAGGCCAAGCCATATGGTCTACACACACCTGGACATCGCCGTATTTCCTGACCCACCCTTCGAGATCCGATAGCCGTTCCTGATGTGTCAAAATACACATCGGAACTTTTAGGTCCTGTGTTCTTTGCCAAAGAGGGTCCAGATTGGGCGAAGTAAACCAATCGCCTGAGGGGCCCACACCCGGACTCAACCGAACACCTCGAAAACCATACTCTTCAACCCAATAGCTCAGGTCATCGGCTGCACCCTGGCTTTCGGGATCTACCCTGCACACACCTTCAAATCGATCCGGAAATCTCTTCAGACAATCGCCTGCGTATCTATTGTCCCACTTATAGTGAATCACCTGAACCAGCACCGTCTTTTCTGTGCCGTGCGTTTCCATCTTACCCAGAAGCTGCTCCACTGTTGCATCTTCCTCAGGCGGGTTCTGATTATCTGGTGCCCACGGATAGTCCGGACTGTTTATCCAAACATGCACATGAGGATCGATGATTCGCATTTGGTCAGCTCTACTCCTTCTCTAAGCCCTTCCAATTCTCTCGTCCTCTGCCGCCAGCCATTCGACATATCCACGAGGCATGGGAGGTGGGCTATCGTGATTGAGTTCATCGAGCCATCGCAACAAGGGATGGTCCCGTCTTATCTGGGGCAGCGGAACTGGCATTCCGTAGGCGGCGGATTCGAAAATGCCCATCATTATTTCCAGCACATGCCTTCCTTCGATGCCGCTGCACGTATGCTCCCTGGCATCATCCAGGCACGCGGCAAACTCTCCCGCGAAAGCGAAATCCGCCTCAGCGGATTTCGAAGGATCAAACTGGTCCGGAATATCGAGTGGCAACGGCTCCCACTGTTCCATTTCTGGAACGAAGTGAGGTGATGGCAAAATCCATGCGCCATCACTTTTCCAGAAGAGACGCCCCTCCGTCCCAAACACCTCTACCGCATAAGCAGCCGAGTCAACAACAGGGAACCGATGCTGAGATAGCGAAGCGGTAACATTTCCCTCGAATTCGAGATAGGCTGTGATGTGTTCTCCGGCAATGGTCCCCATCCCACTTGGCGAGGGCAATACATCCTCTGGACCGATCGGCTTTCCATTGGTCAGGGCGCTTGCCGAAACCCTGTTGCATGGACCGGCAATCTCCAAGATATAGTTGATGAGGTGTGTTCCAATATTCATCAAGCCATATCCACCATAGTACCCCTTGCCACTTGCAGATACGTGCCTGAGCCTCCCGATCCGACCTTCCTTAACCGCCCGTGATACTGCCTTCATGGAAGCACCGACCCTGCCCTGGTGGTGCACTGCCGTCCTCACACCTTTATGGGCAGCAGTCTTGATGACAGTATCCGCCTGTACCAGATCCACGCAGATGGGCTTCTCTACGTCTATGTTCACACCATACTCAAGGACGCGCATGCTTAGCTCGTAGTGAAATTCAGTGCCGGTGGGAATCGCCACGATTTCCGGACGCAATTCGGAGATCATTTGGTCGAGATCCGTGTACCTCGCAGCCACGCCAAGGTCGTCTCCTAGGGTAGCCAACAAATCGGACTTGAGATCGCATAACCCCACGACCTCTGTCCGTGGGTGTGCGTGATATGCTCTGCCCGCAGCCGTCCCGCGCCCTCTACATCCAAGGATGCAAACCCTGTATGTCTTTCCTGAATTGCCCATTGTCTGGTGACCCGCAATTGCGTTAGCTGAGTTCCTGAGCCAAATTTCTGATGGCCTCCGCGGCTTCATCCACATCAGCGGAGGTGATTCCAAGGTGGGGAATCGCACGAATCGCCGTACGTCCCGGTGTACTCACCCGCACGCCTGATTCATTCAGCAGTTTTTCAGCAAACTCCTTTGCCAATATTCCCGTATCGGCAACATCGAACCGGACCATGTTCGTCTCAACCTCGTCAGGGTTGATCGATATGCCCGGAGCATCCGAGATCCCTACGGCCAGTCGCTTGGCATTGGCGTGGTCTTCCGCCAATCGATCGATATTGTTTTCCAATGCATAGATTCCGGCCGCAGCAACTATACCAGACTGACGCATGGCCCCACCTATCCGCTGCTTCCAGCGCCAGGCCTCCAAGATGAAATCAGCGGAACCAGCCAAAACACCGCCGATGGGGGCTCCCAGGCCCTTGCTCAAATCAATCCACAGTGTATCGAAGCTCTCCGCGTAATCACCTGCAGCGACGCCTGTGGCTACAACGGCATTNAGAAGGCGCGCGCCGTCCATNTGGGTAGATGCACCTCTGTCGTGGGCAGCTTTGCAAACAGATCGCATCTGTTCCAAAGGCCACACCCTTCCACCAGGCCGGTTGGTAGTTTGCTCAACCGCTACCAATCTGATGCCGGGCCAATATCTCGTGGACGGTTCCATCACCTCGGCCACGTGGTCCGCCGTATACTGTCCATTTTGACCTTCCACCGGATAAATCGTCGCTGCCGCTATGACCCCCGAACCGGCACCCTCTGAATGTAGAGGATGGGCAGATTTGTCGACGAGAATCATGTCGCCAGGGGAGCAATGGACTGCAAAGGCANTCTGATTACACATGGTCCCGGAGGGCAGCAATAATGCAGCCTCTTTTCCGAGCATCTGAGCGACCATTTCCTGCAGCGCATTCGTCGTTGGATCCTCCCCGCGCTGTTCGTCACCAACTTCTGCTGCACACATGAACTCGCGCATGCCCTGGGTGGGTTGGGTAGCCGTATCGCTGTATAGATCGATTTTCAGTTGAGGCACGATGGCGGTCTTGGTGTTCTCTGGATACACTTCACTCTCCTTTTAGGAATTTGATGCAGAAACTGCCGTAACTGCCCTAAATTAGTATGGATTACACTGCCAGGCAAGGTCTTTTCCACCCCGCCTGACCACACAGAAAAACAAAAAAACCCGGGGCAGATGGCGCCTCGGGTCAGAAAATTCCATTGTTTCAAAGTCGGGCCTTCGACACCTTTCGCCACGAGAAGACAGGTCGAAAGTTCGGCAAACGGTCAGGGGTATCGATAGCGGGTATGTGGCTAAATATTATCGGGATCCTGGCGAAAGAGCTCGAGAAACCGGTCCTCGTAGAGACCATACAGGTTCCACCGATCCAGTTCCTTTTTCAATTGGGAAGCCTTGTCTTTGGAATGCTCTTGCTGTACCTCCAGAAACAGCTGCTCGATTTTTTGCATCACAAACTGTGGAACTTGCTCCTCGTCGAGTTCTTCAAATTCCTCTTCCACTTCCTCCTCTTTGCCCATGCTGGAAAATGTCGTCCTGATCTTCTCCTCAATCACCGACATGGTTTCGTCCATCTGAACCGCTGCTTCATCGATCTCTTCCATGTCGACTTCCACACCAAGGATACGTTCAAACACCCGGACGATCTCCCTCGACGCCTTGGGATTCGGCATCATCTGTGCATACAGCGGCATGGTGGCCAGGAGACAGGCCGCCTCGATTCTCCTGAGACCTGCCGCCCCTAGGAGCAGGCCATTCAGTCCCGATATGTGTCCCTCCTGAAGGATTTCGACCCCATGCTCCACAAGCTCGTCTCTAAGGGACTCCTGGTTCGCCGCAGCCAGCACTTGCACCTCCTCACTGTGTCTGATCGGCATTGCCAGTGCGGCAGAGGTGTAGATCTTACTCACATTGAGATTTTGCACGAAGTCCAAGACCTGATTCATTAGTGTGACACCACCTAGTCCTACAATTTGTGCCTCACTCTCAAAAATGATCAGGTCGCGATCTTCGACATAGTAGAAAAGGTGACTGGGCAGATCGGAAAACGACTTCGCGATCCCCTTCTCCACGACCACGGCCTCTGGCGCAAAAAACTCGCTCATATCTACTTCGGCAAATGGGATAGCCTCGAGGTTACGTCGCAAATAGTCCAGGGCGCCAACCCCTACACTGCCCATACCCGGCCAAGCTGCCAACAAAGTCGAGGTGCCTATCCTCGAACTGATGTCCTCGGTAACCTTGATATTCATAGCTTATCCTCCTCCGCCCTAAAGCCATATAAGCACACCAGGGGATGGCCGTCAGAAAGTTGTACTTAGCTGAAATTTGCATGTCGGGGTGCGAACTTAATATACAAGAAACCTCTCAATTGCCAAATGGGTTGCCTGCGCCGTTCTAAGAAACAAGCTGACGAAGTGGATGTTCCCTGTTCGCCATTGGGATAGGCACTCTAGCTCCCGTTATCTGCGACTCGTAAACACCCAGAATCATCTCCAGCGCCTTAAGGGCATCTCGTCCACTTGAGGCCGGTTCGTGTCCCTTCTCGGCCGAGTCCAACAGGTCCAGTACCGCCCTCCTGTTCCCGTCTCCCAGTGGAATGGGTTCCAACCGGAGGGCCCTCCAACTCCGAGCGGGGTCCCAAACTGCATCGGGATAGAGATGGGCCTCCGAGACCCCACCACCACGCAAGGCGATTCGTCCCCTATCGCCAACGAGCTCCATCCCATACGGTTTGCCACCTCCCTCGGGGAAGACTTTCGTTTCGAAGAACCCACGGACACCGTTCTCAAAGAAAAAGAAACTGTCAATGCGATCTCCGGCAATCAATCCGATCGGTTCTCGGCCTTCTCTTACATCGGAAGCTCCGATTTCTTTCCCATTTACGGTAACCTGCCCGGACATCCAGCTCACCTCTCCTGCAAAGAAGCGCATCAGGTTGAACAGGTGCGTTCCCAGTACAATCATATCCTCTCCACCCCCGCGACTGTCCTGCTTTCCGCGCACGAAGACGGCCTGAAGTTCGCCAATCTCTCCGTTGTCTATCATTCCCTTTACGTGGCGGACCTGCGGGAGATAGACCGCCTGGTGTGCAACCGCCAGCTTGACACCTGCCTTCTCTGCGGCCAGAACCATTCGGTCTCCCACGACCAGACTGGGCGCCATCGGCTTTTCGCAGTACACATGGCATCCGGCCTCGATGCAGGCCAGGACCATGTCCTCGTGGCAGTCTACCCACCTGGGACCCACCGTCACCAGATCGAGGTCCTCGTAAGCCAACATTTCCTCGTACTTCTCATAGGTACGCCCTGCCCCGACCGCCGCCGCCGCCTTCGCCCGGCCGGCCTCGTCAGGATCGGCCACGGCTACCACCTCAACACTGTCCGCGGCCGCCATTCCCAAATGCAGCCCGTGACCATAATCTCCCTGACCGGTTCGGCCTATTGCGGCACCTCTGTAGTTCTCAGACATATGTGCATCCGTCCCCAGTCGTGATGGCCACTACTGTGGAATGAACACTACCCCCAGGGCCTCGTTGGGCCTCTGGACCAAATCTTCGCAGGCCTCTGGCGCTTCTGAGAGTAGGACCCTGTGCGTAATCAGAGGGGCCACACGAAGGTCACCGGAAGCCATAAAGCTCAAACATTCTTCCAGGTTACGCTTCGTTGTCCACTGCATGAACACTTCGGGATAGTCCGCCCCGTGCTCCCAGGGTTCATCGTGGTATCCGGGACCTGTTCTCGCTGCACTCCTCACATCAAGATTTCCAAGTCGTGAAGCAAATTGATGCTCGATTCTGGCGCCGCCCACAATCACTATGCGTCCCATCAGGTGTGTGTCGGGAGATACCTTCATCAGCGACACCAGCATTTTGAAAGCCGGTGTGCCGTCCCCCCCAAAAGCCAGAATTCCAGCATCCATTCCATAGCCCCGTGTGAACGCCTGCGCAGCTTCCTTAGGATCCCGTTCGTCGACATTCACCAGCATATGTACACCAGCTTCCTCGGCCCCTTTGAGCCTCATAGGCAGCCTATCCAACCCCAAGACATGACATCCGGAGAGTTTCCCCCACTGGCATGCAAACTGACCCACCAGGCCAAGCCCTACTACGGCAAGGTGTTCGCCCAATTCTAGATCTGCCCGGCGAACAGCATTGAGACCTGTGGCGACAAGGTGTATCGAAGAGGCGTCCTCGAAGCTCACCTCATCGGGCATCGGTATGGCCATATTTCTAGGTACGCAGGAGTGTGTCGCATGCTGTGCGTAACCACCTCCCATGCAGGCAACCCTTGTGCCGAGAGGGATGTCTTCACATCCCTCTCCCTGCGCAACAACCACACCGGCATTCGAGTATCCAAAGGGACGAGGGGCGGCATCTGAAGGGTTCTCGCGGCGTCCTTTGATGCCCCCCAGTTCTGTTCCAGGACTGACCATGCTTGCGCGGACCTCGATTTGAACCTGACCTGGCTTGGGCATCGGAATCTCTTCCTCGATTATATGAATCCGTCCCGCTCCGTCGATCGCTGCAACCTTTCTCGTGCCATCTGTCATTTTATTCCCCTCCCTTTTCTCGCTCCTGGTATCTCGTGACAAAGTGTGTCAATATGTATGTACTCTGTGTCCCTGTGGCATAAACCAGATTACATCAACGACAAGGCCCAATGCGATCGAGAATATATATCCGATCAATAGGCCTACAAAAAACGGTCGCGACCTACGGTAGAACGTGGCCCCCACAAACCTGAGGAGGATATACTTGATGGCCCAGGCCAGGAATATTGTAAACGCAGTTAAATGCGAAAGTGCTGTGCCCGATAGCGCCAGCCCGATTGGATGGAATGGCCACCACGTAAATCTATAGCGCATAAACGTCATCACTGCCATTGCAGCGGCACCGATGAGGAAAAACAAGTACTCACTGCTAACCATTGGTTTAGGTGAAATAATATCGCTCACTGCACCCTGGAATCCCCGTTGTCCCGCCTTGGTTACCAACCAATTCGGCTCGAAATTATATCCGCCTACCGTGTAACCCAGCCAGACCACATACACCGTGGAAGTCACAATCCCCACAAGAAATGCCGCACAGACAGCCCAAAAAAGCCGACGCCTACCGTACGTGATGAAATCGGCCAACCTGTTTGCGTGCATCCCAAACGTAAAAATCGTTCCTTTAAAGTGGCTCAGGGCGACCGCAGTTGGATAGAAGAGCGCGTGCGTACTGGCAGGCAACGCTTTTGCTCCTCCAAAGGCTGCCTGCGTAAGATTCCTGGCGGATGTGGGTGAACTGAGGAAAACCAGGCCCGAATCCGCAAGAATTTTCCCAATGCCCAGGTAAACAAGGAACATGGTTGGAATCGTCGCCAGGATCACACCAAGATGGATGCCTGCCTGCCAGAGCCAGGTCATCGTGTAAAGTGAGGAAACCGACAGCCCTATGAAAGCGCCTCTGTATGAAAGCAGTTCTCTGCTGTCATCGATATGATTGCTATCCGGCCTCAACGCCTTGAGAAACGCATCCCGTAGATGTCGCCTGGATATCAACACCCAGAACAGGGCCAGACAGACGAATGCCCCGGTGGTCTGCCAGGTGTATGGCCCATCCGATCTGTAGGCGTGAAATGAGGGCATCCCTAGGCGGGTCAGTATCCCGGCCTCCAGGACAAAGAACACGTCGAAGAACCACATACTGAACAGCACTTCCAGGCTGGCAAAATAAGCGAAACATATTGCAAACGTATTGAATGAAATCCACAGAGCGGGAAAATCTCTACCTACAGGCAGATACCATCCGGGGGTCATGCGAAATTTCGGGAAGGCGGGAAAGAACCAACCAACAATATTCCAACAATAGATAAAGGCAACCAGACTGAAACCGGCCCAGAACATACGACCTGTCATGAATTCAGGTAGGATTCTTCGACCGGACCCAACGTTTCCAGCCATTTCCACGATGGGTTCCATTGCCGGAAACACAAGCTTCTCATACTCGGACCACTGCCGGTGGATGATAATGGAGAGACAGAAACACGCTAGAGTCACCGCACCTATGAAGCTGAACCACCAGAACAACGGGCCCACCCAGGACTCCCATGGAATGGGGGCTCCAGCCGGCAGGCCGTTGTAAAACCAACTCATCGCCCCTTCCTTGTTGTTTGGAAACAGGAACTCCGGGATGTATGGGTGAAGAAATTCGGACCATCTGTTTTCGGGTGTCGCGAAATAGTGCGGAGAGACGATCACACCCACCAGATATCCGCTCATCCCGTATGTGGGTCCCCAAGCACTTACGAACCCCAGCGTAAAGATGGTGAGCCACTCAGTCTGGGAAAACACAAATGGCCTTCCAAAAAGGAAGGCCAGAGCTGAGCATGCCACCATCGATAACATGACCAGAATCAGATTCCCCATAGACATGTGGCTGTATGCCATCAGGGATCCGTGCACGAGATACAGAACGGAATTCGCCAGCAGACTCAACCCGACTGCCAGGACCAACCCGAATGCAATCGACCGAAACGTGACCCCTCTGTCTTCGGTACTGCAAGGGGAATCCGCATCGGATGGTGGCATACTGGAATTAGCCGATCTGGATTTCATCTCAGCCATTCAGAATCTCAATACCACTTGTGGAGGGTGTGTCCCTGTTTACCAAAAAATGTAGCATCCACAATCAACCCCAGCAAAGTGACAAGAATGTATGCCACCAACGCGCCTATAAAAAAGGGCCTGGATCTTCTGTAAAAGGCTGCCCCGACAAGCTTAAGCTGGATGAACTTCACCAGCCATGCAAGAAAAAGGGTGAAGCTTGTAAGGCGGGTCAGCCAGGCACCCGAAAGGGCGAATCCAACCGGATGAAAGGGCCACCACGCGAACCGGTATCGCATCAGATTCAATAACGTCATCACCACAAACCCAATCACGAAGAACCACACATCTTCCGGCTCCAAGGCCTCCGGTGAAAGGATGTCGTTTACACCGCGCTGATACCCCCCGATTCCGGCTCGGATGATCAGCCAGTTGGGTTGGAAATTGTAGCCCCCAATCGTGTACCCAAGCCAGATGGTAAAAAGTGTAGAGCATACAATTCCCACAACGAACGCAGAAAAGATCCCGCCGAAGAATCGTCGATGTCCTCCAGCGATAAAATCCCCCAACCGATTCAAGTGCATGCCAACGGAAAAAGCGAATCCCCGGAAGTGATTGACGGCAACCGATGCAGGATAGAGAATAGCATGTGTAGAGGCAGGCACGGCACTTGCCCCTCCCATCGCGGCGGTTGCAAGATTTCTTGCCCAGGCTGGAGAGCCGATATAAATGTGGCCCGTTTCAGCCAGAATTTTCGCAACGCCGAAGTAAACGAGGAACATCGTGGGAAGCAGAACGAAGATGAAGACCGTATCCATACCCGCTTGAGAAAGCCAGGCCACCATGTAGATCACCGAGATCGTCAGGCAGAAGAACGCGGTCCGATAAGAGAGCAGCTCTCGGCTGTCGTCTATCGGAGATTCTCCTGGACGGACTGCCTTCATAAAGGCCTGCCACAGGTGAGTTCTGGATACCAGCAGCCACCAAACTGCTATACCGACGAAAGCGCCTGAAGTCTGCCAAGAGTACCGGCCAGTCATGTAGTTGGGGGATATGGCCTCCACACCCAGACGGTTCAGAAGACCACCCTCGAAGATGAAGACCAGATCGAAAAACCACATACTGAACAACACTTCAAGGCTCGCGAAGTAGGAAAAGCACAATACGAATGTGCTGATGAAAATCCATTGGGGTGGAAATGCCCTCCCGAGAGGTATCCAGGTTCCACTTGCCGTAGGAAATCGTGGGAATGTGGGGTAGAACCAACCAATGATATTCCAGGTGAATACGAAGAACACGAGAATGAATCCTGTCCAGAATGCCTTCCCGCCCATGAACTCAGGCAGCAGCCGTCCGCCGTTGCCTGCATTTCCAGTCATTTCTACAATGGGTTCCATTGCCGGGAATACGATCTTCTCGTGTTCCGACCATTGTCTGTGAATGATGATGGATGCGCAAAGACAGGCCAAGGCAACTGCGCTGATGAAGGTGAACCACCAGAACAGTGGCATAGTCCAGGCACCCCAGGGAATGGGTGCTCCCGTAGGTACGCCGTCGTAGAACCATGTCATCGCCCCCTCCTTGTTGGAAGGGATGATCCATTCTTCAAGATATGGATGGAGAAATTCGTCCCATCTGTTCTCCGGTGTCGCGAAATAATAGGGCGTCACGATCACGCCAACAAGGTAGCCGCTTACGCCATAGGTTGGCCCCAGGGAACTAATCATTCCCATTGCGAAGATAGTGATCCATTCACTTCTAGAAAAAACAAAGGCCCCGCCAAACCATTTGGCAAGGACCGCACATACCAGCATTGACAGCAGCCATAGAATCAGATCCCCCATTGGCATGTGGCTATAGGCCATGAATGAGGAATGGAGGATGTAACGAACGACGTTACCCAGCACACTGATGACAACCGCAAGAACGATCCCGTAGACGAGGGCGCGCACCGTGACACCCCGATCCTCCGGAGATAAGGCATCTACCCCGGCAGCTAAGGTGCTCGCTCCCGGCCTGGCCGCTTGCTCATGATCTGCCATCTATATGCTCAATACCATTTATGGATGGTGTGACCCTGTTTCCCGAACCAGACCGCGTCCACGATCAGCCCTAGAGTCGTGAGAAGGATGTATCCTATCAACGTGCCAACAAAGAATGGACGGGTTCGCCGATAGAAAGAGGCCCCTACGAGTTTCAGCATGATGAACTTTACCAGCCACGCAAGAAATATCGTGAAACTTGTGAGCCTTGCAAGTGCTGTGCCGGATAACGCGAATCCAATCGGATGAAACGGCCACCACGTGAATCGATAGCGCAGAAAGTTGAAGAATGTCATAACACCCAGACCTGCGATGAAAAACCAATAATTCTCATTCTCCATCGCTTCCGGGGAGACAATGGAGTTGACCGCACTTTGGTATCCTCCCGAACCAGCCCTGATGATGAGCCAATTTGGTTCGAAATTGTACCCTCCGATCTTGTAACCCAACCACACGGTGAACAGTGTAGATGCTACACAACCCACGACAAAGGCGATGCATACACCTGCGAAAAGCTTTCCCTTTCCCCCTTTTACAAAGTCACCCAATCTGTTGATATGGGTCCCAACCGAAAACGTATAACCGCGGAAATGGTTTACGGCGATGGATGCCGGATACAAGATGGCAAAGGTGGAGGCGGGGATGGCCTTTGCGCCACCAAGAGCTGCCATAGTAAGGTTCCATGCCCCTGTAGGCGGATTCACATATATCAATCCAGAGTCCGCAAGGATCTTGGCCACACCGAAATATACCAGGAACATCGTGGGCAGCAGTACCAGCACCACATGCAGGTCCATTCCTGCCTGCCACAACCAGGCAACGGTATAAAGACAGGAAATCAGTAAGCAAAGAAAGGCCCAGCGATATGAAAGGAGTTCTCGACTGTCATCAATGTCCGCGGCGTCCGGTCGGATGGCCTTCTTGAGGGCACTCCAGATATGTGTTCTGGAAATTAATAGCCACCATATCGCCAGCCCGACGAAGGCACCCGCAGTTTGCCAAATGAATCGACCGGTACCATAGTTCGGCGAAATCGCATTGACCCCAAGCCTGTTGAGCGTACCGCCTTCCAAAATGAAGATGAGATCGAAGAACCAGATACTGAAAAGGACCTCCAGGCTGGCGAAATACGAAAAGCAGATCACAACAGTGCTGACAAAAACCCAGAGTGGTGGAAACTGCCTTCCCAATGAAACCCACGTTCCCGATGCTGTCGGAAACGTGGGAAATGTTGGATAGAACCATGCGACGATATTCCACCCGAAGACAAAGGTTGTCACAAAAAATCCGATCCAGAACGGCCTGCCGGACATGAACTCAGGAAGATACCGTTTCCCCGAGCCTACGTGCGTGGTCACTTCCAGAATCGGCTCCATTGCAGGATAAACTAGCTTCTCATTCTCAGACCACTGCCGGTGGATAATGACCGACGCACAGAAACAGGCAAGTCCTACCGCGCAGATGAACGTGAACCACCAGAACAATGGCATGGTCCACGCGCCCCATGGGATCGGTGCCCCTGCCGGAAGACCGTCGTAGAACCACGTCATGGCACCATCCCTATTCGCCGGGATAATCCAATCCGGCAAGTAAGGGTGGAGAAACTCCTCCCAACGGTTCTCCGGTGTAGCAAAGTAGTAGGGTGTCACCATCACGCCAACGAGGTAGCCACTCACGCCATACGTAGGGCCAAGTGAACTGATGAAACCCATTGAAAATATTGTGATCCATTCGCTGGGCGAAAACGCGAAGGACTTTCCGACAGCCCTGGCAAGCACTGAGCAAAATAAGATCGACAAAAGTGAAAGAATCAGGTTTCCCATCGGCATATGGCTATATGCCATAAAAGATGCGTGCAGAATGTACCGCACGGTATTGCCGAGCAAACTGATGGCGACTGCCACGAAAAACCCAAAAACGACCGACCGTACCGTTACTCCCTTATCAACCACATCTGCCAAACGATTAGATATCCCTCCGTCCGTCACCTCACGCGCCTCACTGCTCAAACTCGCTACCTGCTCAATACGGTTCTTTTGTTGAATCCATGGATCTCAGATGGCCTACATTGCGACGATCTTCTTCATTCGCTTTGCCGTCTCGATCAATGCCTCCCGATCTCCTCCGACCTCATGGATTACCGGCAAGTCATAGCCGATTCCTCTCAGCTCGCTCATCAGAAGAGGCCAATCGGTATCTCCATCCATCAAGTCAACGAACTGATGTGCCCTCCTGGCGAAATCTTTGAAATGCACCCTCTTAATTCTACCTCCGAGTCCTCTCACCCAATGCTCTGGAAATCCGTAGGCCATCATATTGGCCGTATCAAGGTAGGTGCCGATCCAATCGCTCCCGACATCGTCCACAAAACCTGCCATCTCCCGCGGACTCAAGAGAAATTTGTTCCAGACATTTTCAACGCCAACAGCAACCTCCTTCTCCTCTGCCAGAGGTGCCGTCTCCCTCAAGATCCCCAGCAAGCCATCCCAGGCCTGGTCAAAAGTCCCGTCTGCCGTGAGTTGACCAGGGTGCAGGAGCACTGCCCCAGCCTCCAGCACGTGTGAGATCTCAATGGACCGCACGAGGCATTTCCTTGCATTCTCTCTCTCCGTCGCGTCTCTGCTAAGCATATTCCCTTTTTCAGCATAGTCGCTCTTTGAACTTTTCACTTCTATTCCGGCATCATCGCACTTCTTCTTCACACTGCGAATTTCGTCGTCACCCATTTTGATGTCGAGATCCTTTCCCTCGGCAAATACAAGCTCCAGGGCTTCGTAACCGGCCTCAGTGCACAGATCCAACGTTTCGTCCAGAGACATCCCGCCCAGAATAATCTGAGTCACCCCAATTTTCATTGCCCACCTCCTTGGAAAGTTGATCGATTAACCACCCGTTCATTTAGCCAGCGTGTCACGATACCAGATCCTGCACATTAGCCAGTCTTACTGAGATAGAATCTTGCCTGTATGTGTCTCAGTTTGGCGATTGGTGGAACTGATTTAGGTATAATAAAGGCTGCAACTAAAAGATGCAAGGCATTCCAGCGAATCCGTATCCACTCACCAAATTTACAAGAGCCTTGGGCCCGGAAGGAGTAGCATTTAGCTGATGCGGGCCACATGTTGTGCGCGCAGATCACAATCCGGTCACAAATCAGTAACCATTCTCGATGTCTTCTCTGATTGGATTGGTAGACAAATGGCTTGGCATTGCGCGGACAGAAAAGGTAAAGGTAGCCAGATAGAGCGAGGTGCACAGATAGACGAATGCCCCAGTTGGTGACCCACGGGGGCATTCTTATGTACCGATCCTTGCTCCATATATCTATGGGTTCAGGACTGCTCCTTCCATTTGATCAGGCCTTCCGATATGGTCTCCACCATTTCCCGTACATCTGCGCCGTGGGACTCCAGACTATCAGGTACAGCTTGAAGGAAAGTCCGAATGGTTCCAGCCTGTTCGCTCACGTAGCGATCACCGTAGACATTGTGCTCTGGCTCTCTGGGATCAATCAAGACCTTCCGGTTATCCAGTGGCTCCACATGGTAGTTTTCGAAAATCGCCTGTTCAAGTACTGTTCCTTTGGCCTTGAGGATTTCGGGCATCGAGTCCTTATCGTGCATTCCAATGCTCCTGGTAAATCCATCCCGGGTGAAATGCGCATGGACCTCCAGACCGGCATCGGGTTTCATATCGAGCAAATACTCCCACAGTGCAGCGGTCTCCCTTGGCGCGCCCTTCCCCTCTACAAGACGATTTATCCCGAACTTGGGTACCTCACCCAACGAGTTCGTCACGCTGTGACCCAGGTATACGCCATCCGGATTCAGCATCGGCATGATACAGAACTGAATTTTATCCAATAGTTTCCTTGCTCTGGCAGTGGGAATTGTCAACCAATGTGCGACGTGCAGTATTCCCCACGAGACAGGTTCGCAGGACTGCATTGTAGCATCAATCAGAAACTTGATATCTCTCGGTGCAGATTCCAACACCGGCAACGGACGACCTTGCGCGGATGTTCCAATTTCCCTATATGACCACACATCTGATCTCTCGGCCAGTCGCCTTGTCCTCTCCAGAACGGCGTCGGGTTGCTCATACGGTGCGGAGGCCAGGCGAACCCATTCGCCCGGATTCAATTCCAGTGTTGCATTCATTTCTTTGTGTTCGTGGTAATCCGTGTCCTCTGGTGGCAACCACTCCCATCCCGTCTGGTCCCGCCATATCCACCAGGGGGGGTACATATAGTTTGACCCTTTCCTGCTCAGTAGAAATCTGATTACAACTCGCCTGGTACGGTCAGAATTATTCCGAACTCTGACGTGGGCCATATACTCCTTAGGAACGCCCGCGCCATCGAACAACTCGTCAAGCACATCCTGAAACCACTGCGGTATCTCCTCCGGCTGGTAACCAACCTCATATTTGCCGGGTTCCAGAATCCGCATATCGCCGGCACTGCTACATGGAAATTCGTCGTCAACTTCAATTCCAAACTCTAAATCTTTTAGTATCATCATTCCCTCTCTATCGCAATTGTGGACTTTGGATCCGGGCGGGAGCAAACGGGTTAGTCCTTTCCCTTACCTGCATTGACGCCCAACTCGCGACGATAAGCCTCCAGGGTCATCAAATCGTCGGGCATGACGTTGCCCAAGTTTACCTCCGGACCGTAACGGTCGACCATTTCCCTTCGCATTCTGTGAATGTCGTGAAGATTCACATTTGCGATCCACGGTCCGGGCAATTCGAACATTACCCGATTGAGCCCTGCCACCTTTACGGCAGCCTCGACCTGTCTGGCAATTTCGACATCATCCGAAATCAATTCCGCCGCTTCAAGCAGAACAATACTCGATCCCGCATCGAGACATGCCTTGACATCGTCAGCCATAGGCATTGTCACCTCCAATCCTTCCTTCTGACCCACCTCCCCCAGTACGATCAGATCGTGCTGCTCCACCGCCTGACGGATCATCCTAAGCTTCCACGCGTGTGTGACAACAGCCAGGTTGTCTGATACCTCCACCCATTTATAGCCAGCTTGCCTGACCACAGGCAAGTATACGTCGGCCTTGCCGTATACCTCAGCATATTCAAGATACTGCCCGCCAGGAAAGGGTTCGACATTGTGAGATCTGTATCTGTTGATCTTCTTCTCCAGGACTTCTGAAGAGAGAAGGCGAGAGATCCCAACTGCAACCTTTGCGAAATCGAAGTACGATCCAGCAGTGAGGATCAGATCTTCTTCGGCGTTGGGGCCCAGTCCCCAATCCACTACCATAGTAAGGCCACTATCACGTGGCTTTTCCGATCGGGGATTACCATCCAATCCAGTGAAAAGATGAGCCTGCTCCAATTCTGGCACCTCCTGAGTAATAATCGTGCAAAGACCAGGTTGAATATTTGGCCCTGCCGTCCTGCTCGCCGCTCAGATATCACTTAGCCTTTTCCCGAGATACCCAAACTGTCATATCGACTACTATGCACTCGGGATGGTTAATAACAACGGGCGCACATCGCCTCTCACATGATATATCTGCCCTGAGGAGTTGACAACAGCTTTTCTGGATAAAAAAACCACCTGGTCAAAAACTGGTGGTTGAGAATGCATTTTTCCTTGTTGCATCCACCTCAAATAACCAGTGCAGATACTGATATTGCAGCGGTGGTCTCCACTACCTTGCAGGTGCCGCCAAGGGTATCCCCGGTAGCCCCACCAAGCTTCATTTTGAAAAACGCAGACAATACAAGGGTGATGACAATACTGGCGAACACGGTGTACAAGCCGGTGCAAGCCAGAGCAAACCATCCAACAACTCCAAGTAAAACAATGGATAGTGCGGCAGGAGCACCAACATCATTACCAACGCGCACCGACCGGCGACCGGCATCAAAAGTACAGTCTTCCATCGAATCTCCGGCGGCAAACCGGATAGTGCGGCAACCTTCAGGGTGAAAACAAATAGAATAGCCTTGACCCCCATCGCACCCACGCGACTGTCTCGCATGATCTCCAGCATCCTATCTCGACCTTTAGAACTGAAGACACCATCGGCGGTGTCGGACAATCCGTCCATATGGAGGCCTCCGGATATCCCTACCAGTGCGATCACCACGAGTGCACATGTCAGGAGATCAGGTAGAAGTGCTCCCAGAAGTTGACAGCCGGCTGAAGCGACTGCCCCAATTAGAATCCCAACCACACCAAAGAACCGCACGCTTCCAGCCAGATCGTCTGTTCGCCTACCCCGTTCTCCGGACACGGGAACCACGGTCAGGAAGCGGAAAGCCTCCAGGAATCTGTCCCTGCGCCTGCCTCCGACACGGCTGCCTCTTCGAAGGTCATATATTTACTCAAAAGCACTGCAGCAGAATCCATTAAGGGCCTCTCTAAAACGACGTCCGTGCCCTCACCCAGGCGCAGATCCAAATCCAGTAATGGTGACTTCTTGAGGTGGGACAACATAATCTCGTGACCCGGATCAGCACTTCTGTGAGCAGCAAATACGAAATCCATGGCGGGAGGACAGATGGACCCCGCTATCAGCGCGGCTGCAGTGGATATAAATCCGTCTACCAGAACCGGCTTCCTGCACTTGCACGCCCCGAGAATCAGGCCGGCGAGTTCACCAATCTCGAACCCTCCTACCTTTGACAACACATCCAACCCGTCTTCCGAATCCGATTTATTCCTGGCCAAGGCGCGTTTTATTACTGAAACCGTCCTCCCAGAGCTTCTGCAAGCCCCTGGGCGTACGAACTTTTGCCACTTCTTCCTCCTCCAGTGATCAGAACCAGGTTTCCCAAGTCGATACCCTCAGGTTTGCATCAATATTCGATGCCCAGGCGAGCGCCCGTTCCTTTGGCGTAGTAATGTTTTACCTTTCTCATCTCTGTCACCAGATCTGCTCTTTCCAATAATTCATCCCAGACTTCGTGTCCACTCAAGACCAGTTCGCAGCGTCTGTCTTTGTCGTATTCATCAATCAGGGTCAATACCTGCGACCGATCCAGCAACCCATATGCGGACGCCGCCAGAATCTCGTCCAGAATCAGCAGGTCCTGAACGCCTTCGCGGACCAATTCCATCCCAATTCCAATACCCCGTTCTGCTTCGGCAATGTCCTCAGGCTCTGCGCCNAATCTGAAGGTGCCGTCTCCCATCATTCGTTCGCAACCTGTGGGAAAGATCTCGATTCCACTCAGAGAACGCAGTATATGACGCTCAGAATAGTGTTCCTCCTTCCCGTCATATCCCTTGTCGAACTGGACCAGCCCTACCTGCTTCCCTGCACCAAGCGCTCGGGTCGCCAGGCCCACGCAACACGTAGTTTTGCCTTTACCCAATCCATAATAGATGTGGATCTGGTGCTGCGAATCTCCTTCCCTGACCGGGGGTAATGTTGACGGACTAACCTTGGCCATAATTCATCTCCATTCTCCGCTTTCTCCGGAACCTTTTCAGCCCCGGTAGCCATAGAATTTCACAAATTCCACGAAATCGCCAAACTCGAGTTTTCCGTTGCCATCGATGTCGAATATGGGATCGAAAGAGCCCGAGTTGCTCCCAAATGCCCTGGCAAAAAGAATGAAATCCGAAAAATCAACCACTCGGTCACCATTGAAATCCGACTGCCACGCTTCTATAACCAGTGTAATGTGAGTTGGTGGGAGGCCGGTGGAAATCGGTCCAGATAGCAGTGTGTGATCGGTAATATCGAAAACCAACAAACCCGCGTTCGAATCGCCAAAGGTCCCCTGATCGGATACATAGAGGCGATCGGAAACAATCCCCATTGAGACGATGTAGCCGCCTGAGACACCGGAAATTGTAGCGGGTAGTCCATCTGTGGCCAGGTTGAACATCTTCAAAGCATTCGCGAAGGATGCGTCGGAAACCACGACAAAGCCAACCTCCTGGGACACCATCGCAAGGGCACCTACGTTACCGCCCAGTTCACCCTCACTGAGTTGTATTCCCTCAGTTGTGTTGGACTTGAGATTCACCACTTCAATGCCACCGTCTGTCAAATCATTGAAATCACCAACGCATGAGATAAACAGCCGATCCGCTATTCGAACCTGCCCGCCAAATGGGTTCTTCGCCTGGAGGACTATGGCCTGAACTCCATCCATGACGTTGTCAACATCGAGAACGGTATCCGTCTCTAGGTCAATCACCACGACCTCACTTCTGTCGGTTGGGGCGGAAAAGGCATTCCTGTCCAGCCTCTGACAAGTCACGTATAGCCTGTTCTCATATTGCGTAAGGAACTTCATTTCCGGCAATCCATCTTCATCGGCAGAAAAGGACAGATCCACACTTCCAAGCGAATCCCCCGTAGCAGGGTTGACGATGAGCAGGTGCGTAGAAGCCCTCCGGGAAACGTATGCCCTCGTAGCAGTTGTAAAAACGATATCATGGGGATTTGTACCATTACCCACAGAGAACTGTCTCAAGGGCGTGCTCAGGTCTGCACTGTCGAGTACCAGGATGTTATCCTGGCCTTCACGATTCACAACATAGACATCCCCCTGATACGTGCGTACATCGGCGTCACTGTGGATATTCAGGATATTCACGGTGGCTTGATCCGCTCCAAGATCAAGTGATGCCAGGCTCCCACTGCTAAAGTCCGAGGTAGTAACGACCACTCTATCCGCTGCCGATGCAGAATAAGGCAGCAACACAAACATCGGGAAAACGAACTGTAGAACACTTCTCATAGACTTGCTCCTTGCTGGTTGAAAACCTAAAACCCCTCTTGAATGGTTACGAAATACGACCTTCCTGGTAGTGGGTAACCCCACAGATCCGCGATTTGGTTACCCAGAAGATTTTTACCTTCCAGGGTGATCTGGATTTGCTTCCAGGGATTTACCCTCAGACCAACGTTGTGGATGTGCCTCCCCGGTATGGGACGGAGATTCGCCCGATCCAGAAAATTGCCTGCGCTAAACGTATAGTCATAGAAGCCGTGCAGGGAACCAACACCCAGACCGGTATGGATATGGGCTTCATGCCGTGGTTTGTTAGGAAGTAATTTCCCGTTACGGTGTGGGGCTGAAGATCGGTCGATTGCTTCCTGGTAGGTATAATTCCCGGATAATGTCCACGCATCCGACACCTGCATACCAAAACTGGTTTCGATTCCGGTAACCCGGGCCTTGCCGATGTTCTGGGCTCTGCCTACACCTTGTGAAAACTGGACGAATTGGATCAAATCGTCATAGCGTTGCCCGAAATAGGCTGATTCCAACATGATGTCACGCCATTCCAGCCTGAATCCCACGTCCCAGGCGGTGCCTCGTTCAGGTTCAAGATCGGGGTTGCCGATAACCCCACCTCTGTCTCCGAACAACTCGTAAAAGCTCGGAGCCCTGTGACTCCTACCTATACTCCCCTTGAACCATACGACAGTAAGTGCATCAACTCTGACTCCGGCACGTGCGTTTACCAGTCCATATGTCGTCGTATCTGGAGCCATGACCGTTAGCTGGTATGGATTTTCTTCAACGAGATGGTTCTTCTGTTTCTCCAAGTCCAATGAGGTTGAGAGAGTACCTGCCTGTCCTGGCAGACCCCAGTCAATCCCCAAACAACCCGAAACGGTCCACCGCGTACTTTCTAGCAGGTTCGCATCAGGCTGCAGACGTTCCTCCGGAAGGAAACCTTCTCGGCTAAGGGTGGACCCTACCGAGAGAAGGTGTTTGGCACCTATAATAGCTTGCAGACTATTTTGCCATCCGATACTCGATGTGCGGTTTCGATTGTCCTGGCGACCCACCCCGATTTCCCCCTCTCTATCGATGAAGGATTCGACCTTACGTGAGTAGAAAAGGGACTGGGCTACCGAAAGCTGTCCGAGCCAATCTGACGAACGAACTCCAGCCTGCATTAACACGCGATAGGTATTCAATCTTGCATCTTGAGACTGATTGTTGCTGATCCCGGGAATTCCCTGGTGCTTCCAAAAGTAATTGCCCTGAACATGGTATTCACTGGCTTCACCAAAATCGCGCCTCCATTTTCCCAGGGCGCTGGCTGAAAGGAAGTCTCCGTTCAGCCTTTCTGAAACCAGATCATCGTTTTGGTTATACTCCGTACCATTATCATCCAGAAACTGAAAACTGTTTTTACTCGAGACCAGATCGGCCACAAGCAGCAACTCTTGTCCAGCCGATCTCTTTGATATAATTCCATTCGCATTCCCCGTCCCAAAGGATCCCCAACTTCCTTTGGCGCCAACCTGAAATCCTTCTCCTGCTGTTCTTGTTCGGATATGAACTGCACCTCCTGCACCTCCTCCCGCCGCACCGGCGCCCCGGTACACTTCAATTTGCTCGATTTGTGCAAGTGGCAGATTGCTAAGGTCTACCCCGCCACCCATAGCAGAGTTCAGTGGGACTCCATCCAGGTAGACATCAACTTGCTCGGCAGAAGAACCTCTGATTGAAATCGAGCTGAATGCCCCCATCCCTCCCAGCTGCTTGACCTGGACACCGGTTGCGGTTGACAGGACTTCCGAAACAGATGTAGACTGGCCATCGAATTCCTCATTCTCCAAAACTGTCACAAAGGCAGGCACTCGCTCTAAATCGGTAACAGTTCCACGTTTGCCAAGAACCTCAATCTGACGAAGGGGGATTATTTGAGGACTCATCACGCACGCCACCTCGGTCACCGTATCCTGCCTCACCATCACGTTCACAATGGTGGTAACGAACCCAACGTGGGAGAATTGTAGCCTGAGGCTGCCGCTCGGAAGCATATCGATTCGGAACATTCCGTCTTTCCCGGTATCAATACCAATTTGCAAGCCCAATACTTCAACGGAAACCCCCTGAAGAGGCTCACTCGACAGGGAGTCGGATACCGTACCAATGAGGGTACCGCCTTCTGTTCTGTCGGTTAGGACGCAAAGGGCAATAGCCAATGTCAGGTAGCGGTGAAATTTGGATGTAATCGACATAAAAAATACCCGGCCTCGAAAACCGAAGCCGGGTAGGGGAATGTATACCCATAGTCCTGCGCCCTGGCTTCCTGGTCCACGAGGAAGTGCGTAACAAGCACCATTCAGGCAGGTCTTCTGACTCCCGGATCTTGTGCCGTCCCAAAACCTTCCCAGCCGGTCTAATCAGCCAGTGGTTATGAGTTGGGCGGCATCCCCGGTCACAGCGGCGGGCCCGCGACGGAATTTCACCGTCTTCCCTCTTAGTCCCCCAAAGGGGGGACAACCTGAATGTTTCTGCTATATCTCAAAGAACAAGTGAGACCAATATACGCCCCATTGGCATCATCGTCAAGATCCAAATCATCAAAGCATATGTGGGCGGTTTTTGTTATTGCATTGTGGTTTTCAGGTCCTATTTTTACCGACCGGGGAGAGTCCCCATCACCTATTTCAGGCAGGTCGCTCTGGACGCCCACGCTCACCTGGACCCTCGAGACCATTCGTTGGCCGAGTCTTTCGATTACTGTAGTACCCTTACCCTATCTCACTACGAGAACTTTCCAGTAGGGTCATTCCTCATCCCCAAGCTACTGAGGCCTCATGTATACAGTATTTACGCTTTTGCCAGAATAGCGGATGATTTTGCCGACGAGCCCGGAATGGAACCGCCAGAGCGCCTGAGCAGACTGGACGAGTGGGGAGAGAATCTGTCCAGCTGTCTAGAATCCCCCAAGGGCCCTGTTTTCACCGCGCTCGCCGAGACAATCCGGGTGCACGAAATCCCTATGGGTCTTCTGAGCGACCTTCTGCACGCATTCCGGTCGGACGTAACAACAAGCCGGCACCAGACTTTCACCGACCTGCTGAACTACTGTCGATACTCGGCCAACCCGGTGGGACGTTTGGTGCTGCACCTTTTTGGATATCAAGATCCGGGCTATGGAATCAAGTCGGACGCCATTTGCACAGCACTCCAACTCACCAATTTCTGGCAAGATATCGCTATAGACTTCTCAAGGGATCGAATCTACCTGCCGGTCCAAGAGATGGTCTCCTTTGGAGTCAGCGAAGAACATCTCACCAGAGAACTGGTGACTTCGGAATTTCGAGACCTGATGATATCTCTGATCAACCGAACGAGGGACCTGTATCTGACCGGAAGTGATTTGCCTAACCTGGTCAAGGGCAGACTGAAATACGAACTCAGGTTGACCTGGCTTGGGGGCAACGGAATTCTTGATCGAATTGTGAAAGCAGATTATGACATTTTCAGATGCCGACCCAAGCTGAGAAAATGGGATATGCTCTCCTTCCTGCTCAAGAGCCTAATTTCGACTCACAGGAAGAAGGCAGATTGAACATCAAAACCAACACTGCAGCTTTAGTCAGAAAAGCCAAAAGCAACTTCTACTATGCCTTCCTGTTCCTCCCGAAACAGAAGAGAGAGGCTATCTATGCAGCTTATGCCTTCAGTCGTCACACTGATGACCTGGTAGACGAGGCTGAATCTCCCGAGAAGGCGGCAGAGAATCTTGAGGGTTGGCGGGCAGAACTCCAGGCGTGTTATTGCGGCGCTCCGACCCACCCTATTGCCATCAGTCTACAGAACACACTAAAGGATTTTTCCATACCAATGTCCCATTTCTCCCATTTGATCGATGGTGTAGAAATGGATCTCACCAAACGCAGGTATGACTCATTTGACGACCTCTACGACTACTGTTACAGAGTGGCCTCAGTTATCGGCCTGATCTGCATCGATATTTTCGGCTACAAGAACATACAGACTCGGGAATATGCGGTCAACCTGGGGTTAGCCCTCCAACTGACCAACATTATTCGGGATGTTGCGACAGATGCTCGAAAGGGCCGAATCTATCTCCCAAATGAAGACCTGGTCCGATTTGGGTACACCGAAGCGGAGCTCTTGGCAGAGTCCTATAACGGTGCGTTCGTAGATCTGATGACGTTTCAATACAAAAGAGCACGCGAATACTACATTAATGCGTGGGGTTTATTGCCAATCGAAGACCGCAAAACACTGTTTTCTGCGGAGATCATGGGGAACATCTACTATTTGCTCCTTCAGGAAGCTGAGCGAGCGAGGTTCAACGTGTTTAGTAAACCGATCCGAATTGGTAATTTTAGAAAATTCGGGATAGCCGCGACGATCTGGGCAAGGAGCCTGTTGTTACGTTAGGGGAAGATACTCATGTCCGAAGTGATCATCGTCGGGGGTGGATTTGCTGGACTATCCGCCGGTGTTTCCCTGGCCGCTGAGGGTGTAAAGGTCACCCTTTTGGAGCGACGGAAGCACCTGGGGGGAAGAGCACGATCCTTTACGGACAACAGAACTGGCGACACCGTAGACAATGGGCAACATCTCCTCATGGGTTGCTACTACGAGACGCGAGCGTTCTTAGAGGAGATCGGGACAAGCCACAATCTCATCCTCCAGGACCAGTTCAATGTAGACTATCTCGGGCCAGGGGGCATATCCACCAGACTCAGTTTTTCCCGTCACCTGCCACCGCCCATACATATCCTTGCGGGTTTTCTGAGATTTTCACCCATACAGCTCGGCGATGTCCTTCGCTTGAGGAACCTGAAAGCGGAACTTAACTCATCGGTTGTCAGCACGCTCACAGTGGATGAGTGGTTGGTAAAATGCAACCAGTCGAAGAAAATTAGGGAATCGTTCTGGCATCCGCTCTGCTTATCCGCCCTGAATCAATCCCCTACCGAAGCACCCGCCGAACAACTGATGGAGGTAGTGAATCAGGCTGTTATGGGGCCGTGGGAAGGCGCGCGTATGGGATATCCAGGTGTCGGCCTGAGCAACCTGTATACAGTGGCTGCTGCGTCCTTCATTGAGAAAGCCGGGGGCAGAATTCTCCTGTCCACCGCCGCAGATCAAATTGAAACTTGTACAGACGGCGTTCGCCTGCGAACAAACCGAAACGGAATTATCGAAGGAGATTGGGTGGTATGCGCCTCTCCCCCTCACGCAACAGCCCGGATCCTGCCCGACAACCAGACGACTTTGAAGCAAGTGCTATATGAATACACGCCGTCCCCGATCCTATCGGTTAACCTCTGGTTTGACCAACCCATAACCTCGAAGTTGTTTGTAGCCCTTCTCGAAGCCCGAATGGATTGGGTGTTCAACAAGCACGCGCTTTACAGCGGAAGAGACAATGCCTCTGAAGGCCACATCTCCATGGTTGCCAGTGCAGCCATGCATCTGATCGACAAATCAGATGACGAGCTTGTTGCCATATCAATGGAGGATTTGAGCAGTCACTTCCCGGGAGCCTCTCAGGCGCGCCTAGAATACAGCCTTGTGGTTCGCGAACGACACGCCACCTTTGTATTGCCTGCGAATCAGGCGAGACCGGCTAACAAGACCTGTCACCAAAGGATCTTACTTGCTGGAGATTGGACCGAGACCGGGCTCCCGTCGACTATCGAGGCAGCGGTAGTCAGTGGGCGATCCGCGGCAAGAATCTGCCTAGAACACCATTAGATTACGTTCGTAAATAAAAATGGGCACCCCGGTCAAGGGTGCCCTGTCGACAAATACTCTTCCCACGCCTTCAGCCTACTCGAAAATTGGCCACACCCTCGTCTATAAGTGTACGCGTCTCCATATCCAGGGCAGTTATCCTCGTAATCTGCGCCTTCCCCGCTTCATCCTCTTCCACCAGAGGTAACCCATCGATTCGGTAGAAGTCCTTCCCGTCCGTCGCCTGAGCCACCAGTTCTGGATCGCCGCCTTGCGTCGCGCTGAATCTGTTATAGAACGCTTCCGGCTGCATCGCATATAGCTTAGCACCAGTACCTATCCATTCACCCGTCTCCGGGTGCTCCTGGAATCCTGAAGAGGACAGGAACGCTTTGTGACCTTCCAGGTTGCCCAGAAGCACCACCATATCACCGTCTTCCAGTGTAAAGGACTTGTAACTCCCCACCTTGTGCATTTTCATCCTGCGCTCCCGGTCATTCCATCTGTACTCAGCCAGCCTTACCTAACAAAATACCACACCTCGGTCTGGGCTTCGCCCCGACTGTTGAATTTCTTGATAACCAGCCGCTCCCCTTCCTGAGCCAGGGTTGCAGTATAGGAGGAGAAGGAGATCAACGAATACAGGTATAGCTGATCGTTTGCCACCCAGAAGATTCCGTGGTCACTTTTGGGGGCAGCTGCTCGATGGGGAACGTACAGTTCCGCCTTCCACACATTCCCTCTGGCGGCTCCCCCAACCAGCTTCAAGCTTCCCGAAACTAATCTCAACCGCTCAGGCCTTGCGTTTGGATCAAATACGTTCTCAATTTTGACCGATTCCAGACCGTAGATTGCCTCGCCGGCCGCCATAGCATTATTGGCGCTCAAGAACAGAAAAGCAAGAATATAGAAGTATGTCAATCTCAAGGGTTCACCTCCGACTCTTCCATCGGCAACTCACACCCCAATCTGAAGTCACCCTGGAAGCACAATCGTCAAAAGATTCCCAACCAGTCTCCAGCCTCCTCTTCGACCAGATGTACGACACCGCCTCCAGGATCCAGCCGTACCCTCTCGCCAAGGCCGAGGACGAGGTGTTGTCCCTTTGGTTCGGCAAGCGGCTTGACCCAGACCGTCCCCCTTTTAACGACAACTGTTGTAGTTGCATCCAGAACGACCCGGAGTCTGTAAAGAGCTCCCTGGGTAGCTGTTATCAAGACGAGTGGGGAATGGACCTCAACCGCGGGATTCTTTACAAAAACCCAGACGTTACCCAGTCTGACACGCAACCGGGGCGGAGTGGTACGATCCTCTCCTTCTTCCCCAACCTTTACGGCCGACTCGGACTCCATCTGAAGCTGTCCGCTGTCTGCATAGAGCCTTACAACCGCACGTGAAGACTCTCCCGTCTCGATCCAGTCGCCAGGCTCCAATGCCTGGTCTTTCCCGTTTCGCCGTTTATCATCCTGAAAAACTAGTACATCTCCCTCCACGAGAGCCAGGTCCGTCGCTTCTTGCCTGCCGGGATTCGAGCGAGAATCAGTTTCCTCTTTGCCCTTCTGCATCCTGTTGCGCTGAACGTTTGAGTCTGCGAAAAAGGAGCCTCGCCCCTTACGCGACGACTCTCGGGGCGAGGCGAAACGCAGATCCAATAATCGAATGGCAACCAGAACCGTTACCACAAATACGCTTACGCCAACGAATATCGGCCTGAGGTTCCTTTTAGACGGAGAGACCTTTGTCCTGCACGCACGTTGTTGTTCGTCTGAATGCTCTTCTTCCTTTTCGTCGGAGAGTTCTTGTGTCCCTTCTATCGACCCCATATAGGTACTGATTTTTCCAGTCTCAAATAACACGCGGGCCTTCTCGAGGATTCGACGCTGAACCACCTCCACTTCTTCTTCATCCAGATCTTCCAGCGTAACTTCATCTTCAATCAGGTATTGCTGCCTTCGTTCAGAGATGTTCGCCAGTACCCTTCGGCGAAGGCCTGAGGAAGCCTCGCGCAAGGCGAGAGCCAGATCCCATGGATCTGTGCCAAAGAAGACGTCCTGAAACTCACGGTCGGATAGCCGAACAAGGTCCTCAAATCTGTACAGGATCCTTTGGATACATGCTGCAGCTTCTGGATCAAGACGATCCAGGTCTGTGAGCAGTCTTCTGATAGCGGCTTGGGATGGAATATGTCGCAGCATCTCTGCTGCAAACTCGGGGGAGGCCACCTGACCTTCCCTGTTCCACCAAGCCTCGAACGTGGTGAGGAATTCAAGTTCGCCTCTGCCCAGCCGTCGGTGGAGTGCTGCCCAATTCTGAGCACATACCCTCTGGAGGACTTCTCCTTGAAGGGCCGGCGGAAACCGGAGAAATACCTCGCCGGCCTGCTGGGTGGTGGCGTGCAACAATACAAAACCCATCAGATCACAGACCTGAAGGGGAACGACCTCAACAAGGAGATCCTGGACACCTCCCTCTTCTTGGTCCCTCGCAAGCCTCTCCAGGTCTGTGTTGAGTACCAGTTCAACAAAAGACATGTCAGAAGGGAGCAGACCAGATGCCTCATCGATTGCGTTCGCCACACGATCACGCACCGTCTCGGGCAGCAGCTGAAGCAATCTTCCTTGAGCTTGTGCGCTGAAGTGTGACAAAACCAGGGCGAGAGGACGACCCGGATCCTCCTGTGGCACAGGCGGCTCCTTAACGCAACACGTCTATGTATTTCAGCCCGGTGCCTGTGTTGAATAATACCACGCGATCGTCTTCCGACACCTGACCGGATGTGATCAGCTTCTTCAATCCAGCCAGGGTGGCAGCACCCTCCGGAGCTGGAAAAATTCCAGTGGCCGAGGCCATTTCAGGAATCGCAGCCATCAATTCCTCATCCGTAACGGACAATGCGGTACCTCCGCTCTCCCGAATCGCGCGAAGCATAAGAAAATCACCAACCGCACCCGGAACACGCAGCCCGGATGCTACGGTCTTAGCCTCAACCCACGGCTCCGCCTGATCCTCACCTGCCTCAAACGCACGGACGATGGGTGCACACCCTGAGGCCTGAACGGAAACCATCCGGGGTCTTTCCACACCTATCCAGCCCATTTGTTGCATTTCCTCAAATGCTTTCCACATTCCGATCAAGCCGGTTCCCCCACCGGTCGGGTACAGAATCACATCCGGCAGTTCCCAATCCAACTGTTCGGCAAGCTCGTAGCCCATGGTCTTCTTGCCTTCGACTCTGTAGGGCTCTTTCAGGGTTGACACGTCAAACCACCCCTCTTCATCCTTCCTTTCAGCAACGATCCTTCCGCAATCCGAAATGAGTCCGTCTACAAGTTCCAGCTTTGCACCCAGGGCTTCACATTCAACACGGTTGGCCTCCGGAACATCTTTGGGCATAAAAATGTGTGCGGGCAATCCCACTCTGGCAGCGTAGGCTGCTGTTGCGCCTCCTGCATTGCCGGCGGAAGGAATTGCTACTGCTGTGCCACCCAGCTCAAACACCTTGGAGATTGCAGCCGAGAGTCCGCGGGCTTTGAAGGAACCGGTGGGGTTCACCCCTTCGTCTTTTATCATCAGATTCGGCGCACCCACCGACCTTCCCAGCCTGGCAGCTTGTAGAAGGGGCGTGAATCCCTCACCCAGGCTTATACGATGAGACTCCTCTTCAACAGGCATCACCTCTGCATATCGCCACATTGTTGGAATTCGATTGATCAACATTTCCGGTCTCAATGCCCGGGCGGCACTCTCCAGGTCATATTTTGCGAACAGCGGCGCCTGGCAGCACGTGCTGAGATTCCAAAGTTGATTCTTGGCAAATGCTGCATCGCAGCGGGTACAGACAAGCTCCGTTAGAAATCCCATTTCCCCTCATCAGCAGTACATAAAACGTAATCAAGATTCAATCGCTCATAAACGATCCGGTTCGAAAGCGCAGGAAATAAGTATGCAAAAGGTTCGGAGCCGTGTCAAGGTTGAAGGCCTGAATTGCTCGGATGACTAAGCTCTCTCAAATCAGATGGTAACCTACTGAAGTTGTGCCACCCGTGCGTATGAAGGATCACGTCCTTCAGAGTCCTCGTCCAAATCGACATCCAGATTTACCCGGTCCATATTGAACACCCGCATCTTTCGTCTCAACGTTGGTCTGGTAATGCCAAGGAGCCGGAACGCAGCTCTGGTGAGTACATTTTGCAGCTCCCGTAAATTTCCCGGCCAATGGTAGGACACAAGTAGTTCCATCGCGTCATTTGAAAGCTCCAGAATATTCCGGTTATTCTTCCGATTTACAGCAACTAGCAGTCCGTTTGCTAGCAGCGGGATATCTTCCCACCATTGGCGTAACGCGGGTAAATTCATGGTCACTTCGTTAATGCGATAGTATAGATCGGGTCGGAATCGGCCTTCGGAAACTAGATCCTCGAGGTTGGCATTTATAGCAGCCACCAGCCGAACGTCAGGACAAATAACCTGTTGACCTCCAACTCGGATAAATCCTCCCCGATCCAGCACTCTGAGAAGCTTGGCCTGAAACGAGTGAGACGCATTTCCTATCTCGAGACCGAACAACTCGCTCTCTGTCAAACTTTCAACCACAGCAGCGCAGTTGATGGCAACAAAAGCGCCCGTTCTGCCCGAGGCCCTATGCACCGCTCTGGCGAGCAGCTCTTTGCCGGTACCACTCCCACCTCCGACCAGTACTGTCGCCAGGGTATTTTATACGGCCCCGACGGTTTTCAATGTCTCAATCATGTCGGGGCATATTCCTA
>PAQK01000049.1 GCA_002709665.1 Gemmatimonadota bacterium | reverse complement strand
GTGCCCTCGGCCCTGTCGCTGGGCCCGTGGAAGGACATGACCATCGGCGGCAAGGGATTCCTGGATGCCATGGTTACCGGGTTGGCGGCCATTCACGATGTGAAGGGAAAGGGTGAGAAAACCAACAGCAGAGAGGGCAGCATCTATATCGTAAAACCAAAGCTGCACGGTCCAGAGGAGGTGGCTGCCACAGTAAGGCTATTCGACCGCGTCGAAGCAGTGTTGGGCCTCGGGCGGAATACCATCAAGATCGGTATAATGGACGAGGAGAGGCGTACCACCGTGAATCTCAAGGCGGCGATTCGTGAAGCGAGGACACGTGTTGTTTTTATCAACACCGGTTTTCTGGATCGTACGGGCGATGAAATTCACACGAGTGTGGAAGCTGGTCCCGTTCTTCCCAAAATGGAAATCAAGAACGAACCGTGGTTGTCCGCATACGAGGACTGGAATGTCGACATTGGGCTGGACACCGGGTTTTCCGGACAGGGGCAGATCGGCAAAGGGATGTGGACCATGCCCGACAGGATGAGAGAGATGGTTGATACCAAGATGGGACATCCGGAGGCGGGCGCGAGTACTGCCTGGGTTCCATCTCCAACAGCTGCCGTGCTCCACGCCATGCACTACCATCAAACCAGTGTGAGTGCCAGGCAGAACGAGCTGAGCCAACGTGAGAGAGCTAGCCTGGAGGACATTCTCACGCCACCCTTGCTGGACAGGGAACTGGGCGAAAACGAGATACAGCGGGAACTAGAAAACAACGCCCAGGGCATACTGGGGTATGTGGTGCGATGGGTGGACAGCGGCGTGGGGTGTTCCAAGGTGCCGGACATCCAGAATGTGGGATTGATGGAAGACCGTGCCACGTTGCGAATTTCTAGTCAGCATATCAGCAACTGGTTACACCATGGCATTGTGGATTCGGACAGGATCCGAAAGGCATTCGAGAAAATGGCGGCAGTTGTCGACTTTCAGAATGCAGGTGATCCACAGTACAGGAATATGGCACCAGATTTCGGCGGAAGCGTCGCATTTCAGGCTGCCCTGGACCTGGTTTACAAGGGAAGAGAAGAGCCTAACGGATACACCGAATCGGTTTTGCACGCCAGGCGAAGAGAGGCCAAAGCAAATCGGGGTTAGGAAATGTTTGTAGGAAATTAGTGGAACTTTTCAAGGCGAATCGAACATTTTTAAATAAAGATCCTTGACAATTCGAACATGAGGGGGTAAATTAGTTTTTAATAAGATGGATGTAGTTTCTGTCTCCTGTGCAGTGGAAAAGTAGAGATGCGGCTAGGATCAGAAATTCAGGTCCCTGGCCGTTTTTTCTTTGGCGTCCAGGCACAGTCAATATCAATGTGGAAAGGTGGTGAAGGACATTGGCAGAAGGTACCGTTAAGTGGTTTAACGACGCCAAAGGCTTCGGTTTTATCGAGCAGGATGCGGGTGAAGATGTATTTGTGCATTTTTCAGCGATCCAGGGCGATGGATTCAAGTCTTTGACCGAAGGCGATCAGGTCGAATTCGAGATCACACAGGGTCCCAAGGGACTCCAGGCAGCAAACGTGACGAAGGTCTAACACTCGAAGAAAACACCTGTAACTTTAGGTAAAGCGCCGGCTCGAATGAGCCGGCGCTTCTTGTATTGAGAGAGGAAACGGAGAGCCTCTGTCCCACTTTTGAACGACCAAAAGTGGGGAAAAGTCGCCGCTTGGCGCGTGGCCAGAGGTACACTGTGCGAATGGTCTCAGAGAATGCACACGTGCCGACCGCCTGCCTGGTGAGGATTAGTAACGCGTCATGTGCTCTAGGGAACCGCATACAGCGCCTACCCCAGGTGCTTTGTTGTCTGTTGATGTGTCTCCTAGATGAGTAGATTGGTAAATGGTGGTAGAGTCGGACACAATGTTTGAGAAACGCCTCGGGGCGAAGGCCCAGGTGCGTTTTTTGGGGTTGACAATCGGAAGAGGGTTGGAGATCATGGGGCCGATCTGTACGACTGGCAATCACATTTTGTGGCCTGGCGGCCGAAGGAGCGCTTAGATGGCAGCTGAAGGACGACAGACTGAGCATGCGGGTGCAGTGTGGGACCTGGACAAGCCACGAATGCATGTCGGTACTCAGAGGTTTACTACTTCGGATGAGCATTTGGATTTCCTGGCACGGCAAGGTGTAAACAATATGGCGATCAATGACATCACATTCACACAGGAGCGCGGATGGGATGCGGAGGAACTCACTGGAAAACGGGAGAAGTGTAAGAGCTTTGGAATTGATATGGAGATGGTTGCGTTGCCTCTTCACCAGTTGAATGTGGATGGTGGATCTACACCAAATTATATGCTGGGAAGCAGCGAGAAGGGTGACCGGGAGATCGATCTGGTCTGTCAAATGGTGAGGGCTACGGCCGATGCCGGTATTCCCGCTATCAAATATTTTCTATGTGAGATGGAGAACCAAAGGACGGAGGCACTGCCACTCGGGCGTGGTGGGGTGAAATATTCTACCTGGGATATCTCAAAAGCAGACTCTGAAACACCACGGTACGACAATCCCTTGACAGCCGAGGAAAACTGGGCCAGGATCACGCATTTCCTGGAGCGCGTTATTCCAGTTGCCGAGGAGAACAAGGTGCGGATGGCCTGTCACCCGTGTGATCCCTGGTTGCCGCCGGGTTATAAGGATGTTGACCGGGTGCTGGGTGGGGCGGATGGTTTCAAACAGTTCATCGACATCCATCCAAGTCCATATCACGGTCTTAATCTTTGTCTAGGATGTATGGCGGAAAGTGTAAAGGATCCGCTGAATGAGGTTCCGGGAATTATCAGGTACTTTGGTGAACGAAAAAAGCTGCATTTGATTCACTTTCGGAATATTGTCGGCGGACAGAACAACTTCCAGGAGGTCTATCCGGACGAAGGCGTAATGAATATGCACACGCTCATGCAAGCACTAAAGGATGTTGGCTATCCCCATATGGTTGTGCCGGACCACGCGCCAGGTCATAGCGCCCCCGGTCATTTCGAGCAAGCCTTTGCATTTCAATTCGGCTTCATCAAGGCCATGTTGCAGGCCGCGGGATTGTAAACCACTTTCTAGGAGGTAGAAACAGCAAAGGCCTGATTGTGCGTGTTTTTAGATGAAAAAAGGGTTGTTGAATCCGCTACATAACGGCCCTGGGTCACAAACATTGCCAAATACTGACTGGGTTACAAAAAACGGCTGATTTCGATATTGGCCATCCTGGAACGAATGTATTCAAGACAGTCTTCATTGAATAGTCGCAACAGAAGGTGGTCGAACCCGATTCGGTCTTTAAAGATGTTGGCCACCTCCTTTATCCAGAACACCATGCTCATCTGCACGATGTCACCTTCAATGATTGGTACACGCCATAGGTGATATCGGTCATCTACCTCTGGCAAGTCAAATTTCTTCGTGTTCGATAGCTAAAGAGATCTGATGTACTCAACAGCAATCGATTTGACTGAACGTACGTTACATACTCGATACTTCCGTCTATCGTACACAGTATGGTTCGAGCTCATCTCTCCCCTCGTGCAGGCCTTAGTTGGCAATAGTATCTACGATTCTACGGGAATACAGACCCAATTCACTATTTTAATAAGGCCCCGCCGGACGGCTCGACGGGGCCTTGTACTTTGCAGGGTTGTTTTTTTGTGCTATTTAATGAACAGCATTTCCTGGTATGTGGGAAGTTGCCAGAGGTCGTCCGCAACGACATTTTCGAGCTTGTCACCGTATTCTCGAACCTTCAGCATTGCGGGCAGCACTTTGCTGCACGCGTGCTTTGCTTCAGCAAGGATATTGCGGTGGCCTTCGTGATCAAGAAGCCTGTTGAGTTCCGCGGTGCTGTCCTGGAGGCCCTTCACCAATTCAGTGACGTGGTCGAGCGTATCCGTGTCGAAGGTGTAGTTCAGCTGCTTGAGATTTGCACATGTAGCCGCCAGCTCGCCTTGATACCGAACGGCAGCTGGGAAGATCACTGTCCGTGAGATCTCAACAGTCAGATTGGCTTCGACCCTGACTGTATTGATGTACTGCTCAAGGTAGATCTCCTGTCGGCTCTCCAACTCTCGTTTGGTAAGAACTTTGTATTTGGAAAACAACGATACGGATGCACGAGATGTGAGGGCCGGAAGCGCCTCGACAGTTGTCTTCAGGTTTGGCAACCCACGACTTTCGGCCTCTTCATGCCAGTCCTCCGTGTAGTTGTCCCCATTGAAGATGACATGATCGTGTTCACTGATGGTTTGTTTTAGCAGCTTCTGCACGGCAGCATTCAGTTTCTTGGGATCACCCTTTGTCGCCTTCTCCAGGTTTGTAGCCATAAAGTCCAGTGATTCCGCGATGGCCGTGTTCATGACGACCAGAGGACCCGCAATAGATTGATTTGCAGCAACTGCGCGAAACTCGAACCGGTTTCCCGTGAAGGCAAATGGACTCGTCCGGTTTCGGTCTCCAGAGTCCATTGGGAGAGTGGGCAACACGTCGGCACCAATCTTGAGCGTGCGTGCTTTCCTGGAGGTCTTTGTTCCGCCTTTCTTGATCTGCTCAAAGACCTCGGAGAGTACATCACCCAGGAATATGGATATGATGGCGGGCGGCGCTTCATTAGCTCCGAGGCGATGATCATTTCCGGCGGAAGCGACCACTGCCCGAAGGAGAGGGGAGTGCGTGCTGACTGCTCGAATCACGGCGGCACAGAAAACCAGGAACTGTGCGTTCTCGTGAGGGGTATCCCCTGGATCCAACAGGTTTCCCTGTGTGGCATTAGCAAGCGAGAAATTCACGTGTTTGCCGGATCCGTTCACCCCGGCAAAGGGTTTCTCGTGGGTGAGGCACGCCATACCATATTTTTCGGCGACCGTTCGGAGGATGGTCATGATCAGTTGCTGGTGGTCGGTGGCTACGTTGCTGGTCTCGAAGACAGGGGCAATCTCGTACTGCCCCGGCGCAACCTCGTTATGCCTTGTTTTGATTGGAACACCGAGCTTGAAAAGCTCCCGTTCGCAGTCGAGCATGAAGGACAAGACACGCTCCGGAATGGCACCAAAATAGTGGTCGTCAAATTCCTGGCCCTTTGGTGGTGGCGCCCCGAAGAGCGTTCTGTCTGCGTTGAGCAGGTCAGGACGAGCAAAGTAGAAGTTCCTGTCAATCAGAAAGTACTCCTGCTCGGGACCCGCTGTAGAGGAGACCATGGAGATCTCGGAATGTCCGAAGAGCTCCAAAATGCGACGGGCCTGCTTGTCAAGGGCCTGCATGGAACGAAGAACCGGTGTCTTTTTGTCTAGGGCCTCACCTGTCCAGGAGACAAATGCGGTTGGGATCGACAATGTTGCACCGTTTCGGTTTTCGTAGACATATGCCGGACTGGTCACGTCCCAGGCCGTATATCCTCTAGCCTCAAAGGTTTGTCGAATACCGCCGGAAGGGAAGCTGGAGGCGTCGGGCTCGCCCTGGATCAGCTGGGCTCCGGAAAATTCATTAATTACCCCTCCCTGACCGTCGGGTTGGAGGAAACTATCGTGTTTTTCTGCAGTAGATCCGGTCAGGGGGTAGAAGACGTGTGTATAATGCGTTGCGCCCCTCTCAATAGCCCAGTCCTTCATGGCTGCGGCAACAACATCGGCAACACTCGGGTCCAGTTTTGCACCTTGTTCGATGGTTTCACGGAGGCGTTTGAAGATTTCCTTCGGCAGCCTGGACTTCATGACCTTCATACTGAAAACATTCGAGCCAAAAAGTTCGCTGGAAGGAGTTTCGACGAAGTTCAACGGTGAGGATGACGGTTGATACTTGGTGACTGCAGCGATGGCCTCTAGCCGCTCTGGGGTTCCGCTCATTTTTACTTCCTCCCTCTGTATTTGGTGCTGCTCTGGCCGCGGCTGAATGGGGGAGGCGCGGGCACGGAAATGTGGCGATAAGTGCAGGCAGAAAAACGAAGAGTCGAACTTAAATAATGAACGGTCGGACGTCAACAATAAAAGCGAGACGGAGACGAGAGGCGTCCTGGACAAAGGAGTATGACCGATCATTGCAAGAACGATTTGCACAATTTTTTACGAGCGGCGAAGAGACGTGATGCATATATTGATACACTGTAAAAGCCTTCCGCGTCAATAACCAAGGCGAGGTGATAGATGTCAAAAGCCCAAAGATTATCCTGTACCTTCAAGCCAGTACTCTGGACGGTTTTCCTGATATGTTTTACGTTAGGATTGGGCGTCGTTTCTGATGCCACCGCTCACGGTGTCCCTGATGGTGACAAAGGCTTCATTCAGGAAAGCTCCGGGACAATGATTTTCCCATTTATGTATCTTGGAGCAAAGCATATGATGACCGGGTATGACCATCTACTGTTCCTCTTGGGTGTGATCTTCTTCCTCTACCGTCTGAAGGATGTCGGGGTTTACGTCACCCTGTTTGCCGCTGGCCACGTTATTACCCTGCTTGGTGGAGTTCTGATGGAAATCAGTGTGAGCGCGTATGTCATTGACGCGATCATTGGGTTTTCCGTTGTTTACAAATCCCTGGACAATATGGGTGCGTACCAAAGATGGTTTGGGTTCCAGCCAGATACGAAGATCGCAACTTTTGGCTTCGGTCTTTTCCACGGCTTCGGCCTGGCAACAAAAGTATTGGAGTATGAGATGTCACAAGATGGTCTGATACCAAACCTTCTCGCTTTCAATTTAGGAGTAGAGCTTGGGCAGATCCTTGCACTCACCGGAGTTTTGATCGCCATGGGTTTCTGGAGACGGTCAGATGGCTTCCTACGTCAGGCCTACACCGCAAACACGGTTACGATGACCGCGGGATTTTTGCTCATCGGCTACCATCTAGTAGGTTTCTTCAGTTCGTAGCTCGGATTTCTCAAAGTTCCTATTATCGAAAAAGGAAACGCGCATGCCCAACTCGAACATCCCTTCCGGTGCTGAATTACCCTCCACAATAAGATTGATAAAATCTACGGTGATGGCCGTGCTGGTTGCGATACTACTACTTCTCGTTGCTATCCTTCCTGCTGAATATGGCATTGACCCGACCGGCGTAGGTAAGATCTTGGGACTGACTAAGATGGGAGAAATAAAGGTTGTATTTGCCCAGGAAGTCGTTGCTTCCCACACAGGAGAGTCAATCCCTTTCAACACTCCAGTTATACCTCCGGCTAAGCCGATAGCGAAGGTTTCCTACCCCGAATCAGCAAAGCTGGAGGCGACACCATTGTCCCACGAGATGAAGGTGAAGCTTGCGCCGAATGAGGGTACAGAAATAAAAGTTGTAATGGTGGAAGGGGGTAAGGTGGAGTACTCATGGTGGACAGATGGGGGGCGAGCAAATTTTGACGTGCACGGTGATTCCAAGCAGCTAAATATCAAGTACCACAATTACAGCAAGGGATCCGAGGAGAAGAGCAAAGGCGTTATCGAAGCGGTATTCGATGGCAGCCACGGGTGGTTCTGGAGGAATCGGACAACAAAAGCTATGACTATCACACTGAAGACATCAGGAGATTACACCGATATCAAACAATTGGAGTAGTTAGATTTCAGAGTTGCGACGTCCCCTGAGACTTTTTTCCAGGGGACGTGCCAGCATGCGGCTTCGTCAGCTGTACAGGAGAACAAAGTAGGTATATCGATTCACTCGGTTAAGCCTTCTTTACATTTCTCAAGGGAAAGACAGTCACCATTTCACAAAGCGGTCATTCTCACGACAACCACGACCAGGGAGATTACGACTGTGAGGAGCATGCGCACGGTCACGAAGGTCGTCGGCCTGCTCACTATAGCTATGGAGGCCACTCACACGGCCACCACCATGGTGATGATGGACACGGAGGTCATGGACACACCCATGGTGTGATTGACCCGACCATTGCGACAACCGATCGCGGAATCTGGGCGATCAAGTGGTCCTTCGCCGGACTAATGGCGACAGCACTGTTTCATGTGGTCATTGTGGCTCTATCCGGCAGCGTAGCCTTGCTGGCTTAGACCCTTCACAATTTCGGCGACGCGTCGATGGCCATTCCACTGTGATCGCTTTCATGTTCGTGCGCAAGAAATCGACCAAACGGTTTCCATATGTATATGGTCATGTACGAGGATATAGCCGGGGTCCTGATTGTCCTCACCATCCTTTTCAGCGCAATCGTCTCAGGACACGAGTCGGTAGACTGTTTGTTCAACCCCAAACCAGTAACCCACCTGTTGGCTCTGGTGATCGCATCCATCGTTGGATTTGTGGGCAACGAAGCCGTTGCAATTTTTCGCATTCGTGTGAGCAAGGAGATCAGCAGCGCGGCTTTGATCGCTGACGGGTATCACGCCAGAGTGGACGGATGGACGAGTCTCGCAGTTTTGGTCGGAGCGGTCGGTGTGTGGATGGGATACCCCATCGTAGATCCTATGGTGTGGATCCCGAACACATGGATGAGATTCGGCACGCGGCAGGTCACGTGGAAGGAGTACGAGAAATATCAGAGGTGAGGGCAAGATGGCTTGGTCACTTGTTGCAGGCAGAGGTCAACATAGCGGTAGACCCGGACTTGAGTGTTGAAGAAGGGCATGCCATTTCGAAGCAAGTGCATCACCAACTACTTCATCACCTTTCATTCCTTTCGCGGGCCACGATTCACGTTGATCCGGTAGGGAAAGCGGGGGAGCAACATCACGGGGTTTCTGAACACACACACGGCGGGTTACCGGTGCATTCGCACTGATTGAAGGTCCTTTCTACCCGTAATATATTACAAAGGCGCCGGCATTTCGCCGGTGCCTTTGGCATGTACGTTTGGCATTCAAAGGTGGTTTGGTAGTAGCGAGATCGACAGGCTTGGAGCAAGGGTGAGAAGAAGTGCACTTTCGCTATCCTATGATCTCGACTGGGACCTCCGGTCCCGCTCGATCGTACGGAGTGGCTTTATGCTGGCCGGAACAGCAAATTCCCCTTTTCCAAAGGGGGAAGCAGAGACTCGGTAGCTGAGACTGCAGAACGAAGGGCGTCCAGGGCGGTGGTAAAATCCCAGCTCAGTAGGGCGTCTTCAAGCAGCTTGGCTCCGGGACTCAGTGTAGACTTTACCAGATCGGTGTTGCTTTGGAACAGCTCGAAGGATGAAACGTCATTTTTGGCCAGCATTTCGTCCAGCTGTCCCAGTATTGATTTTGCAGCTTCCCATTCAATCTCCGCCGGTGCTATGGCAGTGTCGTCTGTAGACTCCTCCTCCGGATGGGCCAAGCCAACTGCATCTATCAGACGGTCAAGTTCTTCGCCCACTGCCCTGTGAGGAGCACTGCGGCCACACCGAAGTATGACAGAATGACTTTGGCGAGCAGTTGAAAGGCGATTGAGTCCCGTCTGAAGCCAGAGAAGATGCAATTCTGTTTCATTCTCTTCTCGATGTAGTCAGGAATCCCGGCAGACCTGGAAAAGGGCACGGAAAGTCTTGTTTGTGATCAAGTTGGACCTGCAAGTTACCACATGAATCCAGAATTTTCCATCCCATTTCGAGGTCTAAATTACCTACACTGTAGCAAAGGAAAGCCTATCGCGTACGAAAGCACTTTACTTGGCGGATCCACAAGTATATTCTACCCTCCACCTAATGATGATATGTGCCACACAGCAAAACAGCAGGAGGCCAAGGTAGTGAAAATGAGTGTCCAGATCGAAACAGAGTTGTTCATTTCCGCACGCGAGGGGATGGCAGTCTACGCCCAAAACCCGTCCTACGCAGATGTTGAAGGGATTGAGCTCCTGGTGTCGGTAAAGGATGAGGGTATGCTGGTGGATCCGAAGGTTGGGAAAGTCTACTATCACGACAGGATCTACCGGCGAAGGTCCAATGACAATGGTACTTCCTGGGAGGACGGGCCAAATTTAACGGAGGAGGATCCCCGAGACCTGACAGGTGAGCACCGCAATGTAGCTATGCATGCGCTTGACCCGAATCGAAACGTCCTCATTTCATTTCATTCTTCTTACGATATCGACCCGAATGAGCCCATGTTCAGGGCAGGAAATCTCAGGCAGCGCACCTATCGGATGCATTACCAGCTCTCACGGGATGGGGGCAGAACGTGGTCTAGGCCAAGTCAGGTGATCGATTGCAGGCCGGGGTACGATGAAATACATTGGGCTCCAGATCTCAAGTACCGAGAGCGTGGAGCCATGGCGGATATGCTAGCCTACACATGGTTGGATGATGGTTCCCTGGTGTTTGGGATGACCGTGATGGGATCATCCATCGAGGGTGTGATTTACGCCAGGGCCCGCTGGAATGGGGAGGGTTCAGATTTAGAATTCACCTTCGGGGATCTCATCAGCGTTGGTCCAGAGGTAACCAGGGGTGGTTGCTGCGAGCCTGCAGTCACCGGTTTGGGCGGAGAACGCCTGTTCAATGCGATGCGGTGTCAGGGGGATGAGGCGTCGGGTGTTTATTCCACGAGACAGTGCACAACGTCGTCAGACGGTGGTATGACCTGGTCGGCACCCGAGCCATTAGAATACGAAGATGGAGACAAGGTTTGGAATCCGGCATCTTTTTCGCAATTTGTCACGTCTTCCAAAACTGGAAAGACATACTGGTTTGCGAACATCCTACCAGGGCCCGTGCACGGTCAAACGCCCAGGTATCCTTTGACAGTCGCTGAGTTCGATGCGAAACAATGCTGCATCCTAAGGGATACCGTCCAAGTGATACATGATCTACCTGAGGGTGCACCGGAGGAGCGGCGCTATACGAATTGGGGTGTGTACGAGGAGCGTGGCACCGGAGATTTTGTCATGACACTGCCGGAACAACCAAAATTCATGAATTATACCGAAATGACAAAGGCTGAGGAGTTTACGGCAGATTGCATCCGGATCAGGATCAAAATTTGAGAGTTTAAGTGTCCGGTCGCCAGTGGCCAGTTGACCGGTACCAAATTCTATCAGGGGAGGAGAACTTTATGGAGGTTAAGCATTTGACCACGGCGGAACTCGAGGCTGGGCTGGATGAAGTGAGAAAGGCACCAAATGATGAGGGTACACTGGATATGATTGTCCGCAGGCCTGAAACGGAGAAGCGGGAGATTCTGGAAGTAGGGGAGTTGAGCGTCGAGGAAGGTCTGGTAGGGGACAACTGGAAGGACCGAGGGAGCGGGATGACCGATGACGGGAAGTCTCATCCGGAGATGCAGTTGAATATTATGGGCTCGCGAGCAATCGATTTGATTGCAACGACCAAGGAGCGCTGGCACCTGGCCGGTGACCAGCTTTTCATCGACATCAATTTGGGCCCGGAAAATTTGCCTCCGGGAACTCAACTTTCGCTTGGGTCAGCGGTAATCGAGGTGACCGCGATGCCTCACACAGGATGCAAGAAGTTTGTTGCCAGGTATGGCGCGGACGCGATGAAATTCGTGAATTCTGATGAAGGCAGCGCACTGTGCACAAGAGGAATTAATGCGAAGGTGGTGCAGGGTGGCACGATCAAGGTAGGGGATGTGGTCAAGAAGGTGTGAGAAAAGGAGCGTCCGGCGTCCCAGGTCCTTAGTCCTAAGGGGTTCGGTGAGCAGATGACTGGATTCTCTCTCCTTTCTATTTGGCCTCGCAACAAGCTGGTTTTAGGCCATCTCCAACGTTTGTTCAGGTGGAGGTCAGGACATCAAAACATGGGAAACCCAATGATCCCAGGCGATGAAAGGTATATTCTATCGAGATTCATTGATCGCCACGCCCTTCCAGGGCAAGGGTGTTGGTCGAGGCGCGATCAGACTCTTTGTGGAATATTTGAAGACTCGCCCTGGGGCAACCGGGCTGGGTGTAAGCTGCGGTCAGGGAGAGGGAAATACCGAAGGATTCTACCTGAAGCTTGGTTTTAAGTACAACGGTAAAATGCACGGCAGCGAAATAGGATTTTCACTCCAATTCGAGAATTGAGCCTGAGTGGAGGATAGCAGACAAAGTATGGAGGAATCTGCTTTCCCTGTGCATGGAATAGCTCTAATACTGAACCAAGACAGTTGTTCTTGTTATTATCACTATGTGTTGAACTGGAAGCACGGCAGGATCGCCGGAGACAGGAGGGACTGAAAATGGGCAACACACTGGTGAAGGACGGCTTCGAGGACCTCAAGGGAGAGGTCGTACGCCTGATGCAGGAAGGAAAAATAAAGGCGGAACAGGCATTTATGAAAGAAACGTTACAGACATACCACGGCATTGGAAGGCTCCTGGATCACTATCTTCTTGCCAGAAAAGATCGGGCGGAATATGGGGCAAGGGTTGTTCTGAGGCTCTCCCAGGAGGTTGGGGTCGGCAAAAGTGCTCTGTATCACGCCTTGGCCTTCTTTCGTTTAAATCCTAATTTCCAGACGAGTGGAAATTTAACCTGGTCTCACTACCGTGCTCTGCTCACACTGCCCTCAACAGAAGAACAGAAGACCTATGAAATTGCCGCCGACGAACACGGATGGAGTGTTCGCGAGTTGGAGAAACAGATCAAGGCGTCTACGCTGGTGGGTCAGGCACCTGGCGAGCGTGAGCGAACCGTGCTGCGACCAGACCAGAATCTGCCGGCACTACGGGGACAATTCTACACGTATCGGCTGGTAGAGGGCGCTCCAGGTGAATATGAGGACGGAGGATCCCCGGAGGATTTGCGACTGGACCTGGGATTTGGGACGCACCTTGCCTGGCCGCTGACAGGTGTGGACAACGTTCACCCAGGCCAATATGTGATCTCCAAGGGCAATCCCTCGGGAGATTACACCTTCACCCCGGGGAGTGGGCGCGCGGCTTCTTTCTATACATACTTTGCCCGGGTGATCAGTGTGATTGACGGAGACACGATCTGGGTAGATATCGATTGTGGTTTCCGTGTGTGGTGCCGCCAGAAGTTGCGGCTCCGGGGGATCGACGCTCCCGAGCTTCCAACCAATGAAGGCATTCGAGCAAAGAGCTTTGTGGCGCGTGAACTGGCGAAAGTTGAATTCGCGGTTGTCACCACGACCAAGCCGGATAAATATAATTTCTATCTGGCGGATGTTTTTTATCTGCCCGAAGCCAACGAGCCCGGCTCGGTGCTCACCAAGGGGAAGTTCCTGAATAAGGAGATTCTGGTAAAAGGACTTGCGAAGAGGGTTAAATAGAATACGAGTTTCGTGTCGTGGGTTGTCACTTGCCAGTGGCGACGAAGGTCCGGCAGGCCAAGGGAGAACAGGGGCGCTCCTTCTTGGTACGCTTCAGCAGGTTTTGTAGTGGACGACGTTTGAGGATTTGGGTATGTTGAAGCCTGTCGAGGGACAGGCCTCCGGGAATGAACACCTGAGAAAAACCAAAACGGGGGAGAGCATATGACAGAAGGAAAACCCACTATCGATATCTCAAAGAATGGGCCGCTTCTTGTGAAAGGGCTGAAGAAGCTTGCAGACGCCGAGGGCAATCCGATTCTAATGGAGAAGGACATCATCGCCCTTTGCCGGTGCGGCGCATCCGAGAATAAGCCCTTTTGCGATGGCAAGCATTCCAAAATCAGTTTTACTGGAGAGGTGTCCCCGCCGTCCGGCGCACCAGCAGCGGACCAGGAAAATCATGATGCCGTGGAAGGAGAAATCAGCTATTTCGAAGACGGTCCCCTTTACATTCAGGGCGGCGTCAAGCTGAATAACCCCGATGGGTCGGCACCGGAAGACCCGGCTGAGTATTATCTCTGTCGGTGCGGGGGATCCAAGAACAAGCCCTATTGTGACGGGACACATAAAGAACTGGGATTCAAGGGTTAGTCAGAACTCGCGGGATTTTTCAGGACAGATGAATATGAAAGGGGCTGCGATACCATTCGCAGCCCCTTTCATATTACATTATCTCCGCTGTCACACAGCCTTAAGTACGGCAGGTTGCCCCTGTCATACCAGGTGAAAGCTCTCCCAGGGGTGGTCGTGCCTTGCTCTCTTGCGTAATTTGTTGAGTCCTGAACAGGCTAATGTAAAGTTACCGCTTACCCGAAGGGCTGGCTTCCCGAATGAAGTCCTCAGGCTAAGCGACGCCTGTGAGGCCTACGATCTGCCTGAGATCCATATCGTAGATTTGCAGATCCACGAAGCCGTGAACAATCAGGAGTTTGTTTACCCGAAGGTGCTGAAGCAGTTCCAGGTATTCGGGAATATAGTCAAGGGGGCGGAGATCAACCTTGTGGTCTGTGTTCGAATGAACCCGTCGGATGAAAAGTCCTCGGCCCGTCTCCACAGGGTTTCCAGCTGTTTGTCGGACAGCGTTGCCAGAGTCATGATTTCACTCTGTTTCCTGAGCAGAATGGCCTGGTCAAGCGGACTGTAAACCGAATCGATCAGGAAGTAGCCACCCACGCTCATCACGAATAGGAAGAGAAGGATAAAGCCTAAGGGCAGCTTGCTCTTTATGGGTACATATGGAAATGGATCGTGTGGTAGAAAACGCAAGATGACCCGTACAGGTTGGAGAAATAGGGATCTTGATGACTTGTTAATCTAATCTTTTACTGCCGGTGAAATCAAGAAATTTGCACTTCTTGAAAGAAGGACGAGGATTTCTCGCGATCAGATGTTGAGTTTGTCCAATTCCTGTGAGGGTGGACATTGTGCGCAAAACGATGGTTCTTGACAAGCCGTATGGATATATTCAATAATGAAGGTTGATTGGTGCCTATTCGCAGCATAGTTTGAAGACCCATCAGGTTGGCGGGAGCTGAGCGTCGCTCACCCAACAGTTCACTAGATTGAGGAGCCGTCATGAGTGATATTCCCCTTAGAATCGGCGTGATTGGGGCAGGGGCGATTGGCCCGTCTCACGCCCATTCTCTGCAGCAAGTACCACAGGTGAAGTTGGTTGCCGTATGTGACATGAGGGAAGAGGCAGCCGCAGGGCTGGCAAAAGAGTACGGTGTAGAGGCCTTTACGGATCTTGGGGAAATGTTAAAAGTGGTGGATGCAGCCACGCTGGCCATTCCCAGTGGGTTGCATTTGGATCCTTCCATCCAGGTGATCGAAGCAGGAAGGCACTTGCTGGTTGAGAAGCCCCTGGAGATTACTACCGAGAGGATCGACCGTATTATCGAGGCATCGGAGCAGAATCCCGATGTAAAGGTTGCGGGTGTGTTTCAGACACGATTTGCACCGATTGTCAGCAAGCTGAAGTCCCTCGTAGACAATGGTCTGCTGGGTGATATCTATTCGGGCAGTGCCTATATCAAGAGGTATCGCACCCAGGAGTATTACGATTCTGGTGGGTGGAGGGGTACCTGGAAAATCGATGGTGGGGGATGTCTGATGAACCAGGGGATCCACCTTGTGGATCTGCTGCTCTGGTTCTGCGGGGATGTTTCTGATCTAATCGCACATACTTCGTCGGTCGGCAGGGAGATCGAAGTCGAAACACAGGCTGTTGCGCTGCTGAACTTCGCCAACGGTGCTAGGGGGGTAATCGAGGCCACAACACTGGCCTATCCGGAGTTGACGCAGTACCTGGAAATCTACGGTTCTCGAGGTACGCTGGCCTTTTCCAACGATAAACTGATACGAATGGATATCCTGGATCCCACCAGCGAGGAGCTGGCGGCAAAGGAGGAACTGGTTCAGATCGGGGATGAGCTAGAGGCAGAGCGAGAGAACATTTCCGGCGAGGTGAAGGCTGGGACTGCGGTACCTACCGTTGAGATGGGTCACGGTCCTGTGATTGAAGATTGGGCCACCGCAATAAAAGAAGATCGCAAGCCCTTTGTCGACGGTGCAGAGGCGAGGCGTTCAGTTGAGTTGATTACAGCTATCTATGAATCAGGTAAACAGAATGGAAAGCCGGTGAAGCTGCGGTGATGCCATCTGTCGGTTTGACCGAACCGGAGGAGAGAATGTCCGTGCTTTTTGAAGAGATGACCAGAGAAGAAATCAGGAAGATCGCACCTGAGGCAGTAGCTGTGATGCCTACCGCGGCAACCGAGCAGCACGGCCCGCATATGGCCGTGGGCACGGATACATTGCTGGTTACCACCGTGGCCGAACGGGCGGCAGAACAGGCTGCCGACGAAGTAGCCGTGGTGATCACGCCTCCCCTTGCTTTCGGTTCGTCGTATCACCATTACCCTTTCGGCGGCACCCTTTCGTTGACCAGTGCGACTTTTGCCAATGTCGTCCTCGAGGTGCTGGAGGGGCTTGTGCGGACGGGATTCCGGCACCTTGTCGTCCTGAACGGACATGGTGGAAACAAGGACCTTGTCGGGATGGCCAATCAGGATCTTGTGAACCGACTTAAGCAACCCGCGACCGTGGCTTCCTGCAATTACTGGGATATTGCCATGCCCGCGTTGGCTGCTGCCGACCTGATGCCTGCTGCTCGGATTCCGGGCCACGCGGGTCAGTATGAGACGGCGGCGATTCTTTCGTTGCAGCCGGACTGGGTGGACGAAGATGCTCGTGGTCGCGTTAGGGATATGGCGGAGGAAGAATCGGGACTGGATGTGGACCTCACCGGAGCTACGGTGCAGACCTTCTGCGCTTGGGGAAAAGGTTCGGGACATACCGACAATCCGGCTGCAGCGACGGCTGAAGTCGGCGCGAAGATGATCGACATTATCGTCGAAGAGGTCGCCCGGTTCTTTCGAGATTTTTCCAAACTACCGGGACCAACGGTCGACTGAGTGTCGTGTTGTTGCGCATATCTTAAGATTGGAGAATTCGGAGAAATCGTCTGGCTGACGGAGTCGGTGGACCTGACTTTGTAGGATCATATTCTGGGAACAGTTGCATGAATCACCTTACACCGAGATTGAGGTTCTTTGTATTCCTCGCGATTTTCGTCCCCTTCACGGCCGTGCTTGCGGGCGTTATCAGAGATTTCACGGGCGACGGAGAAGTCCACATAGATGACTTCATCGCGTTCGCCAGGCAATACGGGACCAGCGAGGGTGATAGTGCCTTTGATCCTGCCTTCGATTTGAACGGAGATGGACACGTTGGATTTTCCGATTTTGTCAGGTTTGTTTCCATTTTTGGTGTCACCCAGTCGGACCTTCGAGAGGATCCCACTTACCTCCGAGACCAGATAAAACATATTTCAGATGTGGACCTTTTTGCTGCTCTGGATTTGGACCACCTGGGTCTCGAGAAAGTGAAGAGTGCGGTCGAGCGTCGGGACTATCAGGCTGCCTACGTGGCATGGGGTGAGTACTGGAAGAACCGTCGTGCTTTCGAATACATCAATTCGGGGACACCCTTTTACACCGTTGCAGAAGCGATGGTGATCTTCCCGAAAGGGAGCTATACGGCTTCCGCTGACCGGCTTGTTAGGCACGAAATAACTGGATGGGGCGGCGTCAGGATCCAGCACGGCGATGTGGTGGACTTTAATGCAGACTACGGCCGGAGTGGGAAGTATGGATTCCACTACTGGGGATGATCCAAACCGCTGCTGTGGGCATATATGCAAACGCGACTGACGAGTTACCTGGATGCCTTCGACGAGCTTTTCAATCAGTGGTACGAACAACGAGACGATGTGATCGGAGGTTATTCCTATCAGGATCCCATTTGGTACGAGTTGGGGCTGGGATCCAATCGCAACCGTGTCTTCCTGGACTTTTATCGGCTCAACAAGAACCGGACGTCCACTCAGACTCACGAACGTATGCTGAAGAACTATCTGGGGTCCGCACGATGGCTCCACGAACTGGAGGAGGAGGGATACCGCTCTGGTAATTGGCAGGTGATGGGAAGCTACGCCCTTGCCGAAATCGGACTCAATCTTCCGGAATCCAAAGAGTCGGAAAAGTAGATTTCCCTGGGGGCATACAGGATGCAGGAACACCTCGATAGGGATTTCCATGAGGATGGCTGTCACTCCGAGCGGTGTCCATCGAGTTATTCGAAAATTGTCTATCGTGATCCCCGGAACCTTGCCTATCTCATGGAAGAGTTTGGGGGACACCAAGACAAGGTTGCCCGGATGAGACCGCCGCTGGAACGTTCACTGACCCATTGGATGTATCTGATGAGTCCAATGGGTACGCAACCCGCAGTCAACGATGGAGGGCGAGGACGATTCGACTACAATCTCTTCGTCGACGGTGGTCGCAGTTTCAACCGGCCGGACTTCCTCTGGACGGCCAAGAATCTACTCGGTGCTACTGTCGACGACTTCGTTGAGCCCCCGTCAGCCACATCCATGGATTTCAGGCCTTCCGGATTTGCCGTTATGCGCCAGGATTGGACCCGGGATAGCGCCTACCTGGTGATCAACTATGGCCCCTGGGGTGGGGGTCACTCCCATGCAGATATCATGAGCTTCGAGCTGTTTGCATATGGCGAGGCAATGGCTGTTGATGCAGGGATAGGGGTGAGTTATGATGACCCCAATCACAGGCCCTGGTATGTGACCTCCAAGGCGCATAACATGATGGTGTTTGGTGACCAGAATCTGGATCGTAGAGAGGCTGTTGGCGTGAATCCGATCTGGGGTACCGGGGACAACATGGACTATTTCTCTGCAGAGCACCATGGGTATGAATATATGGGGATTTCTCATCGCAGACACTTCGTGTTTGTAAAGCCGAATTCTTCTGTGCCCGATGCATTCCCGTATTTTCTGGTGTTCGATGTATTTTCATCGGCCAAGGAGCCTTGGAAGGCCTCTTTTGTTCTGCATTCACCGATGCCCTCGCTCGGGCGTGGCGCAGGTCACTTTGCCAATGATTCCGCCGGTTTGTTGGTGATCACACCTGTGGCCATAGAGGCGAACTCTGGCACGGGTTTGGCAAACCTTGGTGGTGTCTCTTCGCCCGGTCGGAGGCCAATTGAGTGGTTGTCCCTGGACCAACTGACCGTTGGGCAGGGCATGGTGGACGATCTACCTGTGGTGTTGTTTCCCTATGAGGGTGATACGCCACCATATGTTCTCGTTCGNCGAAGGGAAAATCCGGGGCCGGACGGCACGATCTATCTGACAGTNACCAATGAGAACATTACCGACCACATTATCATTTCAGATGGCTCCTATCATTCATACCTGAATGGGAACCTGAACACGAATGCAGTTTGCACTGTGGTGAGGGCACACACCAACGGTACATACCTCTCTCACTCGTCCGTTGGGGGGAGCAGACTGAATTACAGGGGGGTAGACCTGGATCCGTAGAGTGGAAAGTGAAACGGGAGCCGCACCAATCAGTTGCCCGAAAACAGGAGTTCTTGAAAGTGTCAGTGAAAATCTCAACAGTTCAGATGCGATTCACCGGTGATGTTCCGGGTAATCGGGATCGAATTCTCGACTATATCGGTAGGGCAGCTGAGGCCGGTAGCCACATCGTCCATTTTTCTGAGGTTGCCCTTACAGGCTATGCCGGCTCTGATATAGAAACCAACGATTGTATCGATTGGGAAAGCGTTGAGGATGCGATAGATCAAGTACGTGTCGAGGCGGAGAATAAGACAATCTGGGTAGTTCTGGGTACTGCATACCTGACTGGCGAGGGCCTAAAGCCATACAATTCGCTGGTGCTCATCGACGATACCGGTGTGGTGAGAGGTCGGTATGACAAGATATTCTGTACTGCTAGTGACGTACGGCATTATTCCAGCGGCAGGAATTTTGTCAGTTTCTCGGTAAATGGGATCAGGTGCGGGTTGCTCATCTGCTATGACTTCAGGTTTCCCGAACTATACAGGGAATATCTGAAGCGCAATGTTCAGATCGTATTTCACTCCTTCCACCAGGTTCAGGACAAGGTAAACCAGTTGATGCAGGACGTCGGTCCAGCACACCTGATCAGTCGAGCGGCAGAGAATTTTATGTATGTTGTTGCCAACAACTGCATCAATANGCNGCATCAGTGGTGGGGANCGCGGGTCATAAATCCGGATGGATCGGTGAGGAAACAGCTGGAGATAAATACTGAAGGAATGCTAACTTGCGAAATAGATCCGGTGGCAGAGCGGAAGGGATACTACGATGCCACACACGAGAATCGGTATAGGGCCACTACCGGGATTTTATATTCAGAGCTGTGAGCCGGTGAAAGAGCCTCCGATGAGTTGGTGGCTGAGGAGTTATCGATCCTTTGTCATGTATTTACTGACAGTCTACTACTGACCTCCACGGACTACGTCCTTCCGATTCTCCGGTGAACCTAGTTCAGAATCTTTCCTGCCGTAGCTTCGATCTCGATCAGCCATCCCGGTCTGCAAACGGGTGCCTTCACGCACACAGTTGGCCAAAGTGGGCAAATATGCGTCGACTATAGGCTTTAAGATTCATAGTCGCCAGGATCTCTCAGGTAGACAATGAAGATCGAGAGATCCTCATGTGTAAAATTGGCGGAATCGGTAAGAAAGGGGATGTTCTATCAATGAAAATAAACGCATAATTTTTAATACTATATTTTTTCTCGTTAGTTGGTGTGAAGGAAAACCGCATGACACCTCACAAAGCTGAGCGTGTTAGCAGGAGAAACTTTAGGATTGATAATGAGACAAACCTGAAAAGGAGTTTTGTCCCTTTTCTCCACGGTGAATCGCCTGAGAATTGGCCGGATGCCTGGTATTCACAGACCAAGGGAAATGAAGTCTACTATACTCAGCGCATTGTTCAGACCAACAGGTACAAGTGTGTGTGCAAATGGTTCGACTTCGATGAACTTTATGACCTGGAACGGGATCCGCACTAGATGGTGAACCTGGCGTATCCGGGAGGTCTACCATCTGATTCCGCGGAGGCGTCCACGGAGGCATCTTCCCGAGATTACAGACTGTGGCCACCGCTCCCCGCTCATCTGGATGCCGACCGCCAGGAGCTGTTGGCAAAGATGTGGCGCTTTGCTCGACGCGAAAACGACATTATTTTCTACTCGTATCCACCGGTTTCCCTCGCCCCTTCGGCCCGATCATAGGGCTTGGAACCGCGAACACCTGATCCTGTACGGGAGGACATGCGTGTCCTCCCTGGTTCACCNACCCAACCCAACCCAACCCAACCCAACCCAACCCAACCCAACCCCCACCCGACATTCCGCTTGCATGCGTCTGAAGGATTACTTGAATTTGGTTTCAACAGACGTCCTTCAGGCCTCCCTAAATTTCATCCCCTTGAACGAAAGGGCACCAAATGTACATCGGAACACAAGGTCGGTTTGCAGAAGATGTTGATCTCGAAGTCCTCGCTCAGCTGGGCGTGGTCAACATAGATACCACCCCTTCGGAACCTTTGAGTGAGTGGACTACCGATCTCCTCGGGGGTATGCGTGAAAGATGCGCCAAATTTGGGATCAACCTTGAAATGATGCACCTCATCGGGTCCGGAAACGCTTTAGACGATCCCCACACGGGCGCAATCTTTCTGAAGCCCAGTGACGCGAGAGAACGCCAGCTAGATGATGTTTGCAATGCAATCCGAATGGCTGGTGAGGCAGGGTTGCGAGGGTTCAACTACAATATCACGATTCTTGGACATCTGCGCACCGAACGCAAGATTGGTCGAGGAGGTTCAACCCTGTCCTCATTCGACTACGATGAACTCCTTGAGAAGGGAAGTCCGAGACATGCAGGACACTCAAATGTGTTCGAGGATGGCCCTGCCGATGCGGACGAAATGTGGGAACGTATCGACTATTGGCTCAAAAAGGTTATTCCGGTGGCGGAAGAATACAACGTCCAGATGGCCTGCCACCCTTCGGACCCAGGGATCGGATATGGTGTGACCTATCGGGGAGTTGAACGTGTGATGGGAATGGTAGACGGATTCAAGAAACTAATCGATCTGTACGAAAGCCCGAGCAATGGTATCAACTTTTGTATAGGCTGTATGTCCGAAAGCCTCGAGAATCCTGCCCAGGATGTTTTCAACGTAATTAGGTATTTTGGCGAACGAAAGAAGATCTTTAACATCCACTTCCGGAATATCAAGGGTGGATTCCGAAAATTCGTGGAGGTCTTTCCCGATGAAGGCGATGTGAATATGCTGGAGGCCCTCCGTACACTGAAGGAAGTTGATTACCCTTATATGATCATGCCGGATCACGTTCCGGGCATCTCAGGATCCGAAGCCGGCAGGGTAGGCTTCGCATTCACCTTTGGCTACATCCATGCAGCTCTCCAGGCCGTCAACGAATCCTGAACACAACCACACCTGGCGAAAACTCCCACTCGACTGGGCAGCCCCCTTTTCATTCGCTCCTCAGGTCACCCTGACGATCTCTCCCTATGCCATCCCCGACCCTCATAGGGGAGGACCTGCGTGTCCTCCCTGGTTGAAGGTGATCGTTTCAGACCTTTCCAATTCTCTCGACTTGAATTTTCTTGACAGGAATTCCACTTCCTGTATTTCACGACCTTCTGATTCAAAAGAACCTTCCGCACAATGCAGCCTCATCTTGTCGCACGGGTCTCTGCTAATCGAGCTGATTTCTTGAGAAGGGGAGCAGAATGCCGAGGAAGAATACAAGGAAACAGCCTACGAAGAAAAGGGTCTATTTCAGGCTAAATGCGCCGTAGGTCCAGGAACTGAAACTTGCCGGCACCTTCAATAATTGGGAAACGGAGACCCGTAAACTGAATAGGGGAAACAGCGGTGATTGGAGGACCTTCTTGGCACTGGAACCGGGCGTATACGAGTACCGGTTTCTGGTGGACGGCACCTGGATGAATCAATCGGATTCAGACTTGGTTCCCAACGCTTTTGGCACCGGGAATTGCGTCAGTGTTGTGAGTTGAATTGGGTATCAGTGGTAGAAGTCGAAGGGGTCGCGAGATGTACTCGCGACCCCTTCTGGTTTCCTGGCTCCCCCGATTATGGATTCAATACACCCCTGTATGTATGGAAAAAGTTCAATTATTATAAGGTGTTTAGGAACAGGATTCCAGTTTTTCGGGTGGGCAAATCAGTCGTTAAAATTTATCCCAATCCACTCAAAATTGCTCTCCAATATAAGGAAATGCTCGATTTGGGCCAGGCCGAGTCTCAGGCCGATCTTGCCCGCATCCTAGGTGTGTCCAGGGCTAAAGTGACGCAGATGATGAATCTGTTGGAACTGGATGAGGAGATTCAGGAGTTTATTCTTGGATTGGAGGATTCTAATGAAAGGCTGAAGGTGCTGACCGAGTGGAGATTACGTCAGATTTCAAAAATAATAGATTCGGAGCATCACAAAGACGAATTTCTGAAGATCATTAAGGCTTGAAAATTGAAAGCAGAAAATTGTCCGCAAAACCGATGCTATTGCCGAATTCGATAATCACCGTTTACGTGAACTCCGGATAAAACAGAAATGTCTTCAAAAAGGACCAGATCTTGCTATACACCTGGGTAATCCAGTATAGATTCCGTCCCTTGATAGATGATGCCATCATGGCCTATCTCATTAGTGGTCTGTACCAGGCGCTGCACCGTCTCCTTTGGCCAGGTCGCCCCTTTGATCACGGGGTACGAAGGAATCGAACCATCGTTGTACAGCCGCGCCCGCCATAATTCCAGCGCGACGATGTCGTACAGCTTTTCGAAGCGCATTTCAAGATCCGGTGTGCCCACGCCCAACGCTTCCAGGGTTTGCGGCAGACCCAGGTGATCGTACCCGTACAGCCAGTAGACCAACTGCAACGCATCGGTTTCCTCCAACCCTGAGTTCCACCGGCAGAACAGGTCGGCATTACTGGCAAAGGTCGCCAGGATGAAGATCTCCGCATGTGAAATAAGCGGGCTGGTATAGCCTGACCAGGTTAGAGACTCAAGATAGTTGTGACCCACCAACAGCGAGAAGCTGGGCGGATAGGTATCGGTTCCAAAGACGACTTCACGGCCCGCCGCCTCACAGACCGCCTCCTTGAAGCGACGCAGATGATCCGTGAGCACGCGCGCCCGAAACGAGAACCAGTCGACCAGCCCGGCGTCGATACCCAGTCATTGTGAGAGGTTCATCGCCCCCATCCGTGCTCGTTCGCCCTCCGCCGGTATCGAGCAGGGTATCGAAATAGCCCGGATGTTCCACCACGACGCGCGGTTCCGTATACAGCCCCACGAGTTTAGCCATGTGACCTGCCCTCCATCGATCGATAAGGCTTTGGGTATACCGGTGTGTGTCAATCCGCGGCGACGGACACTGGACCTAAAGTCCCAAAACAATCTAACGATACAGGCTTAGCCGTGGCTTAGCCGTACTCGAGATGTGGGAACCTCAAGAAACGCCTGGCCGTTTCGCCCATGATGTCGTCGTATTCGGTTTCGGATATATCCGGCATCAGCTCTCTGGCGATGTTGGTGAGTGGTCCGTAGCCGGGTTCCCCGAGGATCCACGGGAAGTCGCTTGCCCACATGAGACGCTTCGATCCGAAGCAGTTGAGCAATATCTGATGCCAGCCAGCGATATCACGATAGGGATACGCTTCTCGGCTGAACGCATATTGGCCGGACAGATGTGCCACGACGTTCTCGTAGCGGTTGAGGCGGTAGGTGGTATGGCCCACAGGGTTGTGCCGTGAGGTATCGATATGTGGCCGTCCTTTCTCATCCCAGGAAAGCTTCCCTTTGCCGGGGCAGATGCCGAGATAGTTGAGGACAACACGCGTTTGTGGGAATACTTCAAGGAGATACGGGATCAGGTGCGCATCAGCAGCTTGGGGGTAGAGCCAAAGCACATAGTCCTTCTCGGCCGCATGCTTCCAGATGCGATAGGTATCGAATTCCTCTACCGCCATGGGCGCAAACGGGTCTCGTGGTCCACCGATTGCAAAGAGGCGAAACCCGATGATTCCGGTTTCGCCGGCCAAGCGATCCATATGTGCTTCCGGATCGGGGGTGTTCGGGGAAATCAGCCCGATGCCGAGGAACCGGTCAGGATGCGTCGCCAGACAGTGCAGCAAATAGGCGTGGTGATCGAGCCCGGTACCGCCGATCTGTACCAGAACGGCCTGGTGAATCTGATGGGCGTACATCTCGGCTAATAGTTTTTCGATAGACTCTTCCCGATCGGCGGGGCAAATCGAATCGGCTTCCCGCGGAAAGGCATCAGATACCTTGGCAAAGACATGAACCTGGGCATCGATGCGCACCATCATTCCTCCAAGCTAAAGAGCCGGCGTCTTTCCGGAGACGTGCAGAGATGGGCTATGGAGGTGAACGGCTCTGCATCGACCTGGCCTGGGGATCGTTTCTCGTATATGAGAATGATGGACTTCCTTGGTATGAGGGAGTGGTTATCCATGGCCGCATGCCAGCCATAGGCGTTGAACATGACGGCTGCGCCCGCTTTCGCAGCGAACCTCCTGTGGCCGGGCATACTCTCCTGAAACAGAGGCCGGGTATACGGTCCGGCCCCGCGCTTATGGCTTGCCGGCACATAGGCGAATTCCCCGCAGCCCGGATCAACATCATTCACATAGATTTGAATTTTGATATGCAGCGGATTGGTGTGGGGTACATCAGGGTGCCAACCCGTGTAACTGAGCGGCCACGGCGGCAGCACGCGGACTGCCTCCCCCAAGAACATCGGCTCACCATCGGTGAAGTGCCTGAGGCACCCGTAGTAGCTGGGGTGATCGACAATATCTACAAAGATTTCATCTTTCTCGATCGGGTTTGGGATATCGAAGTACGTCGCCTCTTGCTCGCCTCGCTCGACCCGCTCAAGCCAGTCAGGCTTGCACTGGTTCGCCCAATAATCAAAGGCATTCTGCAGCCGCCTCAGTTCATCGTTCTCGATGGCGTCTGTAAATACGAGATACCCTTCTTCATCCCACTGCATGGTCTGTGCTTCGGTCGGCCCTTGCACGATGTGATCCTGCTTCCTGTGGTTCCGTTTCGCCGTAACTGCCGGGTACCCAGACAACCCCCGGCTCCGGGCGGCACCTTTACCAGAGATACCGCAGCATTCATTTAAGACGTTCCACCTGCTGGTTCATGGAACTGAAATGTCGAGCAATGGACAGAACTGCTGACCTGCATGCATGTCGGTATCCTCAAGGCTACCCTGAATGACAGGCCGTGGAAACGACACTTTTCCCGCGAGTGCCGCGTCAACCCAGTAGATATTTACTGAACCGGGTGGCCGAGAATAAAGCTTTGCGATCACTTCACAGGTGATGACACCGGCATCGCGTACGCGCACGTAGATGTCGGGGTCATCAAACATAATGTCAAACGTTAGCATGAAAGGGCCCGCATTTTTACTGCGGATTAATGTGGCAAGTTCTCCAAGTTTATCTGTCATATGCTCAGTGTCCCGGAGTGATCATTTTATAGTTTACGGTTTCCATTGGGTGATCGACCTCCATCGTGTGATTCAGCATGAACTCATACACGGGGCCGCGCTCCAAGTATGGTGGGTTGTGTAAACAGGCAATGCCGGTAATGAACCCGCTCCATCGTTTGACGGGGAGATGTAGCATGATGTGCCGTGCAACGCCCGCCACGGTGTTGGCTGCATCCTGAGTGTCCGAAGTCGTCTCGATGACCAGGCCCACCTCGTGACCGACAATCCGCTTGTTGGGTTCAAGTTGCCCCATCACGCCGTCGCGCCCGTAGATGCGAAGCTTCAATCGGTATTTGCAAGCCGGATCTATGTCGGTCATGCGTTCGGCGACCTTTTCCACAAGTGTCGTTTCCCATTCCGGCAACGCGTCAAGGACATGCGAATCGCGCGCGCCGGCGATCATTATCGATTGGTATCCTACGAGCCGAGCACCTTCGAGTTTGACGGTGCAGCCGTCTGTCTTCTGGAAGCTGCTGCCGCTGACCCGCACCACGCGGTCATCAACCGCCTCGTAGCGCGCGGTAGAAACGTCGACCACGCCTGTTGCCTCCACCAGTCGAAAGGGGTCGGCATTCTCGTAAAGCGAATGAGCGGCAACGCTCTGTGTAGAGCATCGCATTGCCGGGTTTGGCGGTATCAAATCAAAATGGTCTGATTGAAGCCGAGCCATCATGCAATCGGAATAGCTGCGTTGGACCACACAGGCGGCACCGCATTCGAGAATTTTCCCCAAGTGCCAAGACAGTCCTGGATCGTAGCCCTTCCAGAGAGGATATGCGGCGAAGATTGCGGTGTCACTTGCGCGACCTGCTATGATGATGTCCGCCCCGTCTTCAAGTGCATGGATGAACGGTTCGGCTCCGATCATTCCAACCACATGCGCTGCATCGCGGATATCGTGCTTGTCTGCTGAAATTTCGGGGTGGAGAGCGTGAACCCTACCCTGGCGCATTCGCTCAACAATCAAGTCGCGATCCTGCTCTGTCTTCAGAACGGCCAACCGCGCCGATAGCTGTTCAGCCTTTAGTATTTCACGGGCCATGTCTGTAACCTCGTCGACATGCGCGTCTGTCCCGCCACCACCACAGGAGCCAATGATCACCGGTACTGCACGGGCGCGAGCGCCCACGATCATTCGGTGCAAGTCGCGCCGGACCTCCGCGTGGCTAAAATGTGGGCGGCCGGATCCGAGGTAGTAGGGACCCGCATCCGTCGTGCCGGCGTCGCAACCGATGACGTGCGGGTCGAATTCCATCGCGGTCGCAAAGGTTTCGGTTCGAAACCCAGTGCCCAACATCCCCGAAGATGCGACGACCCGGATTTCCGATTGTGTCTGATCTAGCATAGGTAGAACCTTTGCGTTGTATTAGATGAAGGATGAAAACCCCTCTTTACTGACTAGGACGGAAGCACCTGGTCCCCGAGTCGCTGCGACGGTCCCGACCAATAACCCGCCCCTTCACGCACTTTTACACCACCACGCGGACCCGTGTTGAGCCAGTTGGCAAACTCGGGTGCAAGCGGTCGCGAATTTGGCAGGTTGAACCAGGTGCGAAAGAGCCGCCGTTTGCGTTCCGGCTCATCGTAGTCATCAAAAGCCAAGCGAGTATGCAACAGCATATGATTGGACATGATCGAGCAGTCCCCTCGCTCCAGGGTGAACTTGAACAGGTTCTCCGGCGCGAGGGCGCACTCTCTGACATAGTTAAGCGCTCGTTCGGCTTCGTCACTCAGCGCTTGTCCCCGCTTCAACTGACCGCGCAGGGCATTTTTTGCGTTGTAACGACAACTCATGCGGCCCTCATAATAGCTAAAGACGGGGATCTTGTGATTCGTGGTCTCATCTGGATCACCCGTTGCGCCCTCGCCACGAAGGTCATAGTAAAAACCCTGCTCAAGAACTGGAAGGTATTCGGGATGACGCTCCAGAATGTCGTTAAATACGGTGAGCGCGCTGGCCAGCAGGCTTTCGCCGCCGGATTTTGCGGGATGATAACAAACAAGACTGACAGCATCGCAGGTGTCGCAATGCGGGCTACCGCCCGCTTTGGTGACATAGCCACGTACGTTTGCCTTATTCTTGTCGAAGCCGCGGTCCGTCACCTCGGCCACCAGCTCGCCGCGGGCATTCTGACTGATCGCCTCGCCGATGTGGGCTGCCAACCCCCAGTTCATCAGCATGGCGGTTTCGACATCGAAAAGATCCACGGGCACACCGCGAATCACGACAAACCCCAATCTGTTTTCGACGCGGTCACGTATGTCTTCGGCTCGTTCGGCAAAGAGCGGAACATCAAAATCGTCCACCTCGAACGCTCCGATTTTAAGGTTGTTTTCCACTGCGTTGCGGGTCGCCTTGACGATCTCGGCAATCTCTTCTTCGCCCAACTGAACAAGCCAGCGGCCAGTGTCTTCAAGCTCATTTGCGCGCCAGGCAGCGGCCTCAGCAATCGGTTTTCGCAATGGCTTGCC
>PAQK01000048.1 GCA_002709665.1 Gemmatimonadota bacterium | reverse complement strand
CGGATGGCATCATTGCAGATGGAAAATACCTTTATTTGATCGAATTTGGCACAGGACTAACACATCGCGTCAGGGTGGTTGATGCGACAGATGGGAGCTTCGTTGAAGAGTTCGAAAGTGACCAGGCGGAGACCGATATCCTGAACGGGCAGTATGACTGGGTGAACAATAAGGTATGGCTTGGACAGCTCAATGGTGCAATGATCTATCGGTATCAAGGACGCACACTGCCTGAATTTGGGAGCCTGACGACTGAGGCAATCGGGCCGGCAAATGGCTGGGATGAACTGAAGCTGACCCTACGACCGGAAGCTGGCGGGCGCACGGAACTCGATGTGCTAGGAGAACTCGCATCGGGTGAATTCATCGCACTGCCGGGATCGGTCGGTCTTTCTCCGGACGGACCAATCGACTTGAGTGAGGTAGATTCACGTCGGATCAAGTTGCAGCTTCGACTCTATGGAGAAGGACTTGGACCATCGCCAGGTCTGGTCAACTGGTCCGTGGAATACCAACCCGTTTCAGATATCCGTTTATCTACTTTGGAGGCTGACCCGCTGGAAGTACATGAACTCGAACCCATTCGACTTACGGTGGAAGCCCTCAATCGTGGCCCGCTCGATCTGGTGCCTAGCACGGTCGTGGCATTCTACAGCGGACAGCCTGAGAGTGGCAGGCTGATCGGTAGGACGGCGGTACCAGAGGGAACTCCGATAGGGCAAATCGCCCAGGTTGCCTTAACGTGGAATACAGCCAAGTTCTCCGGAACAAATTTGATCACTGCACGGGTTGAGGATCTATTGGGCAGACCCAGTCCGTTATCGGAGTCAGTCAATTCCATGAATCCGGTGGAGATCATATCCAGTGGTGACCTTGCTGGTCCAGAAGTGGAGATTCTGGCATTAGACACAGCGGGCGAGGTCCGACCAAGTGACTACCTGCCCGCAGAGCCACGTCTCAAAGCCGTCATCCAAGATAGCAGTGGGATTGATGCCAATTCGATCACTCTGACGATTCGAGGTCCGGAAGGTGAGACCTCGGGAGATCTGAGCCTTATAGGCATATCGGAGCGAGAAGGTGACCAGTCCTCACTAAGCTTTGTGTATACGCCGACCCTTGTAGATGGAAGTTACGTATATGAAGTGTCTGCACGGGACCAGGTCGGCAATGGACCTGCCAGCAAGTCGATGACCTTCCAGGTGAGTTCCGATCTGAGAGTCGAACGTGTCCTCAACGTCCCCAATCCGATGTCCGATGATACGGAGTTCACCTACATTCTGTCCAGACCTGCTGAGGTTACACTCCGGATCTACACGGTGACAGGCAGGCTGGTACGAATTTTGGACAACCTTCCAGGCCGAACAGGGTTCAATCAAGCCAGATGGGATGGTTCGGACGCGGATGGACATCCACTCGCTAACGGCGCGTATTTGTATACCGTCACTGCCGATGATGGGACAGTTCGGGTGAGGGTGAAGGAGCGGTTCATTGTCTATCGATAGGTATAGGCGTGTGAAAAAGATAAAGTGTGTGGTATTGCCAGCACTAGCGGTGGTATTGTGCCTGACGAATCGGGTTGAGGCCACGACAGGAAAGGCAACTATTGCTCGACTTAGTTTGTAGGTACCAGAGGAGTAGATGGTTGAAGCACAGGCCTATTATGATCAGTATCTGCGAACGATTCTGGATCGGTTGGGACTCAAGGCATCAGATCGCATTGGGGGGCCAACAGTTCCGGGCATTCTGAGTCAGTTGATAGAGTTGGGTAGTCCTTCTCAAGTGTCTGTCAGTCGAGCCTCATTAACTCATGATCCTTTCTGGAAAGAACAGTTGGCGGATATGGCCACCGCGCTTGGCCTGGCGAAACCTGAACAAGGCATCAAGTATTGCCTCAGGGTTTACGACGCTCCAGCAGGTGAGGGACGAACGGTGTTTACGGGTTCCGGAAAGGTGGTGAAGGCCGGGGAGGGTGTTAGCCGGTGGCATACGTTTGATGTGTCATCTGGGCTTGCGGGAACAAGAGTGCGTTCAATCATACAGTACAATCGTGGCTATCTCTGGTTCAGTTCTGACAATTCTGGCGTCAGCAAGTACGACGGTGAAACATTTACTACGTTTGCAGAGCAGACGGGCCAGCCGATCAATCTTATCAAAGTTGTATTCCGAGACAGCAAGGATCAACTCTGGTTTGGGTCCTGGGGTGGTGGAGTGATCCGTTATGATGGAAATTTATTCACTGCCTACTCCTCCCTCGATGGTCTTTCGAACGACTGGATTTCGCCGATCTTCGAGGATCAATTAGGGAAAATATGGTTTGGCACGGGTGATGGGTTAGGGGGAACAGCTGGCGGAGGAGTTACGGTATTTGATGGTGAGAGGTTCCATACCTACACATCTGAAGAAGGGCTTGCAGGTGATTTCAACTGGTTCATAGAGGGTGATAAAGAGGGCAACCTCTGGTTCGGGACGAGGACCGGAGGCGCAAGTCGATTTGATGGGAGCACATTCACAACCTTCACCAAAGACCAAGGTCTTGCAGATAATTGGGTGAAGGCGATTCTAGAGTCGGATGACGGGTACTTGTGGTTTGGAACACGTGGTGGAATCAGTAAACTTGATGGACAAAAGTTCAAGAATTTTTTCAAGGAACATGGTTTCTCCGACAACTGGGTCGAATGCATTTCTCAAGATCGGAATGGCCACCTCTGGTTCAGGATGCATGGTGGCGGTGCGAGCCGACAAAATCCCGGTCTTCAAAAAGAGGACTCAAGCCCTATTTTTCAGACTTTGCTAAGTCAGGATGGTCTTGCGGGAAACACCGTTGGTGTAGTGCTTCAGGATCGAAACAGAGATCTATGGTTTGGAACCAGCCGAGGATTGACACTTTACCATCCTCAGCCGGTCTCACACCCAATTGTACTTGTGGATGCGGTTGTTGCGGATCAGGGCGCGTTTCGAAGATCTCCCTGTAATTCTAATGACTGGTCACGGAACTTTAGAGACGGCCATTGATGCACTCAGGCAAAGGGCCTATGACTACCTCAAGAAACCAGTCAGCCTCGAGGAGTTGATGTCGTGTATCAACAGGGTTGAACAGGGGGCGAAAGAGTGAGTGCAACATAATGGCGATGTGGAGTTGACTGGCCCGATGTAATGGCATATATATGAAGTCTTGACAAGCAGGGAAACGGAAGTCGTGGTAAGAAAGAGCTGTAAGTACTTATACTTGACATAGAGATCCGTAGTATATCCAAAGGAATTCGAGATGATAGGGCCAACAACAAAACAACGTCGACAATGGGATGAAGATGGGTTCGTGGTGGTGGAGGATGCGATCAAAGGGGAAGAGTTGAAGTGGCTACAAAGTGCATTCGACAGGTGTGCCCGCGATGCGAAGTCAGATTGGCTGGAAGGGGTTGGAGAGGGAACCCGGTCCGCGGCGTATTTTGATATCCCCAATGCCTGTGAGAAAGACGATGTATTCATCGATATTGTGGATCATCCGAGTTACTATGGGCTGCTGATGGACTTTACTGACGGTGAGGTGGTTCTCATCGGACCTCAAGTGAGAACGCTGCCGTTTGGTCCAACGAGTTATTCCTGGTGGCATCCTGATGTGCCGCAAACAAAGACACTTCATATCAAACTACAGATATATGTCGATGACGTGGGTCCCGACGACGGGGTCTTTTCCTACATACCGGGAAGTCACAAGAAAGATGCCGGTCCGTTCCCGACCGTCAGGTGGCTGGAGAATATGCCTGGACACCATCTCTTGCCAGGTAAGGCCGGCACAGCAATTATCTTCAACTGCTACGGGTGGCACACGGCCATGGTAAATCGGAGTCAGAAGCAGAGGAGGTCGATTATTCTTTGCTATGCAACGACGAAGGAAGATATGGAAATGAATGCCTATGCTTCCATCTCTGACAGATTGACAACCCCAGAGAGGAAAAAGCTGTTCAGGATGGAGAACTGAATGGGACTGGTTGACGCGCATTTACACGTATTCGCGAAGCAGTCGAGCGAATTCCCAAGAGAGGATACAGCGATATGTCCTGCCGATCGGGAGGAGCCGGTTGAAAAGTTGATGGGGCTGATGGAAGCACACGATGTGGACCATGCAGTGCTGGTGCAGATTGGAGGTACTTCCATCGAGCACCATGCTTACCTGCAAAATTGCCTGACCACCTATGATGGAAGGTTCAAGGGGATCGGTTTGGTTTCACCTGGTTGTGATTCACCTAGGGACCATATGGACCGGTTGGCCGGGGAAGGGAATATCGTCGGTTTTAGGATGTCGAGTATGGGTGGTCCACTTGACCCGCTTGCTCCAATCGACATCACTTCATTTGCGACGTTTGAGATCTGGCAGTATGCCGCAGAGAAAGACTATGTTTTATGGTTATCCCCCCCCGCCGGTGAGGCGCACCTAGTGCCGTGGCTGGTGGAAGCATTTCCACAGGTGAGGGTTGTCTATAATCATCTGATGGTTACACCCGGGAAGGGGAAAGGATCTCTAGATGAACTTGGGAGGCCCAGGATCGATACACCCATTCCACCCATGTCGCACTGGTCAACACTGGTGGCGCTGCATCCTTACGAGAATGTGAATGTGTTGCTGTCCGGTCAGTATGCCTTCAGCAAGGAGGATTTCCCGTATCGAGATCTGGCTGGTTGGCACAGTGGACTCGTTAACCGGTTCGGTGCGGATCGCTGTATGTGGGCTACGGATTTTCCGTGGATTCTTGAAGCGCCCGGGTATGAGCCTTACACTCGGGTAATCGACGAGTTGATGCCTGATCTTGACGAGGAATCGCGCAGGTTGATTATGGGCGAGACCGCACGGAGGGTACTAAAGTTCAGGTAGGATTACACCGATGAGGAAGATCTGTTTGGGGGCTGGTGTGATTGGCTCCCTTCTTTTTGTCCCAGAAAGAAGCTATGAGAAGAATTACTTGGTACACGAATGCTACTTCATTGGCTTTTCAGCCACAACTATGTCCTGATAGTCCAGATGTTGATCGCGCCCGCTCCAGGAACCAAAATGGATCGGGTCGCAGATTTTTAGCCCGCAGTTCGCGTATTGAGATCGGACAAAGGATTCCCGGTAGGCAATCGCAGATTCCGGGTGTTCAAGATCTGAGGTCCAGTAGTCACCGAGATCGTGAGCAAATGTGGGTTGCGTTTCCCCTGCTCGAACGCGCTGTATCGTGTCCGGTGTGATGAGGCAGTAAGTTATCAGGCAACGACCGCCTGGATTCAGTGTACGAGAGATCTCCGAGAGATAGTTTTCAAGGTCCTTCGGAAGCATGTGGGTGAAGATGGATGTGAGCATCGTGAAGTCGAAGTGGTTATCCGGGTAGGGAAATCGATAGTCGGAGGCGCTATGACGACCGCGTGGATTGTAGGTCTCATTGCGAATGTCCGACCACTGAAAGGTGAAATTGGGATACCGGGATGTGATCGCTCTGCTGCACCAGGCGATTCCCGAACGCACAATGTCGAAGCCCTGGTATGAACCATTACGGTTCAGGTAGGCGGTGAGTGGGACGGCCATTCTGCCGATCCCACATCCGACGTCCAGGACCTTATCGCCCGGTGCCAATTTACCCAACTGGATGAAGTGCTGGAGAAATCGATTGCCAATTTCCTTGTAGTCGCCGCTTCCAGTAAAAATGATTCCCTTTGGCGGCACGAGTGGATCTCGACGCCCGAGTAGACCGCGAGCGGTATCCTGCGGCAGATAGTAGAGCCTCTTCAGGACCATCTGGAGCTTCAGGTTCGTCGGAAGGAATCGTCTCAAGAGTCTTTTCACAGTTGTTTTACCAGTTCAGCCAATGTATCTCGGAGAGGTCAATGTTTGACACCTGGGGGATCGGGATGTCAAAGTATGAAAGAGGCGAAAAGGGCGTCCAGGGACCAATGTCCCAAGTGAGATGGTTCGGCGATCTTTGTTTTTCGATACATCCTCCTTCGCCAAGATCAACTACGGAGGACACCCGATATATACGGTCTCCCAAAGTTCCCAGAGATGCTGTCCGTTGGATACATCTGGTGGCAGCCGGCAGGCGACCTGGGGGGGCCATACGTAGCAAAAGGCTAACCCTTAAGCCGAAGACTGCAGGCAATCACGAGGATCGGTCGAACAATTGGCAAAGTCAAGTGCATATTAAGAATGAGGTGAGGGATGAGAGTCATCTGTTTTGATATCGACAGTTTGAGGCCGGACCATCTGGGGTGCTATGGATATGATCGACCGACATCTCCTGCGATCGATACAATTGCGCAAGAGGGGATGCGGTTTAATCAGTAATATTGCTCCGATTCGCCGTGTATGCCACCGAGACACGGGTTGATGTCGGGACGGGTTGTGTTGGTGAGGCATCTGGTGATGCCCGGGGGACTGGACGAGGTCACGTGAGATCATGCGATTTCTTGCACAGGATATTTCACAGGATACGTACGTGAATATCATGGCGCAATACCATCCAATGACGCAGGTTAGCGAAGACCGGTATCCAGAGATCAACAGAGGGATCCAGAGTGAGGAGAAATGGGCTTGACGGGTGGGAACGACCAGGGTTAATTGGTCGAAAATCTGAGGAGGACGGATACATGATTCGGCCAACAGAAGGACAGAAGATACAGTGGGATCGGGACGGGTATATTGTACTGGAAAAGGCGATGCAAGGGAATGACCTCGAACGACTCCAGGGCTCATTCGAGCGTTGCCGCAGTGAGGTGAAGTCAGATTGGCTTGAAGAAATTGTGAAAGGAAACCAACCGGCTTCTTATTTCGATATACCGAATCCACTGGAGTGTGACGATATTTTCATCGATATCGTGGACTACCCAAGCTGGTACGGTTTGCTGATGGCTTTCGCAGGGGACGATCTCATCTTCCTTGCCCCGCAAGTGAGGACGGTTCCACTGAGCCCCATAAGTTATGTAGGATGGCACCCGGATGTGCCTCACACAAGGCCCCTGCATATGAAGGTCCAGATCTATCTCGACGATGTCAGCGAGGATGGCGGGGCGTTCGCCTATGTTCCCGGGAGTCACCGGCCTGATGTGGGACCCTGTCCGAGGTATCACCGGTTGGAGTTCATGCCTGGTCACATCGTAATTCCTGGTAAGGCCGGTGACGCGATCCTGTTCAATTCTTATGGGTGGCACACATCGATGAAGAACAAAACCCAGGAGCCGAGGAAGTCGATCATTCTGATCTATGAGAAATGGAGCGAAGACCAATTCAAACCGGATCGGTTTGCTTCAGTGGCAGACCGAATAACCACATCTGAGAGACGTCGACTCTTCAGCCTGGAGCATTAGATGACCCGAATCGACGCACATCTTCACGTATTTGCAGAGGTTTCGGATGCGTTTCCAAGAGAGACGACCGAAGTCTATCCGGCGAACCGCGAAGAACCTGTTGAAAAGCTTATGGAATCCATGGCACAATTCGGTATCGACCGGGCAGTCCTGGTGCAGATGGGTGGGGCGGAGATGAAGCACCACGCCTATCTACAACACTGCCTGAGTAGGTACCAAGATAAGTTCCTGGGTATCGGTCTCATTCCGAGTGATTGTGATTCTCCCGCAGACCATATGGATCGCCTGTCCGAAGATGGTAGAATTATCGGATTTCGGCTGGGTGCTCTTGGTGGACCGGCAGATCCGCTTGCTCCAGTGGATGTGGAGACTTTTGGGACTTATCCGATTTGGAAACGAGCGGCAGAAAAAGACTACGTGCTGTGGTTGTATCCCAGGGCAGTCGATGCCCAAGCGTGCGCGTTCTTGATAGATGCATTCCCCCAGGTCCGTGTTGTTTTCAACCACCTGATGGTCTGTCCGGGAGAGGGAAGATTCACCTGGGATGAGTTCGGACGTCCCCGAATCGATACGCCGATGCCGCCTATCACCAGACACTCGCTGCAAAATCTGTATCAGTATGAGAATGTCAACGTGCTGCTTTCCGGCCAGTACGCCTTCAGCAAAGAGAACTACCCGTATTCTGACCTGGCCGCCTGGCATCAGTCATTGAGAAGCAAGTTCGGATCGGAGCGACTGATGTGGGCAACCGACTTTCCGTGGATTCTGGAGGAGCCGGGATACGGTAATCTCGTCAAAGTGATCGATGAGATGATTCCAGATCTTTCAGAGAAGGAGCGCGCAGATATCATGGGAGAGACGGCGAAACGCGTTTTACGGTTCCAGTAGGAAATCGGTTTTGAAAGCCATAGAGCCTACGGCCCGAGGTGATTTTTCGGGTCGTTTTTTGTGGAGAGGATAGGCGGCGTACTGTATCCAGAGTCTGTAGGAACAAGCGGAGGCAAGGATGAAGATTACGGAAGTCAAGGCGGTACAGCCGGAGACGGAGGGGGCGCCTGGGGATTGGCGAGGGTGGCTCGGGCAGATCCTGGTGCGGGTGGACACGGATCAAGGGTTGACCGGGTATGGTGTCGGAGGTGGTGGAGCAGCAGGAATCCATATAGTGCAGACCGTGCTAAGGGATCTGCTGATTAGTTTGGACCCGACGGCAGTGGAGGATCTCTGGGAGCAGATGTATCGGCTCACATTGCCCTACGGCCAGAAGGGTCTGGCCATTATGGCGATCAGTGGTGTAGACCTGGCTCTGTGGGATCTGCGTGGCAAGGTGGCTGGGAAGCCAGTTGTGGCAGTTCTGGGAGGACAGGCAGGGGCAGTGCCAGCTTATAAGACTGGATGGTCCCCGGGGGAGGTGTTGACAGACAGCGAGGAAGGGTACAGCGGCGTCAAGCTGCAGGTGGGGAAGCTGAGTGGTACGGAAGCCGTCCGTCAATTGGGCGAAATGCGGAATACGCTGGGGTCTGAGGTGAAGATCATGGCAGATGCCTTTATGAGCTGGGACGAGGATACTGCACTAGACGTGGCGGAGCGAATCACGGAGTTTGAAATTGGATGGCTCGAGGAGCCGCTGCCTGCAGACGATCTGGATGGGTATGAACGGTTGTGCAAGCAGACCTCCGTGCAGATCGCAGGTGGTGAACACGAGTATACCGCTTCTGTGTTCGAGGGGATGATGAAGCGGGGGATACACGCGATCTACCAGCCGGATGTGTGTTGGTGTGGTGGTCTGACCGAACTTGTGAAGATCTACCAAATGGCCGGAAAGTACGGAGTCCGGGTATGTCCTCACCGAGGATCCGAAGTCTGGGCGCTCCACGCTATTGTCGCGCTGGACCCAGATCCACTGGCAGAGAGCGGAAGACCCTGGATGACATGGGTCCAGGGACAACCTGCAATTGAAGGTGGTAGAATCAGTCCAAGAGAGGGTTCCGGATTTGGCGTCTGGTTTGATGAAGATCTCTGGAAGTAATGTGGGTGTCTTGCACGATCCCGCGCAGCAGTTTATATTGAATAGTCAGTTTTGGTTCCAGACCAATCAGTTATTTCAGAGCAGAGGAAAGATATGAAGATGTTTTATTGGTTCGTGGCATTGCTGATTTGCGCAAGCGCAACCGATGCGCAGGAGATAGGGGAGGTTTCTACCGTTGAACTCACTGGTGGTACCGCCACGGTTGCCCTGGACTTTACCGAGAAGGATTACGAGCTGATACTTTTTCCTCTAGTGACGGGTGAGGAAGACACTGCCAGAACATTCAGCTATACCGTTTCCGGCACGAATGTTTCGGCCAAACCTGCTTTCAGAAGGCTACCGGCATCAACTGGGCACGATGGGTCAGGACGGATAAAGGCAATACTCAGAGAAGAGGAAAGGGTACTCGCCGAACGGATCAGGAAAAGGGGCGGGTGGCGTCCCTCGATGGGAAAGGTTGCTCAACCTGAACAGATTGGTTCCCAAAGGACATTCACCTACAGCAATTTTGTGAATTCGGGTGAGGACCATACCGTTCAAGCCACACTTGTCGCTACCAGCACGCGAGCGGTGGCATATCTGGACGACGCGACCTCTGACACAGTCAAGATCACGACTGCGGATATCCAGGGAATGATGGACACGTTCAGCAATGTGTCCTATCCGGCGGTAACCCAGACTTTTGGCGAAGGATCCGATGTAGACAGTGATGGAAAGGTGTTGTTCCTGTTTACTCAATTGGTGGATGCCGAACCGTTTATTGCGGGATTCTACCGTTCCTCTTCGCTGTTTACCGAGGCGGAAGGAGGAGATGGAAATGTAGCCGACATGATGTTCATCGGATTGAATTCGAGTCTTGATTTTTATACTACGCTGCTCGCCCACGAATTCCAGCACCTGGTGAATTACAATCAACACGTTTTAGTGAACAATGGAGGCCGGGAAGAGAGCTGGTTGAATGAGGGCCTTTCCCATTACGCCGAGGACCTGGTGGACGGACATGTCGACGGAGGAATGAGCAGACTTTACAGTAGACTTCTTGAGGCACCGGAAATCTACTCGCTGACGGGACCCCCAAAAACCAGCAGTGGCGTCCGAGGTGCGGCTTATCTTTTTGTCAGAGGGTTGGTAAAGGAATTTGGTGAAGGTGTTGCAACTCAACTGGTGCAGACATCGCTAACCGGAATAGCAAATGTAGAGCAGGTTACCGGGAGGTCCTTCGAGGAGCTGGTCTCTACGCACGTTACCCGGCTTTTCCTGAGTGGTACAGGCCTGAATAGTGGTGAGAAATATACCTATTCATTTCCCTTCTTCACTGAGCCCACAACCGGGCAGAGAAGTTTGCCGATGCCTTTCGAGACCGGCTTCTCCGCCAATGGAACGCCTGTTACCGGTCGGGTGAAACCGGTTGCGTCGGCCTATCTGCGTATGATGGGTGAAGGATCAAACGTGTCTGTGGATATCGAAACGGAGATCGCAGGGAACTTCAGGGCGATTCTGATTCCAATCCCCCAGAATTTTCGACCCGAACGTTCTCTAAAGGGGGATTATTTTCCTGGTGTGACATTCAATGCACCTATTGGGGGTCGGTATACCTCAGGTGAGGCCGTTCGCGTTTCAGGTTCCCTCCTGGATCAGTCACTTGACCGTATTCTCTGGAGGTTTCAGACGGCCGGAGAACATCCGGACACCATTCGTTTCTACTCGGACGTCCGAGCCGGTGGGTTTGATCGGCAGATCATCTTCCATCCGATTCATGCCGGGACCTACGACCTCGAGATTTTTTCCGGGAAGCGGGATGAAGGGTTGGATTTCCAAGGCAGATTCTCCGAAGTCGTCGTGGCCGCCGGTAACACGGCTGTTCGGCTGCCAGCGGATTACTTCTCGGGGTTCATTCTTGACACACCTTTTGAGGTCGACAATACATCAGGCGATCCATTCCGTTTCTCCGGCTCTGTATCCGATGGGAGCATCACTCAGCTTTTGCTCAGCTTGACGCCATTGGAGCGGCCAGACGAAAAGGTGCAGTTTTCTCTGAGGGTCGATGAGGGCAAGTTCGATCGTACCCTCGTGATGCATCCTTCCCAGGCGGGTCAGTACGAACTGGAGCTGTTTGCAGGACTGGTAGGTGAGAGCAAACCACTCGTGGATGGATTCTCACCCTTTACTGTCGCCGAGGGATCCGGATCCGTGTTGCTGCCATCTGGTTTTTTCGATCTTGTAACACTTGATACTCCTATACCGACGACAAACAGCTCAGACGATGGGATTCCACTGAAGGGGTCGGTATCCGATCCTACAATCAATCAGCTGTTCCTCCGATTGACCCCTCTGGAAACAGGGAAAGACACACTGGAATTCTCCACGGATGTGGTCGAAGGTGTTTTCAGTCGCAGCTTTGCGGTTCACCCCTCAAAAGCCGGGGTGTACGAGCTGGAACTGTTTTCAGGTCAAAGAGGAGAGTTCAAGCCACTCTCAGGCAGGTTCGCGCCATTTACAATCACTCAGGGTGTTGAGGAATTCATCCTTCCGCGGGACTTTCTGCCCGGATTCACATTCGATCCAGCACTGGCGGGCACCCTTCCGTCCGGTGAGAGCGTTCGGTTCTCGGGAACCGTTTCTGATCCCAGTGTAACCCAGGTGCTACTGCGATTCGAGCCGCTGAGTGGTGTCGGAGACAGCCTGCGGTTGTTCATTGACATCGACAACGGACAGTTCGAACACGCAGAGATATTCGGCGAGGACCAGGAAGGAGAATACAAGCTGGTCTTTTTTTCTGGTCTCCAGGGCGAATCTCTCTCGTCCGTGGATAGTTTCTTTCCTATCTATATTGTCGAGGGAAGCGGTGAAGTTGCTTTGCCCACAGATTATTTCCCTGGAATTGTACTTGACGGTACGCTTTCAGGCAGCGTGGAATCAGGCGAGGAGATTTCACTATTGGGTGGTGTGGATGATGCATCCGTGACGCAGCTGTTGTTCAGGTTTGATCCGCCGGATGGTGCGGGCGAAGCGATTAGATTCTTTACCACTGTGACTGGCGGTAGGTTTGCGCGTAGTATCGTATTTACCCCAGCGCAGGCAGGTGAATACATTTTGAATGTTTTCGCCGGGCCCAAGGGNGAGTNGCTGTCCTTTACNNGGGNATTTTCACCTTTTAAGGTGACAGCAGGCTCCACGCCGNTAATGCTACCAGTAGATTATTTCGANGCTCTGGCGTTGGATGGTCCATTGCCAATCGACTACTTTGTGGGACAATCTGTGCAAATCGCCGGTGCTGTGACCGATCAATCCGCAACCCAAATTCTGTTCCGGTTCGACCCATTGATCGAAGGTGCTGAACAGATCAGATTCTGGACAGACGTCAGCAGCGGACGTTTCGATCAGACGTTCACTTTTACTGCAGAACAAACGGGTGATTATACATTGAATCTCTTTGGCGGCCTGGCAGGTGAGGGACTCCCCCTCTGGGACTCGTACACACCCGTACGCANTGCCTCCGGCCCCAGGTTGTTTGTGCAACAGCAGCAGGTTGTATTCGGCGAAGTATCCCTGGGGCAAAGTGGGACAGCTACCGTAGTTCTTGTGAACCAGGGTAACGAGTCACTGAGTGTAACTCAAGTATCCACTGACAATGCTCAGTTCGGGCTGTCGTTGGATCCATTCAGTCTGGCAGGTGGAGACAGCGTGACCGTAACAATCACGTTTACGCCGAGTGGGACAGGCGCCGCGACAGGTATTTTGATGGTCAACAGCAACGATCCGATGGTATCCACTGCGCAGATTGCACTTTCTGGAACGAGTTCAGACGCCATACAGGTACTCGAGCCGGCCATGGCACTTAGTACTTCGTCGCTGGATTTCGGTAGTGTAGCAGTAGGGGCATCTACCGTAAAGAGCCTCGTAATTGTGAACTCGGGAACCGACACGCTGAAGGTGGACAATGTATCCGGAGCGAGCGATCCTTTCACGACCAGCCTTGTTACAATTACTCCAGTGTTTGTCATTGCACCAGGGGACAGTACGAATGTGCAGGTGAGTTTCGAACCCGGTTCTGCGGGAGACTTTACGGGAGCTTTGACACTTACAGGAAATGTCCCTGATGTCGTAGTCACTTTGTCAGGTACGGCCACTTCAGGCACAACGGATACTGGCAAAGTGGGTGACTTCAATGGGGACGGCCAGGTGGCGTTCTCGGACTTCGTCCTATTTGCTGGGGTGTTTGGCACGAAACCCGGTGAGTCGAGGTATGATGCCAAATTCGATCTGGACGAAAACCAGGATATCGGATTCAACGACTTCCTGATCTTTGCGCAAAATTACGGCAAATGATCAGAGCAGGTTTTNACTGAGAAATNGTGAGCAGAAATAGAAATGGCGAATAGCTCAATGCTATTCGCCATTTCTATTTCCTTCAGTTGCTAACTAGCCGGTCTTGCGTTTTATCCTGTCCTTCCGGCGTCCGAATTTTGGGGTGCTCCCGGAATGACTACCATTCCTGGAGGAGGAATATCTCTTTCGAGGATACCGCCTAGACCCGCNGTTACGGTTGTTCAGAGCAGGCGGGGCAACGGCAGCACCACTCTTTCTCAATTCGGCAATCTCCTCCGAACGAAACGGGTGATCCTCGAGAGCGGTCAACGATGTCCTTGTAAGTCTTTCGATACCGCCGAGCAGACCGACTTCTTCCGCATCGCAAAATGAAAGCGCCGTGCCTTCGCTGCCTGCCCGAGCGGTGCGACCGATTCTGTGAACATAGCTTTCCGGATCGTGAGGTAGTTCGTAGTTGATTACGTGGGAAATGCCATCGACATCTATTCCGCGCGCTATGATATCTGTTCCAACCAGAACCTTTATGCGACCACGGTGAAAATCAGCCAGCGCTCTCTGACGAGCAGACTGGGTTTTGTTGGAATGAATGGCGTCCACTGCAATGCCCTGTTTCGANAGGTCGCGAAAGAGTCNATTCGCCANGTGTTTCGTGCGTGTGAATACCAGCGCCCGCAACACATCGTTGCTTTTGAGGATCCTGGTGAGCAATGCCCTTTTGTTTTTCTTTTCTACAAACAGGACCTGTTGAGCAATCTTCGGAGGCACGGAAACCTTCGGAGTAACATCCACCTTAGNAGGGCTCTTCTGAACCTGTCTGGCGATNCGTGAGATCTCTTGTGACATCGTTGCNGAGAAGAGTANGGTCTGCCGTTTNGTTGGAAGCAAAGCCACTATCTTCTTAACATCCGGCATAAAGCCCATGTCCAGCATCCGGTCCGCTTCATCCAGGACAAATGTATCGATGTGTTGGAGATGGATGAATCCGCGTTCGTGGAGGTCCAGGAACCGACCAGGTGTTGCTACAAGAACATCCGGATTTCGCCTCAAAGATTTGATCTGCGGGCCTGCAGGAACGCCGCCCAGCACAACAGAAGTACGCAACCGCTTATGGTGACGTCCGTAGGTCCTGAGGCTTTTGTCGATCTGCAAAGCGAGTTCGCGAGTCGGGGTCAGAATGAGCGCGCGTAAATGCCGCGGCCCACCTGGTTTCTGGCACCGCAAATTGTGGAGAATTGGCAGCGAGAAGGCAGCCGTTTTGCCCGTTCCTGTCTGTGCAATGCCGGTCAGATCTTTACCGGCCATCACATCTGGNATAGCTTTTTGCTGGACGGGNGTAGGGGTATCGTATCCTTCTTCCGATAGTGCTCGAAGGATAGATGGGTGAAGCTGGAAACTGCTGAAGGATTGTTGCATAGGCTCCTGTCTTGGTGATCCCGAGAATTACAACGGCAGATACTCGGGTAGACACTCAAAACAGGTTTGGGAGACCGAGATATGACGCAGGAAATCTTCGGAGGATACTTGGCGCGTAGTCTGCGCGTAGTTTACAATAGGAATATACACTAAAAGCGAATATGGTCAAACTATTATTTTCAAATATGTTAGGTGGGACCAGAGTTTCGTGACAAAGAGATCCGCAGAAAATGTCGCAATTGCTTCTTCAAAGCGGATTCATTCGGAAAAAGTACCCCAGTTGTTTCTGCCGATTAGCCGACAACCTTCTTGAACCCTTCTCTTGCCCTCTTGACCACGTCATCTGAGAGTCGCTGTCCGTCGGAAACCCGAACATTCGAAGCGATGTGATCGGGATTGGTGGAACCGACGATTGCTGTGCAGACGGTGGGATGAGAGAGCGTGAATCGCAAGGCAAATTCAACGAGTGGCATTCCTCCTGCGAGTTCCAACAGTGGAAAGGCCTGGGCACGCTCCCAGGGACCACCCATGTAACTTNCGTCCGGTTTGGCATCCCTTTCCCATACCGCGTTCGAGATGGGTCGTTTGATGATTGTCCCCATGTTGTGTTCTGCAAGGGTAGGCATCAGGTTTTCGGCAGACTCCTGGTAGAGGATATTGTAGGTGAATTCCTGGGTATCCAGTGGCCACTTTGCTGCAGCCTCCGCAGCAGCCGCTCCATCCTGAGACACGCCGATGTGGTTCGTCCACCCTTTGTTCTTCGCCTCAACCAGGGCGTCGAACGCGATCTTTTCATCGTCATTTTNCCCAGGCAGTCCGTGGAATTGCACGATGTCGATGACATCAAGTTTGAGTTTCCGTCTGCTTTCTTCGATGGTTCTCAGGATACCCTCTCTGGAGTAGTCCTTCGCAATCTCGATCTTTCCATCTCTTTCGACCTCGAAGTCACCGCATTTCGTAGCGATGATGAAATCGTCCTTCCTATGCGAAATAAACTTCCCGATTCGCTTCTCACTCAGACCGTACATGGCCGCGGAATCAATAAAGTTGATTCCCTCGTCCAGTATGCGGTTGAGTGCCGTTTCGGCCTGATCCTCCGAAACGTTACGACTGCCTATTTGAGCGGCTCCATAGCCGATCTCTGATACCTCAAGTCCGGTCTTNCCAAGTGTTCGNAATTCCATTTTAATCTCCTATATCAGTAGGGATTTGCGGAGAGATTCGTGACAAATTCTCCTCTCGGCTTTCTAAAATACAGCCAAAAGATCAATCCACCAATGGCAGTAAGTGCCGACCCGGTCAAGAACAAATGGCCATAGCCGAAATAGGTGATGATATACCCGCCGCCGAATGCGATGCCCGAGTAACCGAGGCCTGACATCATCGCCACTGTTCCGGACATAGCCGTGCGCCAATTTTTCGGCACGAGTTCTTGTGTAAAGACCACATAAGAGGGACGTCGTACCCCGGCAACCCCCATTGTTGCCACATAACAGACGCCTGCGGCAATCCAATATGGAAAGGTCGCTAGCGGGACAAGGATGAAGGCCGANAACACAGTGCCGGCAATGAGTGTTCGCCGATTTCCTATTGAACTGGAAAGCAACGGTACGGCCAGTGCCACAGGCACGGCCAGCAATTGGCCAGTTGCCACCATTGCACCAATCAGGGACGTGGAGACTCCCAGGGCCTGGTCCATATACACATTGAAGAAAGTTCTTACCGATCCTTCGCCGGCAACGTGTAGCAGCGAAACGAAGGACACCAACAGAATAAGTCCCACAGGTCGTCGTCCACTGGAAGGCCGAGTGTCGATTTCCTGCTCGCCCTCCGGCTCTCGGGTGGCCAGAAGGGATAAAGAGGCAGGGACCATCAGAAGGGATGATATGAGCAACGCGTACCTGTAGGCAGTTGGTTCCTCCAAACCTATCCCAAGGACAGACGCGATAGTGCCCGGCAGGAACCCTCCAATGAGACTGCCGGCGAATCCTGCGAGGGGCAGGGAGGCGGCCTGTAGAGAGAACACATGGCTCCTTTGTCCCGGTGTTACAATGGACATAAGGAAGGGTGAGCCACTCACCACGTAGAGTGCGACTCCAAAGAGACCGAACGAGTAGGTANACAGGGCAAAGTTGGATCGGAGGGCGTTAGGCAGCAACTCGATCTGCGAAAGGGATGCATAGCCCACAAGGGTGACGATTGTCCCAACGATCATTGTTCGTCTGCTGCCGATACGGTTTGCCATAGCGATGGCCGGCAGGCTGAAGACGGCAAATGAGAGGGCACCGGTTGCGTTGAAGAGGCCAACGAATTCCGGACCGTATCCAAGGCGCAGGAGATAAAGGTTCAGGAGCAGTGAGTATATCCCACCCAAGAGGCTGAACCCGAAGAGGAGTGATGCAAACAGATAGAGTCTGACATCCCGGTTGAATTGACGGAGGATGGAAAGGTAATGGTTCAAGTTGAGTACCTACAGCGCGCTACTGTGATGGTCCACCACCTGTTCAATGGGATGCGTTCACAGATATTCAACAATCCTGAAGTTTACTACGTCGCGTTTTGAAGGACCGCTCGAACCGCTTCCTCAATGCTGTTCGTGGATCGCCGGAAGGTGGATTCATTGCGATTGCGGTACAAAGCTCGATCATACCCACGGTATCCGCCGCGGAAATGCACTCCTCGGCCGGCTTCCGCTTCCCAATGTTGTGGTAGCAGCCACCCAAGGGGAAAGCCAGGGCACCCACTGCCATTCCATAAAGGACGTAAAGGGTTGCTTCGCAAGACCCGCCACTCATCAGCTGACGCTGATATCTGAACCCTCGTTTGTTCCGTTCCAGTTCCTGTGCGAGAGCGTGAATGTTGAACTCGATCCTGGGATCGAAAACGCTTGTCCGATCACCTACGCGAATAACTGGACCGTTTCCGACCTCGGCACCCTGCAGAGCCAGACTGGTTTCCAGGACGATGATCGGTACGTGTTTCGGTACGGTACCGGCCTCCACGATTCCACCGGCTCCCATAAATCCAACTTCCTCCGCCCGCGTGAACACTCCCCAGAGGTTTGCGTTTACCTCTGACCTGTATAGGCGATCGAGTGTGGCGAGTATGGCCGCACAACTGGCGAGGTTGTCGGCCGCCTTGGTTGAAATCCTATCACCATTAATCTCAACAGGTGTCAGGTTCCAGTATCCGAAAGCACTATCCACCACCTGGATAGTTCGGTTTGCTACAAAGTCGAATGTGTTGTCTTCTCTCAGGGAGGACGTCGTTCTCCCGGGGACCTCAAAACCATTCGAGTTGATAATGATCCGGCTTCCGGGGAAATGGATCGGATCACGTGCACCGAACCACTGAGCGGTTCCCGTTCGACCGTTACCTGAGATAACCTCGAATCCTGGATGGTCCATGTGGGCTGCCAGTGCAACTGGCTTTACGCCATTTCCCTTACGGTACCTTGCTACGAGATTTCCATAAGGGTCACTTTTCACGGGAATATTCCGTTTGTCAGCAAAGTCTCTAATGAAGTTGCTAACCACCCCCTCGTGGTAGGGAGCCGTTGGCAGCGAAAGTACATCTTTGACGATTTTCTTGGTTCTGTTGTCCAACTGACAAGCCTTCCGGTGTGTACAAGCGATGGGTTTACGGTTTAGAACCTGTGTGTTTCCTCTGCCCAGCGGCTGATGGTGACCTTCTGACGGGTGAAGAAAGAAACGCCTTCATGCCCTTGTACGTGTAGATCGCCGAAGAAGGAGTTGTTCCATCCCGAAAAAGGAAAAAAGGCCATTGGCGCAGGGACGCCCACATTTATGCCAACCATTCCCGCGTTGGCACTGTGTTTGAACTTGCGGGCCGCGCCACCGCTAGAGGTGAAGATGACCGCCGCGTTTCCGTAACCGCTGTCATTGCACTGCTGGATCGCCGCATCGAGGTCGTTTGTATGGGTTACGGCAAGCACCGGCCCGAAGACCTCATCCCGCAGGATATCCATNTTCGGTGTCACTCTGTCCAGGACAGTTGGACCGAGGTAGAAGCCCTGTGGCGCCGCTTCGACTTTGACATCTCGCCCATCGACTAGCAGATCCGCGCCCTGTGAAAGACCGTGTTCTATGGCGTTGCATACCCTCTCAAGGTGTTGTGGTGTAACAAGAGGTCCCATCTGGGCGTCAGGGTCTCGGTCGGTGGCGCCGACACGGAGTTTGGTGGATGCATCGGAAAGCACGGGAAGGAATCGCTTGCCCGAATCACCGATACACACCAGGGCGCTACCTGCCATACAGCGTTCACCTGCGCAACCATACGCAGAACCCAGTACGGCGTCGAGTGTGGAATCCATGTCTGCATCGGGCATAACAAGCATGAAATTCTTTGCCCCGCCGGCGGACTGAACCCGTTTTCCGGCGCGGGTGGCTGTCTCGTAGACGTGTTGCGCAATCGGTGTTGATCCGACAAAGGAAACGGTTCGTACATACGGATGAGTGAGAAGCGTGTCTACGGCCTCACGACCACCGTGAACAAGATTCAAGACGCCCTTAGGCAAGCCTGCCTCCTGGAGCAGTTCGACCATTCGAATGGCGCTCAAGGGGACCTTTTCCGAAGGTTTGAGTACGAAGGTGTTGCCACAAACCAATGCGATCGGGAGTGTCCAGAGCGGAACCATTATAGGGAAGTTGAATGGCGTTATCGCCACGGAGACACCTACGGGTTGGCGGATGGAATCACAATCGATGTCTCGTGAGATGTTCTCCAGGGATTCACCCATCAGGAGGGAGGGTGCGCCACAGGCGAATTCCACAACCTCGATGCCCCTACGGACAGAACCCCTNGATTCGTTAAGTGTCTTCCCATGTTCTCGAGTTACCAACTGAGAGAGTTCTTCGAAGTGTTTCTCCAGGAGTTCAGCAAACCGGAACATCAGTCGAGCGCGGTCTACCGGCGGCGTTTCCGACCAATCGGGAAAGGCATTGGCCGCAGCATGTACAGCATCACTTACTTCCCCGGCACGGCAAATTGGCGTAGCTGAGATCTGGGAACCATCGGAGGGATTGTAGACAGGTTCCGTGACGGTTGCGGTAGAGGTAATCCATTCTCCGTCGATGAACAGAGGACAGGGCTCAAGGGCGGCAGGCATAATGTGTCTCCGTTTGGTTAATGGACAGGCGGAATTGCATCTATTTGTGCGAGCGAAAGGCCGGATTTTCACCAGGGACCGGAGAATTGTCGAATGCCCCTCGCGCCAAGACAGCTTTCTGTCCTCCGAAAGATTCGATGAGTTCCCTCTGATCCGATTTGGCCCTCGCGTCCGTCTGGTCCGGGTCTAGAATGGTCTGGAGGTGTTCACGGCGTTCCACTCGCAAGGCCTGTTGATCCGGGTCCGCCGCCAAATCATGACATTCGCCTGGATCGTCGACCAGGTTGAACAGCTGAGGATTGTCGCAAGTGTAGTGGACATACTTGTGTGTGCTGTCCCTAAGCATATAGAATGCGTGTTCCGATCCCACCGCGTGGTATTCGCTGAAGACAGTCCGATCCTCATCAGCCGAATTGGCGATTGTCCACAGGGAACTACCTGGAAGGTTTTGGTCGTCGGGATGGGCCGATGCCCCGACACAATCGAGCACACTAGGGAAACAGTCGACCAGTGAGACCGGCGTTTTGCACACGTGTGAGATAGGGATGTCCGGGCCTGCCAGAACGAGTGGAACCGAAGCAGCCTCTTCGTACATCGTGAACTTTCCGAAGAGACCTCGGGCTCCCAATGACTCACCGTGGTCCGATGTGTAGATGATTCTGGTGGTCTCCTCGAGTCGCGCGGAAGCAAGTGCCTCGAGAACTCGGCCCATCTGGTTGTCCAGATGGGTGCACACACCATAGTAGGCAGCCGTAAGTCTACGGATCTCCGATTCCCCGAATGGTCTATCGAAGTGAAAGAACCGCCTGAAGTAATCCAGTGCACGATGGGTTGGCCACTGACCCTCTTCCCATTGGGAAGGAAGTGAGAGTTCCTCAAGTGGGTACAGGTCGAAAAGATCCGGAGGGGAGATGTAGGGTGGATGGGGGCAGACGAAAGAAAGGAACAAACACCATGGTTTGTCGTCGTTTCTGTGTTCGTTTAGCCACTTGATCGCATTATCTGCATTACTGACATCATACCGGAGGTAAGTTGAATCTCCAGGTCCTGCATTGTCAATTCCCACCCGCTTGTTGCGGAATGGCGGTGACCGTCGAATACATCCCAGGATGTCACCGACACCTGCGACCACGTGCAAGGGATCGACTTCCTCTGTGAATCCATTGTCGTCATTCGGATCTCTGAAGTGCAGTTTGCCGATGGAGTCAACCCTGTAGCCCTGCTCCTTCAGGCGATGGCTCCAACTCGGGACGCTTCCATCGTAAGGAAACGCATTGTCCCAGTTACCGATCTGGTGGACATAGCGGCCAGTGGCCANGGAGGCACGAGCAGGGACACAGATGGGACAGTTCGTGTATGCGCTCGTGAACCGGGTGCCTCGGCGAGCCAGCCGATCAATGTTGGGTGTTTTGACCACGGGATGTCCATAGCAACCGGACATGTCTCGCGTGTGCTGGTCTGACAGAATAAAGAGCAAATTCGCCGGTTTCAATTTCTCAGTCCTCGAAGCTTCGAAGCGTAGTGGAAACACGCATTATACGGAAGGCGAGTGCATTGCAGAATGGAGATTCAATATAGGTGGTTCAGGTGAGACGCACAATCAGTGTGTTGGCTCCGAGTCTGGCGTATGTGAGAGGTAATCGCTCCATGAGCGATAGCCGTCTAGGGCGAGGGGGTGAGTTTCCTAAAAAAATGGCATGGAAAAGGGCTTCCGAAATGCTTGGTCGGAAGCCCTAACGATAGAAGGTGGTCGTGGCAGTCAGTTTGCAGGTATCTAGGCGTCCAGTTTTTGCAGTGTGGTTACAAGTGTTATCCACGGGTAAGTCAAGGATATTAGACCCGAAAAGTCGGGACCATTGATCTCGAATACCACAAGTAATACGGTGCTGTTGCGGGGAACACCATCGAGGATATATTCGGGGGTGATTTCAAGCTCCGCATTCTGAGGATCAACCTTCAGTACTGGCTCCCAGATCTTGACAAAATCCTTCAGGTTTTGTGTGGATACCTCCATCATGGCCGCGAGTTTGTCCTGGGAAAACTCACCTTCAGGGGGGTTTCCTAAGGCTTTGTTTATCAGGGCCTAAGAGGCAGGATTGGAGTAGTTGACTATTACCTGTTCGAGAGTCCCTTCACATCGAATGTGTATGATATACTCGGGTTCTTCAACGAGATGACGAGTTCGCCAAGGGTTGTCTGGTCGACGAACGCGATGTCGCAATCTATAACTGCGTCGAGAGCCTCCGTAGACTCCTTATGTATCGCCTTAGCGAGTGCATAGTGAAGCCCTTCGACCNTCNGCATNATGCTATTTTCAAGTATCATTTCGGACCTCCTTACGGGCCATCTACGAGTGAGAGATTCCGGTTGTTTTGTGTCCTTTACTCTATTGGAGTGCTAAGTTGAGAATAGGTAACACAATTTCTGTTGATCTCGCACAATAACCCGAATCTCTCCAAGGTCCTCAGGTGCATCAGTCTCGTCTATTGGTAAACTGCAGTGGGATACCGTATTCGCCTTCCCTCACCATCTGCATGACTTCCTGGAGGTCATCCCGTTTCTTTCCGGACACACGGAGTTCGTCGCCTTGAATTGAGACTTGCACCTTTATCTTAGTACTCTTTATATCTTTTACAATCGTCCGAGCTATTTCCTTGTCGATGCCCTCCTTGATGTGCACCTCTCTCCTAAGTGTTTTTCCGCCGGAGGGTTCAACATCCTTGAAGTCCAGCGACTCCGCCTTCACCTTCCGTCGAATGGCGTGCGTGAGCAACATATCCTTTACNGCCTCCATTTTCATTTCGTCTTCCGTCTGGACGGTGATCAGACTTGTCTTGCTATCGAAGATGATCTCGGTATTGGAGCCACGAAAGTCGTAGCGCTGGGTAACTTCCTTGTTGGCATTGTTCACCGCATTGCTGACCTCCTGCATATCCACTTTGTTTACGACATCGAAGGAAGGCATCAGGGATCTCCTATCCAAAATGAGGGTATGGTTTCATGGGATTCTAGATATCAGCGGGACACCACTGTGACATTAGCAGTAGTAGTTTTTCGGAAGGACCTATTAGAACTCCAGCAGAAATTCGCTACTTCTGCATTGGCAAATGGAATCGGACGCGGCATGCGTGCCGAGTTGTGGCAGACTCAGGATCTCCAGCCACTTACGTGAACGACGTGATTCACGGCCTCCCAGGCATTGTCCTCGTTAGCTTGCCAATTCTTGGCTACGAAGTCCGTTCCGTCCGGGCTGGAGATCTTCCTATCATTAAGCAAGCCTTCGTATGCAGTCAGGTCCTGTGGCTCGATGACGTGTGAGATGACGATCTTTTTGCCAAGACATCTGAGTATTTCGATCTCTTTGGCAATCTCATCGANCNCCTCGGTACCGTTGAACTGGAAATCCTTATCTCCCCGCCTATGTTCGACAACCGACATCACGCAATCACCATCGATGACAGTGAAGTCGTGATGACACATCAGGAATTCCGACACAGCTGATTTGCCGCTGCCACAGGCTCCAGTTAGGATGACAGCGAAGGAGTTCCTGTTTCCTCTATCACCGGGTGTNCACTCCAACTCGGNACTGCACGATCGGCATCGAGGATGCACTGGCAGGATGACAAAATTACGCCGCCTGAGATCTCGGTCACACATGTCAACTTCCGATTCTTCCAATTGGCCGCACTTTGGACATTTCAAAGGAAAAGCTGTGGTGTCGAGGCTAGTTTTCACAAGTTGCTCCAGGCCCTTGACTAGATGCACAGACTTATCATATTCTGTATCAGATTGTGACGCTTCAGAAATAAGATCGTGTCGCTGGTGATATCCTGTCAAGAGTGTAAGGGAGAGAAGACTTATGGAGACGATTCTGTTCAAGAAACAGGGAGAGGCGCATTTCACGAAGGAGTTTGATGGCAAGACAACTTCAGACCGAATCATCTTGCCGGAACCGGACGGATGCAGAGTGAAGGTGACGATGTTTCGACCAAAAGTAGGATTTCATGCCCTGGACATTGCTTATACGTGCGATGAGACCGTGCATATGGTTTCCGGGGAGATTCGGATTCATCTACCGGATGGTACGGATGTGGATCTTGAAAGAGGCGACACCTATCTCGCTCCGGCCGGCGCCGTTTACGGATTGACAGCCTTAGCGAATTCCGAAGTATTTTGTGTATTTTCGCAGGCCGGGGATGGACCCTTACCAGATGATACGTGAGGAATGCGGGGTATGATGCTTCGTGCCCCAACGGATCGGAATCGGTACGCAAAGTCGAGGTGATAGGGATCTCTCGATACACCCGCCTCCGCTGCTTCGCACNTCAGAATCCGAGCTTGGATTTGAGGAAAGTGTAAGCCGTTTCGCGCTGGGCTGTGTGGAAGCTGTGTTTCTCTTCGTGGAGGATTTGCTGGAAGTTCGATTCGACACTGTAGAGAGCAAAAACTTTCGATACTGTCCGGGACATCGCTTCCATGATGGGACGGGTGAGTGGGGCCTCATCCAGTGAATAGGCGAAGTCGTTCAGTGCGTTTATCGGCATTATCGAACGGGGTGCTGCGAGGGCGAGATACTCATGCAGATCAATGGGGAACTGCTTTCCCGTATAACAATAGGGACGCAGGAATGGGCGTCCGACCCACCAACCCGTTCGTGCGTGATTGAATGGGTTCTTGGAGAGGCGAGCAGGCCAATCACCGCAGCTGGAAACTCCTGCTTGGATCCTGGGCTCTAGAGCCATTGCATGAATGGTAATACCCCCACCCTGTGAGTGTCCGATGGATCCTATACGCCTGGGATCCACTTCGTCGATCGTTTCCAAAAGGTCCAGAGCCTTTTGCACATCCCAAAGGTCTTTTCCGCGGATAGACCACTCGGGGAATTTCTCGTAGAAAGGNGCTGTTTCGAAGTCTCTGAGGTCCTTGTATTTTCGTTCGTTGGCTGTGAGCAGATCGTAGGCAAAGGTCACGAAGCCCTCTCTGACGAGGTGAAGCGCATAGGAGAGGTCTCGGCCGACTTCGCTCTCATCGGTGCCGACAACCTGCTCTTTGCCAAACGGTGTTGTCTGATGGATACATAAGACCGCAGGGGCTTTGCCTTTCAGATTCTTTGGGATCAGCAGGTACCCGTTTATCCGTTCATCCGGAGCCAGGTTGTAGGCTATGGTACGCCTGATGTGGTCGCCGTGGTTTTTCTCTTCCACGACTTCTTGATCTAGGGGGCAATCCACATCTGGTTTTCGCCCAAGCGTCTGGCGGAAGATATCCCTCAAGGCAGCGGCTTTTATCTCCCATTCTTCGATGTTGGAGACTGTCCCAATGCGACTGGGACCACTGCCCATTGTCAGCCCTTCTTCGCCCTTGCGGATTTCGAGAAGATCGTCAAATGTCACGTCTGTCATAGTTGTCTCCATTACGTCGCTNGGTTGCGCAACTGCATCAGCATTGGTCAGAGAGTCTGCAAGCCCTTCCAGTGAGAGCCCTGTGACAGAGTAGGTCGATGCTCGATGTAGAAACTCCCTAGGGTTGATATCGTCACAGNTTTGGTTCGATTGGTTGGGCTTGGGTGCACCAGGATGTGCAAGTTGCAATCGTATGGTCTGGAAGAATAGCGGGCAAGATGCATCGTGCCCTTATCTAAGAGTCCAGCCTGCATTGTCTGTTTGGAGAGCCGTGTGTCCTTTGTGTTGTCGGTAGGTCCGATGCATTTCAGCGACTGTATCGAAGAATCCGACGATGTGGGCAGAGCTGAACGATTCGCCGGATTTGACCGCCTCCCGTGAATTTCCTCTATCATGACGATGATGTCGCCAGGACGCATACTGCACCAGGCCTCGTAAACGATCGAGGGTTCGAGCGTCAAGCCGGCGATCCATGGGCCCGGGCGGCCTGTATNTGGATTTCGAAGATGATAAGCGCGAATGAAATGATCAGGGATGGTATTCAAGTCGCGGCGATGCCCAAATTTCAGGTCGGGAGGAAATGGGGTGTAAAATTCGGTGGCTGGGATGTGCNCTCCGTTAGGACTACCCAGGTAGCTGAGATACATCTCACTGAAGGTATATCCTTTGACGTGACGGACAAAGCCGGGAGTGTCCTTTCGCAGAAACATCTCTTCAGCGTCATTCACACTGTCGATCTTATCCATTAATAGGAAGTGCCTTTCCCCCTTCGGAAATACGATCAGCTGTGTCCAGATAGATCCGGCTTTCTTTCCTGGGGCGGCATACTCGAATTGATACGTGGTGCGGACAGCTACATAGTCAGTACCCTGGATTACTTCGGGTTCAACGGGTTTCATGCGGTGACAAAGTTGGGGACCCTCTATGACGCGCTTGCGATTGCTCCTGCCGTGGCATTGGATCGCATAATCCTTCGCGGATGACTCAGTTTCGTTTTCGTGCCAAGCGTAACGTGCGATGCCATTTCCATCGGGCGCAAATGTCTCATCTGCATATTCACCATCGCTCCCCGGCTCCATCAGCCAGTCGACCACCATCAACCCATCGCCTACTTCCCTGAAGCCAGTGGCTTTGTCCAGGAATGACCCTTTTTCTATACCAGTCATCCAATGTTTGGGGTCTTTCTTGGGAATTGCAGCCTCGAGATCATCAGTTTCGATCCTGATTCTCCGTTCGTCTTCGTGCATCTGAAACCAGTTGTCGCGAGACATGTGATATCTCCTATGTCGTTGATTCTTTGTGGGCCTCCCATTCAGTCCTCAAGATGCCACAGCAGGCTTCATCAACGATCTCGCCCTTTTCTACTAGGTTTTGGCGCAACACGCCTTCTTGTACCATTTCCACTCGAATACGACACCGCCGGAGGTTCCGATGGCTGAACTCCCCATAACGCCACAGACCAGGGTGGCCGAACTGCTGGAAGCGTACCCCGAATTGGAGGACGTCTTGATCGGAATGGCGCCTGCGTTTAAGAAGCTGAAAAACCCCATGTTGCGCCGCACGGTTGCCAAACTGGCGTCGCTGGAAACGGCAGCGGGCATGGCCAAACTGGAACCCCGCGAAATGGTGCGCAAGCTGCGCGAGGTGGTGGGTCAATCGGTGGAAGATATTCCTTAGAGTGAAGACGGCACAGCGGATGTCGAAGCGCCCGAATGGGTGACCGTCGGTACGGTGAATGCGACGATGGATGCAGATGCGCTTCTTTCGAGGGGACAAATGCCGTTGAACGATGTGATGGCCCATGCGCGACAGCTGGAAGGCAAGGATCTGTTGTGCTTGACGGTGTCGTTCAAACCCACACCGATGATCGAGGCGCTGGGAGAGCAGGGTTTTCGCACGTTTCTGCGATCCGGTTCGGGTGAGAAATTCGAGCTGCTGATCGCAGCTGCTGTGTAGTTTCCGCATTCAGAAGCGAGTAGGGAGGGCAATCACGATCCCCCTCTCACCACCAGACGTACTTAACGTATCCGGCGTTTTCCATCGATGCGGCAGCCAGCGGCTGTACGAGTCGCTGACCAGGGCTTGCCTGGGTCGGTGTCGCGAGAGTTTGCAGCTCCTGTACTGATCAGGTTGGGTTCCGCCATAACCGATGCAGCCGAGGCGCACGACCACCTATCCCGGTAAGTCGCGGCTTTTTCCGCCAATTCTATAAGTGCTCTGCATCTGGCCCCCATGATCGCCGCACTTCAATACGCGCACTTCGCTGTGATCTGTACGCAGAGAAATTCGTTCGCCTACCTCCACGCGGTGTTCCCGATTAACGTAAATCGACAACTCGCAGGTGCCGATCTCCACAAGAACCTCGCGGTACTCCCCCTGGAAATGGACCCTCTTGACAATGCCCTTGATGGGACTTTGCCCCTCCGCCACCAGGGTGAAATGACCGGGCCGGATCGCCACCTCCACCGCCTCTCCCAAATCCTCCACGTCGTCAATTTCCACCGGACCGATCGGCGTCTCCAGGCGCCCGTCTACGACACGGGCAGGCAGAATATTGGTCTTGCCAAAAAAACCCGCCACATAGCAATTGCTGGGCTGGCCATAGAGCTGCTCGGGCGCGCCGATCTGCTGCAGGCATCCCTCCTTGAGAATGGCGATCCGATCAACGCCCGCCATCATATGCTTGACATCGTGGCTCACCCAAATCGTTGTGGTCTGGGTGCGGCGAATAATGTCGAGGAGTTCGTCTCGAACCTGGGTCTTTGAGGCGGCGTCGAGATTGCTCAGGGGTTCGTCTAGAAGCAGAAGGGATGGGCGTGGTGCCAGGGCGCGGGCGATGGCCACCCGCTGCTGCTGGCCTCCCGACAGCTGGTGCGGATGGCGCGCTTCGTATCCCCCCAGATCTACCAGCTCAAGCATGTTCGCCACAACCTGTTTTGCGTCACGACCCCTGGTGCACAATCCGAAGGCGACATTTTCGCCGACACACAGATGCGGGAAGAGAGCGTAATCCTGGAAGACCATGCCGATGCCGCGTGCCTCCGGAGGTACGAAGGTCTTCTCGTCGCACACCACCTGGCCATCCAGCCAGATCGACCCCGCCGTCGGCGCCTCAAAACCAGCCACCAGTTGCAAAGTCGTGGTTTTGCCACTCCCGCTCTCGCCCACCAGAGCCACCAGTTCGCCGCGTGCCACGTCCAGATCGAAATCCACGAGGGACCGACAAGATACACCGGGATATTGCTTGGACAGGCCGCGAAGGCACAGAAGGCTCATGCTTCCCTCCGTGCCATTAATCGATTCAATAGCAACACCGACAGGGTGCCTAATGCGGCAATAATCAGCGCAGCATTGGCTGAAGCAGGCACTTCTTCGTCGCTGGCCAGCTCAAAGGCCCGGGTTGCCAGGGTATCAAAATTGAAGGGGCGCAAGATCAAGGTGAGCGGCAATTCCTTGAGCACATCGACAAAGACGAGCATGCCTGCGCTCAGAAGCATCGTCTTGACCAGTGGCACATCCACCCGCATCAGGGTGCGCCAGGGCCCTGCCCCCAGCGAGCGCGCCGCTTCTTCCACGTGGCGATCCAGACCCTCGAAGCCGGCCTGCACAGATTGATATCCCACTGCCAGATAACGGACCAGATAGGCGAAAACCAGTGCCCCCAGGGTGGCGCTGAGCAAAAGGCCGGTTGAAAACCCCAGCCAGGCCTGCGCAGCCTGATCCAGGATGCGGTCGATTTGGACGAAAGGCAGCATGACCCCCACGGCGATTACCGCCCCGGGCACAGAATAGCCCAGTGTGGCGATCCGGCCCAGAAGGCGCACCCCGTAGGATCCATAGAGCCGCTCCGTATAGACCAGCAGCAGGGCAACACACACCACCAGCAAGGCCGCCAACGCCGCCAGCGCAAAACTATGCCACATGAGGCCGAAGAATCCGACGCCGATGGTTTGGTGCCAGGTCCTCAAAGCCCAAACACCCAGCTGCGACACTGGCAAAGCAAAACCCAGCACAAAGGGTAGGGCGCAAAGCACACAGGCCCCTGCACCACGTATTCCAACCAGGTGCCGGGGACGCAACGGATGGGTTTGTCGGCTCTCGGCAAAACGCCGCTGCCCGCGCTGGGCGCGTTCCAGGCTCAGGACCGCAAAGACGAAAACCAGGGCACAGGCGGCCAATCGAATCGCTGCATCGGCGTCCCCCAGCGAAAACCAGGCGCTGAAAATACCAGTCGTAAAGGTGTCAACCCCGAAATATTTAACGGCCCCATACTCGTTGAGCGTCTCCATTCCCACCAGACTCGCGCCGCCCACCAGAGCGGGTCTCCCCAGCGGCAAGGCCAGACGCCAGAAGGCCTGAAACGGCGTCTTGCCCAAACTCTGCGCCGCCTCGATCACGGCATTGGACTGCTGGGCGAACGATGCCCGCGCTGTCAGATAGACATAAGGATAGAGCGCAAAGGCCATGACGCCGATGACTCCATAGATATTGGTGATGTCCAGATGCGGCCCCAGCCGGGCCAAACCCAGCGCCGCCAGGACCTGTCTGACGGGCCCGCCATAACCAAAAATGCCGGCGTAGGTATAGGCGGTAATATAGGTTGGAATCGCCAGAGGCAAAACGAGGGTCCAGGCAAAAAAAGCGCGGCCCGGAAAGCGGTAGACGACCACCAGCCAGGCGATAGGTGTGCCCACCAGGAGAGTCAGAGCACCCACGCCCAGGAGCAGAATCAGGGAATTGAGGGCGTAGCCTGGCAGTAAGTCGGCCACCACGTCGGTCCATGCCTCACCCACCTCGCCGAAGAGCCGCCAGCCCAAATAGAGGATCGGAACGGTGAGTGACAGAGCGATCAGCCCCGTCGCCACCGACCAGCCGTTGAGGGTGTACTTTAACGTTCTGATACCCGTTGCCTATTCGAAAGCAATGTGATGTGTCATTCGGTTAGCGCCAACCGATCTGGGCAAAGATCTTGACAGCCTCAAAGCTGTGCTTGCCCAAAAGCGAGAGATTGATTTTGTCGACTTTGAATGCGCCCCACGATTTGGCCAGGGGAGGCTTTTCCACCTCTGGATTGACCGGATATTCGAAATTGGCTTCGGCGAAGGCCCGCTGCGCCTCCTGGCCACTGAGAAATTCCAGCAGAGCAAGGGCGTTTTCCAGATTCTTAGCGCTCTTTGTCACCCCGGCACCGCTAACGTTGATGTGGGCGCCCCGATCAGCCTGGTTGGGGAAGAAAATCGACACGTTGGATCCGGCACTGCGCTCGGCTTCGTCGTCCGAGTGGAGCAATTTGCCGATATAATAAGTGTTGACGATCGCCACGTCCCCAATCCCGCTGGCGATGGCCTTGACCTGATCCCTGTCGTTGCCTTTGGGCGTACGTGCAAAGTTGGCGACCAGTCCCTTGGCCCACTCCTGCGCCCCTTCGCTGCCGTGGGCGACAACCATGGAAGCCATCAGCGACTGGTTGTAGATGTTCTGGGACGAGCGCACCAGGACTTTGCCCTTCCACCGGGGATCGGCCAGGGCTTCGTAGGAGGACAATTGCTCAGGCTTCACCCGGTCCCTGGCGTAGACAATGACCCTCGCCCGGATGGTCAGGCCGTACCAGTAGCCCTGGGGATCGCGCAGATGTGCGGGCACCCGCGACTTGAGCGTGTCCGACTCGACGGGTTGCAAGAGCCCCTTTTCGTAGGCACGGTAGAGCCGCCCGGCGTCTACGGTGATGAGGAGATCGGCTGGTGACTGATCGCCTTCGATCTCGAGCCGCTTGATCAGCTGGTCGGCACTGGCCTTGACCACGTTGACTGCGATGCCGGTCTTCCGGGTGAATTTTTCGAAAAGCATGCGGTCGGTGTCGTAGTGCCTGTGGGAATAGACATTGACTTCCTCGCCGGCCCCGGCCACGAAGGGGGACACAAGCAATAGAGACGTTATGAGTAAACAACGCAAGACTTTTCCTCCTTTTGTGTTTGGTAATACTCCTTGCGTTGGCCACCGACTCATGCAGCTGATAGCCATCGCCCAAATGCCCAGGTTGAGATACTACTAGAACAAACAACAACACGCCTACCAGGTCAGAAATCGAGCTGACCTACAATTGTCGTCATGCTGCGAGCCGTTCCGGACCTAACTGGTCTACCTAAATACTCTCAGCCAGGGCCTCTTGACGCTTCTCCCTGGCCAACGCCCGTATATCCCGAGTTTCGTCGAATTCGTCCACGATCTCCTGACCGAGCATTTCCTCCAGGACGTCCTCAAGCGTCACCACTCCGGCTTGAGACCCGTATTCGTCAATCACCACCAGAAGATGCTGTCTACGGTTCAGAAATCGGTTGAGAAGACGGTCCAGCCTCATCGAATCCACAACGAACTCCGCGGGGGCCATCAGTTTCGGTATCCGGGTGTTCCATCGGTCTTCCGCCATAGCGGCGAGGATCTCGCGTCGGAGCACGACACCGATAACCTCTTCCTGATCCCTCAGGTCGGCCATCCGTGTGTCCGCTTCCAGATCCTTGACCACTGTCCTGGGAGTCATCACATCGGCAACCGTTGCTGCGGCACCATGTTCAGAGTGAGCATCTTCGACCAGCCTCCGGCCTCGCCAAGCAGGGACAGTTGCAGGTGATCCCCCCATTCGTTCACACGAAACCACGATCGACCATCTGTCTGCGGATACCTTTCATCTAGATTCAGGGGAACTATTGTGCTGTCTCCAAACCCGATGTCGGCCATCCAACGAAAGCCGTCAATCCTCACCAGCGTAATCTGGTGATCGAAGGAAGAACCTGATTCACGTAGCTCCACGCGACATTCCAGGCGTTCCACATCATACCCCACGGCCGACAGACATTGACACAAACACTCATTCAGTTCATAGCAGAAACCGCCTCGATCGCCTGTGACGATTTTCGCATAGAATGCATCATAATTGAGTAAAATAGGCCTGTCAAGATGTATGTCAATATTCTCGAAAGTTAAGGTAAGCAAGGCACGATACTGCAGTTGACTGAGTGTGCTGTGGTCCGGCTCGGATTCTTCCACGCCAATTCGATCAAGGAGCTTCAGCCAATTCAGACGATCTTAGCAGGATAGGGATGGGTAAAGACATCACGGTTCAGGGAGACGTTGGGTCTATGGGATTGTTGCTAGCCTTTCCCATCGACCAGTCCGCGAAATACTTCCCGACTTCACAGCTTACGCACACATACTTTCAAATGGATCGTTCGTCCTTTCACACCAGTCTCGCAGGGATTTCCGATGATCGTTCAGGACGTCATCGAATCGTGAGTTGACAGCCAGGTTAACCATTTCACCAGGGTCATCTTTCAGGTCTACCAGCTGTTCGCGATAGCGGCCCATTGTGTATATGCTGTATTTGTATCTGTCGGTCAACAGGGCGCGAGAATTGCCGGCACCGCCAGGGCCACCGTCGATGTCCAGTATTGTTTCCACTACGAGCTCATCTCGCCACGATTCCGAATTATTACCCTCGGCCAGGGTACGTAGACTCAAACCTTCCAGTGTATCAGGAACATCAGCTTCAGCAACATCGCACAGTGTGGGGAGCACGTCCAGTCCAATGGAGACAAGGTGGGAGTCGTTGACACCTCCGGCCTGTGTCACTCCTTTTTGGCTAACGATGAACGGGACATTGATGACCTCCTCGTAGAGGCTCGTCTTCTGGTTCCAATTGTGTGCGCCATGCCCGTCGCCGTGATCGGAAGTGAAGACGGTGAATGTGTCCTCTTCAAGACCAAGGTCGCGGAGGCCGTTCAGCAGGACGCCAATTTCCCGATCAACTTTTTCACATAGTCGGAAATAGAAATAGCGCAGTTGCCGCCAATCGTCTTCGGTAAACTCGATGGTTGGATAAATTCGCCTGCTCGCCTGACGCAACATCTGCAGCATGTCCGGGGAGTAGGGAGGAATTGCGAAGTTGGCCGGCAGACTTGGACATTCCTCAACTGTTTCGGGTTGCCGTACAGATCCCTGCGGCAGGGGCTGGTTGCGAGCAACCTGACAGATGTCGTGAGGGTTTGTGAAAGAGGCAAACAGGAAGAAAGGTCCTGCACGCTCCCTTTTCATGAAATCGATTGCCCGAAGAGGGACTTCGTCATCCCTTGTTACGCCAAGGACCTCGAGTCCACACTCCTCGGGTGATGCACCAGGGACGTGCCATTTTCCGGAAAGGGCACCCGCATATCCGGCATTTGCAAGGAAATTGCCCAGGGTTCTACCCTTTAGATCCTCGTGGATCGGAGTATTGTTGGAGATTGCTCCGTTCTCGTGGGGATAGAGACCCGTCATGATACTCGCCCGTTGAGGGCCGCACAACGGGTGGCTGCAATATGCGCGGGTGAAGCGTACGCCTGTTTCCGAGAGGCTGTCCATATGTGGGGTATGGACAGCCGGGTTACCTGCGCACGACATCGCGCCCGCGTATTGCTGGTCGGTAGTAATAAACAGGATGTTCGGTCGATCGGGCATTTTGGTACCTCTCGAGGAATGGTGTCAGACATTCAAGATCAAATCTATCTCATGTTCAGATATGGCACCGTCATATAATCGAACATCGGCCATGGCGCCCCTGAAGTAGGTCTGCGGACCGTATCCAAGATACAGGGGGCTCACATTGGTTAAGTCGAAGGTGGTATCCTCAGGTGATCGGGATGAGGAAGACAGGTTGCCATTGATAAAGAGTCGTGTTTCCTTGCCTTCCCTTATCGCTGAGAGGTGCGTCCACTCACCGCCAATATCATGTTCATGGCTGCAAACCTGCCCTACGGTCAATGCGTGCACACGTCCCAAGGTATCCTCCTCATCCTGATGCAGGGACCGGCTGAAACAGCTTCCGGTAGATGCGATGAGCTGTCCTCGATACGAGTTCAGACAGGTCACCCTGCACCATGAATCGGGGTCGTCCGGCAACCAGTCACGACGGCTCGCCAGGCTGGATATCAAGGTCCAATGCTCGTCAGATTCGTAACGCCAGACCTGGCTTTTCGGTATCAATGCAGCGTATAGTTTGCCGTTGTGTACCCGGAGGTCCATGACTTCGTTGCACTCGAACAATCCTTCCGGAATCCCCAACCGTCCGGCGATAACCCATTCACCGGAACGCTCCAGACGCAGCACGTAGCCCTGCGGCCAGGTACCAATCCATAGTTGTCCGTCTACTTCGGCCATGGAATGTATCTGGTTGATCCCAAATGGATCCTTTCCAAGGCACTTCCAGTTCGTTTCACCTTCATAGCGGTAGATGCTTCCGTGGGTGCAAACATAGAGGTTGCCACCCATAGGCAGAAATCCTTCGACATTAAGACCGTCCGGAGCACCGCAATCATACCACTCGCTGTTGCGATAGCAGAAGACTCTGCCGCCACCATCCCCCTTGTCCATTCCCGCGTAAAGGTCGCCCTCGAATGAGCCCATACACATCACCCTGTAACCTTCTCCTACCTGGCCGAGATCATGCCATTCAGTGCCGCCCTGATATTCGTAAACGTGAACCTTAGAAGGTTTGAATCCAGGAAATTCGCCGAAGGCTTTCACCCAGTCCCAGTTTCCGCTGCCCGCATAGATCCGGTCGTTGTGTACGATCATGGACTGGACTGAGAGGACATTGGGATCCTCGCCCAGGCGACCGCAGTCGTGCCAACGCTGGTGGCTCTCATATCGGAAAATTCGGCAGGCCTTCTTTGGAGCGTCTGCATCGGCAATGCCGGCATAAAGCTCTCCCCGCCAGGTTACCATTGCCGTGACGTTCGAGTTGGTGGGTTCAGGTTTTCCCAGATCTACCCACTGACCGATATACCCATCGTCGATGCCAAAGTGGACATGTCTCTGGTCGGACATCGCGCTATATGCCGGGGATGATCCGCTTATGTGAAGATTTATGCCACACCGCCCAACCGGGTCGAACTTTGAAAGGATGTCGCCAAAACCGTGTGTCATCGGCGACTGGCTGCGCACCCAGCCAGTGAATGTAAAATCACCTGTTCCAAGACGGATGTTAGGGTGGTCCTCGACCTCGATATAACTACGACAACCATCGAACCACGCAGCGCCGTTGGGATCGCCGTGGGGACCGGCGGTAAAGGCAAGCTGGTTTGCCCGGCCATGGTGTTGGCCCACGACGTCAGAAGTATCGCCTGCAAGGGGCCAGTGTGCAACGCGCTTGGGATTGTTGTCCATCAGGCCGTTGTCTCCCGGTGAAAAAGAATCTCTGTATTCATTGGTTTCGGGTCCTCGAACAGTTCCTTTCTATTATCCATCACCAGACTGAAAATAGACTGAGAGTGCATCAGATATCGTTGTATCCCAACGCAGATCTCAGTCGCTGGATAAGCGGACAGGTGAACTTGTCCTCCACAGCCAAACGGTCCCATTTCGACGGGTCTTTGAGATCGAACCAACCGATCTCCTCGATGGTGGCGTCGAATTCAGCTTCTGGTTCGTGTCTGGCCTGACCGCCCTATATTCTGCAACAATACGTTTTGGCACTCTGATAAATGGGATCTTCCTCCTGTGCTTGCTCCTCCAAGACCAATTTGCCCACGTTGAACTCCAAGATCCCAGCCCAGATTCCAATATGACAGCAGGTGAAAACGTTCCTTGACAGGTAATATATAGGCTGTGCTCTCCTACAGAGAGCTTGCCGGAAAAAACGACAGTGGGGGGAGGGACGTTTGCTCCGGCGGTACTTCACCCTTTGGCGGATTTGACCCACACCCCAAGGCTGCCAGCTGCGTCCACTATCAAGGGTCTTCCGGTTGTCCTTGCACAATTGATGACTGCCCCGAGCTTTAAAGGTCCGTCGCCGTAGATTGAAGTGAGGTAGATAAACATTGCGGTTTCTTGCTCGGCTGCAAGTCTTTCCAGTTCTGATCGGTGGTAATCATGTTCTCGAACCCTGCCTGTTAATGGTGCCGGAATCTGAGCAAGATTCGGGTCGCCATACCTGTTCGTAACCCTTAGATTTAAAATGCAAGCCAAGAGCGCACAAACCACAGAGAACCAAGATGTGCACCAAAAACGTCCAGGGGAACAAAATGGGTGGATTTGTTAAAGAATCGGAAGATTACCGCAGAATCGAGAAAGCGATTCAATATATTGAATCGAACTTCAAATCACAGCCTCAACTCGAGGAAATCGCAGAAAGCGTTCACCTGAGCAAATACCATTTCGATCGGCTCTTCAAGCGGTGGGCCGGGACCAGTCCGATCCAATTCGTTCAGTTCCTCACTCTAGGGTATACGAAGAAAAGGCTAAAAGAATCCAGAAGTATTTTGGAGGCATCCCGGGATGCGGGACTCTCCAGTCACGGACGCCTTCACGATCTATTTGTGAATTTCGATGCTATGACTCCGGGTGATTTCAAGCGGGAGGCTGAAGGCCTGGAGATTTCTTTCGGATTCTGCGAGTCTCCCTTCGGGGATTGCCTGGGTGCCGTCACCAAGCGAGGGATCTGCCATTTTGGATTCGTAGAAGGGAGAAAGCAATCAGAGGCCCTCAATGACTTGTTCGACCCCTGGCCCGGCGCAGAATTCACAGAACGATCAACGAGAATTCACCCGATAGTGGAGGGCATATTCAATGGGGGAGATTCCCGAGAATCCCAGTCGTTTAACCTGATGGTGAAGGGCACAAACTTCCAGATAAACGTCTGGCGAGCCCTGTTGAATATTCCTGAGGGGTGTGTCCTCAGCTACAGTGACGTTGCCTCGCAGCTGGGTAAGGACAAGGCATATCGAGCCGTGGCGAATGCGGTGGCAATGAACCCTATTGCCTTGTTGATTCCTTGTCACAGAGTGATTTCCAATTCGGGCGAAATGTACAAGTATCGATGGGGTTCTGTCAGGAAAAAGGCGCTGCTCGGGTGGGAGGCCGCGAGGACCGTGTGAAGGGTTGAGGAGAGGCGTAAATCCAGCTTGTGAATAACCCACCTCGAGTGCTTCGTGTTTGGGTCTGATCCGAAGACTTACTTTGAAATGCCGGTCTCTTCCACCTTCGCTAAAGCTACGGCGGACGGGCGATTGCGCTTGAAGATACGGGGGAGAAACACGTTAGCCAAAAAGGCTCAGGTAAGATTGAGATTGGCGAGGTAGATGGATGCCTGGCCTTCGTGGCTTGAATAGTAGGAAACCAGGGCACGATGTTCGTCGATTTCGATGAAACCCGGGTAAGAATTATCGCCTGCGCTTGGCAACTCGACAATTTCGTGGAGGATGTCGTTTTGGAGCCAATACAGCGTTGTGATGGCCTGTCCCTCAATAAAGGCCCCATGGTTGGTAACCATGTCAGCCACGAGGGTTTTCCTGCCGCCGACAAGGTACCGGTTTCCCCACCTGGCCAGGAGAGGGCCTCCGATATTGCGATCCAGATTGGTGCGTGACCATTCTGCATAAGGTGGGGATGATCGGCAGATTCGAGCAGGTTGAGGTCCGCCGCCTCTCGCCAGAGCTAAAACCGAACCGTCGGGCTCAAAGAGGAAGGCTGTTTCGTTGCCAAAGTCTGTATTGAAAAAAGCTGCAAAACGCCATACGAGGCCGTCATCGCTTTCGAGCATGACGGCCTCGATTTCTTCCTGTACTTTCTCTGACTCGACGTTAGGTCGGAAGCCACACCGTCTCCTTCCACAGAGATAGGCGGTTTGACCGAATGAGGCAGCACGCCAAATGTAATGTCCATATGTGCCTTCGAGGAGGTGAGGTCCCTCCCAGGATCGGCCATCTTTGGTCAAGACGGCGTATCCAAGGTGATCGTTGAGGTCACGCAACTCACCTTCGACCGAAGGGAGCCAGGTTCCAGTGTACAGAAACAATTTTTCTCTGAAAATGAGAAAGTGTGGATCCCTCGTGTCTCGGTTCGGTACGTTGAAGGAATGGACTCGGGTCCATTCCGACCCGTCTGAACTGGCCATTATGATGATGCTGGAGGTGGAGAAGACGCCGTGTCCGTCAGGGCAAGTCCTAAAACAAAGATACAGCCGGTCGTTGAACCGACACATATCCGTAAAAGCGCTATGATTCTCATCGCTGTAGACTCGGTTAACGGAGTTTATATGTGCTGACGTTGCCGTATTCATTTTCAGTCCTCTCAATCCGGCTATCCTGATTGCCAAAATTCCGGGAAGTGCTTGGCAATATAAGGCTTGAGTCGTATTTTTCAACCAGGACTTGAGGTGTGCGTGCTCGCGTTTGTCCAGTTCTTAGCTTGGGATCAAAGCTGATCGTCCCAGACTTGATGTTAGGGTACTGCACAATAAGTATATCTCATTGAAACTAAGGTAAGTTAATGCGAACCGTCAAGGGCCTCCGAAGGCAGATTTTCTTCATTCTAACGGTGGGAATTTCCACATCTTTCGCCCGGGATGCCAAAGACATTTACGACCTGACCCTGGGAGAACTGGCTTCCCTCAGAATATTCTCCGGTGCAGTGTTGACAAAAACCGAAGCTGGAAAGGTCCCTTATTCGGTGACCCTTACGAAAGGAAAACCTTCAATCAGAAGAAGATCCTGCCCACTCTCCTTGCGACTTCGTACGCTTCTCGCACACTTTCCGGTGGTGTTCGAGCCGTTACGTAGCCCATAATCTGGAACGTTCCGGGAACCCGCGCTACCTTAGATCAATCGTAGGCGTGCCAAAGGCGCAAGCACCCATCGAAGACCCGGTAAAAACGTGCGGATTGTGTCCGGTCTCTCCCTGATAGCGGGAGGCAACTGCCTGGACCGCCTCTAGTGCACTCGCTCGACCCAGGACGGCTACGGTGCCGCCACTTCCGCCACCTGTGATCTTCGCGCCAAAAAGCCCTTCCTCTGAACCGGTCTCTCGAACCAATTCCACGAGACGGTCGGTCCCGTCCGAGCCAAGACCACAAGAGGAGTAGCTCGTGTGAGACTGGTACATCAACTCACCCAGGAGCTCCGATCGTTCTTCACTTACTTCAGACTGTAAGAGCGAAGCAAAGGTTTTGACACGCCAGTGCTCATTGACCGGGTGCGCGGCGGGCTCTCGCACGGCGTATTCCGTATCTGGATCGACCGTGGTAATCGGGTCTGTTGTCCCGTGAAATTTCTGGAGGAATTCTCTACCGGTGATTCGCTCGGGGAGGATCTGAGCAAAACGGCTTTCGAATACAGAAGGCGTCACGATTGCCAGATATCCGTGCCACGTTGGGTCATCAACAGTGACCTTGTTGTCCATCGCACGAGCCGTCAGTCCAACTTCTTCAGCGAGGATTCGGTAACCCATAAACGTGCCAATTCGGACAGAGCTGTAGTCTGCGCCGGAGACGGAGTGACGGATACCCGAGTCCAGTCCCCAAACGGCGAGTCCATCGGGTATCGAGATGTTCCCCTGGAGTTCGGCGGGTTGACACAACAGCGCCATCAAGGTGTTCGCTTCACCAAATACACTGGTCATCTGGTCCATTACCCCGCAGGGCGCGCCGACGACAAGGTTTTCCACCTTCTGGGAGAGAAGGGCAAGTTCTCTTGCCGAGAGGTTAATTTTGTAGGCCGCAGCGATCGCGTTCATACCGGCGACTTCGAGTGCGGCCGAGGAGCTGACGCCCTTGCCCTCGGGCACGTCGGAGTCGATTAGGATATTTGCTCCCTGGGTAAACCTAGCCCCCTTTTCCAGGGCGAGTACAGTGAATGCTCCGGCGATATACGCTGCCCAATNCGTTGGAGGGCTTTTGGCGAAGAATTCGGCAGCCTGCGAGTAGCCAAGTGGGTCGCCAGGGAGTCCGAGATTCTCGAGTGTGAGGGTTGTCGAGCGGGACCGACCGGGGAGATCGCCGGTAGTCACGACAGTGATTTCCGGAGATTCGGTAAGCTGGATTGCCGCGTAAGTGGCCTCGGCGAGCGGGAGCTGGAGGACGAGTGCTCCGGAGTAATCGGCGATACCCCCCATTACGTCCAAACGTCCAGGGGCTCGCGCTATTGTAACCTGGGCGCCAGGATCAAAGAGATCACGCAGTGCGGGGTCATCTGATGCAGGCAGTTGACGAACGAGTGAGACAAAGGCGCCTGTGTCGGTCGATTCTCGGAGCTCAGCCATTCTAATCTTTTCCAGTCTTGTAGTGTACGTAGGACAATTCGCGAAGCTCCGCCGCCTTTTCTTCCGGCAAGGTGTCACTGAGGAAATTACCGCCACCGATCTCCGGGCCGGCAAGGTACTTGAGGAGGTCTGGTTTGCGGAGAGGTGGGTGAAACTCGATATGGAAGTGGAACAGACTGTGGTCCTTCCCGTCCGTGGGCGCCTGGTGAAGCGGCATTACGTAAGGGAAGGGCATTTCCCAGAGGTTGTCGAATCTGACGGTTATGTCCTTAAGTGCCCTAGCTAGATCGAGGCGCTCGGCTTTCGAGAGCTGTGCGAGCGTGGGGTGCGTTTCCTTCGGTGCAATGAAGACTTCATAGGCATATCTGCCGAAGTAGGGAATGAAGGCGATCGCCGAGTCATTTTCGTAAATGATTCGGCGACCGTCTGAAGATTCAGCCCGGAGAATTTCCTGAAAGAGGACCTTGCCGGTTTCGTCAAAGTGTCTGCGGCTTGCAGCAGTCTCCGTTTCGATCGTTTTGAAGACGAAGTTGGTCGCGTAGATCTGGCAGTGGGGGTGTGGATTCGAGACGCCTACGACTTCGCCCTTGTTTTCGAAAATCAGGACGTGATCAATTTCAGGACGATTCCCCAGGTCCGCCATCTGCTCCTGCCAGACCGACAGTAGATCGTCGATCTCGGGTACGGGGAGNTCTGCGAGAGTAAGGTTGTGTTTTGGGCTGTAACAGACGACACGAGCGATCCCATTTGCGGGACGGCTGCGATACGGCTCCGGAGGGGTAGGAAGATTCTCCGGAGCGTCCAGACCGACACAGGGATGGTCGTTGTCGAACACGTGGGTTGCAGGGTAGGCAGGATTCCGTGCTTCGCCGATGCGGTTGTTACCTGGACAGAGGTAGCACTGAGGGTCGTATTCTGCGAGGGGTTCTTCGAGTGGGTCAACCGTTTCGCCAATCCAGGGCCGGTTCTGCCGGTGTGCGGCTACGATGATCCACTCTTCTCTCAAAGGATGCCAGCGCTGCTGCCACATAGTATTCCTGTGGGAGGAATCAGATCTCCTGAGTTCCCCACGTGGTGTCAATCGACTTTTTGAGTGCGTCGGCTTTGGTCAGGCAAGTCCTGACCTAATCTGTCGCTTGCAGACTGTCCGGGCGACTGCCGACCGAAGGTGGTGCGAGAATACGCGCCTGTTGTTCGCTGAGATTGTCGTAAGCGTCTGGGTCGTAGTAGTTCTGTGACCAGGATGAGTGTCCTGGTGAGAACTTGTAGAGGAGCGCCCGGCGCTCTTGGTCTGCTGTCCAGGGACGTGTGCCGTGGATTAGCGCTTCGGTGAAGATGAGTGCATCTCCGGCACTCACCTCGGGCTGGAAGACGTAGTGTGCATCACGTTCGAATTTTCGGACGTCGCTGGGGAGGCTGGAAACGAAGTTGGATTTGTGGCTCCCTGGGATGCACGTGAACCCACCATNTCCAGAGTTCGCGTGCGAGAGAAAGAAGGTCACCACGGTGAGCCCGTTTCGCATCATTCCGTCCTTGTATTTGTACCAATGGTCCGGAGCCCGGTCTGTTTCGCCGCCGTGGAGACCTCCACCCTTGCCGTCCTTTCTCATAAAGATGCAGTAGTCGTGGTCGATCCTAAACTTCGGACCTAGGAGTTTATCGAGGTAAGGGGTGATCCTGGGATGGTCGATGAGGGCCTGAAACGAGGATCCCCAGAGCGACACACGGCTCTGGCGTCGGTAACCGGTATCTTCTCCTTCAGGTGGAAATGCGACATCCGCCTGCTTATTCATCTCTGCGACCTCTTCTGCAGTGAGAACGTCTTTTACGACCAGATACCCTTCCAGGTCGAATAGGAATTTCTCTTCCGGGGTCATAGCCTTCTCCAGGATGAACCGGTGGATTAGAGGATTGTGAATAAATCGTGTATATTCTGAGACACAGGATGTATAGGTGGGTGCTCCCCAAAAGTCAATTGAAAACCAGATCCTGAATAGCTCTTTCCAAGAATCAAAACGACAGTGGAGGGAATCGAGATGACCAGGCTAAGCGTGAACGTAAACAAGGTGGCACTGTTGCGGAATACGCGTANGATTGGGATACCGAGTGTGACAAACGCGGCCCAGATCTGCATTGACGCCGGCACCTACGGAATCACCGTGCACCCACGTCCGGATCAGCGGCACATTCGTCCATCGGATGTCGATGATCTGTTGCCGCTCGTGTCCAACGTGGAGTTTAACATTGAAGGGAATCCCTTCGAGAAAGGGTATATGGATACCTGCAGACAGGTGAAGCCGGATCAGTGTACACTGGTGCCGGATTCACCCGAGGCGTTCACTTCGGATCACGGCTGGGATTTGGCTGCGGACGGCGAACGGTTGAGGCCGATAATTGAAGAACTGAAGGGATTAGGCTCCAGGGTGAGTCTGTTTATGGATTACGATTCGGATGAGATCCCGAGGGCCGCAATGGTCGGGGCGGATCGGATCGAGCTCTACACTGAGCCCTACGCGGATGCCCACAGAGAAGAGAAAAGTTTCGATGCGGTATTCGAGGGATTTTCTACAGCGGCAAGAGTTGCGCAGGGGGCGGGTCTGGGCGTGAATGCGGGACACGATCTGAATCTGGAGAATCTTGGAAAATTCTGTACGATACCCGGCGTGCTAGAGGTTTCGATCGGCCACGCGCTGATTGGCGAGGCCCTGGAGATGGGTCTGTCAAATACCGTGAAGGCCTATCTGGAGATACTCGAGACCTCTGCTTAGCTTCAGGTGGCCGAGTGGTCCCGGGCCGTTACCCGCCAAATACAATCGGGCAGCAGTCTTTGTTGTCGATGTGACGCGCGAGCCCTTCGAGACCCCCCCCGGCGGGTTCCGAGTTTTCCGTTCTCATATGTATCGCAAAGCTTCTCCTCGGTTTTCCGGAGCGATTGGGCGGGCTTCCGTGGAATACGAGATTGTGGTGGAGACTGACGGCACCCGCAGGCATCGTGGCGAGCACTTCTTCCCAGTGCTCGCCTTCCGGTAGCGTAATATCCTCCTTCTGCAGCTCGAGGTCCTCTCCGTAAAAGTCTCCCTGATTGAGCAACCCCCACCTGTGTGATCCCCTTACGAAGATCATCGGACCTGCGTCCGGCGTAACGTCCGAGACGGCCACCCACGCAGTGAAGAGTTCACTTCCTTCTTTCCAAATCTTCCAGTACTGTTTGTCCTGGTGCCAGCCGACACTGACGCTTTTGCCATCTCTGGCGATCGCCGAGGGCTTGTGTAGAAGCTGTACCCACCAGACCTGGACCATTCTTGCACCTGTAATCTCCGACACCCATTTCCCGAGATCTGGATGTCCGACCAGCTCGCGTATCGCAAGATTGGCGATCTGCGGCATTTCGATTTTCCCGAGCTTCTGAGGATCGTCGCCAGGTGACCAGTAGGAGGACTCCGGGGGATGGCCGGTTTCATATTCTCCGGCGATCAAGGCGTCCATTCCCTTGGACGCCCGGATGACCAGTTCCNCNGGTATTATTGGTTGTGAGGAGATGGTGTATCCATCCGCCTGATAGTTTCCGCTATTAGACATCGGGTTCTTCCTCTCTGTTTCGTACTTCCAGTCGTTCTCCCTCGGGACCTTGCTTGTGCAGATATTGCAGATACATCTCCTGCCTGGACAGGGGAGACGCGTCCCGCATCTTGTAGAGTTCCTCTCTGGAGGTCACACCAGACAATGGCCAGACTGCGTCCTGGGACCACGCAGGACTTCCGATGCTGTTGACCGCGTCATCGATTCGCTGCCTGTGCCACCAGACGAGTGGCTCGGGCAGGTTGCCGGGTGAGGAATAGGTGATATCGATTACTTCCTCGGCTTGAGGTCTGAGTTCTCCTCCGACAGGAATTGCCGAGAAGACAATGTCGTGGTCTCCACCATCACGCCAGTTCGGACGCGAGAAGATGCCTACCAACCTTGTAAGTTCAACTTCCAGACCTGTTTCTTCACGTGCTTCGCGGATGGCGGCTTCGGCGACCGATTCTCCGGGTTCGACCACACCTCCAGGCAGACACCACACTTCGAAATCTTCTCTTTTTGTAAGAAGGACTCGATCCCCATCCATTATGGCGACGTTTACTCCGAAACCAGCCAATTGAACGCTCCCTGGGTGCTACCAACCAACAGCATATCCATCTCGTCGAGGATCGGAGCCGCCCATCAACGCGTTTGTTTCACTGTTGATGGTGATCGCCTGAGCGCTTCCGGGACCTCCCCAATCGCCCAGTATTTCAAGCGCGTGACCCTTTTCGGAGAGACCGTTCCGGACGTCTTCGGAGAACCTGCCTTCAAGCTGAAGGACGTCCTCACAGGTGTGGGGAACGGTTGATTCCATCGGGTTCTGCAGACTGCGCCAGCGAGGTGCTTCCACGGCTTCCTGGGGTGTGAGTCCAAAGTCGAGGACGTGGGTGACCAGTTGCAGGTTTGTCTGGACTTGTGTGTCCGCTCCCGGCGTACCGCAGATGAGGACGGGATTCTTGTCCTTTGTAACGATTACCGGATTCATGGTGTGGCGGACCCGTTTCCCTGGCATCAGGCAATTTGAATGGCCCTCTTCCAGGTGCCAGTAGGTCATCCGATTGTTGAGCAGTATTCCAGTGTCGCCGGCGATCAGGCTGGAGCCGAATCCGGACTGGATGCTCTGGAGCATACAGACAGCGTTTCCCCATCGGTCAGCGACACACAAACAGGTGGTGTCCTGGTGTGATTCCGGAGCTCCGGCAGGGATATCCGCGGCAGCTCGATTGAGATCTATTCTGTCTGCCTGTTCTCTGGCGTAGTCCTTGGAGAGGAGTCCTTTGATCGGTACATCGATCCAATCGGGATCGGCCATGAATTTCTCGCGGTNGGCAAAACTGAGCTTCTTGGCTTCTACCATCAGGTGAATGGTCTGGACTGTGTTGTACCCCATTGCCTGGAGATCATACAGTTCGACGATGTTGAGTTCCTGAAGGAGGATGTGTCCGCTGGAATTGGGCGGCATTTCGAAGACTTCGTGTCCTTTGTATGCGGTGCTGATCGGGTCTGACCAGTGGGCGTGGTGACTTGCCAGGTCGTCCATCGAGAGGAGACCGTCTCGTGATTCGCTGAAGGCGACAACCGCTTCGGCGATTTCACCTTCGTAAAAGCTGGAGCGACCCTTGTCTGCGATCTTCCTGAGTGTGGTCCCGAGGTCCCTCTGATACAGGAGATCGCCGGGGTCGAGAGGTTTTCCGTCATCGGTGAAGATCGGATGGGTGAAGGGGTCGTCGGCGAATCTCTGGTGCTCGCCCTTGAGACTATTTGAGAGGTTGTAACTCACAGGAAACCCGTTTTCGCAGAGCGACACGGCAGGTTCGAACACTTTGTCGAGAGGTATTTTTCCGTGCTTCTTGTGAGAGATCAGCCACCCGTCCACAAGTCCTGGTATTGATGTAGAGCGAATCCCCTTCATGGGGATTCCTCCGTCTTCGAGATAGATCTCCCGCGTAGCTGCTTTGGGAGCTGCGCCCGTGGCGTTTACAGCTTCGACCGACCGCGAGTCGGCGAGATAAATGAGCATGAAACCGTCACCACCTACACCCGAAGCGGCCGGCTCGACAACACCCAGGGCGGACGCCGTGGCGATGGCCGCGTCAACAGCGTTGCCACCGGCCATCAACGTCTGGATACCGGCCTGCGAGGCCAGGGGATGGCCGGAGGTGACCATGCCATTTCTTCCCATTACGGATGGACGATAAGCGGGTTTTGAGATCTGGTGAGGGGATTGCATGGGCCGCTCCTGTGTAATGATGATTGGGACTATCTGGGAGATCTGAAGTCTATTCGAAGAGGATCCCCCGATTGTTCAACGGGATCACCCCTGTTAGTTCACCTTTCCCCCGTAGCTTCAGCGAAGGGGGAAGCGTAGTCGAGAAACGGTAATCACCAGTTGTATATCCCGATTCTCCAGCGCTTCCCGCAGCAACCCTTGCGAAGGAGGGATTCGAAGTCCACGGAGTTAGGCGCGTAATCTCTCAAATCTTGCGCAAGATGCGTAAAACGCTTCTGGATTCTGCCGAGTAATGCGAAGTCGCGTCAGGACCAGGTTATGNCGCGGCGGTCAAAAGGATCGGGTGGCCCTTGGTGATCACAACCGTATGCTCGTGGTGAGCGGCAGGTGTCTTGTCACGTATCTTTACGGTCCACCCATCCCTGTCGTCGTAGATGTGGCCGGAGCCTGAGGTGATAATGGGTTCAATTGTAATGACAAGCACCTCGGTGAGGGGCTGATTCAATGAGGGCTCTTAGTGAATCACCCAACCGATTCCGTGTCCACTCAGGGCAGGGATGACGGAGAATCCCCGATAGTCGACTTCTTTGTGAACAGCTTTGCCGATCGCGTTTATGGGGCGACCGGCCCTGGCGGATCTGATGGCTTTCTCGAAGGATGTCCTGGCGCACTCGCAGAGCTTCAGGTTGAGCGTGGCGGCCGGAGGTACGACCACCGATTCCGCCGCGTCCGCGATGAAACCATTCAGTTCGGCAGTGACGTCTATCGTGATGAGATCGCCTGGGCGGATGAAACGATCACCCGGGATTCCGTGGACGACTTCGTCGTTTACGCTCGCACCGACATGGTTGAGTTCGGCCGTGGTGATCCCAGNTTTGAGATGGGATTTCATGGCCTCGATGGTTTTCCTTACGACCTTGCCGGCACGCTGCAGACCATTCAGCTATCCCTCAGTTTCTATGGACATGATTGTTCCTTTCAATCAAAAAGACGCGAGTAGACGACCGGGTCTTCGAATATTCCGCCACTTCGCCGATAGTAATCATCGTCCAGGACGAAGGAGCCCTCTTGTGGTTTCAGCCAGGGCGCGTTGGGGATGGGAAATTCGCCTAGGAGCTCAGTCCAGTTACCGTAGTTCTCAGGACCGTTGGATTCGATGAGCCCTCCCTGCAGGCCAGGGAANGCAGGCAGGCGAGCCCCTACATTCTTGTTCCATTCCAGCAGGAGGGGCACGCAAGCGTTGTCGGCGACGAAACAGGGCATTCCGGACTCGGTTGACGCCTTCGCCATTTGGAATGCCAGGCTGAGTGTTTTTCCCGCAGGCTTGATAACCATCGCACCGTAACCTTGCTCCCGCCGCGTGTTCAAATCTTCAATACGCTCGAGGCTTTCGTCTGCTGCAACTCTGACCGAAAGGTCGCTGACGTCCTGGTCGCGTGGATCGTCAAATGGTTCTTCGAGGAGAACGATGCGATCGTGTATCTTGGCTTTGAGGCACCCTTCAAGCAGGGCTTCGATGCTTTCCTTCTTCTCATACCTTGCGTTTGCGTCGAGGTAATAGAGCACGTTGCCTGAATCCGTGCCCGTGGTTTGGAAATTCTCGGCTAATTCGTGTATCTGGCGCAGCCTGGCAAGGTCTTTGTCGACCATTTCGCTCTGTATACCGGGTTGGCCGATCTTGATTTTCAGGACGTAGGCACCGTTGTTCAGAATGGAACGGAGTTGTGCGATTGGCAGATTGTAGCCGACTGCCGGCGCTAGGGCGAGCTGCGTCTGTTTTTCGGACAATGACTTACGGTAGGCGTGAGGAATAAGGCTATCGAAGGATTCGATTTGTTTGAGCTTGGCGTGCAGCATCCAGGCTGCATTGTCGAGCGCCACCAGGGAGATTAACGTGAAGGACAGTCGCAGGTCTGGATTGCGCGTAATCTGTCGAGCGTAGGAATGCGCCGGGCCAAGGATCTCGTTCTGGAGGTGCAACGGGTCAGTGAAGTCCAGGTTCAGTAATTCCCGCAGAGCGAACTCGAGGACGGACGCCGAGAGGAGGTTGCCGCCTACCTCGGTTTGGGCTGAGAAGACTGTTGAATCCGACCAGAGTACTGCAGTGCCGCTGATGCCGATCGCTTCGATGCCGCTTGCGTCCCGAAGCTTGGCTACAAGGATCCACTTTTCACGATATGAAGCACCCTTGAAGGCGAAAGGCCTGGCAAATGGTTGTCGATGAATCTGGAGGTCAGCGTGAACTATGCGCATAGGCTGAAAGTCGGATGAGAGAGGTGTGCGAAGGCGGTCGAAGCCGGGGAAAAGGGAGAATTTGGGAGGCAGATCAAATTCCTAGTCCCACTGTGAGAGATCCAGTAAAACACCCAGGAATTTCCCTTTCTCATTCAGCAGACCGTCGTAGGCCAGTTGGGCATCCGAAGCCGGGAGGGTGTGGGTGTGCAGCGACGCGATCTCCAGCCGACCTTGAGCGATGAAGTCGAGCATCAGTTCGTGTGGTTCAGGGTCGTCGTACAGTGCGACTTCAGGCTGCCTGCCTCCGTGTGCGCCAATAATTGACACACCTGTACGATGTATGTCAAAGTACAGACTCATTTCTGTACCACCCCTTGGGCTGCCGAGGAGGATGACTTTGCCATTTTGCGACGAAATTTTGGCGGCAGCCTGTGCAACTTGGGGATCTCCGGTGGCCTCAACGACGATTTGACATCCGGTTCGACCTGTAATCTCCTCAAGGCGCTGTCCGATGTCGTGAATGGTCGGGTTGATGTGGTCGTGGAGATCGCACATTGTCGAGAAAGAGAGACGCTTCTCCTCTATATCGATGCACACCACCTGGCGAGCCCCGGCAGCTTTCATCAACTGGGCCGCAAAATTGCCGATCATCCCTTGGCCGAACACCGCTACTGTTTGTCCAAGGCGCACGTTTGAGAGCCGGACGGCGGTGAGCGAGATCTGGGCGAGAACTGCGAAAGGTGCGTGTTCGATTGCGACCTCATCGGGGATCTTGATCGTAGTTCGATTGGTGGACGCGATGGTGTGCGAAGTGTGTTTGCCGGCCGTATAGACGAGGTCGCCTTCCTGAAGATTTCCGACGTCTTTCCCCGTTACGAGGACCTTGCCTACCGATGCATAACCAGGGTAAAAGGGAAACTTGGCATATTGGAANTCCGNTACAGGAAAGCCCGCGTGACTTTCGGTGAACATCGCCAGTTCCGTCCCGGGGCTGATCAGACCATAGGTGTTTTCAACCAGGATCTCCCCGGGGCCGGGTGTGTCCGAAATTTGGGCTTCTACGATTTCTGCCTTCATCTTGGAGGGGAATACGATCTGTTTGATTTTCAACGCAGACTCCCTGGATTTGCTTGCCGATTGAGGCGATGGCTAGTGCCCGAGTCCCGGACCGGTCAGGCTGCTCGTGGCCACAGTGCCCGAAGTGATGTTGAAAATTCCGGGGAATTGATCCTGCCACGCGGCATTCGCATTTGGGCAGAATTGTCGCGCATTTCCTTCAATGGCGGTTACCGAAGGCACTCTTGCTGCCAACCCGGCGGAGTGAAGGAAAGAGGCACCCGGACACGTGAGGTCCTGGACGCACAGGAACATTCCGTATTTTTGTGCAGCGGCACCCATCAACAGCGCCTGCGACTGGCCCTTNCAGGCCTTAAGTGCGACCCCGGAATAACCCAGATCTCTGGACATCAAGAGACTTTCGAAGTCCTGTAAAGACTCGTCAATTACGACTGGTCGGATCTGAGCCGCCTTGTGCATCTTGTTGTCCGGGTTGGCTTTCAGGTCGCGCGCTGTGGGTTGTTCGACGTAGGCCGTGCGCTCGAATGCTCCAGGGCTTTTCTCCTGGATCTGGGCGAGAAAGTCGAGCAGGTATTCAACATTCTGACACTGTTCGTTGAAGTCGAGTGAGTAGCTCCAGGTGGTGACGTTGCATTTCGCCTGGGTCTCCGCTGTGACTTCCTGAATCGAGCAGACTCTGTTCACGTCCCAGTCCAGGTCGTCTCCGTTGAGCTTGATTTTAAGGTGGGTAAGGCCATCAGCCTCGATCCATTCAGGCAGGGTCTCCGGGAGTCCGTCATCGAGTCGCTGGTCGATGTCCGCATCGGTGAGCGGATCCAGGGCGCCGACGAGATGATAGAGGGGCAGTTCACTCTTGGGCTGCCGAGACGTATACTTGTCGAGGTATTCGCCTTCAAAATCTTCGTTGAGATAGATCTCGAGGCTGTGGTTCATATGATCCCGGCCCAAGCCGTCATAGCTGTTGATGCCCGCCGCCTTCCCAAAGGCGTCGTGAAGCGCGGCATCCACAGGGCTGGCGGTTACCAGTGTGCAGAGCTTTGGGATAGGATCCGCCAGTGACAGCTCCTGGGTGACCTGATTGGCGAGTTCAAGGAATTCCGGCTCGAGCCTGGCCATGATGTCCACTGGATGCGCCGGAACATTGTCCTGGGCGGTCTTATTGGCGATTTCCCCTGCCAACCTGACCATCGCATCCAAGGATTCGTCGAAGGACACTTTTTTTGACGGGAAGGACCACGCGTTCCCCAGGGGCATTGAACCGAAACCTTTGGCGGTTTGGCCATTTCTGTCTTCGACGGTGACGGTGATGTTCATCAATTTGCAGTGCGTTGTGACGACTCCGCCGAATTTCAGGGCGGTCCGATAAGGAAACTCTTCGAAGGTGAGCTTGACGTCACGAATGACAATATCAGTGTTCTTGGGCATCAGGTGTTTCTCCGGTTTGGTTGTATATATTGCTGAATATGAGTATGATAGCACGGGTCCCGTGTAGAGTCAAGGAGAGACGGTCTGTCGAGGTCGATCGACAAGGGACGGGTTTTGCTGATGCAAGAAGGGAGCTCACATGAGCGGGAAAGTGTACGTCGTGGGGATTGCGGGAGGAACCGGATCTGGGAAGACGACTCTAGCGCTGGGGCTGATGGATCGCCTGGGTGAGGACAAGGGTGTTCTGATCCCTCACGACGCCTACTATAGGGATCTGTCACACCTCTCGCCGAGCGATAGATCAGGGCATAATTTCGATCATCCGGACGCCCTTGAAACCGAACTGCTGATCACACATCTGAAGGCCCTGGCCGCAGGTCAGCCTGTGGAGATGCCTCGATATGACTTTGAGACGCATTCCAGAATCGAGGGAGAGGTGAAATCGCTCGATCCGAGGCCGGTGATTGTTGTGGAAGGCGTTCTGGTGCTCGCGGATGAAGCCCTCAGGGATCGTCTGGATTTGAAAATCTTTGTCGAGGCGGAGCCCGATACGCGCCTCTCCAGGAGACTTGTGCGCGACCAGAAGGAACGTGGTCGGGATACCGAGTCGGTGCTCAGACAGTACGAAGCGACCGTGCGGCCCTTGCACGATCGTTTCGTTGAACCCAGTAAGGCGTTCGCAGATCTGATTTACCCGGGCGAAGGGGAAGGCAGTGCCGGGATCGCTCTGCTGGTTGCGCATCTTAAAGAAGAGATACGGAGTATGGGCGAGTGAATCCACCGGAGCGACAGACTTGTTACATTTGGCGTTCGATTCCGGCAACAAGAGCTGCTTTGATTCGTGCGGCGGCTTCATCGAGGTGAGCGCGCATCGATTTGTCAAACGCAGGGCTCGCGTTGTTTTTCGAGATGGCATCCCTGAGCTGAATCAGGTCGGAGCGCGCAAGCGATGAGGCGTCCGGCGGGACTCCCTTCGGGGGCTTGACAACCAGCGAAATGATCTTATTGAGATGGACGCGCTGCAGGTTCCTGCGAAAGCTGTTGATTCTGTCTCCAGACTCCAGTTCCGACCAGATTGCTGACCGAATGCCTTCGAACAGCTCGGGTATGGTAAAANGGTGCTCGCTTTCCCACAATTCCAGATCGAGCAGTCGGTTGAGAAGCAAAGGATGATAGAGGGTGTTCAAGGGGCGTCTCTGAATCGCCAAGACCTGGTCGTGAACAGGGTAATCCAGCCGACGCATACCATAAACAGCACCGGAAAAACCCAATAGTCTCTCGGGAGCAAGTTTTGTTAGCAGAGAAGGGGAGAATTCGAACGCACTCTGCCCGAAAACCTGATTCGCGAGGAANTCGAACGCTTCCCTCTGCTTGGCTGCAGAAACCGGTTCAAATGGACGACGTCCTCCCGGATCCCCAACATGGTCTCTCCTTAGGTAGATACCTCCCAGGTATTTTGTGATCGTCTGTGCGGCTAGTCGGTATTCTACGAGTCCGTACTCGAATACGTTCCTCAATTTCGGATATCTGTCACCTTCCTTTTCGAATGACGTTTCGATTTTGCTCCAGAGTTCCTTGGTGAGCGCCACGCGGTTCTTGTAGAACTGAATGGGGTCNTTTCCCAGGTCCCAGATATTCGATGTGGGGTCAATGCCGACAGGTGCGGACCGGGAGTCCTCGTCAGTGCCGTACGCAACTCTGGGGTCTGCTGCTTTGGAGGCGATGCGTTCCAGCTGTTCCTTCTGTGCGTCCAAATTTGAAGCATCAAGTGGNTTGTAGGCGTACTCAATTGCCCAGTAGTCATAGGGTCCAAGGCCGGCGGGCATGTATTGACCCTGCTCGACACCTTCGGGTGCGATGTTTATGGGGATGTAGTCCATGACTGAGGCGACAAGTGCCCGTTCTTTAGTGTAAGCCCAGTCGTGAAGTTTTTCNGCANTCTGGAGGGTACTTGCCTTGAAATTGTGACGAAGTCCCAGGGTGTGACCCACCTCGTGCGCGATGATGTGAGCCAGATAGGTGTCCACGAATTCCTTCGCTTCCTTCGAGTTGGGCTTCATCAATCCCCGGGTGACAAGCAGATTCAGACCGAAAGCCGCCTGCTGAATCGCGCCATTCGCATAATCACAGAAATTCCTAGAAGTGCTGTCCACGGGTGTATGCGCAAGCTTCAGGGGCTCGGCGAATTTCTCGTATCGGCTGAGTATGGCCACCGGAAAGTTGGCGTTTACCCTAACGCTCGCATAGAAGATCTCGCCTGTAAGCGGGTTGGACAGACTTGGCCCCTGTGCGTAAATCAGGCGCGGGTTTATAAACCATCGCACCGTGCTGTAGCGTGTGTCGGTGGGGTCCCACATTGGATCGTCTGGCCGATCCCTGACCTCGATAGCATTCTTGAACCCAATTCGCTCAAACGCATCGTTCCACGTAAGGATTCCCTTGCGAATGCTCTTTCTATACTCTTGAGGAACTGTGTCCTCAATCCAGAAGACGATCGGGTTGACTGGTTTGGAGAGTCTGGCACTTGGCTTTTCTTTCTCCAAATGCCACCTTTCGATAACCCTGGTATATCGTGTGTCGATCGATTTTGATGAGTAATCCATGTAAATGGTGGAGTTGTGACCAATTCTGTCGTCGGCCGGCCTCGGCACGTAGCCTGATTTCGGGAGTTTGGTGAGGCTGTACCGATACACGTGCTGAAAGCTCCGAGGATCCGGAAGCGTGTAGGCAGGTTTCGGGTCGCCGCTTTTGTAGTAGAGAACGACATCGATTTCAGAGTTGCGTGGGAAGGATTTGAGTGCACCAAAGTGGCTGTTCTTGCCATCGAATCCGTACTTGATCTTGCGACCGCCCAGGAAGGCCGTCACCATCGTAATGTCGTGTACAAACAGTTCGCTTGCGTCCACCAGGATGCTGTTTCTCGTGGGATGGGGTTTGCTTTCTATGACCTTGGCCGCAGAGAGAAGTGAGTTCGTAATACCCTTTTCAACCGCTCTGGATATCGGTGTTCCCTTCTTGGCACGGATATAGACGTTCTTGTGCAGGAACTGAACTCTTGGGCCCACGCGTTTCAATATGAATGGGAACCCATAGGTCATGAAATTCGGTGTCATTGCAGCAGAATCGAAATAGAAGCCGTCTCCCGACTCACGGGTGATGCCACAGAGATAGATCCTCTCGAATTGATTGGGCTTGACCTCGATGTAGACCTTGCCTTCATCATCCTTCCTGTAGAACGTGAAGAGACCTTCGATTCTTTCGAAGTCTTTCACGACCTCTTCGAACTCCTTTTTTTCCTTCTTTGCCTTCACCGCAGTGCTGTCGGCCACGGCAGTCTTGGTGCTGGTCGAGTCCTGAATCGTANTATCTGGAACAGCCTCTGCCGGATATACGTTGTTGCACGACATGGATATGGACAGAAATAGGCAGATAGCGAGTAGTCGAGACATTGCAGACTCCGGGAAAATGTGTTTCAGGCGCTAAACGTTGTCTGGGTAGTTTGCGGGGAATAAAGCGATTTCGATGGTGGACTTTGGACAACTCACATTATACGCAAGCGCTCTGACGGGNGCAATCGGCAATCTGTTTCAGGCATAAAAAAGCCCCGTTCCGGAAGGAACGAGGTGGCGATGTCGGAGAATCAGGCGAAAAATTGTTCGTCGTGTGGCCGAACCTCGAGCTTGAAGGTCCAGGCACTTCAGGGTTGTCTGGTCAGGCTCCAATAGNATTCCGCGATTGTGTCCGGGTCCAAAAGGNGCTCATTCTCATCCGGTTTGTATTGTTCTCTGACCTGNGGTGTGTCTATTATTCCATCGATTATGATGTGGGCGACATGGATACCCTTTGGTCAGTATTCTCTGGCCAGGGAGTCGGTCATTCCCCTAATGCCGAATTTGGCACTGCTGAATGCCAGAGCCCCCGCCCTCCCTCAAATTCCCGAGGTCGCCCCGGTGAAGAGTAGGGCCNCGCCGCCACTNTTCTGCATATCCGGCACGGCTTTCTTGGTACATAGGAATGCCCCTAAGACGGTGACCCGCCAGGACTTTTCGAATTGCTCCGCAGACAGATCGAGCAGTCCCTTCCACGCGCATAGCTGGCGTGGTTGATGAGAATGTCCACAGGTCCAAATTTATCTCGGACCTGTGGAAACGCCGCGCATACCTGAGTGGCGTCTGTGATGTCGGCACGCACCGGCAAGACCTCGCCTTCTACCTGATCCGCCACAGTCTGAAGGCTGTTTTTCGACCGTGTGACCATTCGACCTTACATCCTTCGGTAGCGAATTTCCTCACAAGTGAAGCACCAAGGCCAGGACCCACACCGACAATTACGACCGTTTGGGGCACGTTTCCCCCAATCTATACTGGTGGTATCGGTGTTCTAAATCAATGAACTGTTTTTGGAATCGAATGATGAGGCCCTGACCGGATGCACTCTATCCGATCAACCACGAGCACGGGCCGGATCTTCGACTCATCACCTCTGTTGACGATCTTGAATCCCTGAAGTCTGCCTTGCCACTCTGCACGGTTTCCTACCTCAATCTCATTCTCTTTCAGGTACCCCGAAGGTACGGAAACGACAAAGTCTTGACCCTCCGTCGTGCCAGTGACCACGTATTGCGTGCGGCCGGCGTCTCGGGCGATGGGTGCGATGGTCGACAACTGACCAACCCAGAATGCCGGGGCATCGCTGTAGGGTGTCGTGTCGGGTTCATCCGATGAGACTTTATGTCAGTGAGATGATTCAACACTTCACNCAGTGTGTTCTTGATATCGGGATNTTTCTCAAGCACGTGAGCCCTTTCGAGTGCAGGCGCGTGAGTCGGCTCGGCGTTGGCGGAAATCGCTCATGCGAGGTTCTTGCGGGCGAGCGCCGAGGTCTTTCGGGGCGAGCTTTGCAGCTGGTTGATCAGGTTGGGTGTGGCCTGTGGGCCAAGATTTGTCGGGGCCTGGAGCACTTCCGACTGGACTACCTGGCTGGGATCGCCGAGGACTTGAATCAAAGAAGGGAGGACCTGCAGCCCGCCGATTTCTCCAAGCACCTGGATGATGTAGATACGCACCGGTATCCCGGTACTCTCCGGGTCCAGGAAGCTATTCAGGTTTGAGATTCCAGATGGGCCGATTGCGACAAGAATCTGCTTTATTGAGCTGTTCGAAAGATCTGACCGGTCCTGCAGCAGTTCCACGAGAGGCCGAACGGACTGACTGCCGAGATCCGCCAGCGCCTGTTCGGCGGCAGGGTCGTCCGCCTCCAGGCGTGTCAAGAGGTCTGTTACTTCGGTGTTAGCAACAAGCGCTGGTTCAGGTTTAGAAGGCACCCGAAGCATTGTCCAGTACACACCTCCTGTGGTGAGACCCAGTGAGACGAGAACGGCAGCGAGTTTTGGCCATAGTCCGAGAAATGCAAATCCCTGTGAAACGGGCTCCGAGGGAGTCGTAGGTCCTGCTGGGGGCGGCTTTTCTGCAGGTGGTTCGGGTGACCGCACGGGGCGGAAGTCTTCGATATCACGGAGACGGTCCCAGGTGCTCATGCCCTTGTGCCAGGCCAAGGTCGTGCCATCTATTTGTTTCTGGGAGAGAAGATACTGGATGTCCTGTTTGCTGAGAGGCCCTTCCCGGATCTTTTCAACCATAAGGTACCATTGATCAGGTTTGTCAGCCATTGGAATTGGTCTCCAGGGCGGGAGGCGGAAACTCAGGGCGGGAAAAACAGTTGGCGTGTGACTATTGCAGACCTAGAATGCGCCCGTATACCTGGGTGGCTTTCATGCGGACGGTGAGGTCGCGGTCGTTCATAGCAGTTGTGAGGAACTTGAGCCCGGCACGGTCTCGAATGAGGCCCAGGGAGCCAACGATCTCCAATCTCACACCAATGTCGCGTTCATTCGTGTAGGCCCCGCCTAGCGCACGTGCGGCGTCTTTCTCTTTCTTGCCCACCTCGCCCAGGGCGTCTGCGGCGGCGATTCTGACTCCTGGTTCACGATCCGTCACAAGGGCTTCCTCGAGCGGCTGTATGCTGAACTGTGTGCCGATTTTCCTGAGCATCCGGACTGCCTCAAGGCGAACACCTACGAGAGGGTCGTTTCGCAGCGCCTCCTGAATGTAGGGTACCGAGAAGACAGTTCCCGCCCATCGTAGGGACTCGACCGTTCTCATACGTACTGTCGGATCGGAATCGTCCAGTGCAATGCCCAGAACCCTGAGCGCTTGTCGGCCACCGATGTCCCCAAGGCCTTTGGCTGCCTCTATGCGGACGGCTGCGTCCCCTTCGAGGCTGTCATCGATCGCTTGCGTCAGCATTAAAGCTGAGGTCGGGCCGCCGATTAGAGAGAGCGCCTGAACAGCTTTGATGCGTACCGCCGAATCGCGAGACAGGAGTTGATTGTAAAGTGGTCTCAGTTCGTCCGGAATCTGACCCTGGCTGACTGCCTTGGTATACTTGCTTTTGGTCTCGGTGCTCAGCGGCTGCAAGTCTTGCGGTGGAGGCGTCTGTGCAGACAATTGGCAGGGCGATAGTGTAAGCAGCCACATCAGAAAGACAAAACACACACCGAATCCAGATCTCTGTTTATTATTGAAGGTCATATCAGAGTTCCTGCTTCTAAATGAGCTGTATGCGAAAGACGTGCTTCACGTTGGAGCAATGGTCGTCAATTCCCGGGATCAGGAGTCGCAAAGGACCACCCTGATTTACCGGTAGAGGCTCCCCCTCAATACGGTAGAGAAAGAGGCCTTTGTCCCTTGCCATTTCGAAGGGCACACGCGCGGAGAATTCGTCGTCGCACGCGTGAAACACCACCTCCTTTGGTTGGCTGGGAACCAGTTCTGGGTCCAGCAGATGTCGAATCCGGATGGCCTCTCCGTGTCTGCCGGGGACTTCCGTGCCGACATCGTCGATTTGACCGGGTAAGTCGCACAGGTCCTGGTAGGTAAGGTCGGCCTGTCTTTTTCCACCTATTCTCAATATCGGCACACCTGCCATTCCGTCCAGTTTGGAGAAGGTCTGGGCTGCTCTATCGGCAAGGATGCCGGCTATCCTGTGGTCGGGACAAAGGGGAGAGGAGATGGCAAGATCCACCTCATTTTTTACCGATTCCGCAGTTTTTATTTCCTCCTGTAATTTCACGTCAAATGTCTCATCTGATCCCAGGATGAAGGGCACGAGAGCGATCCGATCTACGCCTGCAGAGTGCAAATGATTCAGGGCATACTCCAAGGTGGGTTGACCGTCCAGTATCGCCATCCTGGTTCCTTCACCCATGGCTTCGACAGCGGAAACCATGGCATCTCTACTTCGTTCCTCGCCCACTACGATGATTCCTTGTTTCACTGGTGTGCCCCTGCGTTATTTCATTTCGTAACGTATGATATCGAGACAGTTGAATCCAGCAGACCGTAACCGGGTCCACCATCCAAGCCATTGGAGAGGAGAATGCCGCCGTTTGAGTCTTTGCCTATTTTCCTGAAGGTTGTGCTGCTTATTTTCTCAGCCCTGGTGCTGTTCCTGGGTGGCAGCCTGTTCTGGCGCATACTCAGATCCGCTCTGGGGTTCAACAAAGAAAAGCAGTGACTCCTGTAGATCATGTCCGAAGCTCTCGTCTGGCGTAGGAGAGTGCCATGACTTCAAGGGCGTTGATGAGATAGACTTCCTTGACTTCGGGTTCCAAAGCCTCGACCATTTGCTTGGCCAGCATTGGGATTTCGGCTTCCATTTCCGATCTCATAAGATCCCATTCCTCCAGTTTTCCATGCTTTCCACGATAAGTCTCCCTGGCAGCCTGGAAAATTGCTTTGGCGATTTTCCTCGGGTCTCCGTCCAGCTGAATCTCTGCAGTGTCCATATTCAGTTCCTAGCTCCCGAAAATGGGTTCGAAAGAGACGATGTCTCCCACAACATAGTCGTATAGCTTAATCCAGGCACCAGGCGATAGATTCTGCAGGCGATCACCATCACCGCGAACCGGATCAAGTGAAATGGTGGTCCTGACCTTCCCAGGTGGCCATCCTCTACTGTTGCCCGCGCTAACAACCACCCCCCAGTCTTCGCTGCCTTCGGTTTGCAGGCGAACGCCATTCAGATTACCAGTCTTGGCCAGGATGTGGAATCCAAGGTGAATCCTGCCATTCTCATTGGATACAACGGAGGCGTGACCCAACAGGGAGGTCACGTCCAGGGTAAGCCTGACCACCTGATCTGAGATCCACTTTACAGCGTCGATACCGTAGCTGTGGCCTCTTTCATCGGGGTTAATGCGAACTCTTGCATCCGCTTCCACCTGAGTCAAACCCTCCACGTCTATGGCAAAGGCTTCACGATCCAAAGAGATGATTCTGCCGGTCTGATTTGAGTGGGCAAATTGCCACTGACCGCTTTGGTGGGTCAGGTGACTCACGCCGGATGTTCTGGCTTCTCCGTCCACCACAATGGCGAGCGACCCGGTCAGCTTGGTTTGGTCATCGAAGTCTGCCGTGTCCTCTGGACCCGCTTCCGGATTCCAGTACAGGTTGAATTCTTTTCCGTCACGGGTAGTAATGGCGAGGCCCGCTGCGGATGTCTGGTTCGAGGAGATTCCGTTGACGCTCGCCAGCACCGATTGCTGAATTCTGGGCTCCATTACCAGATCGACCTTTGAGACGTCCCCCTCCCCCTGGGGTCTTCTTCGCCAGATCAAAGGGTGATGGATGTAGTTGGATTCTTCGGGTGTTCCCATCACTGCGGCAGCCCTGGCATTCATCAATTCCGTTCCGGGGCTGACGGCAATTTGGTGGACGTCCAAATGGACCGATGGTTCGATTTTCGATTGCCAGCGACCCTCCCAGTGGTCAGGCGAAGTGGCCGCCGATACCTGGTCCATGTAGGCGAGGGCAACATAGTCTGGATGTTCCAGGTTATCCGTATCACCCCTTTTTCCATTGGCGTCTGCCACTGTTCCAGATCGGGAAACCAGGCCGGCGTTGTCCGATGCGAAGTTGCCTTCCAGTCCCCTACAGATGCGCCAGTGGTCGATTCCGCCTGTGACTCTCGAGAAGTCGATCAGGATGACGCCTTCGCCATCGGTTTCCACGAGGCCGAGAAGTCTTCGAAATGTTACCCCCGGTTTATACCAGCGTTCTCTACCCTCGTCCCAGAGCCAGCGGTCGGCCGCCACGTCCAGAATCTGGACTCCATCCGAGAAGAGTGTACGAATCAGGTGACCTCTTCCGGCGTTTCCTCCCAGAGACGGCTCCAGAGCGCCCCAGGCCGCATTGTGTGTTGCCCAGTGCGATTCCCATTTGGACATGCTTGCCCAGGACTGCGGGTAACCCAGATCCGTAAGGAAGGGGCGCTCGTAGGCGAAGAGCTGTACGTCCAGGAGATCACGATGGCGGTGATGCAAGGTGTCTCCGTAGGCGATTCCCGCAGCGGCTCGTTCCGGAACTCCCGAGGGGCGTAATATGGCAATGCCTACACCGTCGTGTATAGTGCTTCCCAGCCGACGGTGTGTGCCGTCCTGCACGGCGTCCTGCATCTCCTTTACCGTTTTGTCGTCGGTGTATTCAGCTGCTCGGGCGAGAAGATTTGGTGACAGTGGCGCGTGAAGACAGTTGGCTTCGATTCGAATCGTCTCTTCGTCCGTGGCTGTGACCGATTCGTGGCTGGCGCCGCTGCCGGGGGCGGATCCGTCTCCAAATTGGAAGTAGGATTTCCCAACCATCGTAATTTCATTGGGAGAGCGTGCGATTCTGGGTGTTCTGGGATCTGCGACGAGCGATGAATAACGTGATTCCGGATACCCTTCCGGCTGTTGTTCCCTCAGCCTCCTGAGGTGGTATTCGAGGTCGAACAGACCGTCGCAGTGGATGGCGTTGTATCCACCAGTGGCTTCCTGGGGCGTCCCATCAGGGAAAAAGTCGTTTGTTGTGAAGACGCGGAGTGTGTCCGGCCCCTCGTCGTACACCCAGTCCATTGCGTTCTGACCATCGGCACGATCGAGGCCCCTGAGCAGGATCAGAGCAGCCTGGCTCTCGCGGGGCAGGTTGCTGCTGGCGCCACTGTCAAGTACACACTGGAGGACAGTGGCAAGCATTTCTTCAATCAGTTGGATATTGTCCTGAGGCGAGTCAACGGGCAATCCTAGGGCCCTGGCACGGGTGACCAGTTCATGGTCTTCACGGATGAGTGGCCAGGCAGTGTCGTATGCTACGGCCAAAGATTCAGCCACATACGGTGTGTCGATGGAATAGCGGATCGAACCCTTCGCCCGTAAGGCGGATTCCGGGTCATTCTCAACTGCCCAGTCCGTCTGCCCCCAGTCCCAGGGTTCCTCCACACCTTTGGAAGGACCGTATCGGAATTGAGGAGCCGAGGCGATGTAGAGTTCTTCAGCGGAATACCGTAACAGCAGGATGCCCAGTTGACGGGCGATCGATTCGCTATAGTCCCCGAGTCTCAATCGGTTGGTCAGGGCGTTGATGCCGACCTCGAATGAACGGCATTGGTCCCGGTGATAGGTGGCGGCAAAAAGGAAGATGTTACCCTCCGCGTCGAAATACCCGTAACCATCGTCTACGTGATCCCCGCTCGTGAAATCCTGTTCGGCCAGATTGTTGCTGGGGTAAGTGGAACTGCAGATGGGGCACTTCGACTTGAATGTGCAGGGCAGGTGATCTCTGCTCCAGGGGTAAAAGCCGCTGAATTTGAACAGTTCTGTCCCGCAGTTGGGACACCCCTGGTGGCAGTTGGTAAAGTGCGCTTTTGGGATCTCAGCAGGCGGAAGCTGGTTCCAGAGTGTCTGGTCATCCTGCGATGTCCACCACCCAATCAGGTCGGCGTTCGTGGAATCGGGGCAGGGGGTGTCCTGCAGTGTCTGACGAGTTTTGTTGGTGGAGAAAGTAGCCCCAAGCGGCCATCTTCTGGGCCACTCGGCGCCGTTGAATTTGTGGGGTCGGCGCATTTCCTCCAGCGTGCGTACCTGAATTGTAGCGTTGGCTGTGTTGTCGTTTTCCTCAAGGTAGAGGTCATAGTCCCCGGATTTTGAGGGTGCACGGAGATAGTGGTAGGTGGCCGAATCGGCAGGAACCCTGCGTCGGGAAATGGATTCGAAGTGTTCGGCGTGGAGGGGAACGTCCTCGTTCAAGGAAACTACTGGTAGGCGGAAGACCCTGTCTACCAGGAGCACTCGTGGCGCCCAAGGAATGCTGAGACCCGGCACAAGGGCCCCCTTTCTCGAGAAGGTAGAGCTTTATGGCGTGGCATCAGGTCGGGTTCTTGCGCTCGTATTCTACAAATACAAACGCTTCTTGGTCTTCTTCTTTGACTACGCGCCACTCATTGAGATCGAAATGCGGGAAATAGGTGTCGCCGGAGAAATCTTGTTTGACGTAGGACATATACAGTCGTTTCGCCTGAGGTAGAAACTGGCGGTAGATCTCTGCCCCTCCCGCACAGAAGATTTCCCGGCCATACTCGCGAGCCTTGTCTACCGCTTCATCGAGTGTTCGGCAAACATCGATTCCGTCAGAATCGGGCATCGACCTGCTGACGATTATGTGCTTTCTGCGGGGCAAGGGACGGCTGTCGATGGATTCGAAAGTCTTTCGTCCCATGATCAGGGTGCCCCCCAAGGTGAGTTTTTTGAACTGTTTTGACTCCTCCGATATGTGCCACGGCATGTCGTTGTCCCTACCGATAACGCCTTTTCGGGTGAGGGCGGCTATGATCGTCATGATACCGCTTCCTCCGGTGGAGCGATGTCTATAAGGGGGGAGGCGTTGACCGTTCGTCCCACGAGGTCGTATTCGAAGGCATCCGTAACCTCGACCTCCACGAACTCGCCGACCCGTGCCGGACCTGAGATGAATACCTCCCCATCTATTTCAGGCGCGTCCATGCGTGTTCGACCCATGAAGTCAAATTCCGGTTCGTCTGAAGGTCGCTCGACAAGCACCTTCAGGCGATCACCGATGTGGGTTTCGCTGATTTCGGCCGATATTGTGGTTTGCAGGGCCATGATCCGGTCCAGACGATCCCGCTTTTCTTCGTCCGGCACGTCGTCGATCATCAGGCCCGCGGTTGTCCCTTCTTCGTGGGAGTAAAGGAATCCTGCCAGCCGGTTGAGGCGAACGTCATCCAGAAACTCCAGTAGTGTTTCTACATCTGATTCATCCTCGCCGGGAAATCCTGCGATTACTGAAGATCGGATGGTGAGGTCGGGAATTCTGTCCCGGAACTTTTCGATGAGTTTGCGGATCCCCACCTGAGTGGTGCCTCTGTTCATAGATTTGAGGATTCTGTCGGAGGCGTGCTGGATGGGCATGTCGACGTATGCACAGAGCTTGGGTTCTGTTGCGAGGAGGTCGATGAGTTCGTCCCGCCAACCTGTGGGATAGGCGTATAGCAAACGGAGCCATTCCAGTCCGTCAATCTGTACCAGTTCGCGGACAAGATCGGTCAGTCTGGGGGTCCCGTAGATGTCCGACCCGTAGCGCATGGTGTCCTGAGCCACCAGGGCGATTTCCTTTACGCCTTGAGATATGAGCCGTACCGCATCCGAGACCAGAACTTCGATAGATTCGCTGCGGTTTCTACCCTTGATGCTGGGGATTGCGCAGAAAGCACAAGTTCGGTCGCACCCATCGGATATCCGCAGGTATGCCCAATGCTGAGGTGTCAGCAGGTGTCGGTCCTGCCCGTCTCTCTTGGTAGCAGGGCGTGATCTTCCCAGAAGCCGGTCACAGTGTGAGACAATCTCTTGTTCCGCCGCCAGACCCAGGATCAGATCGGCCTCGGTCAGCTCTTCCCGCAGTTCCTCGCGGTAGCGTTCGGCCATACATCCCGTGACAATGAGGCCTTTGCAATGTCCCGATTCCTTGTAATCGGCGGCTTCGAGGGCGGCCGAAATGGATTCTTCCTTGGCTGGCTGGATAAATCCACAGGTGTTGACAATGATCACTTCCGCTTCGTCCATAACGTCCGTGACTTGATAGTCGTTTAATTCCAGGAGCCGGTGCATGCGTTCGGAATCCACGGTGTTTTTTGCACATCCCAGGGTGATCAGGTTGACTTTTGGCATAGATTCAGGCGTTCGCGTTACGAAACTGGAGAATTATGTTTGGATCGAAGCAGTATATCCAACCTGTAACTACGGGAAAATGATCGGATAACTCGAGGGTTTTGTCAAGGAGGAAGACATTGAGTAACCCCAAAAAAAACCAATACCTGGACCCCGATTCTATTTAAAAAAAGCTTGCTTTTTCCGGACTGCCGGGTATATTTTATGTCTCCCAACGAATTCTATGTAGAACTCAGAGGAGGCAGGGAAATGGCAGCCAGGTGCGATATATGCGGAAAAGGCCCCATGGTTGGTAACCATGTCAGCCACGCCAAGAACAGGAAGAAGCGTCGGTTTAACCCGAATCTCAAGCGGGTGCGCGCGATGGTCGAAGGCACACCTACCAGATTGAAGGTCTGTACCAAATGCATTAAGATAGGTCGAGTTTCCAAGGCGGCCTGATCTGGAACGATCGTCCTTCCTGATGAGGGATTGGGCTCAAACGCGATGACAAAAACTCACCTTGATTCGGGGTGAGTTTTTTCGTGAAAATGGATGGAAATGGATTATTTCCGAAGCAAACGTTTCCTGGATACTCTCCTGGACTGGGAGATTGGGAAGGTTCCCTCAGGCAGACTCGAGGATTACCTGCCGCGTATGCGATGTCTGCTCAACCGTCTTGGCAATCCCGAGAAGTCGTTTACCTCTATCATCGTCGGAGGGACGAATGGAAAGGGTACGGTCAGCAGTCTGCTGGCCGCGTTTCTCCGGACGTCAGGGAAACGGGTGGGGCTGTACACGTCACCCCATCTGCATACGATTCGTGAGCGGATACAAATTGACGGTGACGTGGTGGACAAGGACCGGTGGGCGAGAGGGGTAACCGAACTCTACGAGCGGTCCCGTCAATTCGAGTCCGAGGGTTTAGGGGCTATCAGCAAGTTCGAGGCGCTTACCGGCCTAGCTGCCCACCTGTTTTCTGAAGATGATGTTGAATTCGGGATCTTTGAAGTCGGGCTCGGCGGGCGGTACGACGCCACAAATGCGTGGGACTCATCGCTGGCCGTTCTGACGCGGATCCAGTTGGATCACACTGCTGTTCTGGGAAATACGCTTACAGAGATTGCCTCAGAAAAGCTTCCTATCGCTCGGCCGGGTTTCCCCCTTTTGACAATTTCAGGACAGGAGGAGGAGGTCGATCGGTACCTGCGTGAGGCCAGTCGAGACACCGGAGTGGAGTTGGAGTTCGTGAGCGAGACGGAGTTTCGCAGCCGCAATCTTGATTTGCCGGACAAGGATGGCACGAGACCCGCAGCTTATTTTGAGAACGGCAGACTTGCACTGGCTGCTGCCTTGCTCCTGGTGGGTCGTGACCTGTCCGACAGGGGAATTTCCGAGACAGCGCAGGCGTATTTCTGGCCGGGAAGATTCGAGGTGGCGAAGAAGTCACCATGGACCGTCCTGGATGGTGCCCATAATCCATCAGGCGCAGTCGCATTGGTTGAGGATCTTCGTCAAAGAGCGGGAGCGTGGACCTTCCTGGTCGGGGTTAATTCAGGGCACGATGCCAGGGGCATTCTGCGTGCACTCCAGCCGTTGGCGCAAAAGGTGATTCTAACACAGTCGGTACATCCAAAGGCGATGACCGTTGATGCGCTGAAGGAATGCCTTCCGGGTGGGATGATCGCCAGGTCCGAACCTGAGATCCTCGTCGCAATGGAGCAGGTGGATCCCAATGAAAATCTCTGTGTAATGGGCTCACTGCATCTGGTGGCTCAGGCTAGAGAGGCGCTTTCATTACCCCTTGAAAGAGACGGTTTCAGTGAGGATGTGCTACAGGAGAGCCTGATTTGTCTGGAGATTGCGTGCGACAATTTGGGGGTGGCATGCGAAAGGGTCTCGGACAATGGGAACGTGCTTGCGGGCGATTTCCTGACGGGCGGCACGGATGCCGGCGCCATAGGCCGGGCTGATGCGGTCGAAATGGCCCAGTGCAACCTCGACGATCGCATCGTCGGCACCCTCCATCGCGGCGGCAAGGTTGTGGTAGAGCCGCGCCCGTTCCTGATCGTTCAGCACTTGGTCGTGCAGGGCACGGGGCTGGGTATAATCATCCATCTGCTGTTGGTGCGGATGACGCCCAGCCTCGCCCGAAATGCGCAGCGGCGGTTCGGCAAAGCTGGCGTCCTCGACCGCGCCACCAAAGCTGTTGGGTTCGTAATAGGCGTCGATGCTGCCCGATTGATGCCCGAAGAAGTTCATCTGGCCATCCTTGTGATAGTGATGGACGGGGCATTTCGGCGCGTTCACCGGCAGGTGTTCGTAATGCGTGCCAAGCCGATAGCGATGCGCATCGGCATAGCTGAAGACCCGGGCCTGCAGCATCTTGTCGGGCGAATAGCCGATCCCCGGCACCTTGTTCGACGGGCTGAAGGCCGCCTGTTCGATCTGGGCGAAATAGTTGTCGGCATTGCGGTTCAGCTCGATCTCGCCCACCTCGATCAGCGGATAATCCTTGTGCGACCAGACCTTGGTCAGGTCGAAGGGATCGAATGCGGTCGTTTCGGCCTCGGCCTCGGGCATGACCTGGATGAACATCGTCCAGCGGGGGAAATTGCCATCTTCAATCTTGCCGAACAGCGCCTCCTGATAGCCTTCACGCGAATGGCCGATGATCTCGGCGGCCTCGCCGTTGGTATAATGGCGATGGCCCTGCTTCGTCTTGAAGTGGAACTTGACCCAGAAGCGTTCGCCGTCCCGGTTCCACAGCGAATAGGTGTGGCTGCCATAGCCGTTCATGAAGGTCGGGTCCTGCGGCAAGCCGCGATCCGACATCAGGATCGTCACCTGATGCAGCGATTCGGGATGACGCCCCCAGAAGTCCCACATGGCCGTCGGGCTGCGCAGGTTGGTGCGCGGGTGACACTTCTGAGTGTGAATGAAGTCCGGGAACTTCAGGGGATCGCGGACAAAGAAGACGGGCGTGTTGTTGCCCACCACATCCCAGTTGCCCTGGTCGGTATAGAATTTCAGCGCAAAGCCGCGCACGTCGCGTTCATTGTCGGCCGCGCCCTGTTCGCCAGCCACGGTGGAAAAGCGGGCCAGCATCTCGGTCTTCTTGCCGGGTTCGGCAAAGATCGATGCGCAGCTGTACTGGCTGATGTCATGGGTCACGGTGAAGGTGCCGAAGGCGCCCCAGCCCTTGGCATGGACGACCCGTTCGGGAATGCGTTCGCGGTTCTGATGGGCCAGCTTTTCAAGCAGCTGATAGTCCTGCATCAGCAGCGGACCGCGCGGGCCGGCGGTTTCGCTGTTCTGGTTCGAAACTACCGGGGCGCCGGCCGTGGTGGTCATCCGGGGGCGGGGGGTCTGGTCATTCATGCAATGCGATCCTTGGTTGGGTCAGCTGATTGCCGCCACCATGTCGCCTGATCTGCATAAACGGAAATTGCATTTTCTGTTGATTGTGATCAGAATAGCTTATGAACATCACCCTGCGCCAATTGCGATACTTCCTGGCCCTGTCGCGGACCGGCAACTTCACCCGCGCCGCCGAGACGATCCACGTGACCCAACCCGCGCTCTCGATGCAGATCCGCGCGCTGGAGG
>PAQK01000047.1 GCA_002709665.1 Gemmatimonadota bacterium | reverse complement strand
GCGCTTGCAACATTTGATTGAAATTGACCGCTTCTTCCTTGGGCCTCTGCATCTGAGACGATCTCGTATTCTTTTAGGGTCAGAAGCATCAGACAAACAGCAATGACGGTTAGTACGGTTTTTAGTATACCTATCGACCTGCCTGGCAAACCTCCTTTGAACTGGTTAGGTGTATAAATGGTTGGATTTTCCAACCAATGGCGTTTTTCGATTCATTCAAACAGGCTAACAGGCATAAATAAAAGCCACACACATATCGGATGCGTTTGTTCCCTCTCACTGTTGTCCCTTTTCCCACGGTCTTACATCCGGGTGTAGCAAAGAAGAATACAGGTTTAACAGATGTCAATCGGAAAAGTGTTCGATCCGGTTCTTTTCCTGCCCTACACGAAAAATGCCCCAAATTCAAGGGGCATCGCGTTCAAACGTCCAGCTGTTTCAATCCAGATCGCCCCAGTGCCGGTGACCTGCCCCCATCAGTGTGTCCACATCCAGAGTTAGGATGCGGCTGCTGATAACGGTCTGGAGACCATTTCGGGTGCAGGTGGTTTGTAGCCCAGAGCACTGTGTGGTCGGACCTGATTGTACTTTCGACGCCAGGCCTCAGTCAACACTTTTGCCTCTTGCAGCGTTGTGAAGATTTTTCCGTTGAGGAGTTCATCCCTGAGCTTCCCGGGGAAGCTTCTCGAAGGCTACAAAGTTCACGATGCCAAGGCGGATGTAGAATAGGACTGCAAGTCCTTGTCGAATGCTGTTCCCGGCCACGAGGGCCAATACCACAGCGCTAGAGCGTCTTTCGGAAGAAGATCTCACCAACACCGCCCTCGTTGATCCCGTTGATGATGCCGCACTCCTCGAACCCCATGTGTCGATGCCACTCTTGAGGCTGCGGCTCGTCCGCCTGGGAGGAACTATAGAGGACAGCATTTCCCGATTCCTGCAAGTCCTGCACTATGTGGTCAAGCAGTGCGCGGCCAGCGCCCTGTCTCCGGTGGGGCTCGAGTATTCGAATCAGGGCGATGTAGGGCTCCGTGCCCCACAGATATTCCATTCGAAGATACCCGATCGGCTCCTCGTCCTTCTCAACCATGAATACCTCACCCTCTTCGATCTTTCGCAAGATGAACCGTCTAGTTGCGTAGCCGTCCTGGCTTACAAAATCCAGATCGTCGAATACAGCCAACCGAACCTGACAGTCCATGGATCTTCCCTCACGTTTGGGTGGAGAGATTGAGTAATATACAGTCCAGCTGGTAATCGATGGACTCACCACCTGTCTGTTCATCGCTGCTGTAGCGGGCGTAGATTGCCGCTCGGGTGATCGTCATTTCTTCCCCCATCTGGCATTACCAGTCTGTTGGTGACGCTCCGATAGCTGCCACTCTTTGAAGGGTTGTCCTTTCCCTCCCAGACCCCTGGCAGACTTGGATTTTCGTCCCGTCGGTGAGCAGCCTGGGCGTTGAGTTTTGTCGGGAGAGTTAGTTCGGAAATCTTGAAATATGCGTGGAAAAGAATGCAGCTATTTCTGCATCAAGAAACAAAGGCCATCCTCGACGCCATAGAGAGTGGTGCCATAGATGGCTAGTCGGCTCCCCCCTCTATCAATAACAGCTTCTCATTTCGCGACAATGATTTGATCCTTGCTTCTTCCTTTTGTGCGTTTGAGCGATTTCGAAATCGGCGTGAGTATACCAGCTTCACTGGCCTTCGACTTTTCGTGTATTTTGCACCACGCTTGGATGTATTGTGTTCAATTACTCTGTGTTCAAGGCCAACGGTGATGCCGGTATAGAGTGTTCCGTCCTTGCATTTGAGGATGTAGAGGTAATACATCTTGTAATAGATATCCCAGGTTGCGGTTGAATAGTACTATTCGCATGTGAAAAACATGATCTCACTCTTCCGGTAAAGGTCGTTCATCGTAATATCTCTTAAGTGGACCTATGGCAGCGTGAAATTTCCATTGGCCCTTGATCTTTTTCAACATCCACAGACTCGTCCAACCATTCGTCACTCTTAAACGAGCAGTAGTGTCATTTCTGGCATGTTCCATCTGAGACACGGCCACTGCATCATCTCCATCAATTGCGATATGCACGACTTCCCATTTATGTTTATAGTCTAGAACTTCGTCGTCCATTATCGCTGAACGACCCACCCAATCCGGTGCCGAGACACGCTTTTTAATATCATCGTATGTGTATAGCGGCCTGCTTTGGAGCCAATCCGTTGCTCCATCGTAATGTCGAGCCCAGAACGTGACGAAATCCTCGGTATGCACTTCGAGTAAAGCCTGGGCATCACCTGAATCACGTGCATTCTGCTCTCGATCTATGACAACACGAATAGCTCTATGGTCATCTGTTTCTTGAGCAAATAAACTGCCGCCAATTGCAAAAAAAGTAATCAAAGAAAGATAAACGATCATAGTCCTTTCCTTTCATTCGATTGGGTTTGTTTTTATATGTTTTAAATCCGACTTTTCTNAGGTCTTTGAATCAGCCTTATTCGGCCTGAGTAGTTATAAAAGCAAGGTCATTCCCCTCCTTTCATTCAAACAGGCATTACCAAAAAGCCGCACCCATATCGGATGCGACTGTTCCCTCACACTTTCGTCCCTTTTTCCCACGGCCTTACATCCCAGCGTAGGAAAGAAGAATACAGGTTTAACAGATGTCAATCGGAAAGGTGTTCGATCCGGTTCTACAATCGCGCTAACAAGGTCCTGGTTGTCGTTCAATTCCTTTAGGCGCGATACAACCACATCCTCCAAAGGCTTTGCGGGAACAGGATTCATATCACAACTGCCCTTTCGGCGACGATCAGTCGGTAGTCTGTAGGTCGTCAGGGCCTAACTACTATCCAACAGGTTCCAGGCGCCGTTCCCAGTCGCTTCGTTCTGGCTCAGGAACACCGAACAGCTGCCGCCGGTTATGAGAGGCCATGATCAACGACTGTACGTGTGGCGACAGATCGTTGAAGTTGTACTGAGGTTTCATCCAGGCATGGATGTAAGAGGATTCGATGACCTTGCGAGGCCGATCGCTTCTGTTGTGGAATCGTGCGTGCCATGTGTACCCATTCATCAGGACCGCATCACCCGCCGGAACATTCATCTTCACGTGGTGCGGCATTGACTCGTGACTCTGGAGATCCGGCAATGGGTGTCCCATCTCGTATCGATGGCTTCCAGGCACAAAGGACAANCATGCACCGTCCTCNGGTACATCATCCANATAAACGAACAACTTGGTCATGATGACAGAATCGGGCAAATAGACCCCCTTGATACCGGCCAGATCACAATGCCACCCNGAACCGGAATNAGATTNGGCCTTGGTCACCTGTCCCCGGATGTAACGCAGCTGCAGATCATCTCCAACAATTGCCTGTGCGATTGGCAGCCANGATGGATGATCTACCAGGTCCACAAAGAGATCGTCCTGACTCAGGATATCGCGGAGGGTGCCCTGTTCCTCTGCCCGCGAAAATGCGGCCTGCAATCGAACGAGTTCCTCTCCTTCAAGCGCATTCTGAATGTGCACATATCCCTGGGCATTATACTCTNCTNTTGCCTCTTCAGGCCTCATCTTATTGCCTCCGATCGCTCTCAAGAATTTGGGACGAAACCTTTACCAGCAACCTTCAACTCTGAAAAGCGCCTCTCCGGCAGCCCCGTTGAAGTCGGGTATCCTTCAATAGTTCTGAACCAGTATCCTTTGGCTACTTCAATGAAATCTTCACCGACCCCGAACAACTGACTCAGGTTATGGGATTCGGAAATGATCTCAATCGACTCGGGCGACAACTCGGGTAAGTGTTGGCGCATCCAGCAGTGAACGAACTCGAACCGTATGCATCGCTGTGTCACATCGCTTCCGTTCCTGGTTTGAGCCTGCCAGAGATTGCCGTGTAGCAGGATCGTTGTACCCGCCTCAACTTTTAGAAGCTTGGCGTGAGGCATCGCCTCGACTGAATCCAAATCAGGTAACTGCAAACTGGACTTAAACCGGTGACTGCCAGGTACAACCGCGATGCAAGTCCCATTATCCGGTGTCTCGTCAAGATGAATATGAACCTGAACACAGAGTGTAGACGCTTCGTGGGCAACTCCCAGGAGGCCTGCGACTTCCCGGCGCCACTCCATTCCTTCATTTCCAGGAGCATATACTCTGCCGCACAGCGTCCTTATCTGTACATCGTCGCTCAAAATGCGATGTACAATTGGGAAGAAAGTGGGATGGAGCGCGAGGTGGATGAAGCGATCATCACTGTTCGGCAGATCTTCGAGGCTATCCTCCTCCNATACCCTATCAAACGCAGTCTGNAACTCGGGCAACTCACCCGAATCGAGACCGCCTTCAAGAACCAGATAGCCCTGAGCCTCATACTCTATCTTCTGNGCTTCTGTCACGATGATCCTCCCCTAGATGTGAGACGTGAAACGTCAGANGTGAGACGCTGGAGCTGAATCGTAGGTCCGAGCGACCAGCGAGCTGATTAGTCAATGGATGAGGACATAATATGTTCCGCGAGGGCTATTCGTCATCTAAAACAGCAACAGCCCTGGCAGGAGATCCCGTTCCCACTCGAATCTTGAGGGGGAAGGCGATGAACTTGAATCTCCCCTTTCCAACCAGGAGATAGAGATTTTCGAGATTCTCATTCTGCATATATCCCATCTCACTGTAGATCTGATGCACTTCCCTGTTGGAGACTCGGGGGATTCTCGGACCCAGCGACTCCACGCCAAAAGCAGCAATCTCCATTTCCCCGAACCTACGAGCCACTGACGCAGAAAGGCCCGGCCATCCCGACGCAATATCCGGAGTTCCTTCCGCTCAATCGGTGTGGCATATTCCAGGGTGGTATTCAGGTCACGAAGTCCTGTCCGAACCTGCTCGACATCTACCTCCTCGAAGACCGGTGGCCTGAATNTCGTGACTACATCTTTCTCCTCTTCCAGCTGTCGAAGACGATGGAGTTCGGCAACATCATTGCCTTCGAATCTCCTCTTCCACCAATAAAAGGTGGCTTCACTCACGCCCATCTTTCGACAGAATTGGACCACGGAGATGCCGCTTTCTGATTGGCGCGAGGCAAAGGTGATCTGTTCTTCAAATAACCTTTACCCTTCATTCAAGAGCCTCCTCTTGCCTTTAATATAAAGGCAAAATGGTCCAGTTTTTCCATAGAAGACTAAATAAAACTTGCATTCCGCCAATTGAAATTAAATAATAGGACGGTTTTTTTATAGATGTCCAACCAATTATTCTTGATAGGTTTAATCTATTTCTAAAGGGTTGAAACCATGAAACACTTATTCAGATCCTTNTCCCTGCTTGTATTCGCAACATCGTTTTTGGCAACCTCCGCAGAGTCTCAACAAATAATTCTGAATCGCTATCTTGGTAACTGGACGTCGAATGTGGTACTAAAACCATCATTATGGGTTCCTGAAACCAAGAAATTTGTTGAGATAAATAATGTTCAATGGATTCTCGAAGGCCATTATCTACAGGATATAACAAGTTTTGATGGCAAAGAGAAGGCCCTGACGCTCCGACGTCATAGCCAGCAAAAAAATACTTTTGAGTTGTGGAATTTCAAACCTGCGGATTCAAGCTATTGGGTAGGCTCTTGGAACAAGAAATCCAGGACTATGACGTGGAAGTATATCGATTTTGGAATTGGCATAAGAGGTAAGCTTGAAGATNAATTTATATCTGACGAAAAATGGGTAAGTAGGTTAATCATGGAAGACAAGAATGGAAATTTGCTTCTCGATGCCCAAGTCGAATACCAAAAAACAAACAAATCCGATTAGCTAATTGCTGAAACTATCCGTTTTTTCAACATCCAGTCTCACTTTCCAATTCGGTATGTTGAGACAAGACTAGGATAAAAAGATGCCTAGGGAGATCGAGTCCAGGTGGGAGGATGGACTTAGAAGCCTGAGACGTGATGAGTTCAACAGTCTGGAGGCATTGGTTGAGGAGGTCTTTCGACCAGGACTGGTGGCGGAGTATCCTCAGTTCTATACTCCAGATAATGTACATGGAATGCGGGTAGTCGTAGATCAGGGAAAGGTGGTTTCTCACGTCGGATGTCTTACCAGGGATGTGTCCATCTTGGGATGTACAGCCCGTGCCGCTTGTCTTGGAGGGGTAGCAACTCACGAGGCTTATCGTGGAAAGGGCTATGCAACCTCCCTATTCGCAGATACAATACGAGTTTGCCGGGAAGACAGAGTAGATTTTATTCTCGTATCTGGCTACAGAAAGATGTATCACAGATTTGGCTGTCGGTATGTGGGAAAGGACTGGAATTATGCAATCAAGACGGAACCGGCAGGGGTCTTTGGTACAGGCAAGATAGAATTGCACCCGGCACGCCTCGAGGACCTTTGTGAGTTGGGAAAGATTTATAGGTACGAGACTGTGCGATGGATCCGACCTCTTTCGGATCTGGAGGCCTTTGTGAAGGGCTTCCTATTGAAAAACAGGGTTGTTAAAGTACACCTAATCCGTGGGTCCGGAGGAATACGAGGATATGTAGTCTTGATGGAACCGGAACATCAGGGGGATCGTATCGCACATGTTCTGGAAGCTGCTGGTGAGCGTGGGGTTCTAATAAGCGCCCTTGGAAAACTGATAAAGGAGTATAATCTAAAACAGGTGAACATACATGTGCTTGGCCATGATAGTCAATTTCAGTATTTGTTGAACCATCATGGTGCAAAACGGAATCCCGTAAATGCTTCTGGAACTGTGAAATTAGTAAATTTTGTACAGTTTATGGAGCGGATGCGGCCTCATTTTGTGGAACTTGTGGGTGAAAATTCAGCAAAGGGTCTTGTGTTTCAAGAGCGCGGTGATAAGTTGGTATTCTCATATAGCGGCGATGAAGTAATTGCTGAAAATCAAGGTGAGGCCGTAGAGATTATCTTTGGGACCAGGGAGAGAAAAGAGGAACAAATTCTAGCGAGAGGTGGCAGGGCAGCCGAAATTCTCAGGGAAATCTTTCCAATCCCTGCACTTTATTATGGGGTGAATTATTTATAGGATTGATGTCAAATCTTTTGATCTCACAATCATGAAGGCCACCCTGATACTGCAGCAGTGATCCAATCTTTTTCTGTGTTATTTTATATTTCCTACACAGTCTCTAGTAATATCTTTGATCCTCCCGCCCCTGATATGCGTCGCGTTTTTAGTCCATCTTGGGTGGAGCTATACTACCTGCCAATTTTCTGTTANACTNTTGTAAAATAAAAATATATATCTGNTTCTATATCGGATCTGAGNGCTCAACCATCGGTCTTTCTTGAGTCTTTCACCACTAACTACACCATTATACCAGGCAGTATTCGTGCTTGNAGGTTGAAACCTCCTTGTAAAAACTTGCAGCCATTTTGGCTAGGGTGTGGGGTCGGCTGCGCGAAAATTCTTATGCAGCTCTGGCTCGGTAAACCATTTTTCAAATCTGTTCAGTGAGCATCATTGGAAAGCTAAAATCAGAATTTCCTAACTTGAAGAAGCCACCTCCATGAACAAACCTCTCTTCAGAAATGGTAGCGGCTTGTTACTTACTTAGAGTCGTGGTTTTGCTGCCAGATGCCGTTTCACCCGTGTTCCCAGGTAGATGCAAAGGAAGAGAATGCTGCGACCTAACATAGCGAGACTCGGTATGATGAGCGGCCATGAATCATGGAATGCCGTTCTCTGCGTTCTCCGCGGACTCTGCGGACTCTGCGGAAAAAAAAGACGGTACAGATTTTGGAGGTCATCGCTATGATCAAGCCAAATCACGAGTGGGTACGGCGGGCGCGTCAGATAGAGCAATACCACCCGCCCTTCTGGCCCGACATTGACTTTGACGCGAAGCAGCTCGTCGATGTCGTGCGGAAATACCACGCCAATGCTATTTGGTTCGGCAGCGCGGGCAAATGGGCGGTCTTCCCCAATGAGTTCTTTCCCCCGCATCCTCAATTAGGTGAGCGCGACCTGCTCGCCGAGACTATCGCCGAGGCCCATGCGCGGGGCGTGCGCGTCATCGGATACATTCCCGTGGGGCACATTATTCCCGAAGACAACATGCTGATCCATCATCCGGAGTGGATGTACCGCCCCAGCCCCGAAGGCGACGCTCCTGTCCTGAGGCACCACGGCGGCGGATTTCACCGGCACGTCTGCTTCAACACACCATACCGAGAGGCCATCTGCGCTTTCATCGCACAAGTGGTGGACCATAACGTTGACGCGATCTACACCGATTCTGCCTGTCCTTACCATTCGCACCACACCCCGCAGTCGCCCTTGTGCTACTGCGACTATTGCCTCGAGAAGTTCGATGGGCAATTCGGCTGCCCAATGCCCTATGCACCCGATCCACACAGCCTGCCTCGGGAAGATCAGGAGATGCTTGAAGAGTGGAGCCTGCAATACGGCAGGATCGTCGGCGATGTCTTTCTCGAATTCGCCGCCGCGACGCGAAAGAAGAAGGACATCCCGGTGCTGACGCACGGCCTGGGTGTGGGTAACTGGCCCGAACGCAGAATCGTGGAAGTGCACGATGGATTTCTCTACGAGGCCGGGGGCGACTTCCTTCATCGGCTCGAGGCGGCCAGTCTGGCCGAGTCGTCGGGTTGGGCTATGTGGCAATACGTCGGCGCCTTGACGGGCTGGTCGCGGACGCAGTGCTTCAGCATGGAACTCGTCGAGGAGGCGGCAGCCAGCTTTGCTTCCGGAGGGGGCGTCCTTGTGGCGTGCGGCGTGAACCTTTGGCTTTCGCATCCCCACAAAGCCAATCGTGAGTTGGCGGAGTTCCTTGAGATCCTTGCGACGAATGAATCTCTCTTCGAAGATCTCCACCCTTCACCGTTTGTTGCTATTCCATTTGTTTTGCCNGTGCGAGCGTATGAGATGCTCGAGCGAATGCGGTTCCGCTCCGAGCCCCTGGTGCTGGGCGATCGTCCGCACGATGTCATTGGCCAGTTCAAGCAGGACCTCACCGACCGTCCGGGGGAACTCGAGGCCCCGCTCTCCGAAGGTGGATATATCGTGCGCACGCCCCCGCAGCAATCCTGCCGTCGCGGGGCCTTCTCGACCATGCTGGCCAACCATTTGCCAACATCGGTGATCGAGGAGCGGGTTCTCTCCGATCCAGCGNCCTTGGCAAAGTATCCCGTTCTGTTTCTGCCCAACGTCGGCCATCTCACGCGGGAGGAAGTCGAGGGCATCACCGAATATGTGAAGTTAGGCGGGCGCCTCCTGGCAACATACCGGACGAGCTTATACGGTGCCGAGTCCGAGGAAATACGCGACAACTTCGCCTTGGCGGACCTTCTGGGCGTAGACCGCGTGGACCCGAACCCCACCAATTCGCTGATTACGAACAACACCTCTGGGCCGCTGNGACGTTCGACACGTACGGCCGCTGCGTTCCGGGTCAATGGCTGGCCGAGGGGTGCTGCCATGAGCTGTGGCCGCTCAATCGGTTCGAGTTCGTCCAAGCGCGGCCGGGAACCGATGTGGTGGCGAACATCGTATTCGGCGGGCGCGAGGACGATGCTTTGTGTCCCGCCCTCACCTGCCGTACGGTCGGCAAGGGACGCGTCGTCTATCTGGCCGCGCCGGTGGAGGAGCTTCATTTCGAATATCGCCTGCTGGTGGTCCGCGATCTTCTGGGNGCCGTGGTGGATTGGCTCTACCCGGAGGGCCGGCCTCTGATGACCGATGGCCCGAACCAACTCGTGATGATTCCGAATGAAAAATNAGGAAGCCAAGTGTTATTTCTGATCAATCACACTGGCGAGCGCGTCGAGCATCTGCCGGAGATCTGGCCGCGCTTCAGCCCACAGTTTGACTATGTGACCACGATACCCGAAGTGAACCTGCGCTGGCGACTCACGGAGCGGGGCACTCCTCGTCGCGTGTGGAATGTTTGCACGGGAGATGACCTGGAGGTCACGTTTGATGGCAACCACTTAGAAACCACATTAATGAACATCGGACAATACGCGATGATTGTCGCTGAGTTCTGATTCAATGATCGAGCTGGCCAGGCTGTTATCCCAAAGTCCTGCCTGGAAGTGGAACTTAAGGCCTCACCACAGAGGTCAAATCTTGGAGTAGAGGGGCAGTCGAATGCCTTCTACGTTTGAATCATGCTATGATGAGCCAGGTCTCCATCTACCACCTGGATGGGGCAGGGTATCCTATTCCAAAGCAATACCTCATCTGAAAGACTACAAAGCTCTTTGGATCCTAAAAGTCTACGAAAGACTTAGGGATCATTGGAGTGAATGCTTGGAAGTGATGGAAAGGCTTTTTGAGACAAAGAACGGAAGCAACGGCTGCTGACGCTCCCTTCGGCCTGACGGCAAACCACCCAAGAGCGGGGCAGGTTCGCAAGTGGCCAGACCGTTGGCCGAAATTTCCCCACCCCATAAGCAGTAATAGCACGCAAGAAAACACAGGNCAAGACCCTACTGACCTGNCCCTTGATCTGAACATTCCCTATGGNCCACNAACCCACCAACGACATCCTCTGTCCCCAATGCCGGATTTACGATATNGGGTAATGGATCCAGTCCGGTGCCCTCTCCAGCTCAAGCCTGGCGTCAAGGCCCGGTTGCCCGAGCGGGAGCCCCTGACACAGGTATGGGAAAAGTAGGACCAATTCAAAACTCTAAATCTCATAAGNGGTGGTTTCCAGAAAGGTTGACAAAATGCCTCACGAACTAAAAGACAAAGTCGCCGTAGTGACTGGTGCAGCTCAAGGTTTGGGTTTAGGAATGGTCGAACGGCTGGCCGGAGACGGAGCCAAGGTCATCATCNCTGATGTTCAGCAAGANAGGGCGGAATCTGAAGCTGAGGGATTCANGNCGAGGGGCCTGNACGTGGANGCTTCCTACCTNGACGTTGGTGACAGCAACGCGGTGAATNGTTTCTTCGACGCTTTGATCGATCGGCAAGGGCGATTGGATGTGCTGGTCNACAGCGCTGGAGTGGGCCAGATGGTGACACACACCGTTGACCTTAGTGACGACGAGTGGGACCGAGTCCTCCACATTACCCTGACCGGGACCTTCTACTGCTGCCGTGCCGCAGGCCGGATCATGGAAAAGCAAGAATCCGGATGCATGGTCAACGTCGCATCAATCAACGGCCAAAATCCTGCCGCTCTCGTGGCTGCTTACAACGTTGCGAAGGCCGGCGTGATCAGCCTGACGAAAACCCTAGCCTTGGAGTTCGCGACATACGGGGTCCGCGTAAATGCTGTGAGTCCAGGTCCAGTTTACACTGAGTTTAATCGACAGAATATGGCACAACGGTGTGACACGCTGAATATCAGCGAACAGGAGATGATCGAACGTGTAAGAACTTCGATCCCGCTGGGTCGCTGGGGGGAGCCCACCGACATTGCCAGTGGCGTTGCCTTTCTGTGCAGTTCGGACTCGTCCTGGATGACCGGGGAAGTTCTGCGCGTCAGCGGAGGACTCGCAGGTGTTTCAGCAACTCCACCAAAACGGTGAACGAGCCACAGTGCACCGGAGGGACTGAGGCCTGAAAGGAACGAAGAAAGCGGCAAGAGCAACCAAACTGACACTACGGTAGGTTATGTGTGAAAACGCTTGGACTCCTAAGTGTATAGGAGATTTATCGTGGAAGATTCTGACAAGGACCAGACCACGGATGAAGCTTAGGAACCCGATTTTGCCGACTATACACACAAAAGGCCCCTATTTCAGGGGCAAAAATGCTAAATGTCTAGGTGGTAGATCCTGACCCTTAAGGTCGTTGTTTTGTCTTCGAATCCCCTCGGGGTCACCAAACGAAAGAAACATCCTAAGGATGTAAGAAGCCCCTCTGGGTTAGAAACCAGCAGGAGCTCTTCTTCTTTGGGTATCAGGACCTCTGCTACGTTCTCCTGCATCAGCTTCTTTTTCTCCTCCGGAGTTGCCGTCTCAAGTGTCTTCAGGAGGTTCTCAACCGCCTTTGTGACATCCTGGAATCAATCTCCGCAATCTCGGGAGGCAGCGTGGCTTTTCGACACCGCAGCTCTGTCACTAGAGCTGCTCTCTGTTCCTGACAGGCCATCATTGACGCCATAGAGCGTGGGGCCATAGATGGCCAGAAGGTGGGCCGCAATTTCCTGGCCAGGAAGAACGGGAAGTTTCAGCAATGAGTGCCCAACAAACGCAGGCAGATGGCGGGTCGTGAGGCGCACAGATCGGGCAAGAGGAAAAGGTAGGCCAATGAAGGTGGAGGCTATCTGCTACTGGTGGTCAGTGGCTGCCTCCTACCAGGTTATGCTTCCCCCCTCAGAGGGGCACGGGGTATTGAGATTCACAGAAATTTGTGGGTCCCATATTTTCTACCATCAGGTTTCGGTAGCAGCTTCAAGTTTATTAGTTCAGCGAAAGTGCTTTATCAAAATTAATTGACGCTCATTCCACTGGGATACATATTTCGGTATCCGGAAGGCAGGCCGGGGAAATAGGGATAACAGTGAGAGGGCGAGGAGGGTCCCTCTTCTCCACGGCCTCCCGGAGATACAAAACCAAAGCGCTTCTATGGGTCCGTTGCTCTAGATTCCACACGAGTTGGTCGCGATGCCAGCAGGATTCCAAAATGCGACGACTCATCGACTGGGTTCGAGAGCACCTGTGTCCCGACCTTCCGGCATTCGGGAAGACGAAGTCAGGCGACCCAGCTCCTTGGTCTAGTAACAAGATCCATCACCAGGCACCCTGGAAACGGAAATGCCCCCTCTCGACGCCAGAGCACCTTGCAGGTCGTATCACCTCACACGCGGCCACGAGCCCTTCTCGCCTGTTGTCGCATCCCCTAGCGTTCCGGCAGCCAACTAACCGCCCCGTGGCTACCCGGCGAGCTGGGCGGCAATTGCAAAGTGAGATGCCAGTCCCCTGGATCAGCCATCGCCGACGTAGGGTATGACCTGGCACCGGAACACTGGGGAAATGGCTACGTGACAGAGACCGTCACAGCTATACTGGGATTCGGGTTTCGGGAACTGAGTCTCCACCGAATTGAAGCCCGATGCGTAACAGCGAACGAACGCTCTGTGAGGCTACTTGAGAGGTTGGGATTCAAGGAGGAGGAGCGGCTTCAGGCCGGAGGAGTTTCTCGCGGCTATGTCAGGCCGGAGCAATTGATCTACGTCAGGCATCAGGCCAATTGGACCGAAAGATCACCAGATGGAAATGGAACTCAACAGCTCAACCGGTTCCGAGGACGCGGACAAGGTCATCCGCGGAATTGTCGATCTCCTCGAAACGGTCTTCCCCGAGCAAATTCGAGGGTACTATGTTACGGGGAGTTACGCGGATCGTACGGCGTTCTCTGCGAGCGACATCGACATTATCGCTCTATTCAAATCCGGTACCGATACGCGAGACCGTCGAAGGGTCGGACAGATTGTCCCGGATAGCTTGGACTTCGCCCCCATACTGATAGACATCCTGGGGGCAAGCGAGGACGAGCCCAGCTTCGTTGACCACCAATTGGCGCATGCCAGTTTATTCGTCTATGGAGAGGACACGCGTGACCGAATCTCGCCCATTCCAGAGAATGTGTATCGCCGGACTTGTCTGAGCGTGCCCCTCCGGTTCATTAAAGACGTCGCCCGGGGAAAGGAAGAGGTGGTGTTTCCCCTGGGGTATCCCGATCCTGACGGCGAGTTTTTCGGATACGATTGGGATTCGATCCAGAACTGCTATGATACCAGGGTTCTAATGGCCATCGTGGGGAAGATCGCAACAGCACTCGTCTTCTTGAAGACTCGGGAGTTCGTCGCTACGAAGTCCGAATGTGTCTCGAAGTATGAGCGGTTTGTTGCAGACCAGTGGGCGAACCTCGTTCGAGACGTCTACGCCGTCTGCAGGAACCGATGGAAATACGAGATTCCCAAGTCCGAACGCGACCGGCTCCAATTGAGGGAGATCTGCAAAGCGACCCTCGAATTCGAGAATCACTACCTCGAGCAATACCGGGCCTTCCTTCAAGAACATCTCCT
>PAQK01000046.1 GCA_002709665.1 Gemmatimonadota bacterium | reverse complement strand
AGTTTGTGGAAAGGGAACGACTGGTAGTCTATACCGAAGGCCGTTACAAGAACTCCAGGGAAGACCACTTTGCCAAGGCCGATCCGGTCATAGGCACGGATGTGCCGGTTTTGGTATTGGTCAACAGTTACAGCGCCAGTGCCTCGGAGATTGTTGCTGGTGCGATTCAAGATTATGACCGGGGGATCATTGTAGGTCGAACGACATTCGGCAAGGGTCTGGTACAGAAGCAGTACTCTTTGAAGAATGGAGGCGCGGTTCTTCTGACGGTGGCGCGGTACTTTACGCCTTCCGATCGTCCGATCCAACGTCCCTTCTCTGAGGACAAGTCCTCCTACGTGACAGCGGCCCACGATGGTTACGACCCCAATCAGGATCCGGATAGCCTGAGCCAAAAACCAGTATACTTTACAAAGGTGCTTCACAGGAAGGTTTACGGGAGTGGAGGTATCTCACCGGATGTTACATTGAAAGTGGACAGCCTGAACACCTTTGAACGACGGCTGAGCAAACGACTTTTCTTTGAGTTCGCACGCCGTCATGCAGCGGAATTTACTCGCAATTATCCTGAATTCGAGTCATACCTGGAAGCATACAAGCCAGGACGCAAGGCCATCTCCATGTTCAAGGATTATCTGAAAGAAAAGGAATTGACCTTCACAGACAGGGAGTATAAATCTGGAGCTGAACTCATTTGGAAGGAGATGAAACGGCACTTCGCCCAGATTCGCTGGGGAAGTCGTGCAGCAGGACAGGTTCACGTCAGTCAGGATTCTGAGGTCCAACGTTCACTTGCCCTGTTTTCACGTGCCGAGAAGTTGCTTGCAGACAGAACCTACATCTTCAATAGGGGTCAGACGCACCTTCCAGATCCAACCGGCCAGGTCAGGTAAGCGGCCCGGTTCATCGGATTTGCTGAAAACGACCTAGACGCACCACGAACGTGGTTACGAATTTTGGGGAGGAACTTATGACACAGCAGCAGTTGCCACCGATAAGAAAGGAAATTGGCACGCAGGTCAATCTGCCCTTATCCAAGGCGGTTGAGATCAGTTTCAACAGTGTCAAAATCCGTTTTGGACGGTCTCTGATTACAGTTAGTGGGATCATCCTGGCTATCGCTTTCCTGATGTCTATTTGGACTAGCAGCACGATCGTGGGCGGCCTGAAGGTGGCGAATGACCCCAAGATGAATCTCAAACTGCAGCAGAAGGGTATAGATATTGATCCGGACAGTGAAGCGAACCGGCAGGAGGAATCAAAAAACACATGGTTGGTGGTTCTGTCCCTTCTGGTTTGCCTTGTTGGCATCACAAATGCAATGCTGATGTCCGTGACCGAGCGTTTTCGTGAGATCGGGACAATGAAGTGTATGGGAGCTCTCGACGGGTTCATAATAAAACTGTTTCTTTTGGAGTCGTCCTTTATGGGAACGGCAGGAACCATTATCGGTGCCGTGGTGGGATTCACCCTTGCTCTGCTCCTGGCGCTAACCAGCTATGGCTCAGGTTTGTTTGCCTACGTGGCCTGGGGTGACATTCTCCAGCACGCTGTTCTGGCCGTAGTAGTGGGATCCTGCCTGTCGCTTATGGGCGGGATCCTGCCCGCATACAGGGCCGCAAAGATGGAACCTGTCGACGCGATGGCTCTGGAAGTGTAGGACCCAGAAATGACGGATGTTGCGGAACTTTTGGATTGATTTGACTTGGAGGGATTCATGGCGATCGTTCGGACACAGGATGTTAAGAAGGAATATGTGATGGGAGACCTCACTGTTCACGCATTGAAGGGCGTCGATATTGAGATCGAGCAGGGGGAATACCTTTCCATTATGGGTCCTTCCGGATCTGGAAAGACCACCTTGTTCAATATGGTTGGCGGGCTTGACAAGCCATCCAGCGGTAAGGTCTATATTGACGACGTGGATGTTGCACAGCTGGACGCGTATGAACTGGCGTGGCTGCGGTGCAGGAAGATCGGCTACATTTTCCAGTCGTTCAATCTGATTCCCGTGATGACCGCATTGGAAAATGTCACGCTCCCGATGGTGTTCGCCGGGTTGACCAGCGATGAGGCGAGAGACAAAGGGGTGCATCTTCTACAAAAGGTTGGATTGGGGGAGCGTGTACAGCACAAGCCATACGAGCTCTCCGGTGGGCAGCAGCAGCGTGTTGCGGTGGCAAGGGCTTTCGCAAACGATCCCGCAATAATTCTGGCGGACGAACCCACGGGAAACCTCGACCTGGTTACGGGTACGGAGATCATCGATCTCCTTAGAGAGATGAACCAGGAATCGGGTGTGACTGTCATTTCGGCAACTCACGACCACAAGATGCTAAGTGTTTCGGATCGGGTGGTGTGGGTTCGAGACGGTCGGGTCGATCGAGTCATTAATCGAGAGGATCTGAAGATCGAGGTCGGAACCATCGACGGTGAGGCACCCTAAGGACGTGAATTGTTGAACTGTAGAGTGAACGGGATGCCGTGACCGTGTCCGGTTGGCGGAAAATGGCTTGACAGGCCAACCGGGGTTTGTTAATCTTAAGCACCTGATGCAGATGCGGTAAACTCTGGAGCTTTTTGACGATGGACTCTAAGAACCTATACTGGCGTGGGTATTTTTATCGCTTTTCCCGTTTCTATTGGGAAATGCAATTTAGAGCAGTTTGCCCATCCTTTTAGGTTAAGACTTCTGTTTCATGAGGGCCCTGGGCATTTGCTCAAGGGCCCTTTTTTGTTTCCATTTATTGACCTTGACAAATCCCCTTAGAACTGCTTATTTATTCGTCGTATCTCAATAGAATTCTTACAGTTATTGTCATGATGACTGGCCTGGAAATGTGGTGAGTTTGCAGGGGCGAGTCGTATAAACACCACGTGATTATGCAGGAATACTCTTGCCGATACCTGACTTGAAAACACTTACCGGTCTGGCGGAAGGCCGAGGGCTGGTGCCGATCTCCAGAGAGATCCTGGGAGACACGGAGACTCCAGTTTCCGCGTACTTGAAGATTCGCTCCAAAGGTCCGTTTTCATTCTTGTTCGAGAGCGTAGAAGGTGGAGAGAAGATCGGACGTTATTCCTTTTTGGGTGTGGAACCTTTTCTCATCTTCCGGTCGCGAGGAAATGTCATTCAGATCGATGACCTGAAGAACGGCAAGAAACATAGCCTTACGGCCGACCCTAAACTGGAGCTTCGGAAACTTCTGGATCGGTTTCGTTCCGCACACGTCGAGGGATTACCACGGTTCACCGGAGGAGCAGTTGGGTATGTGGGTTACGATGCAATACGGCTGATAGAAGAGGTTCCCGAGACCACGGACGACGACCTGGCAATGGACGACATCTTTCTCCTTTTTTACGACACATTATTGGCCTTCGACAACATTCAGCACAAGATTCACCTGATCTCTAATGTGCACGTCGAAGGAGAGCTCGAGTCAAATTATGATGAGGCAGTGGGTAGACTTTCCGCGCTCGAAAAGATGTTGAAAGTCCCAATGGATCATCCGCTCTCATCTGGTGGCAGCCAATGCACCATCGTATCCAACACACCGAAGGATGATTATCTGTCCAAGGTAGAAAGGTGTCGAGAATATATCGTCGCCGGTGACATTTTCCAGGTGGTTTTCTCGCAACGATTCGAGACTGAGATTTCAGTGGAGTCTCTGGACATTTACCGTTGTCTGCGCACCGTGAACCCTTCACCATATATGTTCCATCTGGACATGGGCGCTTTTCAGCTGGTAGGCGCGTCGCCCGAATTACTCGTTCGTTTGGAAGCCGGTATTGTCCAGGTCCGACCCATAGCGGGGACGCGTCGGAGGGGCTCCTCTGAAGAGGAGGACGAGTCTCTGGCCGTAGAGCTTCTGGCGGATGACAAGGAGTGTGCCGAGCATATCATGCTTGTGGATCTGGGGCGTAACGATGTGGGACGCGTTTCTGAATTCGACACAGTTCGAGTTACGGAACAGATGGAGATCGAGCGCTACTCCCACGTTATGCATATTGTTTCGAGTGTCAGAGGTAAGCTCAGGAAAGATGTGGATGCATTGGATGCGCTGTTTGCATGTTACCCTGCAGGAACCGTTTCGGGTGCGCCAAAGATTCGAGCAATGGAGATTATCGATGAACTTGAGATTACACGAAGAGGTCCCTACGCAGGCGCTGTAGGCTACATAGACTTCTCAGGCAATATGGATACCTGTATTGCCATAAGAACAATGGTAATAAAGGATAACAAAGCGTATGTACAGGCAGGTGGAGGGATAGTTTTTGACTCTGTCCCCGAGCAGGAATATGACGAGACCGTTAACAAGGCAAGGGCTCTGTTCCGAGCGGTAGAAGTCGCCGAACGCGGCGAACTCAGGTAGGACCAACTGATATGATTCTTGTAATCGACAACTACGATTCCTTCACCTACAATCTAGTTCAGTATCTCGGTGAACTCGGGGCGGAGCTCAACATTCATCGAAACGACAAGATCTCGCTTACTGAAATTGGTGACATGTGCCCAGAAAGAATCGTGGTGTCACCCGGTCCATGTACGCCCAACGAGGCGGGCATTTCCGTAGAACTGATCAAGACATTTGCTGGTAAGATTCCGATCCTTGGCGTCTGTCTTGGGCACCAATCCATCGGTCAAGCCTTCGGAGCTGTGGTGACCGGGGCACCCACAATCATGCATGGCAAAATTTCGGACGTCCATCATGACGGCAAGACGATCTTCGAAGGTTTGCCACAACCCTTTGTCGCTACCAGATACCACTCACTCCTGGTAGAGCGTAGTTCTCTACCGAAATGCCTTGAGATTTCTGCAGAAACTGAGGATGGTATAATCATGGGGCTCAGGCACCAGGACCATCAGGTCGAAGGGGTACAATTCCATCCCGAGTCCATACTAACCGCCGAGGGTAAGAATCTCCTGGGGAACTTTTTGAAGCTTTGAGCGGCGCCCGATCATCGGAGAGGGTCTGCTTCACGTTTTGTGGAGACGGATGAGATGACGATTCAGGAAGCGATTGCCAAACTGTTGGAGAGCGAGGATCTCTCGAGAGATGAAATGGTCTCGGTGGTGGATCAGATCATGTCGGGAAGCGCAACGGATGCACAGATCGGTGGATTTCTGGTGGGGTTAAGGCTCAAAGGAGAATCCGTCCAGGAAATCTCCGGTGCCGCTGAGGTGATGCGGGATAAGGCGACTCCGATTCAGACAAAACACGAAGTGGTGGTGGATACATGTGGGACCGGTGGTGATCATTCGGGAACATTTAATATTTCTACTGCAGCTGCCTTTGTTGTAGCCGGTGCCGGTCTATGCGTTGCCAAGCATGGGAACCGGGCTGCGTCGAGTTTGTGCGGCAGCGCAGACGTTCTTAAGGCGCTGGGTGTCAATGTGGAAACATCGCCGGAAATTATCAGCAAATGTCTTGATGAAGTCGGCTTGGGCTTCCTGTTTGCCCCTGCACTGCACGGGGCGATGAAGTATGCCATTGGGCCCCGGAGGGAACTGGGCATTCGGACGATCTTCAATGCGCTGGGGCCCCTTACCAACCCTGCAGGTGCGACTCGACAGGTGATTGGCGTCTACAGTGAGGGATTGACCGAGACACTCGCCGAAGTACTCGGCAGTCTTGGTTCGGAACGAGCGTTTGTCGTTCATGGCTCGGATGGACTGGATGAAATGACGACCACCGGGCCCACCAGAGTAAGCGAGCTTTCCGATGGTTCGGTTCAGACCTACGAGGTCGAACCGGGGGAATTCGGACTTGCAATTGCCGATGCCGGCGAGCTGAAAGGTGGAGATGAGCAGGAAAGTGCAGAAATCATTTTAAGGGTTTTGAATGGGGAGGCGGGCCCAAGACAGGATATCGTTGCCCTCAATGCTGGCGCAGCAATCGTAGCCGGTGGACTGGCTGAAGATTTTGGATCTGGTGTCACGCTGGCTCAAGCGTCTATTCAGAACGGGAAGGCATTGGAGAAGCTTGAGGGTCTCAAGGCTGCAAGTAACGGGTAAACTGAACAATTGAGGACGATTCAGTGAGTACATTTCTTGATGAGATCATAGACTACAAGCGATCCTTTGTTGCCGAGAACCGTGAGCGGATTCCCCTTTGCACACTCGAGAAACAATGTGAAGGTTCAGGCACACCGCTCTCCCTGTTTGAGGGCCTGATCGGAGGTGACGACATTGCAGTAATCGCGGAGGTAAAAAAGGCGTCGCCCTCCAAAGGCATTATCCGGGAGGATTTCGACCCGATGGATATAGCGAAAACATATGATATCAATGGTGCCTCTGCGATCTCCGTCTTGACGGATGAAAAGTACTTCCAGGGTTCAGACAAGTACCTCAGCGACATAGCCCGGGTCGTGGAGGTCCCCGTACTCAGGAAGGATTTCATAATCGATACCTATCAGGTCTACGAATCAAAAGCCATCGGGGCTTCTGCGGTCCTTCTGATTGCGGCATCACTATCGGCTTTGGAACTGGCCAGTTTATTGAGGGAATGCCGAGAACTGGAACTCGATGCACTTGTAGAAGTACATACCCAGGATGAGGTATTACTCGCGATCGACACTGGTGCGGATATTGTCGGCGTGAACAATAGAGATCTCAGGACATTTGAGACGGACCTGGAGACGACCTACGGTCTTCTGGATACCATTCCTGACGATCGCGTTATTGTGAGTGAGAGTGGCATCAATAACCGTGAAGAGATCGAGAGATTGAGGGATGCGGGAGTGGATGCCGTTCTTGTGGGAGAGCGTCTGATGCGAGAAGCCGANATTGGACGAAGTCTTCGCGAACTTCTTGGGAGGTNAAATGATGGAANCGAAAGTGGTGCTGGAAGACAGCGAAATTCCNAAGCAGTGGTAAAATATGCAGNCCGATATGCATCATCCTCTGCAACCCCCTCTCCATCCAGGCGCGAAGNAGCCTGGTTGGCCCGGATGACTTAGCACNCATTTTTCCGATNAACNTGGTTGAGCAAGAGATGAGTANCAAGCGTTGGATNGATATACCGGAGGGCNTTCTGGAAAAAAACTGCTCTGGCGGCNANGCCCTCTGTATAGAGCGAGTGCNTTTGAAAAGGCCCTGGATACCTCTGCTAAGATTTACTATAAAAATGAAAGTGTTTCACCGGCGGGAGCCATAAACCAAATACGGCGATTGTCCAGGCCTACTACAACAAAGAATTTGGTGTAAAGCAGCTTGCCACAGAAACAGGGACCAGGCAGTGTGGCAGCGCCCTTGCGGTTGCCTGCAGCCAGTATGGGTTTGAATGCAAGGTCTACATGGTTGGAATCAGTTTCGAGCAGAAGCCGTTTCGTAAGATGATGATGGCAGTTTGGGGAGTCAATTGCCTTCCCAGCCCCAGTGAAGAAACTGAGTGCGGAAAAAGGATTCTTGCCGAGATATCGGACACCCCCGGCAGGCTTGGGATAGCCATCAGCGAAGCCGTGGAGGATGCGGTTTCTCGTGAAGACACACGATACTCGCTGGGTAGCGTGCTGAATCACGTGTTGATGCATCAGACGATCAGGGGTCTGGAAGCGCAGAAGCAGATGGCCAAAATCGATTCCAAGCCTGATGTGGTCATTGGCTGCGTTGGAGGTGGCTCCAATTTCGCGGGACTGGCTTTTCTATACTTGAAGGATAAGATCCATGGTGAAGATGTAACCGTAGTCCCCACCGAGCCAAAGGCCTGCCCAGCCCTTACACGCGCCGATTTTGCCTACGACTTTGGTGATACCGCCGGACACCCTTGATGCCGATGCATTCANNGGGCTACACCTTCANNCNGGCGTCGATTCACNCNGGCGGGTTGCGGTATCTTGGAGTGGCACTCCTCGTAAGTCAGCTGGTTGTGGATGATCTGATCGAGGCACGTTCCTATCATCAACTCGAGAGTTATGAAGCCAGCGTTCTTTGGGCAAATACAGAGGGATTCATTTTGGCACCAGAAACCTCTCACGCCCTGGCGTCTGTCGTGGAAGAGACAAATAAAGCAAAAGAAGAAGGGAAAGAAAAAGTCGTTCTCTTCAACTGGTCCGGCCACGGTTTGATGGACCTGGTGGGATACGACAAATACTTCGGTGGCGAACTGGTGGATTACACACTGCCTGAGGAAGATCTGGAGACTTTCCGTGCATCTATGGCCGAACTTCCCAGGCCTCACNGGGTGTCTAGGGTGCTGGAATCATGAGGGTTCGGACAAAAATCTGTGGCATCACCCAGGAGGATGACGCACAGTTNGCTGCAGAACAGGGAGCGGATGCCGTTGGTTTCATCTTCTATGNCNCAAGNCCNAGGTTTGTAGAACCGGACCAGGCAGCAGAGATTGTCGCTGGTTTGTCGCCCCTTGTGACACCNGTAGGTGTATTTGTCAATACCGATCGTCATCTGACAGAATCGACTATTGAGAAAGTTGGGCTGAGGGCAATCCAGCTTCACGGTGATGAGACTCCGGAAGACTGTCTGGGTTATTCAGTTCCTGTTATCCGTGCCTTACGGGTTGGGAGCGAATTCGATGTTGGCGATCTGGAGGCCTATTCTGTTGAAACCTTTCTGCTGGATACGGCAAAGGATGGACTGTATGGGGGGACTGGCCAGACATTCGATTGGGCGATAGCACAAGATGCATCCCGAATGCGCCGAATCATTCTTTCCGGGGGCATAGGCCCCGAGAATGTCGCTGAGGCCGTTTCTGCTGTTCAACCCTATGCGGTGGATTGCGGAAGTGGTGTGGAAGCGAAACCAGGTGTAAAGGACCATGAAAAGATTACGGCTTTTTTCAATGCATTGAAACGCCAGGAGCAGGGATGAGGAAGTCCAATGACGACCAGTTGGCCACGCTGATGCGGGGTGTGGACCTTGGCGACGAGAAATTGAAGGAAACCATGGGAGAGGAGTTGAGAGAACGCCTTGCCCTGGGACGCCNTCTGAAGGTGTATTGCGGATACGATCCAACGGCCCCGGATATCCACCTTGGGCACACCGTCACCATGCGAAAGCTACGTCAGTTTCAGGACCTGGGACATGAGGTCACTTTTCTGATCGGCAACTTTACAGGATTGGTAGGAGACCCTTCGGACAAGGATAGCGCCCGCCCTCAGCAGACGCTGGACCAGGTCGCTGCGTTTGCACGAACCTATGCGGATCAGGCCTTCAAGATCCTGGACAGGGGGCGCACCCAGGTGCGATACAATGCGGAATGGCTGCAAAAGCTTACCTTTGAGGAAGTGATTCGGCTCGCCTCCAACTTTACCGTTCAGCAGTTCTTGAGCCGCGACAATTTCCGGAAACGGTGGGATGTTGGGGATCCAGTGTGGATGCATGAATTTTTCTATTCCTTAATGCAGGGCTACGACGCTGTCGTTCTGGAGGCGGACGTTCAGTTGGGTGCTACCGAGCAGCTGTTTAATCTGATGGCGGGTAGAAAACTGCAGGAGTCTTTCGGACAGAAACCCCAGGTGTGTGTGACGGTACCCATACTGGTTGGAACGGATGGTAAGATGAGGATGAGCAAATCCACCGGAAACTATATCGGTGTTGATGAGCCGCCGGAGGAACAGTATGGGAAGGCCATGAGTCTTCCTGATGAGGCTATGCCCAACTACTTCGACCTGGTAACGCGATGGTCGCTCGAGGAGATTGCGGAACTCAAGTCCCAACTGAAAGACGGGCATATCCACCCGATGGAGGCCAAGCACAGACTAGCAAGGGAGATTGTCGATATCTTCCACGGCAAAGAGGGAGCCGATCGGGGGGCGGCACACTTTGAGCGTGTGCATCAGAAACGCGATGTCCCTGAGGATATCCCTGTGTACACGGTCAGNCAGNCGGTTGGTCTACTGGATCTTATGGTNGATGTGGGNCTNACACCGAGTAAGAGCGAGGGCAGACGCCTAATTCAGCAGGGTGGTGTGCAGATCGATGGGCGGAAGGTCGATGACCTCAAAGCTGTTGTTTCTCCTTCGGAAAGGGCAATCCTGCAGGTTGGGAAGCGCAAATTTCTACATCTGAACGGTTGAGTTTATAGGCGATCCAGATCCCAAAATTTAAAAGGGGCTATGTATGGCAGTGGATCACACGGGCGATCAGGTCCTGCCTGACTCTGGGGGTCATTTTGGCCCGTATGGTGGCAGATATGTTCCTGAAACGCTGATGGCTTTGCTGGAAGACCTAGAGGCAGCCTATGNCGAGGTCAGGGATGATCCTGCATTTCAAGAAGAACTGGATCGGTATCTTAGAGAATTCGTTGGCAGGCCGACTTCGCTCTACTATGCTCAGAGGCTCACCGAACAATTGGGTGGCGCCAGAATCTACCTTAAGCGGGAAGACCTGGCGCATACCGGTGCCCACAAGATCAACAATACTATGGGGCAGATACTCCTGGCTCGGCGGATGGGCAAAACACGCATTATTGCTGAGACTGGTGCAGGCCAACACGGAGTAGCTACGGCAACTGTCGCTGCCATGTTTGGCCTGTCGTGTGAAATCTATATGGGCACGGAAGATATGGAGCGGCAGGCCCTGAATGTCTTCCGGATGCGGTTGCTGGGTGCGAAGGTTACGGGTGTGGATTCCGGGAGCCGAACGCTGAAAGACGCCATCAATGAGGCCATTCGAGATTGGACCGCTCGCGTGGAAGATACATTCTACATATTTGGTTCTGTCCTGGGGCCTCATCCGTATCCGATGATTGTGCGCAACTTTCAACGAGTTATCGGTGTGGAAACCAGGGCACAAGTCCTGGAGTTGGAGGGCAAACTCCCGACCTGCCTTGTTGCCTGTGTCGGTGGAGGAAGTAATTCCATTGGGCTATTCCATGCCTTTCTCGAAGATGCCAATGTGAGAATGATCGGTGTGGAGGCTGGCGGACATGGGATCGCGTCTGGAGAGCATGCTGCTCGGTTCAACGGCGGCATATTGGGTGTGCTCCACGGGGCAAGGATATTTCTGCTGCAGAACGATGACGGTCAAATCGCACTCACACATTCGGTTTCCGCTGGCCTGGACTATTCCGGTGTAGGTCCGGAACACTGCTATCTGCGAGATCAGGAACGAACGGAATACGCTTTTGCCACAGACGAGGAGGCGATCGAGGGATTTAAGGTGCTCAGCCATACCGAAGGGATTATTCCCGCGCTTGAGAGCGCCCACGCCATCGCGGAGGTATGCAAGCTGGCGCCAAGGCTGGGTAAGGAGGAAGTCATTGTGGTGAATCTCTCCGGTAGAGGCGATAAGGATGTACAGCAAGCTGCCCAGTTCATTGAAGGAATCGAGTAAGGAAATCGCAAAGCAGGAGAATATGTCCAGGATATCCAAGAAGTTTGCTGAAATGAAGCAGGAAAGTCGGGCCGGTTTTGTGGCCTACATAACCGCCGGCGATCCAGATCTTGAGACCACCNGCGAGTTGGTACCCGCTCTAGAGGAAAAGGGAGTGGATATCATTGAGCTTGGTGTNCCCTTTTCGGACCCTCTTGCAGATGGACCTGAAATCCAGAAAGCATCCCAACGGGCGCTTCGTCACAGGGTTTCCCTGGAGGATGTTCTGGATCTGGTGTCCAGGCTGCGTGCGGTGACTCAGATCCCCATCGTGTTGTTTACGTATTTCAATCCTGTGCACAGGTATGGTTTGAGTAAGCTGGTTGACCGGGCGGCGGCGGTCGGGGTAGATGGAGTACTCGTGCTGGATCTACCCCCTGAAGAGGCGGGCGAATACAAATCACTAATGGATGCTCGGAATTTGGATACGATCTTCCTGATTGCCCCGACCAGTCGGAAAGACCGCATAGCCCTGATCACCTCGAAAACGAGAGGATTCGTATACTATGTTTCAAGAACAGGGGTAACCGGGGAACGACAGGATNTTTCAGAAAGTATCCAGCAAATGGTAGAGGAGATCCGAAGTCAAACTCACGAACCTGTTGCCGTTGGTTTTGGGGTCTCAACGCCGGATCAGGTGGGACAGCTTGCCGGGTATGCCGACGCGGTTGTGGTTGGGAGTGCCATTGTTCGGAGGATTGGCGAGCACGAGGGAGATCCGGAGCTTGTGCCAAAGGTATGCGATTTCGTCGAAACGCTTGTTCGTCCACTCAGAGGAGAGTCTTGATGGATATCGAGCATTGGCGAAATCAAATCGATGAACTGAACCAGAAGTTGTTGGAGTTGTTGAATGAAAGGGCCGCCTGTGCTCTGGAGATCGGGAAGATCAAGCAGGTGAAAGGTGATCCGATCTATGCGCCCGATAGGGAAACCAAGATTCTGAACCGGATAAAAGAGTTGAATATGGGTCCCATGACCCAGGAGGCCGCCCAGCGCATCTTTCGTCAGATTATTGACGAAACTCGCCGGATGGAACAGGATATCGAAGACGAAAATTGAATAGATATGGCATACTGAACAAAGGGAGCAGACTTCGACATGAGTTTCAATCGTATTCAAAAAATTCCTTCTCCGAAAGAGACACAGGAGAGGATGCCGCTTTCAGCTGAGTTGAAAGGGCGTAAGGCTGAGAGAGATCGTGAAATCATTGAAATTTTCGAGCGGAAGAGTGATCGGTTTCTGGTGGTAATCGGACCGTGCTCCGCCGATCAGGAAGACGCTGTCTGCGAATATGTCGGGAAGTTGGCAAAACTTCAGGAGCAGGTGGCCGAGAGACTATTGCTTGTCCCCAGAGTCTATACGAATAAACCCAGAACGACGGGTGCAGGCTACAAAGGTATGGGGCATCAACCCGATCCACAAAAGGCACCAAACATTGCGGAGGGAATTTACGCGATCAGGCAGATGCACATTCGGTGTATTCGGGAATCTCACCTGACGGCGGCAGACGAGATGCTGTATCCGGGGAACTTTCCTTACCTAGAAGACATCCTCAGCTATGTGGCGGTTGGGGCCAGGTCGGTCGAAAATCAGCAACACCGCTTGACCATCAGCGGTTTGAATGTGCCGGCGGGAATGAAAAACCCAACCAGTGGAGACCTGTCGGTGATGTTCAATGCGATAGAGGCTGCCCAGATGCCTCATATATTCATTTATAATGGCTGGGAGGTCAGTACGGATGGAAATCCCTTCACACATGCTGTGCTTCGGGGTTCGGTAGATATATCCGGAAGGAGCATTCCGAATTACCATTACGAAGACCTGATCCACGTGGTCTCGTGTTACGATGAAAGATCGCTCTCCAACCCGTCGATCATTGTGGATACAAACCACAATAATTCGGGCAAGCAATTCGCTGCACAACCTCGTATAGGTCTTGAAATTATGAGGAGTCGCAACGATTCGCCAATTCTGCGAGACATCATACGTGGCTTAATGGTGGAGAGCTACCTGGTTGAAGGTTCACAGGTAGTGGAGGATGGCGTATACGGAAAGTCAATCACGGATCCATGTCTGGGTTGGGAGTCAACAGAGGAGTTCGTTATGGAGCTTGCCGACCTGGCCGGGTAGGGTGCACTATGTCCAATGAACCGTTGTTTGCGGATCAGAACATCGTGATTGTTGGAGTGGGACTCGTTGGCGGATCTCTAGGCCTTGCCTGCAAGCAACTGGGCATCGGGAACAAGATCATAGGCGTCAGCCGGCCGGACACTCTGGAAACCGCCAAAGCGATCGGTGTGATCGACGAGGGGTATGATTACTCTAGTTTGGAGAAGGGTGTTAGCAATGGCGGGTTGGTCTTCCTTTGTACTCCCATTTTCAGGATTCTGGAATTTTTGCCCCCTGTATTGATGGCGGCTCCAGCNGGTGCGATTGTCAGTGACGTGGGAAGCACCAAGCGGGAAATCGTCGCTCGCGCAACCAGCGTNGGCCGGGAGGATGTATTCTTTGTCGGCGGTCACCCGATGGCCGGGTCGGAGCACAGCNGTGTCTCTGCAGCCGATCCCTTTCTCTTTCAAAACGCCATCTATGTGATCACACCTACTCCATCCGTACCACCCGAAATCCGCGGGCGGTTGCTGGCGTTGGTAAAGGCCCTGGGGGCTATGCCAATGGAGATGGCGCCCGATGTACACGATCGGGCGGCAGCTGCAGTTAGCCATCTACCGCAAATGATGGCTACCACTCTTGTGGGTATGGTCGGCAGGATCAAGGAGCGGGAAGGGCTGCCTCTGCAGATGGCCGCTGGTGGATTTAGAGACCTGACAAGAATAGCATCCAGTCCCTTCGATATGTGGCGCGACATTTGTCAGACAAATGCAGGGCAGATCATAGAAATGATCGATCTTTTCCTCGAGGAAATGTCATCTGTACGAAAGACCATAGACAGAGAGGAACTCAGCAGCCACTTCGAATACGCGAACGAGGTGCGTGGTCGTATACCCAAAGATTCTAAAGGGTTTTTACACCCGTTATTCGAGGTCCTTCTGGTGGTTGAGGACCAACCCGGCGTCATCGCAAGGGTGTCGAACCTGTTGGCGAACGCACGTATCAATATCGATGATATTGAGGTTTTAAAAGTGCGAGAGGGAGAAGGCGGGACAATCAGGTTGGGTTTCGACACCCAGCAGATTGCTCAGGAAGCGTTCTCTATTCTGGAGAACGCTGGAGTTAAGGTCCGGCTCAGGCAATGAGGCAGTTGGTGTTGTAGCCACTTTTGAAGGAGGTATGGTGGGAAGAGAAAGTGTGTCACAGGAGAAGGTTACCTCGATCAGGGGACTTAGCGGTACGTGCGATCTGCCTGGAAACGCAGAGATTTCGACAATGGCTCTTGCTGTCGCATCGGTCGCAGAGGGCGTTTCGGTGATACGTAGATGTTCCGTTGATCCTTGGGTCCTGGCGTTTGAAGATGCTCTACGGGAGATAGGCATCAGGTCCGCCAGAGACGGAGAAACGGTTGAAGTCACAGGAGGACCAATCGAGGCGGACGACGGGGTAATTGTTCCGGTTGGCCAATCCGTCCAGTTTTCGTGTCTTGCAGGTTTGTTGGCAGGCGCGCCATTCCGTACGCAATTCAGAGCTGCTCAGGATAGTGGGGTAGAGGCTGAGTCCACGATCGATGCCCTCAAGACCCTTGGGGCGAGTGTTTCGCTTCCTGTAGAGGGCATGTTTCCACTGAAGCTAGGCGGAAGGAATTTGGTTTCCGNTTCGTTTGCCATCGAGACACCGGCTACTGCGGTCAAATGTGCAATGTTTCTGGCCGCACGTGGTGTAGATGGGAGTGTCACGTTGACCCAGGCCACAGCAGGGGAGGATGATCTCGAGGTCTTGTTCAGAAGGGCCGGCCGTAGGATAGACAAGAGCCGCACGAAAACGGGTGCAGGACATTGTCTTAGGATCTCAGGTCCATTTCAGGTGGAATCAACCGATCACGAGTTGCCCGGAGATGCTGGCGCTGCTCTGTTTACAATTTTATCAGCGGCGGTCCTGGCACGATCGGCCGTAACCCTTCAGCATGTCGGTGTGGACCTGAAGAGTCGACGTATGATGGATCTAATTAGAAGGATGAACGTATCGTTCGAGCTGAAGCGCACACAGACCGCGTCGAAGTTTCATACACGCCAGATCCAGATAAAGGGTTCCGACCTTCGGTCGGTGAAGATCGCCGGGGCCTATTCACAGCTGTTTATGGACGAACTGCCATTCCTCGCGGTTGTCGGGGCTTCCTCCCCCGGAGAAACCATAATCAGAGAAGCAGTACACCTGCGTGAGGGTGAGACCGACTGTATATCTATTTTGGTCGAAAATCTACGGAATATGCAGATTCAAGTCGGCGAGATGCCGGACGGATTGGTGATCAAGGGAGGAAGACTGCAGGGAGCCACGGTGGACGCGAAGGGTGACGCGCGAATCGGGCTTGCCTTTATCCTGGGAGGATTGGTTGCAGAGGGGGAGACTGTCGTTTTGAATCCGGGTCCGGTACGAGAACTCTTTCCTGGTGTTCTGGAGCGTATTGATGATCTAGAGAAGGTGTAGGCTGACGGATTAGGAAACAAAAAATTGAGGAGTTGGCAATGAGGCTTATCATTAGACTAATGATGCTTTCGCTAATGGTGTTCCTGGGAGGGGTTGTGTTCATCAGATATACCTATGGATGCTCCTGGAAGGAAAGTTTCGAGATCGCAGATCAGTTTGTTGCCGATTTGATCGGTTAGGGTGTCGGATTTGAACATCAGAGCCACGAGCACNATCCTCGGGGTGATCGGTGATCCAATCGCCCATTCCTTTTCTCCCGACATGCACAATGCCGCAATAGGTGCGCTGAAGGCGGACTATGCGTATGTGGCGTTTTGTGTCGACTCCGGTGAGGTAGGTCGTGCACTGAACGGAATGAAGGCCTTCGGCATAAGAGGTCTGAATGTGACCATTCCTCACAAACGGGCGGTAATGGAGCACATAGACCGTATTTCTGAAGAGGCGCTTGCCGTCGGTGCAGTAAATACAATTTCTCTGGAAGATGGGGACCTGGTTGGGTACAACACGGACGTTTTCGGGTTGTCCACTGCGCTGGAACGGGTGGCAGGTCTCCAAGAGTTTCCGAAATGCTGNGTGGTTCTCGGTGCAGGCGGGGCNGCACGGGCAGCGGTTTACGCCCTGGGGATGCGGAAGGAAGTTGAGACCGTTGCGATTCTCAACCGAACTGCGGAGAGGGCCGAGTCTCTTGCGGTGGACATGGAGAAGATTACAGGAACTCGGATGTTACCAGATGCCCTGAATGTCGGGGCCCTATCGGCCACCTTTCCAGACGCCGGACTGGTCATAAACACTACATCACTTGGTATNCATCCCCATACAGATGACACTCCTCTGCAGGACACACAGTCGGTCCATCCAAATCTCGTGCTGTACGATACGGTTTTCAATCCTCTTCGGACCCGACTGATGTCGCAGTTCAAGGAGGCCGGTGCAGAAGCCTATGGCGGCCTCGATATGCTGATACACCAGGGGGCTCGATCCTTTCAGATCTGGACGGGTCTGAGTCCATCGTATGAGATCATGAAGCAATCCGTCATCCAGCGGTTTCAGTCCTAACCGTGGATAATCGGGTTCATGCCTTGCCCGAGGCAAAGCGTGTCTTCGTACGGCGAATGTTCGATGGTATTGCGGGAACATATGACCTGCTCAATCACGTCCTGAGCGTCGGCACCGACATTATCTGGCGGAGGCGCACCATAACCGGGCTGNACATTCAGCCAGGCTGCCTCTTGCTTGATCTTGCCACAGGCACAGGGGATCTCGCATTCGAGGCTCTGACACGTCATCCAGAGACGCGAATTGTGGGTGCAGACCTGTCAGTGCCAATGATGTCGATTGGCAGGAAGAAGGATGCCCGAGGGCATGGCAGCGTGCGTTTCGTGTGCGGTGACGCCGAGTATTTGCCGTTTAACAATCGGACATTTGACGCGATCAGTATAGGATTTGGTGTTCGCAATTTCTCGAGATTGACTGTCGGTCTTAACGAAATGTGGCGGGTGCTCAGGCCGGGTGGAAAAGTTGCCATTCTGGAATTTTCAAAGCCCAAAGCGATTCTGATGCGAACGCTGTATCTGTTTTATTTCAAGAATGTTCTCCCGGTTATTGGACGCGTTGTTTCTAAAGATCAACAGGCCTATCGATACCTGTATGAATCCGTTATGATGTTTCCCGAGGGCCCAGATTTTTTATATCGGTTGGAATCATCCGGATTCAAGAACACCAGAGTGCACAGGATGTCACTGGGGATTGTGAACCTGTATGTGGCTGAAAAGACTTGAATACCAAGTCCATCCTGCTTACGGCAGTTCCTNACTAACATCTGGNTTATTGGNGCTAAGAATTGGGTAACCTGTTTGTTAAAGATATCGCGGAGCAACTGACAAAAGCTCTTGAGCTGTCTGTGGAAGAAATATCAGCCATGGTCGAGGTGCCGCCCGATTCCGCTATGGGTGACTATGCCCTGCCGTGTTTTCCGCTCGCAAAATCATTACGCAAGGCTCCCAACCTTATCGCAGAAGAACTTGCCTCGATGTTTGTGGCCACCGAACGCATCTCCGGGGTTCGCGCAACAGGACCGTATCTTAACTTCTTCGTCAATACGCCTATCCTTGTACGGGAAACCATGGAAGCCATCCTCTCAAGTGACGGAGAATTTGGATCANGCAACCAGGGGGCCGGAAAAACAGTGGTGATCGATTTTTCCTCCCCAAATATATCCAAACCATTTACAATTGGGCACCTCAGGACGACTGCCATCGGAAATTCCCTTGGTCGTATCTATCTGGCACTTGGCTGGAATGTCATAGGCATTAATCACCTGGGAGATTGGGGAGCTCCCCACGGCATGAACATCGCCGCCTACAAGGAATGGGGAGACGAGGAGGCAGTACGGAATAATGCCCCCTATGAGCTTTTTAACCTGTATGTGAAATTCAATGCCGAATTGGAAAAGGACCCTTCATTGAATGAGCAGGTCCGGTCCTGGACGAGAAAGTTGGAAAAGGGGGATCCCGAGGCGCGATCGCTCTGGAGTTGGTTTCGAGAAGAGACGATCAAGGACTTCAACCGGATGTACGAACGCATGGACATCTCCTTTACCGAGACCATCGGAGAGAGCTTTTTCCACGATCGNGTGGATGGTGTTGTGGATGAGCTTGAGCGAAAGAAGCTGGCAGTTGAGAGCGAGGGCGCCCTGGTGGTGAAGTTGGANGAATTNGATATGCCTCCCTGCATTCTTCAGACTGGGCACGGTACCAGTCTGTACCACGGACGGGATCTTGCCGCCGCCATCTACAGGAAGGAAAAATACAATTTCGATAGGATGATTTATACGACTGATGCGGGTCAGTCCTTGCACTTCAGACAGTTCTTCAAGGTTCTTGAGTTGGCCGGCTACGAGTGGTCTGCGGATTGTGTTCATGTTCCCTTCGGCGTGATCACGTTCAAAGAGGGTCGGATGTCGACACGCAAGGGCAATGTCATCTTTCTGGAGGATGCACTGGACCGTGCAGTGGAGCTCACGCGGGAGATCATCGAGGAGAAGAATCCCGATCTGTCCAACAAGGAACAGATTGCGGAAGAGGTGGGTGTCGGTGCAATTATTTACGCGGACCTCGACTCGAAGAGGACAAGAGATGTCTTGTTCGATTGGGACGAGATTCTCAATTTCAACGGGGAGACCGGACCCTACATTCAGTACACCTATGCGAGATATTGCAGCGTTCTCCGCAAATACGGAGAAGGGGTACCCGCGCCTGATCTGGACTATGCCCTGCTCGAGGAACCTGAGTCGGTTGCGGTAGTGAAGTGTCTGGGGCAGTTCCCGGATCGGATTTACAGTGCGGCGGAAGCCTACGAGCCATCCATAGTAGCGAATTATCTGATCGGTCTTTGTACGGCAGCCAACCGTTTTTACAATGCACACCGTGTTGTATCTGACGATATGGAACTCAGTCGTGTCCGAGTTGCCCTGGTGTATGCGATCACGATTGTTCTTGCTCGGGGCCTTCATCTGTTGGGAATGAAAGCACCTGAAGAAATGTAAGGATCCCCGCTGACGATTGAGAGTCGGTACTGGGGGCCGTGCAAAAGGGGGAATCCGTTATGGCGGAAGCTCGCCAGAAGCTTCGCTGCGACACCTGCGGCAAGGAGACCGAGCATCTGCATCGAGATGTGCTGGACAGCGACTACAACGCTCTGATGAAACCGGCGCTCTGGAATTGCCAGGAGTGTTACGAGAAAAAAAGGGCTCAGCGGAAGCAGGGTATATGAAACTATTCCCGGGTCGACAGATCTTCCTTACTGGATTTATGGCAACGGGTAAGAGTAAGATCGGACCGATTCTCGCCGAGAGGTTGAACCGGGAGTTTATCGATACGGATGAGTTGATCGTGGAGAAATCGGGGAAGGCCATTCCCGAATTGTTCTCTGAAGACGGTGAAGCCAATTTTCGCGTATTCGAGCATGCATGTGTCGTAGATGCGGCCAACTCCGCGGATGCTGTAATTTCCCTCGGTGGAGGTGCTGTCACCCAGGAAGATAATTGGACCATTGTGCGCGAAAAGGGGATCTGTGTCTGTTTGCAGGCATCTGCAGAGACGATATATGAGAGAGTGAGTCGCAATGACGAGCGTCCGCTGATGGCGGGACTGGACGATGACGAGCGACTGAGAAAGATTCGAAGTATGCTTGGTGCGCGTGCGCGGTACTACAACCGTGCGGATGTTTTTGTCACGTCCAGCGAGGAGTCCACGCTGGAAGACACTGCTGAGGCAACCATCGATCGGCTCAGGAGATTGTCCGAGGAAGCAAAATGACCATACCCAGGATTGATACGCACATCCATGCCACGGCATATCGCTCAGATAAACCCAATCGTGATGTAACAGTGGCGGGATGCATAGAAAACTGTGCCACGAAGCGAATCACTGCGGCTGGCATCGTCGAGCATCTGGGTGGGTGGCGCCATCCGATCGAATGCCTTTACGACTTGATGAAGGAGTTTCGGCAACTCGATCCAGGATTTCCCGTTGCGATAGGAGCGGAATTCGGCATCAAGGGTCCTGAGGGAAAGCTGGACGGTACGGAGGCCGACAAAAACGCCGTGGGGTTGGACTTTGTGTTGGCCGAGTCCGCAGCAACACCAGACAATCTGAAAACTGTAGATGAACTTATTGAATTCGACCACAGGTGCCAGATGGTTGCCGCAACGATTCCGTGGGTGGATGTAATCGTCCACCCTTGGGCCATGATTCAGAAGCGTCTGGACCGTGCCGGAATCGATGTAGAGTGGCAGTTTTCCAGCCTTCCGGATTCCTTTCTGGTGGAATGGGCTGACGCACTTGCGGCAGGGAACACCGCGTGTGAAATCAACACCAAGAACATCAGGTTCTTCGAGGAACCCCTGTATATCGAATTTATAGATCTGCTCGTGAAGCGCAGAGTCAGGATTGCAGTTGGCTCCGACGCGCACAGGTTAAAGAAGATTGGTTCGGCAGAGCCCATATATCGGTTCCTGGAAGAGCAAATGGTACCAGCCGAGCTGATATGGTACCCAGATCTGTAGTGCAGAATCTCATCCAATCGCCTCGATGGACCCAGCCTTCCGTTGCTGCCCCTCTAGACTCGCTTACCGTTTCCATTGATGATTGGGTCGGTGTCACCAAGCAGCTTATCGCACGCCATGTCCAGTCTGTATCGGATCTAGAGGGTTGTGTGTATCTTTCAACTCAACCAGTTAGCTTCAAGGCTCTAGGGATACCGACCTGAAAGGAGCGACCATGTCTGAGGAACTTTCACATTCCTCGCTGATCACTGCAAGACGGTTCTTTGACAGTGTGACGGGATCCACAAAGGAGAATCAGGCGATTCTTGTTGAAGGCGGACGAATACGAGCCGTGGGTCCGTGGGAGCAGGTTCGGAAAGAGTCTCCGCCAAATGCGGAGTGCTACGACCTTGGTGACACGTGTGTTGCACCAGGTCTCATCGACAGCCATACTCACCTGAGTCTTGCGGGAGACGGGCGAGTCTACGCAGAGATGTTCACGGATACCGACGAGATGATGGTGCTGACGGGCGCAATGAATATGAAGCGTCACCTTGATGCCGGCATCACGACCATCCGGGAGCATGGTGCACGCAATAAAGTGGGGTTCGCACTCAAGGAGGGCCTGGCACGAGGGTATATCCCGGGTCCGCGGATGCATGTCAGCGGAAGACCCATCACATGTACCGGAGGCCATTTCCATTTTTGCAATGAAGTCGCCGACGGCGAGCACGAGATCCGAAGATCGGTTCGGAGACTGGTGCACGAGGGTGCCGACTACATCAAGATAATGGCCTCGGGCGGGGGAACTGTCGGAACGATTCCAGGGGCGGCCACATATACGACTGAGGAACTTCATGCTGCGGTGCACGAGGCCCATTATTTCCACAGGCTAACTGCCGCGCATTGCAGGGCGAAGGACTCGATGGTGCGTGCAGTCGAGGCCGGAGTCGATCTGATGGAGCATGCAGAGTTCCTAGAGCAGGACGGCGAGATGCACTTTGATCCGAAGATCGCTGAGATGATGGCCGAGTCAGGAATCTGGGTAAGCCCAACCTTGCAGACCTGGACGAAGTACCCACGAATCGTGGCGTTGAGGAACCTTCAGGAATCTGATATTACCGATGCCGAGGTCGAAGAACTCGGGCAGCTTGAAGCGCGTGCGAAAGTTCGTCTTGATATCATGCGCAAGCTGTTGGAGTATGGGATACAGGAAAGGGTGGTGCCAGGTACTGATTCCGGCGTCAACAATATTGCGTTTGGACACCTGGATTACGATTTGCGCCTCCTGGTGGAAGTAGGGTTCACACCTGCGGAAGCCCTTGTGTCGGCTACTCGGATATCTGCGGAGGCGATGGGAATCGAAGCAGAGATCGGCACGATAGAGCCGGGCAAGATCGCGGACCTTGTTGCTTTTAGAGGTGACCCGTCTTCCGATGTTTCTGCGTGCAGCGAAGTGGCCGCTATCTTCCAGGCCGGTGAACGGATCGCCTGATTATATGCAAATGTGTGAATAAGGGTGTAGTTGCCAACCTCTGTCTTTTGAATTGTGAGCCGATATGAGCCTCCAAGTTGGCATAGACACAGGTGGGACCTTCACGGATCTGGTTGCCTACGACAGCGAAAGCCAGGATTTGAGACTGTTATTCTAGAAACGCTCCGATATAGGTGTGGATGTTTCGAATTTCGGCAGGGAAATCATGATCTTCAGGGTCCTGGCTCGGTGTTTTGAATCTGACCAGATCCTAGAGGAAATGGAGGATGTCGTCCTCTGAATCATCAACTTGTCGGGTTACACGTTCTATGATTGATTGTGGCAGCGTCATGGCGGAAACTCCAATAAATGGGTGATTCAGATGTGTATCGAAAAACTAAAATATGCTGGGCTCTGGAGTGCCACAATAGTTATTACGACGGTACGAGGTGATGATGGAACATGTAGAAGTTCGCTTGGGAAACCGAAGTTACAACATTCAGATTGGTTATGGTTGCCTGCAGCATTTTGGCGTAGCATATACGGATTTGGGATTATCTAAATCAGTAGCGATCGTAACCAACCCTACCGTGTCAGATCTCTATCTGAAGCCGGTCAAGCAGGGCCTGGAGCGTGCAGGATGCACTGTGAGTGTTCTGACAATGCCGGACGGGGAAGAATACAAGACATTGGAGACTGCACATGGCCTGTACGGGGGATTGATCGATGCGGGTGTAGACCGGTCGTCGATGATCGTGGCTCTTGGGGGAGGTGTTGTAGGAGATACCGCAGGTTTTGTCGCGGCAACTTACCTTAGGGGAATAGATTTTGTGCAGGTCCCTACAACGCTCGAGTCTCAGGTAGATGCAAGTGTTGGTGGGAAGACAGCGGTGGATCATCCACTTGGAAAGAACATGGTGGGTGCATTTCATCAACCTCGTCTTGTCTACATAGACACGGAAACACTGAGGAGCCTGCCAGGTCGGGAGGTGGCTGCTGGGACAGCAGAGGTGATCAAACACGGTATAATCCGGGATACCGAACTGTTCAAATTCTTGGAGGACAACCTGGAGAGTCTGATTGGTCTGGAGCTTCCGCCAGAGGACCTGGTGTGGGTTATCGCCCAAAACTGTCGCATAAAAGCCGACGTTGTTTCATCAGATGAAACGGAGAAGGGGCTGCGGGAGATTCTAAACTACGGCCATACAGTAGGTCATGCCATCGAGGTGGTTACCGAGTTTAAGGAGTTCAAGCACGGTGAAGCCGTTTGTCTGGGTATGACGGCAGCAGGGAAGATCGCCCTGGATAAAGGCATGTGGCACAAAGAAGATTTGGATCGACAAACGGAGTTGCTCCGCAGATTGGGTACCAGGATTGGCGTCGAGAATCTGGACCCATTGCAGATTCTGGATCGTATGGGAAGCGACAAGAAAGTGCGGGACGGGGTCATTCGCTTTGTCCTTCCTGAGGCAATGGGAAAGGTCGTGACCTGCGATACGGTTACGCGTGACGAAATGCTGGCAGGCATCTCGCATACGATGGCCGTTCACTAACGGAACTTCCGGTTCAACAGAATCTGAATGCATGGTGTCCCGAGCCCGTGACTTCAGGAGGTCTGATGTCCGTAGAGTACAGAGCGCCTGCTACACAGTCCGAATTGGATGATACTTTTGCGTGCAGTGCAAGGGCATTTGGTGGGGGAGAATGGGCACTCCCCTTTTTTACGAATATCGCGACACACGATCCGTGGTTTAAATTGGGCAACACGCGGGCTTGCTTTGTTGACGGAAAGGCGGTGAGTGTGGTGCAGATATTCGACCGGCCCATGCGGATCGGGAACTGCGTGGTGCGAATGGGTGGTATAGGTAGCGTCGGTACAGATCCCCGGTACCGGAACCAGGGGTATTCATTGAACGTGCTCATGGATAGTGTAAAGTACCTGAAGGAATCGGGATACGACCTTTCAATGCTTGGTACGGGGGTTCAGTCGCACTACGAACGTGCTGGCTGGGTTGTCCACCCTACCTACAGCTGGACGTTTACGATACCAGACTGTATTCAGGAGTTGCCGGACGGTATCACATTTGAGCAGTACGCGATTGACCGAGACCTGGAAGATTTGATGAAGATGTACGACCTGTTCAATCAGAACAGAACAGGTACTTTCCTGAGGCCAGAGGACTATTGGCGGCAAAACCCGAAGTGGCGGACCGAGCCGATCTTTTGGATTGCAAGAACAGAAAACCGATGTGTCGCATACTTGAGGGCATCTCAATGGTCGATTCTGGAAGTCGGATTTCTTCCGGGCAGTAGGGACGCGATGGTCGGTCTGATCTCCTGGTTTATCCGGCGTGCCAAGGCGGCGGAAGAGGATAAGGCAGTGGCGACGCTGCCCTCCGAACTGATAGATCTCGTCTGGGAGTCAGGGTGTACACTCAACCGAAGAGAGATTACCAGTTGGATGGTTCGTATTATTGGCCTCCACTCCCTGCTGGAGAAGATCGCACCACTGCTTGAAGCCAGAATCAAGAATTCTCGATTCGAGGGGTTGACGAGAAGGATAGGCCTGGAATACGAGGCCGGAAGCGCATCACTAGACCTCCAACAGGGTAAAGTTTGCATCTGCGATGCTGGGACAGAGCCAATGGGAAACTTAAGGCTCAGTCAGATGCAGCTGATGCGGCTTCTGGTGGGTAGTCTGACAGCGCACCAGATCGTTGCCTCAAACAATCTGGATCTCTCTCAGGAGTTGGTTGAGAATTTGGGGGTTATTTTCCCACCGGACGAGTTGTTCTTGTGGAGGACAGACACTTTCTAGACTCTGGAATTGGATCGTGGAAGTATCAGAAGAGTTTGGCTTGACAGCCCCGCTTAGGCCAAGCAACTATTGATAAGCGCTTGGGCTTATCAATGTGTGAATTCAGATATCGGAACAAATCTATGGCTGGTGAGGCAGTTTTTACCCTTCATGGCACAATTCTCGTTGCAGATGATGCCCCGGATTATCTGCACCTGATGGAGCGTATCCTTGAAAAGGAAGGGCACAGCGTTCTGGAGGCCACTGATGGAGCAAGTGCACTGGAAATTCTTACCGATACCAAAGTGGATCTGATCATTACCGACTGCACTATGTCTCGTATGTCAGGGCCGGAAATGATATCGGAGGTCAAACGTCTTTACCCAGCCCTGCCATTCATCGTGGTTTCATCCACTGCAAGGAAGAAAGATTTAGAGAAGTTCAACCCGTCTGCGATGTTGACCAAGCCCTTCTATCTGAAGGATCCTGTGGTCGCGGTTGATGAAACGGTAGACATAGAGACTTCGCCGAATAGGATGACAGCCCAACCCTGATCCGGTCTTAGAAAAACTCAATAGCCCTTCCTGCCCAAGGCGGGGTTATTTCCTTTTTGGGATATATAGGTCCGTTGCAGTTCCCATGTGAATCTCCGCCGCAATGCCAATCGATTCAGAAAGAGACGGATGAGGGTGGATGCAATTCGCGAGGTCTTCTGTGACGGCTGCCATTTCTACGGCGACCACTCCTTCCGCAATTAGTTCTCCTGCGTTTGGGCCGACAATTCCAACCCCGAGAATACGATCGGTCTCCGGTTCCAGAATCAGTTTTGTCAAGCCTTCCTGGCTGCCAAGTGTTGCCGCTCTTCCAGATGCCGCCCAGGGAAAACGGGCAACTTCCACCGAGAGTTTGTCTTCTTTTGCCTCGGTTTCCGTTAGGCCGCACCAAGCCACCTCGGGATTTGTGTAGACAACCGATGGGATGATGCTGTCGAATGCAGATGGATGACCTGCAATGGCCCCAGCTGCCACCTTACCTTCGTGGGCAGCTTTGTGCGCAAGACCCGGTCCCTCCACCACGTCGCCAACAGCGAAAATGCTTTTGGCGTGGGTACGCATCTGGTTATCCACCTGAATATGTCCGCGTTCGGTCAACTGCGTGCCGGTATTCTCAAGACCGATGCCTTCACTGTTGGGTCGCCTGCCAACGGACAGTAGGATCTTGTCGAATTCCTGGTTCTTATCCTCGATCGCTCCCTCAAAGGCGACGCTCAAGGAGTTCTTTTTTTGCTCGACTTTTTGTACACTGGTATTCAGATGGAGGGATTCCACCTTTGCCTCAAAGTGTCTATGTAGTGGTCTAATGAGATCTCTGTCCGCCCCGGGGACAAGCCCATCTGTGACCTCGATGAGGGTGACCCTGCTTCCCAATTCTGCGTATACTGTTGTGAGCTCCAGTCCGATGATTCCTCCACCCACTGCCAGGAGTCTTTCCGGAATGTCTTCCAGGGCAAGGGCGGATGTGGAGTCGAGGATGTTCCGACTACCGATGTCAAAGACCGGCAATGTGCTGGGTCGTGACCCGGTTGCGACAATTGCGTGTCCGAACGCTATTTCCGTTAGATCAGGATTATGTTCAACCGTAACGGTGTTGTTGTTTTTGAATGAGGCGTGGCCGGTTACCACGGTGACCTTCCGCTTTTTGCTAAGTCCGTCAAGTCCCCCCGATAGGCGTTCTACGATGCTGTCCTTCCAGGTCCTCATCTTTTCGATGTCGATCATCGGCTCGCCGAAGCGAATACCCCAGTTTTCGGCCTCGCGAGACTCCGAGATGAGCCCCGCCACATGCAAAAGGGCCTTGGAGGGGATGCACCCCCTTAGCAGGCACGTGCCCCCGAGTCGACTGTCCGACTCGACCAGGGTGACATTCATACCCAGATCCGATCCGCGGAATGCGGCAGCATATCCTCCCGGACCTCCACCAATTACAAGAAGGTCGGTTGTGTGCACTTTGTTGGACATCGCGTCTCCAATTATCACTGAGTCCGGTCACCCACCCAGAAGCATCTTTTCGGGATCCTCAAGAGATTGGACCAGTTGACGGGTGAATCTGGCACCGTCCGCACCATCGATTACACGATGGTCGTATGAAATACAGATAGGCATGATGAGCCGCGGTTCGATCCTGCCATCGAATACAACAGGTTCCTGGCGGCTCTTTGCAACGCCAAGAATGGCAACCTCAGGGTAGTTGACAATTGGGCTGAATCCGGTNCCGCTGATACTTCCCAAATTCGTAATGGTGAAGGTTCCTCCTTGAAGTTCCTCCAATGTCGCCTTGCCTTCTCGCGTTTTTTCCGCCAGTTGAGATAGTTCCGATGCAAGCTCGAAGATGTCCTTCTTGTCTGCATTCCGTATCACAGGAACAAGGAGGCCACGGTNCGTGTCCACGGCAATGCCGATGTTGAAATAGCTTTTCAGAATCAGTTCATTGGCGATGGCATCGAGGGAGGAATTGAACTTTGGAAAGGTCTTCAGCGCGGTCACTACCGCTTTGATCAGAAGCACAGTGGGCGTGAGTTTACCACCGCGCATTTCGGCCTCCGCCTTATGTCCCTGCCTGAAGCTTTCGAGCTCTGTTACGTCGGCTTGATCGAACTGCGTCACATGGGGAACCGTTGACCATGACAGGCTGAGGTTTTCGGCAATTTTTCTGCGGATCTGGCGAAGCGGCTGGCGTTCCACATTTCCCCACTTGGTGAACTCTGGCAATGAAGCAGTAGTTGCCGGTACATTCGATCGTGTCGGCTCGCCCATTGTGCTCTGGACATGCGCCTTGACGTCCTCCCTTGTGATGCGGCCGTTGGCGCCGGTGCCCGAAACCTGTCTGAGATCAACGCCAAGTTCCCTGGCAAATCTGCGAACCGACGGCGCAGCGGGAACCGGAACTGTAGGCTCGGAGGAGGGCGTGATCAAAGGTGATGGCAAATTCTCGGCAACTGGCGAAGCTGTCTCGACATCGGAAAATGGTTCGTCTTGTCCGGCAGGTGTTTCGGGCAGGTTGTCTTGCTCGGGAGTGGGTCGATCCGAGGGTGAATCGGAATCTTCCTCAATTGTGATGAGCTGCGTCCCTGCTGGAACACGATCTCCCTCCTTTACATCTACGGTCAAGACCTTTCCCGCGAGGGACGAGGGTACCTCTACNAGAGCCTTGTCGGTTTCTAATTCAATGACCGGCTGATCCAGGGCGATGGAATCTCCTACTGAAACCAGTACTTTTACGATGTCACCAGCCTCGATGCCTTCACCCAGATCGGGAAGTTCGAATGCCTTGGCCACTTTTCCTCCTTGATTGAGCTTGCATCTCAAAGGGTCATTTGAGGGGATCGCAACGTTCTATTTCTTCTCTGCTTCCATCTTGCTATAACTCGTGGCAGGTCCGCATGAAACAGGATCGGCCTTTTCAGGATCAATGCCTAGGGACCCAATTGCTTTCTCCGCCTCTTCTTTGGCGAGCTTTCCTTGACTGGAAAGCGCGTGAAGTGCTGCCAGGGCGATGGATTCTGCGTCCACCTCAAAATGACGTCGCAAGGCCTCTCTGGTGTCACTCCTGCCAAATCCGTCCGTACCGAGCGATACAAAAGGATTACCGGTCCACGGGCGAATCATATCCGGCAGAATCTTCATATAGTCGGATGCTGCAACAATGGGACCTTCGGATCCTTCGAGAACACTTGCGATGTAGGCCTTCTTCGGTGGCGCGGCAGGATGCAGCCTGTTCCATCTGTCAACCTCCAGGGCTTCTCTCCTGAGTTCCTTGTAGCTTGTGACGCTCCAGACGTCTGCAGATACGGCAAACTGCTCAGCCAGAATTTCCTGGGCTCTCAGTGCCTCTATTAAGATCGAGCCGCTGCCAAACAATTGAACCTTCAGTCGGCTATCGAGCGCGGCGCCCACACTGACCTTGTAGATGCCCTTTAAGATGCCTTCCTCCGAACCCTCTGGCAATGCCGGCATTGGATAGGGCTCGTTGCCCAGCGTCAGATAATAGAATATGTCCTCCTGGTTTTCATACATTCTACGGATTCCGTCTTGTACGATGACGGCAATTTCATAGGCGAATGCAGGGTCGTAGGCCAGCATGTTCGGGATGGTGCTCGCCAGCACGTGACTGTGGCCATCCTCGTGCTGCAAACCCTCCCCACTCAATGTGGTTCTGCCGGCCGTTCCACCGAGCAGGAAGCCCTTGCACCGCATATCCGCTGCTGCCCAGATCAAGTCGCCAATGCGCTGGAATCCAAACATCGAATAGTATATGAAAAACGGAATTGTGTTTACACCGTGTGAGGCATAGGCAGTTCCTGCGGCGATGAAGGAGGCCATGGCACCGGCCTCGTTGATCCCTTCCTCCAGGATTTGTCCATCCTTGACCTCTCTATAATAGAGCAAGGTGTCCGCATCCACGGGCTCGTAGAGTTGGCCCACGTGTGAGTAGATACCGCACTGCCGAAAGAGGGGTTCCATGCCAAAGGTCCTGGCTTCATCCGGGATGATCGGGACGATGAGTTGACCGATCGTAGGGTCACGAAGGAGTTTGCCGAACATCCTGGCGAATGCCATCGTAGTGGATGCCTCCCTGCCTTTTGTCCCTACCAAGAATTCTTCCAAGTCCTGCAACGACGGTGCCTGGATGGGATCGGCACGCAACTCTCTGCTTGGCAAGTATCCTCCCAACTCCTCTCGCCGTTGTTTCATGTACTGGATTTCCGGGCTGTCATCGGGTGGGCGGTAGAAAGGAGCCTGAGCAACCTCGTCATCGGATATTGGGATCCCAAATCTCGTCCTGAACTCGCGAAGTTCGTCTTCATTCAGCTTCTTCTGTTGGTGGGAGACGTTACGGCCCTCTCCCGCTTCGCCCATACCATAGCCCTTTATGGTCTTGGCCAGAATCACCGTGGGTGCACCCTTGTGTTCAACGGCGGCCTTATATGCGGCATAGACCTTCTCAGGATCATGCCCACCCCTCCTGATCTTGTGTAGGTGTTCATCTGAGAGTTTCTCTACCAACTTGAGAAGTTTGGGGTTTTTACCAAAGAAGTTCTCCCTGATAAAATCTCCGGATGAAACGGTATATTTCTGATACTGACCGTCTACGACCTCGCCCATCCGCTGCACCAAGAGTCCCTCGTGATCCTCAGCGAGAAGTGGGTCCCATTCATTGCCCCAGAGGACTTTCAAGACGTTCCATCCGGCTCCCCTGAACGCGGCCTCCAGTTCCTGGATGATTTTACCATTTCCGCGTACGGGGCCATCCAGGCGCTGTAGGTTACAGTTGATGACGAAGATCAGGTTGTCCAGCTTCTCTCTTGATGCCAGGGTGATAGCACCGAGGGACTCCGGTTCATCAGTTTCTCCATCACCCAGGAACACCCAAACGTTAGAGCCGGACGTGTTCTGAATGCCGCGATCTTCAAGGTAGCGATTGAACCTGGCGTGATAGATCCCCATAATCGGTGCCAATCCCATTGATACAGTGGGATATTCCCAGAAATCAGGCATCAGCCAGGGGTGAGGGTATGAGGATAGGCCACCGGGTTCTCTGAATTCCCTTCGGAAGTTTTCCAGATGTTCTTGATCCAGGCGCCCTTCCAGAAATGCCCTGGCGTAGATGCCAGGGGATGCATGGCCCTGGAAATAGACCTGATCGCCCGAAAAGTCCTCCCCTTTGCCCCGGAAGAAATGGTCGAAACCGACCTCTATCAAGGTGGCAGCGGATGCGTAAGTGGAGATGTGGCCCCCAATACCGTCGTATTCACGATTTGCACGCACGACCATGGCCATGGCGTTCCACCGAATAATGCTTTTGATGCGCCGCTCAATTTCTCGGTTTCCAGGGTAGGGAGGCTGTTGGTCTGCTGGAATGCTGTTTACGTAGGCCGTGTTTGCGCTAAAGGGGACTTCCACGCCCTCCGTTTGCGTCCACTCTTCCAGCTTCTTCAAAAGAAACCTTACCCTGTCCGGACCATAGTTCTCGAGCGCATAGTCGAGGGACTCAAGCCATTCGAGCGTTTCATCCGGGTCCACATCTCTGGAGGGCGTTCGGACAACCTTGTCTGACATCAAAGGTCCCTTCATAAAAGATAAAATCGCCAGGTTACCGGGCACTATTCACAGTGCATGTGACCGGTTATACGCAACGGCAAGTTTCAGTATGTGATTGGAATGCTTTGCATAAGTTGTTTGGAAATATTGTTTTAGAAGTAAAATAATATAATGGAATTCTCTCAAGGAGGCAAGTTCTTTGGATGGTGGAGGATACCTCATATTACAGGCATCCTGGAATCGATTTCCGCTTGCAAACCCGCCTTTCCGCCAGCATATTCCTGTTGAACCAAGGAGACGTAATGCCTGAACTCAGATACGATGGGAACGATGCGCAGGAAGCATTGGCCTTTTTCAGGACTCACAGACAGGAGATGCGGGCGCTTCGCCGTTTAATCGTGGGGCCAACCGGTACGTGGGTCCGGGATATGAACGGGGAGGAGATGTGGCTTCGTGGAATTGGCCCGGATGATCCGGAATTAGTCACCTTGTTGACTCAAGCCGGTGCTTCCTTCAATCCCAAGACGGTTCACGAACCGCCCGTTGGCCATTCAGCAGAAAAGGAATTCCAGGTGACCAAACAGGATCCCTGGGGTCACGATCGTGTGATTTAGACAGGGATAAAGCGAACTCAGGATGCCCGTTTCTCGAGTCCCCTCAATTGATCAACTTTTGGAAACGTGGCGATTCGGTTTTCCAGGACTCCGAGTCCCTCAAATGACATCCTTACGATGTCACCTTCCTGCAATCCATCTCTCAGGTCTTCATTGGAGAACACAATTGGAGTTCCCCAATAGAGAACCTGCAGGACGTTCCTTTGGAGAGGTAACCTAGTGAACAACGATCTCTCTAAATGGAGCAATCTGTTAGGCATGTTAAGATTCTCTTGTCCGGTGAGACCCTGTTTGTGCGCTATCCGGTTTCCTTCCCGGATGACCTCGCAGGAGACCCTCAGGTTGCAATCGTCAAACTCCGAAGCGGTCACCACTAAGGGACCAAGGCTTGCACATCCATCAAACCAGTTCTTGGCTTGTGGGAGGTTCAAAGGGTTTGCAGCCTCAATACCGTTGTCTGTGAAGTCGTTCCCCCCAGTATATCCAAGGCGTTCCACCTGTCCTTTATGATTCAGACCGTACACGGTAACCAATTCAGTCTCAGGTACCAATCGGACAGTACTGGGCGGTCGGGAGATCGTCCCACCGTGCGAAACAAGATCGGAATCCGACTTGGAGAAGAGCTCCGGAATTCCCCCCTGGGCGCACTCGCGGTATTTCTGCTCGTATACATTTACACTGTCTCCCGTGGCCTGCTTGGCCTCGATCTCCCGTAGTTTCGCACTGTCGGCGTGCGTTACACCGGCCAACCAAACCCGTAGGTTTTGTGGACTGTCTTTTGGTGCCGTGATCGGTGAAAGCAGATGGGGCTGTTCCAGGTTGGTAATGTTCTGTAGCAACTGATCCGATCCAAGGCGTGGCGCGCGCTCCCTGTCAAGAGAATTGATGGATTCTTCCAACCCCAGGCGATTTCCGCCAAGACGGTAGTAGATGTCGTAGATTGAGGCCGGGTGTGGGGGACATGCCGTAAGGTCAATTACCTCTTCTTTTTGAAGAAGTCCAACCCTTCGGATTTGGCCACTGGGATGATTGGGATGGGCATACTGTAGGAGCTTCATTACACATTCTCCGGAAGATGGCTGAAAGAAACGGGACACAGATTAAGGCCTTGATGCTGTTTTGTAAAGTGGAAATTGGGCCCAAGAGGAGACCACAAGATGTTAATGCAAAACGAAGTATCGGGATTGGGCAGGAGGACGATGGCCGTTCTGGTAGATTTATTCATGCTCAAGCTGGCAGACATCCCCCTGTCGCGTACACTTCGGGAAGTGACGCCATCGCCCCTTGTGGTCCTGATATTTGAGTTCTGTATTCTGGTGATTTATTCTACGATATTTGTAAGCAGACGTGGACAAACTCCCGGTAAGATCATGGCGGCGTTACGGGTCATCAGTGCAGACGGCGGGGTGGTTACCCAAGGCCAGGCGTTCGTGAGGGCTATGGTGAAATGGACGCCGTTGTTTGCCGTCGTAATTGCTATGAGTGTTATCAGTCCTTTCCCTGTTGACCCAAGCAGAATGGCCCNGGATCCCAATACCATTGTGCCGCAGCACGGTCCAGTACAGGAGGAGGTCAGGCTCGCAGACATTGTGCTTTACGGTGGGCTCGTGCTGTGGTTCATACTTGTGGCAATAACCCGAAAGGACTCTGACAGACGGGGTCTTCACGACAGGATTGCAGGTACCCTAGTTATGCGGGTCCCATAAACCGGGACCGGATCCTAGGACTAACCGATAGGAAATGCCCGCAAGGAGTAACGAACTCTCTGCGGGCATTTCCTATCATTCTGCAATATCAGGCTGCTATTTCTTTGACCCCGAGATCCTGAAGATCCCATCCCGTTTGATGGTCTGGTCCGCATTGAGGTCATTTACCACCATCCGCAGGGAATATCTGCCAGGTTCCGCGTTCCCCAGATCAAGTTCAACGAAATCGGACACCCAATTCTCGGTACCTACCTGTTCGTACCTGACCTCGATAGTCTCTCCATCTTTGCGTATTCTCGGAAAAAATGTCCTGGGTGTGGTGTCATCCACAGACTTTGAGGTGACCTCGTAGGCGACTTCGTACCGGGTGTTCCCATAGGTATCTCTAATCAAATTATAAATTTCAAAGTAGACATAGACCGGACTTCCCGAGTTAAATGTTCTGGAAGGGGCGGGCAGTATGTCCCACTTTCCTCTCAAGAATTTCGAATTCGATGCAGCCTGGGATTCCACGATATTTTGAGCAATCTGAATGTCACTCAGCATGAGACCGGGGGCGTGGTAGTCCGGGAGTTCGAGGGTTTGCTGGTAAACCTGAAGCATATCTGTGTGTTTCCGCCAGGCTTCTACAGCAAGTCGGTAGGTCCCCGGCGTGACCAGCATATCTGATTTGTCCATCGCCAGGAGGCTGCGTCCAAGGTTGTGATCTGAAACAGGTACAGCAAGGGCGTGCTTCTGTTTGTGCATTTTACCCATCCGGCTGTCCATGAGCGCTATTCTGCGTTCAACGATTACCGTCGTATCCACGTCCTCCCGGCGCGCTACCTTGTCTATTGGCAACGCAACATTGACCTGCAGGTCTATTTTGCCATCTTCTCCTCTGAATGACAATGCTTCGTAGTAGAAGTCGAGGGGTTCGAGCATTGTAAAACTGTATCTTTCCGGTTCCTTGCTGGCAATGCGGCTGATACGTGCCGCAGGGGAATGGACGTTGATCTGGTTCAACAGGGTTCGCATAGGACCTTGACGCTGCATGTTGACTTCTGCAATATCTGATGCACTGGGCGTGGGGATGGGAGCGAAGTCGAACATGCCGGAAGCGAACTCGTCAGTGAATGCGATCTCGATTCCGGAGTCGATGTCGGCGTAAATCCAGACTTCCCAGGGAACGGAGGACCAGTCCGCTCCTGAGGTGATCGGCTTGTATCGTTCCATGCCGATCAGCGTTTCATCTATGGTGGCCAATGGTTGAGAGGAGGTCCCCGCATCCGTGTTTTTAAGCGATGTCTCGGATACTTGCATCGAGCGGATGGGATATACTGGACCGACAAAGGTCAAGGGAAGGGATGCGTTGCCGTACAGTTGATAGGCCATCTTTTCCTGAATACGCTGCACATTCAGGGGCATCTGGGCGTTGAGTTCCATCCAGTTGGAGCGAAAATCCGGTTCACCATATCTGATGTAGACCTCACCACGACGGTCGTATGGAAATTTCTTTGTCCCGTAGAAAGCACGTGCATGCCACACCCTGCGATAGTGTTCCACGCGACGCATTGCCCCTCCAGATGTCTTGAACGGGTCCTTCGCCAGCCAGAAGTTTCTCAGAAAACGCTCTCTTGTTTCCGGGTTTGTGGACTGGTAGGCCCGGACTTCCCGGGGAAGGCCAACCAGCGAGATGTCTTCGTATAGGCCTTGTGCTTCTGACGACAGACCGCCAATGTAGCTTTGAAAGGCCATGAGGGCACCCTCATAGTCTCTGTCGTTGATTAACGTCTGAGCAAGAATCGGGAGTCCACTGGTTCCTCCCAGCCGTACCGCCAACTCTTCCGCCTCTTTGTATTTCTTCTGCTTTACGAGTTCTACAGCGAAGGCATGGGCTGCCGTCTGGTCATCGGGATGCTGCTCCAGATAGTTCTTGTAAAATGCGTGGGCGGCCTCAACCTTGTGTTCACGTTGATAGAGTTTTGCCAGTAGCAGGTAAGGGGGTGCGTATTTTGCATTGTGCCGTATCGCCTGATCAGCGGATTTCCTCGCCTTCGTGGTCTTGGTGGTTCGGAGGTATGCCCGGGCGAGGGCGTAGTGCGCATCGGCGCGTGTCGAGTCTGCGGCAACGGCAGCCTGGAGGTGAGNGATGGATCCCCTCGGCCGATTTCTCAGGTCCATCTTTACGAGTCCCAGGCCGAGATGCCCATCTGCGGATTGGGGATCGTTTTCAATGAGCCTTTCAAATACTGCAGCAGCACTATCCTTCTGGTTAAGATGGATGTAAAGATGCCCAATCCTCACCTGTGCCAAATTGGTGAACTCCCCACTGCCAATTACGTCCGACAGCTGCTGGATAGCGTTTTCCGCAATTTCCTTGTCTGTTGTAGATTTGGCCTCATTGTATATTTCATTGATCTCCAGCGTGGAAAGTGCCGACGCAGACCCAGCAAGACCAACGATCACGGCCATTACGTAGCACATCCTGAGCATTGGCGATTCGGTTTTGGCCTGTTTGCCTTGAACCATATTTTACCTTTCTGATGTTTCGGTTTGAGGATCCCCGGTTTGGGAATTCCCATTACCGTACCAATGATTTTACGCCGCTAGGTGAATTTTGGTTCAATTTCCCAGCAATTCAACAAAGGTAATGGTTTACAGGTCCAGTTGTACAATTTTCTTGATCGCAATCACTTTTGGGATGATTCGAACACTCTAAGATGATGTCGTTTTTCTACAAATCTGAGCTTCGATCCGAAGGGTATGGCCGTGACTACAGGAATTGTCAACTGACTACCTGGACTGGAGCGAGGGTAGCAGATTGAGATCTGTCAGATTCTGCAAGAGTGAAGACAACGGAATTTTACCTATCTCACTGTTTTATCTCCTTTTCCCTTGACTTAAGTATCGGTATATTTTATTATTTACTACGCTGTAGAAGGGTGAAAATACCAGGTTGTATGCAACCGTTTTCGCCGGGCAAAAAGGNGGGGTGAAAGAGGCGGAGGGCTAAATGACGTTGATGGAAATTCTGTCAGGCAGTTCCGTAATTGTTGGACTTAAAGGACAGGATAAGCACGAGATTCTCAAAGAGATCGTGGAAGCGGTAGACGAGCAAAAGATCACCGACCGCGAAAAGGTTCTCGAGGCAGTCCGTCAACGTGAAGAGATTATGAGTACAGGCATAGGTCACGGGATCGCCATTCCACACGGCAAGTCCGAGTATGTCAAAGAGTTGAGCGGCGTGCTTGGGATTAAGCGGGAAGGGGTTGATTTCGATTCTCTTGACGGCAAATCAACATTCATATTCTTTTTGCTGGTTTCGCCTTTGGATGTGTCTGGTCCGCATATTAAGGCACTTGCCCGAATCTCTAGGTTGCTGAAGGGTGAGGATTTCAGAAAACGTCTGATCGATGCCGCCGATAAGGAAGAGGCGATATCCTTCATAGATGAAGAGGAGAAGCAGTAAGCGTGAACCAGCTTTTAGGAAGGATCTGTTAGACCTGCCCGCCTGAAATGGAGCAGGCTTTTTTTTTTACGGAACCAAAGTGCTGCTGCTGAGTCCAGAATTGATCCAGACGAGTGCATCCCTATTTTNCTGACGGAAAAAAAGAATGCTTGGCCTGTCCTTTACCAATCCAGCCCTGCTTCACGGCCTTTGGGCCGGGCTACTACCGCTGTTGATTCACCTTCTGAACAGGCGGAGGACTGTCTCCGTACCTTTCAGCAACGTGGCTTTGCTGCAGACCTTGCAGCAGGATCGCATGAAGAAGGTGAAGCTCAAGCAGATTCTGTTGCTCATCATCCGGTCCCTGATTTTGTTGCTTCTTGCATTGGCCTTCTCGGGGCCCACGGTAAAGGGCACAAGGTCTGATGGTACAGCAGGTGCGCGCACTTCGGCGGTCCTGCTCCTGGATCGATCCCTAAGTATGCGCCATCGCCTGAACGGTGGCACTTTATTCGACCGTGCCAGAGAGCGGACACGTGAAGCCCTGGGGCTATTCGATTCAAGAGATGACGTCAGCCTCCACCTTTTTGACGACAGGACGGAACCATTCAATTCCCGTTCCGTGGAACACGTGCAGTCCCGACTCGAGATCGCACAGCCGTCATACAGAAGTACCAACCTGGGACCTGTACTGGTTCAAGCGTTTAGGCAACTCGGGTCCTCCGCCCTTGTCAACCGAGAGCTCTACATCATCTCCGATATGGCCAGAGGGGGATGGTTGTCGGTTCCCGAATCCCTCCCTGCGGTTTCTGGTCTGTCCATTTTCGTGGTACCTACGCGTCCGAAGAAGGTCAGGAATCTGGGTGTTCTTGCCGCGTCCCCTTTGGGACAGGTCCTTTCCGTGGGCCGTAGTGCAACGCTGGAAGTGGAATTGGTCAACTACGGCCCAGACCCCGGTTTCGAGATTCCAGTTGAGGTGTATATGGATGGACGCCGTATTGCACAGGAGCTGCTGTATCTGGAACCAGAAACAAATAAGAAATGGCACTCAAGGTTCACTCCAGAAAGAGGTGGGCAGGTCCCTGTCGTGCTTCAACTTGGCGAGGATGATTTTGAGCCTGACAACTCCCTAACCGCTGTCCTTGCAGTACCGGATCAAATTCGGGTCCTGGTGCTCGGCGAAACTACGGGTGACACGTATTACATAGAACAGGCCCTGGCCACTTCCCAAGATCACGGTGACCAGATTATTGTGCATCGGGCCAAGCCGGAGGAATTGAACCAGAGTCTCTTGGCTAATGTGGATGTAGTGGTCCTTTGCAACGTGTCCAGGCTTCGCAGAGGACAGATAGACGTACTCCTACGAAAAATCAAGCGAGGCACAGGTTTGCTGGTGACGCTTGGTGAGCAGATAGACATCCGACATTACAACAGCGAACTGTTGCCCGCCTTGATGCCCACCAAGCTTATCTCCGTAGTGGGCAACCCGGACCAGATGCGCACCTATCACAGTTTGGAACGGCCGCTCCCCGTTCACCCTGTTTTTCAAAACGCTCGACCGCAAAAGACCTTCAAGGGGCCGCGTTTCTACGCCTACTACAGGGTCCAGGTCACAGAATCTCTTAGTACAATCGTTTCCTTCAATAGTGGTTCTGCAGCCGTCCTTGAAGCCAGGATCGAAGACGGCCGCACGCTGATGCTTACTTCGAGTTTAGGTCAGGACCTGTCATGGACAGATCTACCGGTTACCGGATTATTCATTCCTTTTTTGCACCAGGTCATCCGATACCTGGCTATGGAGACCTTCGGCAAGTCCAACTATGTGGTGGGGGAAACCGTGAGTCGGGAGATTACCGGGATCCGGGCTAGGGAGGCCCTTCTAAAGCCCCCGTCCGGTGAACCCAGAACCATATGGCCGGAACAAAGGGGTGCTAATCCGGTTTGGCCTGTGGGTGACCTGAACGAGCCGGGCATCTGGGAGATATATGCAAACGAGAGGTTGGCAGACATGTTTGCTGTTCATCTTCCGGAGGAGGAAGTAGCCCTTACACCTGTGGCGAGAATAGAGGGACACTTTGAAGATGCAGATGTCTTCACGGTTGCAGAAGAAACAAAACTGTCAGATGCAGTATTGGAGACACGAATGGGTAAGGAGCTCTGGCGACCAGTGCTGGGGATGGTGTTCGTCCTCCTGGCAGTCGAGATGCTCCTGGCCAGGTCAACAAGGACGGCAATGGCAGGTGCCTGACGGTATCCGCGAACCGAAAAATATTCATAAATATATATTTATATTAATTTTATGTCGGTACACCTTGACTTTTTCAGGGCCTGCTCTTACTTTTGAACAGCGGAGCCCGGATGGATCTACCTGCTTGGGTTATTGGATGTCAACTCACCTGATCGGCCAGATTATCCAGATGGCGGCATCACCTTCAGGAGTTTTGTACCCTTCTGCGAATACTCGAACCCAATTGAATTTGCTGTTCTTTATGTCATTTGTTAGGTCGAGAGCGTAACAGTTTGTTACACAAGGAGAATTTATGCCGAATGCACTTGTGGTGGTTGAGTCGCCGGCAAAGGCCAAAACCATCAACAAGATATTGGGGAAAGATTACGTGGTGATGGCCAGCATGGGTCACGTACGAGATTTGCCGCAAAAAGATCTTGGAATTGATATTGATAGTGGTTTCCTGCCCCGATACCAGACGATCAGGGGGAGGGGCAAGCTCCTGCAAAAACTGAGATCAGCCGCAAAATCGGCAGGTAAGTTGATTCTGGCTACTGACCCGGATCGAGAAGGGGAAGCTATTGCGTGGCACGTTGTGCAGGCCTTGAAACACGGGGGAGAGATTGAGCGGGTGATGTTCAATGAGATAACGGAAAGGGCGGTGAATGAGGCCGTTGCGAACCCGAGCAAAATCGACCTACGTAAGGTGGACGCACAGCAGGCTCGACGGGTGCTTGATCGGTTGGTTGGATACAAGGTAAGTCCACTTCTCTGGAAAACCGTCCATGGGGGGTTGAGTGCCGGTCGTGTACAGTCCGTGGCACTTCGGATGATCTGCGAACGTGAGGCTGAGATCCAGGCATTCGAACCCCAGGAGTACTGGACGGTAGATGCCATGGTCAAGGGTGAGGAAACCGATCCCTTCAAATCACGTCTGTTTGCTTACAAAGGCGAGAAGCCTCAGATCGAAAATCAGGAACAAGCGGATGAAATTGTGGCACAGCTTCAGGAGGCAGCGGATTCAGAAGCGGCGTACTTCATCAAGAAGATCACAAAGAAGGAACAGCGTCGAAATCCGGCACCGCCGTTTATCACAAGTACACTTCAGCAGGAAGCTTCCAGACGGCTTAGGTTTACGGCGCGGAAAACGATGATGGTTGCCCAGCAGCTGTACGAGGGCATCGAGATCGGCGGAGAAACTACGGGCCTCATCACCTATATGCGAACCGACTCCACACGGCTGGCGGATGAGGCGGTTGCATCGGCCAGGACGTATATTACGAACAGATTCGGTAAAAATCACCTACCTAAGAATCCTCGCGTATACCGCAAGGGCAAGGCCTCGCAAGACGCCCACGAGGCGGTTAGGCCAACAGGAATCGAACACCCCCCGGATTCGTTAAAGTCCTATCTCACACCCGATCAGGCAAAGCTTTACAAACTGGTTTGGGATCGGTTTATCGCCTGCCAGATGGCACCGGCGGTTTACGACCGCACAACAATAGATTTTGGCGCAGGGAATTGCGAACTACGTGCCACGGGTTCGGTGCTCAAGTTTCCGGGCTTCACGGCACTGTACACAGAAGGTACCGATGACGAACAGGAGGAGGCAGAGGGGCTTCTGCCAGCCACTCTGACAGAGGGCGAACGGATAACGCTTGTAGAGCTGCTGCCCGAACAGCACTTTACCAAGCCGCCACCCCGTTTCTCTGAACCAACTCTGGTAAAGGAGCTAGAATCGCTTGAAATCGGCAGACCCAGTACGTATGCCCAGATTATCAGTACTTTGCAAGACAAAGACTATGTGAACCGTGATCAGGGACGTTTTTCGCCCACCGACCTGGGTAAAACGGTGAGCAGTATACTGGTCAAGGCCTTTCCCGACGTGTTCAATGTAGACTTTACCGCGAAGATGGAGGGTGAACTCGATCAGGTGGAAAACGGTAGCTACGATTGGGTGAAGGTGGTCGAGGATTTTTATGGTCCTTTCTCTAAGGATCTTGACCGGGCAGAGAGTTCACGAAAGGAATTGAAGGCCTCGTTGCAGGAAGTAACAGACAAAGCATGTGAAAAATGTGGCGAAATGATGGTCATCAAGTGGGGACGTAACGGACGGTTCGTGGCCTGTTCCGGATTCCCCGAGGGCAGAAATACCCTTCCTTTGGAGGAGCAGGATACGCCTGAGGTGACCGGAGAGAAATGTGAGAAGTGTGATTCCGACATGATCATCCGGACTGGAAGAAGTGGGAGATTCCTTGCCTGCTCGGCTTACCCGGAGTGCAAGAATACTCGACCAATTTCGTTGGGAGTGCCTTGTGTCAGGGATGGGTGCGAAGGTCATCTGGTGGAACGGAACAGCAGGAGGGGAAAGACCTTTTACGGGTGTAGTAACTACCCTCAATGTGAATTCGTAGCGTGGGATCGTCCCCTGAACAAGGAGTGCCCGATGTGCGAGGGGCCCTTTTTGGCGGAGCATACCGCCCGAAAGGGAGACGATTCGGTTCGTTGTCTTAAGTGTAAACACAAAGTCGAGCAGGAGGCATCGAGTGAGGAGGAGATGCACACCTAGTAATACATTTTGCACACAGAGGGATACTGGTAAGGGATTATGCAGGAACTTATATCGGAGTTCCTGATTCATCTTGAGCAGGAACGACGATTATCCATACACACCTGCCGTGCCTACGGCACCGATCTGAGCGGTTTCCTGGGGTTTCTTGATTTTGAGAAGCAAGGGGCGCCGATGGATCCTGGAGAATTGGCCCGAGACAAAATAAGGGCCTATCTGAGCCACTTACATGCTTCAGGATTCGGGCGTCGTTCTATCGCCAGGAAGCTTGCCTCGCTCCGGACATTTCTGACCTATCTTTGCCGGACTGGAAGAATCGGGAAGAACCCCGCCCTCCAGGTATCACCCCCCAAACAGGACAAGACACTCCCGGTTCATCTCGATGTTATAGAAGCTCAGGGGGCTCTGAACGCTCCTCCGGACGACACCATTCTCGGTTTGAGAGACCGCGCCATCCTCGAATTGCTTTACAGCTCCGGGATTCGTTTACGCGAGCTGGTTGGACTGACGGAAAGCGCTCTGGATCTCGACTCGGGCCTGGTTCGCGTTCTGGGAAAGGGTGGTAAGGAGCGGATTGTCCCCATAGGCAAACACGCAACGGATGCCATGCGGCGATATCTGACACGACGTCCTGAGCTAATGGATTCTAGTGCAACAGGCGAGGATCGTCACCGTGTCTTCCTGAGCAGAACCGGCAGCCCCCTCAGCCCAAGCGGGGTGCAGCACCGAGTTGTCAGATATCTGTCGGAAGCGACCGGGAGACGCAGGTTAACCCCTCACACGCTTCGGCACAGTTTCGCCACCCATCTGCTCGATGCCGGTGCGGATCTGAACGCGGTAAAGGAGATGCTGGGTCACGCGAGTTTGTCGACCACCCAAGTGTATACGCATGTGAGTGTTGAAAGGCTGAAGAAGGCTTACAAACAGGCGCATCCAAGAGCGTGAAGGTGGCCTGGTTGGAGACTCAAAAAGGCAACTATGCAGATTCACATTAGGACCCAAAGCGCGGTGTTGACCGCGCTGATTCTGTTTTCGGGCTGTGCTCGACCGATGCCGCCCCCCGGTGGCCCGCCTGATAGGACGGCACCGGTGGTGGAATGGACATATCCCGGTCCAGATTCCGTGGGAGTAGATCCGCAACTCAACATAAAAGTCCGATTCAGCGAGTCGATGGACCGCGGCTCAGTAGAAAGGGCAGTATTCGTATCGCCCAGGTTTTCGAGTGAGCCCAAACTAAAATGGCAAGGACGGGAGTTGGAAATTGAGACTCCGGAGGTGCTACGAAAAGACAGGACCTATCTCGTGACGATCGGGTCCGGAAGCTCCGACGAGTCGCGGAATCGAATGGGTTCTTCATACAGCTTCGCCTTTTCAACCGGGCCAAGGTTGAGCAAGGGTGAAATCCGTGGGAGCATACATCTTAAAGGGGGCGCGCAAGCATTCCTTTGGGTATACGATCTGAGCGAAGGTACTTCACCTGATCCCTCATTCGACCCACCAGATTACGTTACACAACCTGGGCAAGTCGGCCAATTCCAAATACCTCGCATCGGCACAGGCCGTTATAGAGTCTTTGGATTCCTGGACAATAACCGTGATCAATTGTTTACACCTGCCACTGACGACCTGGCCGTGCCCTCAGAAGATCTCACGGTGTCCTCAGAAGAAGAGGCGGTGGAATTGGGTTTTCTCAAACCTGCCCTGAGAGACACGACAGGACCTGTATTCCTGTCTGCCAGGACACCGGACAGCGGTCAAATACTGCTCCGGTTCAATGAACCCGTTAAGATGACTCGACCGGTCGGGGTTAGTAGTGCGTCCGGAATTCTGAACGTCCTGGGGACTTACACGGACGCTGCGAATTCCAGCCAGGTCTGGATCCTGACAGCGCCACAAGTGGCAGGTGAGGCATATCAGATCGACCTTTCAGGAGTGGTCGACCTCGCAGGAAACAGTCTGGTGCCGGGGGAATCGGCAAAAGTACGAGGCGAGGGGGAGCCCGATCGGCGTATGCCGGAGGTCGTCTCTACGGTGCCCGAGCTTGGAGAAAAGTACGTTTCACCGAAGGCAACCCTCATTATGAACTTTAGCGAGGCCATGGACGTTCAAACTTGTGATGATCTTTGGCTCAGGTCCGATACCACGCGAGTACCGGATGGTAAGCTACATTGGTCTTCGCCAAACCAGCTTGTCTTTGAACCCCGGCCCGCGTGGGAGGCGGGTGAGACGTATCATGTGCAGGTGATCCCGGGAATTCTCACGGATATTTCCGGGAATGCCCTGCCGGACTCTCTGCACTTCCGGTTCACCGTCACCTCACCCAAAGATCTGGGTGAGGTGACGGGTACGGTTGGTCATTCCCAGGTGCAAACTGTTGTTCAGGCGCGCCAGATTGCATACCCGTTTCGCCTTTATCAGACCATTGTAGCTCCAGTAGACACCTTATTCGCCCTGAACGGATTGGTCCCAGGCAAATACCAGATTTCCGGCTTCCTGGACAAGGACGGCAATGGGATCTGGGAGATGGGATCAGGGTTTCCGTTCGTTCCTTCAGAACCTCTGGCAGACTACCCCGACACGCTTGAGGTAAGGGCACGCTGGGCAACCGCTGCGGAGGAGCCCGTTCTTATCGGGTCGCAATTCGAGAGGTGAGATTGGCACAAACCGAAGAAAAGAAAGTTGTGTTCAGACATTTTCTTCTGCCGGGACTGTTGCTGCTGACACTTTCTACGCTGGTTGTGTACAGGTTTACATCCAGGACACAACCGGATGACGAAAGGGCGAGGGCGCGTGTGATCCTGAAGAGTATACACAACTTGGAGGTCTCGCACCGGAAATCACACGGATCCTACATCCCCATCAATGCGTTCAACAACGCCGATATCCTGAAGCTGAGGTCCACACCCGGGAGGTTTCGGTATCGGGTGGATATAACCGACAGTTCCTTCGTGGCCACAGCGAAAGCTGACATGGACGGCGATGGGGAAGTGGAAATCTGGCAAGTGAATCATCATTCCGACCAACCAATTCTCGTTAAAGAGGACTGATGTGACACGTGCTGCACTCTGCATTCTCTTACTGCTCCTGGTCACCGTGCCGTCGGGTTCATATGTCACGCAGCTCGACAGAAACAACCAGGGCAGCATTGTTTCCGTCAAGTGGCCGGCAACCGCCGTGAGGAACGGCATCGACTTCTGGGTTGATGCGAATACCTTCCCTTATCTAAAGACCCATGTCGATCGGGTCATCGGGGACAGTTTTGCAGCCTGGGAAGATGTGGTAACCTCCTCGATCGCCTTTCGGAACAGGGGAGAGGGAAACTTCACTGTCTCAGGTTCGGATGGCAGAAATGTGATCACGTTCGATAGAGTGGGGGAACATTTCGATAGCCCAAGAGAAACTGGGGTAATCGCTTTCACACGAATCAACTGGAACGATTCAGGAGAGATGACCGATACCGACATCGTGTTCAATGCGAGGGATTTCCGGTTCTCGGTCGGGAATCCGGAACTGGGCAGCGGGATTCTAGACCTGCAGGGCGTACTGACGCACGAAGTCGGACACCTTCTGGGTCTGGACCACTCCGCGCTAGCTGGGGACATAGAAGTTAGGCCTACAATGTATCCCTACTACTTTGGCGGCGAAAAGACGCTTGCTGCAGATGACATATCCGGAGTTTCCACACTGTATCCTTCTGCAGAGGCACTAAACACCGGTACAATTCTAGGCAAAGTCACTCGACGCGATGGAAGTGGGGCCTTTGGGGTGCACGTTGTGGCCTACAAGGCCGGAACCGAGGAATTCTTTGCGTCGGTTCTCTCCGGAACCTCCGGGAGTCGTTTGGGACCGGGAGGCGATGGCCAATATGAGATCCGCGGGCTGCCTCCGGGGGATTACGATGTGTCCATCGAGGGTCTTGATGGTGCAGTTACCCCGGAAAATTTTGGTGGAATCTTTGATCGATTCGACACCGGATTTCCAAAGGAATACTACGACAACGCTTCTGTTCAGTCCGGCGCAATCTCCATCCGGATCCGGACAGGCGGTGCAGTCGGAAATGTTGACTTCGTGCTCGGCACGGCGCTGCCCGGATTTCCGTACATCGAAAATCCCGTTCTGCCCAGCAACACACCGGACGCAGATGGGCCCTACATCGTCCGTGCCAAGATTACCGATGAAACGGGGAGCGTCTCGGGAGATTTGGTTTATACAGTCAATGGGGGGCAGGCCCAAACGGTAGAGTTGGTTATGATGGGTAACGGTGTTTTCTCTGCCCAGATTCCGGGACAGAAACGGGGTTCGATAGTGGAATATCGAGTCCAGGCGCGAGACGAAGAGGGAAACCAGACGGTATTTCCGACAGAAGACCTTCCGGCAGGTCAGTTCAAAATCCTGTCTCTATCCGGCCGGCCGGTGCTTTATCTAGTTTTACGTAGATCCCGATCGCTGGCGGTCTTCGATACTGGTGCGGAGAAGGTGGTGGCCCGAATACCCACTGGGGATAAGCCGCTGAGTGTTGTCCTGACTCGTGACGAGCGGCATCTGTTCGTTGCCAACAACGGGGCGGCAGAAGATGGGAGCGTTAACACAGTTCAAGTGATCGACACTTCCACACACACCACAATAGAGAATATCAGAGTGGGTAGTGAACCCCTGGACCTTGCGGTTTCGAGCGACGGCAGCAAGATCTATGTGACCAACTCGAACGGACAGAGCGTATCTGTGATTGACGTGGAGCGCCTCAGGGAAACACAGAGGTTGTCTGTACCGATGAATTCGGACAGCAAGAGGGGACCTTTCGGAATTGCCGTCAACCCAGACAACACCCGTCTATATGTGACAGACATCGATGGTCACCAAGTTGTAAGTATGGACCTCGAAACTGGCCGTATCCTGAACAGGGTCACAGTCGTGGAATCACCCAGATCCCTGGCATTGTCTCCTTCCGGGGACAGACTATATGTCGCGGGTTTCGATGGTGGGATCTCCATAATTGATACCCAGTCTTTTCGCGTGCTGGATACGGTAGGAACGGGATCTGCCAGTGTTTTTCGTTTGGCAGTTTCCGCAGATGGCGAAATGTTGTATGCCACTGATCGTGCAAACTCCGCGCTGATGTTTGTGGACCTCTCTACAAACCGAGTGACGACAAGTGCCAACACTCCGGGCAGGGAAACACGTGATATGGTACTCTCCCGTGACGGCAGCATTGTCTATGTGGCCAATCAGGACTCGAATGACTTAATTCTTGTTGATGCCAGGAGAAGACGTGTAATCAAATCCTTCCAGATCGGGGAGGGCCCAAGAGGGATGGCCTTGCGCCAGAGCCCAGTCTATGAAGATCCTCCACTTGCAGATGGGAGTCTCGCCGATTTTGACAAGAACGGAAGGGTTGACTTTGCAGACTTCGTGCCATTCGCACGGTCCTTCGGCTCGGTTTCGGGCGACGAGGTCTATGCTCAGGCCTTCGACCTAAACAAGGACGGTCAGATCAGTTTTGCAGATTTCGTGCTGTTCGCAGGAGCATTTGGCTGGGTATTATCGGCTTCTTGACTTCGGTTGCACATTGGGCGAAATGTTACAATGAAGTTCTCGTTTTGGGATAGCCGTCACATTTCCTGAAACTGTTCGCCCGGAATGCAGGCTACACCCATAAATCTGTAAAATACTATTATTCATTGTGTTAACTCCGATTCCGACAACCCTGGGAGGAGGGTTGACACGCCCTATGCGTTCATGATTCAGGTTAGAATTCCAGCGTATTCTTTCTGCGATTGTTATCTTGCCCCAAATGACGTATTGTGTTCTTCCAGAACACGTGGAATGCTGTTTCACACTTCAAGATTGAGAATCGCAAAATATCCACGGTCCTTGGGTTCGCAGCTCTCGGCTTCATTGTCATGCTTCTTCTGGGCAGGATGTTTACTGTGATGGAACTCCGTTCTCTAGAGCGAGACTACCGTCAGAACCAGAGCCGATTTTCCTATTTGGAGGAGGATCTGGATACCTCTTGTCGGAAGTATCTGGTCGCGCTAAAATCGGAGGGGGTTGGCAGCATAAGGTGAGTGGGTTGAGAACCAGATGCACATCTCTCAGATGGTTGATCTGGAAAATAAAGAAAACAGCGAGGAGCTTGTTGCCGCAATCCAGAAGAAGATATCGGGCTTTGGCAGAGAAGGTCTGCTCAAAGTAGCCGATCGGGGAGTAGTGGCCAAATCCGAGGAGGGGCCAGCTGCCGAACCTAAGTCTGAAGACGCCAGGCGCGAAAGGGCATGGTTCGAGATGGAATTGTAAAAAAGAGTTGCTGACAACCTGACAGACCGAGTAAGTAATGTGCCCTGGCAACTGTGGATTTGCCAGGGGTTTCTAATTTTCGGATATATCGCTTTTCAACCTCTTATGCTTGGCATATATTGATCGAGCGATTACAAAATGGGCAACCCATTGTCTCAGCCTGATATCGAGTTCCAAGTGTCCAAGATGATCCACGAATGGCTGCTGGAATTCCTGATGTACTGATCTCCACGACTGACTGAATATTCGACATAACCTGAAGAGGAAGGAGCGGCGGCGATGAAGAGTGGCGTATCATTGGCGGACATAACCCCTGAACCAGGACCGGTATTGCAGGGCCATTGGAGCACGAATCCTTCTCATTCCGTGCTGTATCCATTGGAAGTGCGGGCAATCGCGTTTGAGCAAGGGGAGACAAGAACTGCAATTGCCACGGTGGATGCGATTGGTGTCACCAAGGAGACAACAGACCGAATCCGGAACCGCGTAGAGTCCGAGTCCGGCATTCCAGGTGACCACGTGATGGTGGCCTGCAGCCACACACACTGTGCTCCCGCTGCCCTACCCACACTGGGTATGGTTCCACCCGAAGGGTGGCTGGAGAAGATTGAAGATGAATCTGTGGCCTCCATCTCACGGGCGGTTCAGAATATGAAGCCTGTGAAGCTCGGCTTGGGGTGTGGTTCCGTCCATTTCAACATCAGCAGGCGCCCCTTGCCCGGAACATCCAGCATGATGCTCAATTTTGGCAGCATAGTGGACCGGAGGGCGAGAGTGGTAAGAATAGAGGAAGAGGATGGTACGATTCAGGCAGTTTTATTCCACTATTCCTGTCACACGACCACTAAGAGCGGTTCGGAGGGGTTCATTTCTCCAGATTATGCCGGGATTGCACGGAGATTTATTGAGGACAGTCTTGGCTGGAAAGCCCTATTCCTCGCGGGATGCTTTGGGAACATTCGCCCAGCCATACCGGGATTCGCCTCAGCGACGAAAGAGCAGCTCGACGAATGCGGGGAGGAGCTTGGGCGAGAAGTATGCCGGGTGGCCGAGAGCCTCAAGACGAATCGTTCCGACCAGCTAGACGCCCGCAGAATTGACGTGGAAATTCCATTTGGTGAACCGATGCCACTGGAGAAAATCAAAGAGATGGCAGCGGACGAGAGTGACAGGGGCAGGCTGTTGACCGGACCCTGGGCAAAGAAGGTGTTGGAGATGATAGCGTCGAACAGCATGCCGGAGGCCCGGGCAACAGAGATGCAGCTGATATCAGTCGGCCCCCTTACGATGGTGACAATTCCGGGTGAACCGGTACAGGAAATCGGTCATGCCATTGAAAAACGGCTCAAGGGTGAACTGGATGCGCATGACATTTGGCCGGTGGGATATGCCAATGACGAAATCGGATACCTTTGCACCAATCTCCATTACACCGAAGGGGGGTATGAGCCTCAGGCCTACCCGTACTACGGCGAGTCCGCGCGTTTTCAGGATGAAGAGCAGGTGATCGTGGATGCGGCGACGGAACTGGCAAAGGGTTGAAACAGGCAAGGCTTCGAGTTGTTTTGGAATAGCAGGGCTCACCAGCGTTTGCGGAGAGTTTAAAGGTCATGACCTTGGCAAAACGAGTCTTGACGTATGGGAGAATGATAAAATTCTCTCATAGTCTTTTTGCACTGCCATTCGCATTCAGCGGGGTAGCACTAGCGATGCTTGGAACAGATGTTCTACCCTCTCAGATTCTGTGGATCGCTGTGGCGATGATCGGGGCACGCAGCGCTGCGATGGGATTCAACCGGTTGGTGGACCGAAAGATAGATGCAGCAAATCCCAGAACTGCGGTTCGCGAGTTACCCACAGGCACTATTTCGCCGGGAGCTGTTCGAGTCTTCGTAGTATTTTCATCGGCAGTACTCGTGTTTGCCGCCCACCAGCTCAATCCGCTCTGTTTTGCACTATCTCCTATCGCACTTACAATTGTGTTTTTTTATTCCTATACGAAACGGTTTACCTGGGCCACCCAGTTTTTTCTAGGGCTATCGCTTTCCGTGGCGCCAATTGGGGCATGGATCGCGATCACAGGTAGTCTGAGTTCGGGGATTCTCTTGTTGGGCGCAGCAGTATGTCTGTGGGTCGCAGGATTCGATGTGATTTACGCCTGTCAGGACGAAGCGTTCGATATCGAATACGGGATTCATTCGATCCCACAGAGGTTTGGTGTTAAGCGGTCTCTGGTCATGGCACGTTTTCTACACGCTGCCTCGTTTCTTATGATGCTGTTGGTTGGGATCAGTTTCTCCCTGGGCAATATCTATTGGCTGGGCATGATTGTTGTTGGTCTGCTGATCGTCTATGAGCATCGCCTGGTGAAACCAGATGACCTTTCCCGATTGGGGATCGCGTTTATGAATGTTAACGCAACCATCAGCGGTGTCTATTTCGCTTTTACCATTGGGGATGTCCTGCTGCGATGAACCAGGTCACTGTTGGGATAACGGGCGCAAGCGGCGCAATCTATGCACTTCGAACTGTGCGCGCGCTGATGATTTGCGGGTTCCAGATCGATCTGATCGTGTCCGAGTTCGGGTGGATGCTTCTGAGAGATGAAGGGGGCTTCGAAGGGAAGAAGAAGGATTTGCCCGAATTCCTTGTAAGGTGTTACGGGGATGTGGTTAGGAACGGATCCATCACGATGCACAATTCCGAAAATATGGCCGCTACAGTGGCAAGTGGATCCGTGGGCTCAAACGGGATGGTTGTGGTTCCCTGCTCAATGAAGTATGTTTCGAGCATCGCAATTGGCGCCTCCACAAATCTTATAGAGCGAGCAGCGGACGTGGCGCTCAAGGAAAAGCGACCTCTGGTCCTGGTTCCGCGCGAGACTCCTTTCAATTTGGTTCATCTCCGAAACCTGACCGCTGCAGCTGAGGCAGGGGCGTCCATCCTTCCGGCAATGCCGGCATTCTACCAGAATCCTGTGAGTTTCGACGATCTTGCGGATTTTATCGCAGGACGTGTGTTGAGTCAACTGGGAATAGCGCACGACCTTTACCCTCCCTGGGAAGGAAGTTGAAGAATCCAGACAGGTGGGCAAAGGAAAACGGCAACCCTTTCCACAAGAGTTGCCGCTCAGTTTGATCTCGAAGTAGTTCGCTATGTTTCGGATTGTTCCTTGAGCATTCTGACGGCAGTCTCGACGAGGAACTTCCCAGCTTCATCCGTGCCTCGGCCAACATGACTGGCCTCATATCCTCCCTTTGCTTTCTCTCCGGGCAACCCTACGTAGCCAATGCCACGGCCGTTTGTGTACCCCACCACGAGCGTGTGTGGAAATGGTGAGCGCGATTGGATTTCTCTTGCCAGACCATTAAGCGGTTCACCAGGTAGGGTAACCAGGGCAAATTTCCCAATGGTGATTGCCTGAATCTCTACAGGTTGAATATCGGACCCGGCGTCTTTTCGTGCCTCGGGAGCAAGCGGTAAACCAACAACGCCAGAGATTACCCGCAATGGAGCCGGCGGCAAGGGATGCGATGCTCTGATTGCGGCAGTTGTGCGTTCTGCAAAGAACCGTGACATTTCGGCCCTCGCGGCTTCTCCTCTTCGACCGGGAACGATGTCACCGGCACACCCCTGCAGAAACAACGCGTCTCCGCCCAATTCGTCCGCTATGTGTGCGCAAGCCAAGCCCGGCCAATCTGCAGAAATACCTTTGTGGAAAGGGTAGATCGAAACGGGATGACAGGGTACACTGAACAGTGTGGCAACAGTCTCGCCGTTCGAATCTCGAAGCCCAATTACGGTCAGTGTGGGATCGACGGTACCGAATCTCAGACCGTCGGGGAGGCAATTCGGATCATCGGGACGCATTGTGGATACCACGTTTCCGTCCGGGTCGATGGGCCTTCGGTTGAAAAGCCATTGGCCGGCGTCGGCTCTACCTATGGACAGGCTGACCTCCGTCTGTGCTTTGGTTGCTTCGCTGGCAACAGCCGCACATACATCGGGCAGTTGCTTGGCCCAGCCCTGGAATACAGCATCCTCCAGAATGTTCCCCCTTCGTTTGGCAACTTGTATGGGAGAGAGTAGCGCCTTGCTGAATGGAGAACGTGGTCCCGAGTGGGTGTGCGATGCTGAAACCAGGACGTTCGCCTCGGGAACACCTGTGCTGGAATGGACAGCTCTCCGAATGCCGACAAGTGCTTCCTCCGTTATATCGATGAGATCTAGACAGATAAAGACCGTACTGGTATGTTCACCTGTCAAGACGAGTGACCTCACGTGCAACGAGTCCAGGATTCCGTCATAAGGGTTTTGATCGACCCAGTTGGTCATTGCTGGATCCGGTGTGATGTCGGACCGGGCAATACCAGCAGACAATACTTGGGATGAGGCCGACAGGCGCTTCGGGAGCAGAAACAAGATCAGTAAGACAGATGCTCCTGCGAGTAGTGCGATCATGGCGTATCCTCCAAAATGAAGGGACAGTGTAAAAAGATGAGAAGCTACATTAGGTTTGTTTGCTCTACAGAATTTTTCTTCAGATTCTAGAGGCTTCCGTTTGCGAAATTCTGGCAATTTCCCAGCTGTCACCTATACCGTATTGCCAGATCGAGACGAGTTTTCCGCCGAATGATTTTTGAAGTTGGCCGGAACTGATTCTTTTCTGCAGAAAGATTGTGTTGGACCCTCCGTTATCGGATCGAGGAGAAGTCTGGACAGCGCCATCCAGAAGCTGTGCCTCTTTCCCCTCTCCAAGCCAGGCGCCGGAGAAGGCATTGGGACCTGGCCCCAATTCACCTTTTTCGGTCAGTTTCCCGGATGTGGCGAAAGTCAGGTACGCATCCAGGCTCAGACTGCCATCCCCGATGTGATCGACTGGACCCCTTGCGATCAGCGCTGTGGCGTCCAGGGTTACCCAACTGCTGTCGCCCTCGGTATCTATTTCCACGATCCGGAAAAGCGCGGAACGACCACTATTGAAAATCCGCATGGCTTGTCCGGGATGCAATTCTTGTGGTGTGTCGGAACCAGAGATTGAAATCTTCTTTGATCCGTAGTCGAGGTCCTGGATTGTTCCGTGGTGAAATCCCGGTGAACCCTCGACCGTGCATTGGCCTACTCGGGTATCTCCTACTTTCTCAATGGGAGACTGTACGCGAATTCCCAAGGGACGGTGTGATGTGTCCGTGCTGGGTGTGGTTGGAACATGCAGATCGATCAGATCGACGCCGTCTTCTCGTGTTATCTCAATTCTTATTGGATCCTCCTCAATCAGCCGTACGTTCTTGACCACTGCGGAGCCCTGAAAGCCGTCAAGGATTGTCAAGAAGAAGGAGGATGCGCCGTCCGTTACTTTCCGCCTGGCTATCACGTAGTCCAACGACCAGTCTTCCGCCCTAACCGGTGATCGACCTCGACCCGTGATAATAGACAGAGGTCCGCCGACCGGAACAATGTGAAGATTCAACTGGTCTTTCTCAGGCAACCCGGTCGGCCAAGCCCACGCAGCCGGCTCACCCAATGTTGCGCTCTGTATATCCGTGAGGAACGATGGAAAATCCTCTCGGTCTCGGTCCCATCTGTCCTTCCACTTGCCGAATTGTGCCACTTGGGGTCCTGCGAGTGTACCGTCTTCTTGGACTTGCCAATCCAGCGGAGGATGGATTACATCCTCCAACAGACCGTGCCAGCTCTGGTCGTGCTGCTCGCCGCCGTTAACCGCGAAGAGATCCACGATGTAAAACTCCTCCTGACCAACATCCACCATCACCGTCGTTCGCTCATATAGATTGATCTCAGGAGCATCGGGACTGGATGGAACGTATCGCCCGGGAGGATAGGGATTGTGACTCGCGGAGATCACGTGCACCCCTCCGACGCTTGCGAAGAGGCGTGCCTGTCCACCGATGTCGTGGACCGGTTGTGTCTCATCCACCGTGACGGTGTTGTGAGAGAGGGAATTGGCGTCCCATTGCCAGCGGTAATCCCACGATGCCGGATAGCCGAGGTCGGGCAGGAGGTCGAGTCCTCTGGCGTAAAATTCGAGGGTCAGGTTGTCACACTGGCGGTGCCCTATCAAGGAGGTATAGTTGAGCATTACGGCCCTGCGATGCGCACCATCGCCAGATTCCAGAACCGACAGCCCATATCCGTCCAGAATTCGAGACTCTCGCCTGATCTTGGAAGCGGGGTCCGCAAGTGCCGAATGCATGGTTTCTTCGTCCGGGTAAGGTTCAAACAACTCCCCTTTTGAGACCGTGCGTTTGACGTTGTCACCCCGTTGGAAATGTGCTGTCGTTTCCGGTGAAGTGGTGGCGCGGGCGTGGCGGGGGTCACCATATCTGTTGAAGGCGTAAACATTCTCTTCACGCAAATACGAGTAAAACTGCGGCTGGTGACGAGAGACGGCTCCGATGCCGCCTACATCACCGATCGAAGGGAGAAACGTGTCCAAAATAGTGATGTCGATAAAATAGTCGAACAGTCTCCTCGCTTGATCGGATCCAAAAAGGTCAGGATACTCATCCCTGGGAAAGAGATTCGGTTTCCGTTTCCGTATTTCCTCCATTCCTCGGGCTACCCGAATGAAGTCCAACTTGATTCGGTTGTATCCGGGACTTTCGTGACCACCCCCGTCCCGAGCGAGACCATTGATTAGCATATGGGCCGATCTGCCGCTCCCGTGGAACGCATCCCGGACGAGGTGTAGAGAATTTGGGTGCTCACCATCGTAGTCGTCCAAAACGAGCGCGCAGGCCAAGGCGGCAGCCTGATGGTGACCCTCGTTTCCACGGATATCTCCGTTGAGCAGACCGACCATGCCGGCGCGCAATATGTACTTTTCAATATAAGCTTGAAGGTCCCCGCCGGTATTCACTGGCAGACCCTTGTTCCTGAGGAATGCGAGCATGCTTTCATCCTGATCCATATGGGCGTAGAGTCCATCGTATGCGTAAACGGCGCCTTCCAGGCAAAAGGTTTCCCATATCAGATCCGTGATCATCCCACCGGTTTTCCAGGCATACTTGGGACTGCGCCCTCCGTATTTGGCGAAATAGAGTCGGTCCTTTCTGTCGTTGTGGTTGGGGTACTCCGACGCCAGCCGAGCGAGAAGGATGGATCCTGACCTTCCATATCTCGGGTCTCCCGTTATTTGATAAGCCTGCGAAAGGGAACGGAGGGCGGGGATGACCGTTGAGCCGTACACCATATGTGCGTATTCGCGCAAGAAGTAGTAGTATTGCCCGTTATGCAGACAACCGTTGCCGTCATCCGGAAATTCTCCCGAGGTCATGTCGCCTGCAGCGTAATCATTGCTGGGATACCATTCTCCGCCCATCATACACTGAATTTTATAGGGATTGTTTATGGGGTCGATCCTGTAAGGGCAGAAGGGGTTGATGGACCGTACGGCTGTGCCGTGAACGGGGCAGTTTGCAATGGATTCGGGTGGGAGAACGCGACCAATTTTCGTTGTCGGTTGTAGCATCCACATGAACTCATCATCGCACTCAGCATAGAAATTCGCAGGGCCGTATTGAGGTCCTATGTAGTAATGGATTTCGTCACCTTCCAGGACGCGATTGAATAGATTCTTGGCCCAATCGTGCTCCTCGATGTTTTTCTTTGCGGTCGTCACTCGCTCTGCTGTGTAGTAGGTGGCTTCAGCTTTCGCACCTCCTGGTCCGGTTCCGCGCATTGTCCCGTCTCCCGCTACAGGGTAGGCTGTCTGGTCAGGTTGCTCCGCCATCGGCTACAATGTTGCCCATCTTGTGTGTGACAATAGCATTTTCCAACATATTGCCACCAAGATGAATGGGCCTGTTGGTTCCAGTCTCGTCATTCACAATGATGTTTACATTCTTGAAATGATTGCCTGTAATGGTTGCCCCAGACCCTGTTATCCATAGCGGCAATCTTTTCTCGTCCTCCGGACCGCTGATCACATTCCCAGTCAGCGAGGTATCGAAGCCTCTGACGTCCATCGCAAGGCTCAGCTGTCCCCCCGGATCTACCGCCAATACATTGTTTGAAATAACATGTCTCTCCGAGTTCGCCCAGGATCTGAAGGCAATGTCCAGGTCACCGGTTTCGCGTATATGGACAATATTGTTGGCCATTATGATCGAGTTGCCGGCGTCCGAACCGATTGCTACGTGCGTGCGTCCTGTAATGTCTACGTAGTTCCCGGTAACAAACCCGGGTCCGCCAAGCAACTCCACGGAGTCCGACATGGCATTACCCAGTCGGTTGTTCACTACGTGGAGATTACGGCCCTGAAGCATGATGCCCAGCCTTCGCGCGTTGAGAATGGTACAGTTCTCAATCCGAATGTTGTGGCATTCATCAGGATTGGTGTCTCCCGGTCTGGCACAAAATGCCTTGATACCACAATATTCGAACCGGCCGTGAGATACGTTTACGTATTCTGCACCATCGTAGAGATTTTGATCCCGATTCTGATCAACCCAGAGGTCCCGGATGGTGATGTCTCCGACGCCATTGCCAATTATTCTGATTACATTCGTGTCTTGATCGGGCGCCAGGATCAGTTTTGTGGCACTGCCCTGACCCGCCAAGGTTACATCGCTACGCTCGATGGTGATTCCGCCAAGAGACCCTTCCACCTTTCTAATATCATATGTGCCCTCCATTAAGTTGATCGTGCCACCTGCTACAGGGAGGGCTTCTATGGCTCTATGGATCTCTTCCTGGTCTCCACGACCGTCACACACGAAATCGGCAAGTTCTCTTGATTGCTGGGAGGAATCCTTCGTGGCAACTATCATAGATTTTCCTCAAAGTATCGGTTGATTGGATACCGGGTGGTCCTGTCAAAAAAGCATTCCAACTAGGTACTTTTCGTTCCATGGACACGATCCGTTTGGATTCGATTCAAAGATCCCACACTTCTCAGATTCGGTACTCCCAAGGCTGTGAGGATTACGACAACGATTGTTCCCAGCCCGCCACTGACGACAGAAACGACAGGTCCAAATCCGTGAGCCACCAGACCGGATTCGAGGCCACCAAGGTCGTTGGAGGCACTGACAAATACGTAGTTTACTGCAGATACTCGGCCCCTCATTTCATCAGGGGTGAGAAGCTGAACCAGGGTGTGTCGCACGACCATGCTGACATTGTCGAAAGCGCCGGTAAGGAAGAGCATTGCGAATGAAAGCCAGAAGTTCTGAGACAAGCCGAACACAATGGTTGCCGCACCAAAACCGGCGATTGCCAGCAGAAGATTACGGCCGGCGCGCTTCATCGGCGGCAGGTGGGCCATTAGAATAGCCATGCAGAATGCGCCCGCTGCAGGGGCGGCGTTCAAGTATCCGAATCCGGTAGGACCGATGTTGAGGATCTCCTCAGCAAAAATCGGGAGCAAATAGACTGCGCCACCAAGCAGGACGGCAAACATATCCAGGGACATCAGACTTAGAACAAGCCTGGTTTTCCAAAGGAATTTGAGTCCACCCAGAAGTACTTCGAGCGACGCCTTCTCTGCGTTGTCTGAAGGTGCAACGATCTGAACACGTGTCAGCAGGGTGATGAACAGCAGAGAACCTGTGGCACACACTATGTATGCTGCAGGGACGGAGAAAGCAATAATGAAGCCCCCGATTGCAGGGCCGATTACCCAGGCCATCTGCATCATACTCGTGTTCCATGTGACCGCGTTTGGGAATACCTCTCGGGGAACAATCTGGGGCAAGAGTGCGGTACGTGCTGGCCTGCCGAGCATGGCCGCCGAGGAGTCGAGGAAAAGGAGGGCGTACATAACGGAGACGGCACCACCCGAGAAGGAGAGGATAGCCAGTCCGATGGAAGTGAGGGTCATACCGAAAAGGCTGAGCGTCACCACGCGGCGCCGGTTGAAGGCATCTGCTAGGTGGCCAGCAGGTAATGCGAGGAGTATTGTAGGGATGGCCTGGACCAAACCGACCATACCAAGTGCGAGGGCCTCACCTGTCCTCTGGTAGATCTCCCATCCTATCGCCACGCCCTGAATTCGGGTTCCAACCAGAGTGCAGAACCAGCCAAAAACATAATTCCTGTAGTTTTCGATCTTGAATACTGCATAGGGGTCATGTCTGTCGGACATGTGTGCTCATTGATCTTGTCCGGCCAATTGTTAACTCTTTTCCCTGCTGGTACTTACTCACTATGAAGATCAGCAATTTCCTCTCCTGTAAGCGCACGGCGGTGAATGCGCAGGTCACGTATCCGACCCTTGAACCCGTCAATAGTGCCAGACCCGATCCTTAAAGGGGAGGTGTTCGATATTTCGACCTGATGACTGTTGAACGAGTCGGACCTGGAGACCTGCATGCCGTCCACATAAAGCGTAAGCTGGTTACCCGACCTTACGACACCCAAGTTGTGCCATCCTGGAGAAAGCTCGGAATCAAGGGTGACGTTCGTGCCGGTTTCCATACCGTACACGTGTCCGGAAGGAAGTGTCCCTGCGAAGAGCTTGCCCTGGAAAGTAGCCATAGACCAGACTCTACGGTATTTCACATCTACGGACTTGTCGAGTTGTCCGGTATTTGTCCACCCGGTGCCGCCATCATAACGGTAGACCTCACCCAGTGGAAGTGTGCCCGCATACAGTTTCCCATTATAGACCGACATTGCCATCACTTCCTTCTCCTGGCCCAGCCGGCCCACGCAAGTCCACGGGTCTTCACCATCATCCCTGAATACTTTACCCTCGGGCCAGGTACCCACATAGAGCTTCCCATAATGGGAGGCGAAAGAATAGACCTGAGTGACATTTTCCTGACCGCCTGCATAGGACCACTCTGCTCCGCCCTCGTCACGGAAGACACCTCCCAGTTTCTCACCCTCGTTCCCTGCGCCGTAGAGCGATCCATTGAAGACTGCCAGGGACATGAGTCTTCGTCCAGGCGTACCGACGGAAGTCCAGGTACTGTCACCGTCATATCTGAAGATGCCCTGGCTGTAGAGTGGTATCGCGTAGAGATTGCCATTGTAGACTGCCATACCCGCGCAGGAATCTGCACCCTGAAGATTTCCGATCGCAGCCCATTTTCTGCCACCTTCGTAGCGATACATATTGCCGCCGGGAGCCAGGTTCTCGGAGTCGGGGAGCGCGGAGCCACCGGCTTTGTATCTTGAAGAGCCCGCATAGAGAGCACCCTCGAATACACATAGTGACGCTATTGTATTGCATTTGTCCGGGCTGCCGCAGTCTACCCACTCTGTTCCGCCTGAGTACCGGTAGACATGCCCCATTTCGTTGGCGCCCGTTTCAAAGGTTCCGGCGTACAGGTCCCCTTCGAAAACACACAGTGAATAGACGCGCAGGTTGTTTCCTGGGCGTCCACAATCGATCCAGCCAGAGTCGATACCAGCATCCATTCCGAAGTGAAGATGCCTGTAGTTGGCCTGTGCTGCCGTTACGCCCGAGTTGGTCAACAGGCTGAAGTTGATGCCGTTGCGTGTATTGGTGTCGTATTTACACAGGATATCGCCTGGCAGGTCGTCGAGAATCTTCTCCGTGTGGACGGAAATGGATATGGTAAAGTCCTCCGATCCGAAATCCAGGGGGGAACTGTGCGGCACCTCGATTAAGGCTTCTCGACCATCAAAAAGAGCGCCGTCCTTATCCAGCACCGCCCCTTTGTTGATCCCGTGAAGTCCACTTCCTGAATAATCACTGCAATCGCCGGCAAGCTTCCAGAAACCTACCAGATCTTCTTTACCCATGTCGTTCTCCAGTGTCTTGACCAAGTTGCGCGTGCCGGTTGAGGTAGTGGCCATCCTATGAAGCACCACGTGATTTCAAGCCGATGGGAAGGGTAAGGTGGCGCAGGCATGTTGTCAAACATAATCAAACAAGGGCGGGTCTATGCCCCGCCCTTGTTTGATCAAAACGTAGTCTTATTCTCTGATTACTTTACGAGAAAGTGTGCGTTTTTTTTCCAGAGATCGACCTGGGATAGGCGGAGTTCGACTGGCTCTCCAATTTCGGGTCTACGTATAGGGTGGACGATGGTCTTCAGCGGAAAATCGAGGAGTTGAACCAATGTATCCCTTCTGGAATTGTGCAACACCACGGCGCTGTAAGACCTGTTCTTGCGGCAAGAAAAAAGCTTGAGAATTGCCCGACGCTCTCCGCTATTCCGAAGCGAGGTGAGCTGGGCAAGTTCCTCGGTTCCGCTGAACCGAACGTACTTGAGGGCTTCCTCATCATACAATGGTTGACCGTGCTACAGATAGTACTCGATTTGTCGCTAGACAACCAGATCCGGGTATCTTGAAACAGCGTTTAAGAAGGAGCAAGGGCTGCCTGTCCCAAAGGGTGTCATGGCTGCGGGTTCTGATACCAGTGTGGATGTTGGCGTTTGCCGTTCCATCTCGTGGGTACGCACGACAGAATTTGAGATTGCCAACAGCCGTTCCATTGTGTTCAGGGGGATCTTGTGCCACATAGATCGCGGGAACTTCAACACTTCGCACCATTTTCCAATTTCGGATGGCGCGAACAGTTCGATTTCCCGTATAGCACGTGAGGCTTCAGAATCGGATTTGACGGTTTCCAGCTTCCCGTCAGATTCCAAGACGCGTATGGTGCCGCCCAATGGAAACAAGGATCCACCATTGTTTCTACGGCGTGCCGCGAGGAGGTTGACGAGTTGATTCAAGCGCAACACAGCAACAGAGTGCGTGTGGCTATGGCCATTCAGGATGTCCTCGATCTCAGTGGGGTCGATAACACATTCGACTCGAAATGTTGTGGATCGAATTCTGAATGATCCGGGTACCATGTTTTTGTCCAGTTTCCAGGTCAGAGTTAAGGATGGCCGCTTTTCTCCTGGTCTGAAGGCCAACAGGTCTGGCGGAATGGGATAGAGGGGTCGAGCGTGGTCGGGAAGATTGAGCCTTCCCATTCTATCGGATGCCTCGGAATCAAGAGGTGAATCTACGGGTGAATATGCGGATACATCCAGGACGTGAACGACAAGCTCGAAACCTCCAAGACGCTTCTTCCTGATCGAGACCGCGAGATGTTCCGTAGAGTTGGGGCGATTACTGAAAACCAGGGCCCCTCTACGGTACCGAGATCTTGATCCGACCTTCACACGGTTTCGTGGTCAATGCGCTTCGCTGCACGCAGTGCACTATCTGTGAACGGCATTGGATAGTTTGCCCTGGTCAAGTCAAGGTTTTCGTCTTCTTGCCAGATTACCTTTTGAACCAGGATGTCGAAAACGAAGCGCTGGAGATCGCTCCGTTTTGCCTGGAGCGAGGCGAGGGCGTTCTTTGCCTGTTTGGGCCTCGGAACCACAGAGCGCATAGTCTCGAATTTGTCCCAGCCAAAGTTGCTGCTTTTCGGTCAGGGTCTCGGGGGCGTACGCATCTCCGTTTCCCAACCAAAAAAGGAATTCAAGCAATTCCTTGTTTTGCGACTACTGCCAAGCGATCCACCTCCGCGAAGATTGGTCTCCCCTTCATCAGGGTCTTGTAGATTCTGCGATCCCGGGATTCAAAATAAGGGCAAATACTCTCCAGGTGGATGTAAAGGGCGATCCACCTTGACGGATGGACCTCGCCTTCCCAATACAGGGTGGCGGCAAGGTCCGAGATGGTCAGCGCCTTATTCTCCCGCCTGAACAACTGCCAGATTTCCACAAGGTCGATGTGCTCAGCCACCCCCCTTACCGAAGAGGCGTAGGTGTGAAGTACTCCGCGGTCATTGCCCACTGACACACCTGTGAGGTAGACGATGGTATTCCTGCGCACAACGATGTTTCTCTGATCCTTCGTTACAAGGACAAGCCTGCCGTTGCGCCTGGTCTCAACAAGACACCCCACCAGAAAATGTTTTCTGAACAGACATAGCACTATCTCACCAATTTTCGGACTGCCACTCAAGCGCTCCCTGTTCGAAATATCGGGTTGAAGGGGGGCGCCCTGCTTTTGAAATTCCGGCGCACCCAACGGTCTGGTTGGGATCTTGCTCCGATCTTTCCTGCGGGGGACCGTTTCTCTGAGGCGGCCTACATAATGCTCCTCGGGAATGTTTGATCCGTCTCTGCCGAGAATAAAGCCATAGATCTTCTCAACGAAGTTTGCATGAATAGAATACGAACTTGTTGGCAACGGTGATTTATTTATTCAGGATTTTCATAGGGAATTGCTCCGGCGGTGGTCCACTTTGGTCCGAGGATGCGGGGCGGAAGATAGCACGAACCATACGACCAAGCAGGTGGGAGTTATGTTGCGGATGTACAGCTACTTCGTGTTCTGAATTTGCCTCTTAAGCAAGGCGAGATATTCCTCCTGGAGTTTGAGGTTTTTCTCTGCGGCGGCAATAACCGTCCTTTGCATTTCAAGGCGAGATGTTTCGGTGGATTTCGCAAGGGTAGACCTCATACCCAGGTCCTGATTCTTGCGGATGTTGATCTGCAAACTGTCACGCAATTCCACAAGCCGGGCCGTTTCCAGTTTCAGCATCTCCCTTGCATCCGAGACCTTCTGTAACTGATTGGAGACCTCGTTTCCCAAACGACTGCTTTCTGCAGAACAAGAAAGTACAAAAGAAAAAAGGGAACAAAGGAACAGTTGGATTCTCATGAAATGCCTTTTAAGGTATCGCCTGGGGTCAACCCGGGAAGGTCAGTCGAACATCAGGCCATCTGATTGTGATGAACGTGCGAAGTAACGGCGAATCAGCCTTCGAGCACGGTACGTTTTGACGTAGCGCAGCCAGTTGCGCTTTGGATGCTGGTCAGGAGATGTCTCTACCTCCACAGTATCTCCCCAATTCAGAACCGAGAAAAGAGAGGCGGGAGAGCCGTTGATTTGCCCTCCTGTACACTGTAGACCCAGGTCCGTATGTACGGCAAACGCGAAATCTACGAGCGTAGCCTCTTCGGGCAGAACAATGGGGTGACCCTTGGGAGTGAAAGCAGCCATCTCCTGCACGAACAGAATGCGTTTCACCTCATTGAGGAAACGATCGGAGGGGCCAGCATGCTCATGCCATTCGGAGAGTTCCTGCAGCCAGCGCATTCGGCGTTCTTCCTGCAATGCGTCACCTCTGAGAGTGGCAACGCCCAGCTCCCCCATTCGATGCATCGAAGGCGTCTGGATGTGCACCTCAAAACGCATTCCCTTGTCGATCACGGTAGTATGCAGGGCTTGGTAACCGTTCCGTTTGGGGAGGGCAATGAAATCCTTCAGTCCCTCCATAAGGGGTGGGAATTTGCCGTGGATCACTCCCAGAGATCGGTAGCATGAATCTTTGTTGGAGACCACCACCTGGACCACGTATCTGTCGTGAATATTAGCTAGGTTGATGTGTGAAACTCTTCCTTTGGGAGACTTCCTGTAGATGCTCCTGAGGCTCTTGGTGTGCAGTCGTAATCGTGCCCGGATGCCCTCCTCAACCATTGCTCTAGACACACTATCCTGGAACTCCCAATAGTGGTTAGGCGGTCCCTCATCCAATAAACGCTGGAGCTGGCGGTGTGACTTGGGATCCAGGCAACCAAAGCTACGGTCCTCCAGTTCCCTCTTGATACGATCCATACCAAGGAGGTGCGACAACGGTGCGTATACGTCGATGGTTTCCTGAGCTATGCGATGGCGTCTGTTCTCATCACTTATGCCTTCGAGGCTTCGCATATTGTGCATCCTGTCAGCCAGCTTCAGGATGAGCACCCTCGGGTCGTCATGTGCGGCGGTGAAGAGTCGTTGTAGCGTAGCACTCCGCCGGGCAGATCGTCGGGTACTCGAACCGTCTACCTTGGTTACGCCCTGGACAAGGCCGGTCACAACAGGTCCGAATGTAGGCAGCACATCTTCCAGGGTGAGGGCAGAATCTTCCACAGCATCATGAAGCAAGGCAGCCGTCATCATCTCGGCGTCCCGGGAAAAGCCCAATTCCGAAGCCAGGATGAGCGTTACTGCAATGGGATGCGTAATGAAGGGTTGACCGGCGTCTCGGCTTTGTCCCTCATGGCTTGCGCTAGCCAGATGGTATGCGTGGCCCAGTGAAGGGTGGTTTGCCTGTGGGACATGGGAAAGGAGCTTCTGCAACGGCTCCCTTATCGATGTGGTGCCGGTAGGGTCCACAAGATACTTCCGTCTTTAGGGGACAAGCAAATTTGCACAAACGAAACTCGCCGTAGAACCATCGAGAATCGATGAGACCACGGCTTGAGACCGAAGAGGGCATATACCCACTGTTACACTAAAGATTGCACAATTTCGGCATTGAAGCACGAAATAAATCAGGCGGACCCTGCCACGGGGGCTGAGCGGACAGTGGGCTCCGATGGATCGGAGAACCAAGACTGGATTTTTTCAATCATCTCGCTCTGGTTCTTGAATGATCTGTGTGCTACAGGCAATGCTTCCAGAAAGGCCCGACCATACCGCGTACTCAACACCCTGCTGTCCAACACGATTACGGCGCCTTTGTCAGACTTCTTTCGGATCAGTCGGCCAAATCCCTGCCTGAACTTCAGGATCGCTTCGGGTACGGAATAATGGAGAAAGGGGTTCTTTCCCTGCTTTTCGAGTTCTTCCATATGAGCGGCCACAATGGGATCGGAAGGGACAGCAAAGGGCAAGCGTACGATTCCCAAGATTTGCAGAGCCTCACCAGGCACATCGATTCCTTCCCAGAAGCTGTCCGTACCCAGGAGCATCGCCTGTTCGTTCTCCTTGAACCGGTCGGTGATATTCGTTCTAGAACCATCGATGCCCTGACCGAGTAGAAGGATTCCTTCAGATTGGAGCGCGGACCGAATCGTGTTGTAGGTACGGTTCAGCATCCCATAGGATGTGAAGAGTGCCAGCGTGCCCCGGCGAACATGCACCGCCAAATTCTGAAGGGTGTCGTCTACTGCGCTCTGAAACTCCATGGACTTGGGCGAAGGCATGAATTCCGGAGTACACACCAGGGCCTGCGAGTCGTAATCAAAGGGAGATCCAAGACAAAGGGAACGTACTTTGTCCGGCAACGTATCCAGACCCATGCGGCGAAGGAAGTAGGTTAGCTTCCCCCTGATTCCAAGTGTGGCGGACGTGAAGCAGATGGTGTCCATTCCTTCGTACAAGGTCTCGTGTAAGAGCTCTGAGACGTTGAGCGGAACAGATAGCAGACGTGTGTCCACACTGCTATCCCGCCCTGGGAGTTCCATCCAGTAGACTGTGGACCCATCCTCGGCTCCCGTAAGGAATTCCAGGTCGTCCAAAATGGCTCGGCATTCATCGGTTCGCCCTTCGAGTTCGTTGCGTAGCTCATCCTGGTTGGGGAAACTGTCTTCGGATAGCTGACGCAGCCAGTCAGAGAGGGCTTCCAACCTGCCCTGCATGTCCGATATGGCCTCAGCAAACGAACCCAGCGATGCTCCCAATCCTTCGAAAACAGGCTCTCCGGGGCGATATCTGATTTTCTCCGTGTAAGCATGTTTTGCATTTCCGGCCCTTGCTATCGTCTTTTCTGTGAGATCCTGGAAGAAGGTCTGAGAATTCAGCCAGAGGGTTTCCGTGGCATCCTTTGCCGTTCCAATGCCAACGTCGAAGGCTTTCAGAGTAGTCGTGTCCAGTCCTGCAACGGACATCCAATGCTGGAGCGCAGGGAGAGTGCCGGTTCCGGTGAAGCCGGGGGACCGGAGCTGATCCGTAAGGTTCTTGACACGCCAGATACTCAGCTCTCTGCCCAGATAGTGTGCAGCGATCTTTTCAACATTGTGCGCCTCATCCAGAACCAGATGCTGATAGTCTCCCAGGATCGCATGCTCTGAAGCTATGTCCGAGAAAAGCAGTGAGTGGTTCACGACGACCACATGAGATCGGTGAGCGGATTTTCGGATATTGTTTGCAAAGCATCTTCCATTGTTCCGGCATCTTTGACTTCTGCAGAATCCTGAATCGGAGCAGATTTTCGCCCACAGTCCCACGCTTCTGCCCCTGTCAAAGGCCGTATTTTCATTAATATCGCCTGTTTGTGTCTGTTCTGCCCAGATAACGAGCGGGATCGCAGCGATTCGCTCCTCCTCTGTAAACATAGTCTCGACGTTGGTGAAGGCGGCACCCCATCGATTCAGACAGATGTAATTGCTTCTTCCTTTCAAAAGTGCATACCGGAAGGGCACATCGAGGATACCGGCCAATGCGGGCAGGTCTTTGTAAAACAGCTGTTCCTGAAGGTTTTTCGTATTCGTGGAAACAATTACCCTGGCACTGTTCAAAACAGAATGCAGAATTGCAGGCGTCAGGTAACCGATAGATTTACCCACCCCTGTGCCGGCCTCAACAGCCAGAAATCGATTGTCGTTTATGGATTCCGCCACCGCCTTGACCATTTCAACCTGCTCATTTCGAAACTCATAGTCCGGTATGGCCTGGTCAAATTTTCCTCCGGGCTCGAACATCTCGGAAATCTCAGTGACATCGACAGGTTGTTTCTCGACCGTGGGGGCAGGTTCAACGTCCTCACCACCCAGATTCCCGGCCACCGGTAAGGGGGGTATTGACCCACCAGGAATTCTGGACAGAAACTCTCGTTTAACTGCCTCGTTGCCCAGATCGACTAGGATTGGCACCAGGCTGGATCTTGTACCTTGAACCAATTGCAATAGTTGTTGCTTAAGGCCCAGGGAAACATCACGGAGATGATCTACAACGGCCAGGTAGGTGCCGGCAAGGATTTCAGCGTCCGCAAGTGCCTTCCGGGCCTCGGCGGAGTACACTCCAAAATGGGTTGCTAGAGACTCCAGCTTATAGTTTGACAGTGTGGGGAGTGCCGCCAGGGCAAGGTCTCTCGTGCTGTGGAGGGTGTTGTGGAAAGTTGTGGTTGTCTGAGCGGTGAGGAAGCGTTCCTCGAAGCGCCCGTGGTGTGCGACCACCGGGGTCTCGCCTATGAATTCCCAAAGCTCATCCAGGACTGTACCAATGGAGGGTGCATTCTGTACATCCGACTCTGTGATCCCCGTAAGTTTCACGATTTCTTCTGGGATATTGCCAGAAGGCTTCGCGTACGAATGGAAGTGGTCCCTCCTTTCGCCTTCGGCATATCGGACTGCCCCGATCTCGAGGATTTCGGCCTCGTTAGGGTCCAATCCGGTGGTCTCAAGATCAAGCGTAATAAAGGTGCGAAGAATGGACAATTTCTGGACCTGTCAGATGTTGGAATGCGGCGAATCGAAGAGTGGAAACAGACGCAATTTCCCGGTAATCTGCCATTGACAACCCCTATTGGATGCCCTATCATAAACTTAGTAGATCGGGCATATCCGGCTCAACATCGGAGGATTAAATAGATGCAGGAAAAGCATAAATACGAAGTTTATCTTAATAGGCACCAGATGTCTTTTTTGGAGGAAATGGCCAAGAATTTCGGGCTGGAGGACGGCTCGAAGGCGCTGCGATGTCTGGTCAATTTCGCGATTGACGAGGCCGGGGAGCAAGGCAGAATCTTTGACGAGGTGCGGTGCCTGGACTGTGGTTGATCAGTTGGGGGACAATGGGTTAACCGGCCGGTGTATGGGCACCGGCCGGTTGCCATTTTGATTATACACCATCGGATCACGATTTTCAAGAGCAAAGTCGATGACACGTCCTTTGGATAGGCCTTCGGATTTAGACAACGGTTAAAGCGGTCAAAACAATGGTTACAGCCCACGTCAGACTGGTTCGGATAGTTCTGCTGTTGATGGGACCTTATCCAAGCAGCGGAGCAACCCCATATACTCCTGTACTCTCAGATCCCGCCCTGGAGCCGTGACGATGGCGCTCCTGAGCATTATCAAGGACATCCTGGATTTCTCCAAGTTGGAAGCGGACAAGTTCGAACTGGACGTCAAGGCGTTCAGTCCACGTGAGGTACTGACGAAAACCACCAAGTTGTTCAGGCCAAGGGCGAATGAGAAGGGGTTAGAATTTCGGTCCGAGATTCAAGACGCAATTCCCGATATGGTATCTGGCCACTCCGGACGCTTCCAACAGATTCTGGTCAATCTGGTTTGAAATGCGCTCAAGTGCACATCTGACGGTTATATTGGCCTTAAGGCGTGAGTGACGTATCAGAGGAGGGAACCGGCATAGAGCTGGAGGTCGCAGTTTCAGAAACTGGCATCGGCATCCCGGATGAGAAACAGGATGAGGTGTTCGAGTCCTTTGCGTAAGCCGACGGTTCCACAACTAGCAGATACGGCGGCACCGAGTTGGGCCTAGCGATTGTACCTCAACTCGTGGATATGATGCGAGGGATCGTCTGGGTGGACAGTGTGGATGGGGAAGGCAGCACTTTCCATTTCATAGCAAGTTTTCAAGCTGCCGACACTGTTGAACCTGCTACCAGCCAGGCACGTGCGATGGCAGGAAAGAATACAAAGAAACTACATATTCTGGTGACAGAGGATAACGCGGTGAGCCAAAAGATGCTTATCCGTCTGCTGGAAAAAAAAGGGCATTCGGTGGAAACGCTTGCCGACGGGAAGGAGGCCCTCGTCGTATCGCCAAACGGACAGTTCGAACTCATACTCATGGACGTCCAGATGCCCGGTCTGGACGGAATCGAACTGACTCAAATGGTTAGGGAACAGGAACAAACCGCGGTCCACACATTCCCATAGTGGCGATGATCGCCTATCCAACCGAAAAGGATAGGCAGCAATGTCTGAAGGCAGGGATGGATGGTTTTGTGGCAAAACCTATAGATTTAAAGGACTTGCTGCAGGTTGTGGCGCAGGTGAGCTAGAGGCAAGAAGAATGTACCCATAAATAAAAGGAGTTGGTCATGCAGGCAGTAGTGAAAACTGAGAAAGGAAAAGGGTTCCTGGAACTGCGGGATGTCCCGGAGCCAACCATTACAGACGATGAGGTGCTGATAGAAATCAAGGCTGCCGGTATATGCGGCACAGATGTCCACGTGAAACATGATACGTTTCCTTACTGGCCACCTGTAATCCTGGGACACGAGTTTTCGGGTGAGATCGTCGAGGCGGGCAGGAACGTTAACGACTACAAAGCTGGAGACAGGGTGGTGGGCGAACCCCACACCCTGCACTGCGGCAAGTGTTTCCTGTGCAGGAAAGGTCATATTCAGAACTGCCTGGAGAAGCGATCTCCAGGTTGGGGTATAGACGGCGCATTTACGAAATTCCTTAAGTATCCGACCAACCTGCTTCACCGGATACCGGACCATATGAGTTTCGAACAGGCCGCCCTTGTAGAGCCGGCTGCAAATACGGTCACCGACATCATCGACCGCCAGGCAATCGAAGTCGGTGATTTCGTGGTTGTTCTTGGTCCCGGACCTATTGGCCTGCTGGCGGCACAAGTCGCTAGGGTGGCGGGTGCCAGGGAGGTTATGATGGTAGGTGCGCCTGCCGATGAGGAGCTACGACTCGCGACTGCTCGGAGGTTGGGCGTCGACCATGTGGTGAACTTCGCAGAGACCAATCCTGTGGAGAAATGTCTGGAGTTGACGGATGGGAAAGGGGCGGATCTCGTCATCGAATGCTCTGGGGCGCCACCGGCGATCGGGCAGGCGATCGATCTGGTCTGCAAGTGGGGTAGAATCTGTGCAATCGGCCTCACAGGTAAACGGCCGGTTGAACTTGACTGGGATGCCGCCATGACCAAGGTTGTCACGCTGTTTTTTAATATGTCTACAGAGTATGCAAGCTGGTACAAGACGATCTGGATGATTGCTGACGGCAAAATAGATGTGGACCCGATCATCACACACCGGTTGCCACTTACGGAGTGGGAAAAGGGATTCGCGGCTGCAGAGAACATGGAGGCATTGAAGGTGGTATTTACGCCCTGAGGAGCGGATAGATGAGTGTTCTGGATCTGTTCCGGCTGGATGGGAAGACTGCACTGGTATCCGGTTGCCGACGGGGGATCGGCCTAGGATTCGCGTGTGCGCTCGCCGAGGCGGGCTCAGATATAGTCGGCGTCAGCGCGTCGATGGAGTCTTCCGGTAGCGAAGTTGAGAAAAGGGTGCGAGCAGCCGGTCGTTCGTTCGGAGGGTACCAATGCGAATTCTCCGACAGAGATTCCGTGTACAGATTTCTGGATCAGCTGAGATCTGATGGGCGCCAGATTGACATCCTGGTGAATAACGCGGGGACGATCGAGCGGGAACCGGCGGAGGTCCACAGCGATGAATCCTGGGATCGGGTGATAGACGTGAATCTGAGTACCCAGTTTGTCTTGTCTCGAGAAATCGGTGGTCAAATGCTCGAGCGGGGTAGCGGCAAGATCATCTTCACGGCCTCCCTCCTGTCGTACCAAGGGGGGATTACGGTACCCGGATATGCTGCGAGCAAGGGTGGAATTGCGCAGCTTACAATGGCCCTGGCCAATGAGTGGGCAGGAAAGGGGGTGAATGTGAATGCAATTGCTCCCGGCTATGTGGCCACCGACAACAACCTTCAGATCAGGTCCGATCCCGAACGATATCAGGCGATACTTGAACGGATACCTGCTGGGAGATGGGGTGAGCCGGACGACCTGATGGGGGCGGTGGTCTTTCTGGCCTCCCGGGCATCGGACTATGTGCACGGTCAGCTCTTACTCGTAGACGGCGGCTGGATGGGTAGATAGGTCCCCTGACTCGCCAACTTCTTGACCGAATTTGCGGTATTGTGTAAGTTTTCAGCCCTTTAGAAGAGGTAGCTATGGCGGAGTTCTCGGGCCTGGGCAAGCTTCTGATGATTGGGGGGCAGTCCTTTTTGTGGTGGGTGCTCTCCTGTTCTTTGGCGACAAGATGCCATTTTTCGGTCGACTGCCCGGCGATATCTTCGTGCAACGAAAACAATTCGGTATCTATTTCCCGGTTGTGACCTGTGTGGTCGTCAGTGTAATCGTGACCGTCATCTTGAATTTGATTTCCCGAAGATAATGACCCTGAAGGTCGTTTACTCGGTTGGCTGCCGAAAGTCCAAGTGAATCTATCCGATTACGATTATGACCTCCCGGATGATCGCATCGCCCAGTATCCCGCAGAACAACGGGACGCATCCCGCTTGATGGTGCTGGACAGGGAAGATCATGAGATTCGTCACCAGACGTTCAGGGAACTGCCTGGTCTACTCAGCCCTGGCGACTGCCTGGTGGTGAATGAGACGCAGGTCTCCCCGGCCAGGCTGGTGGGAAATCGACTGGGTTCAGGCGGATCGGTGGAGTTGCTTCTGATCCGAGAGGAAGGTGAACTATGGGAGGTCCTCGCACGACCCGGTAGAAGGCTGAAGGTCGGTGCTGAAGTTGAGTTCCCCGGGGAAGACCTGCTTGCGAAGGTGGAGGGTGTCACGCCATCCGGAAGAAGGATGGTGTCTTTTCATGGCGAAGCACACCTGCTCGAGGCGGTGGAACGCATTGGTCGGATCCCCCTTCCACCCTATATAAAACGGGAGGGTGAGCNGGACGACCGGACCAGATACCAGACCGTATATGCCAGGACGCCTGGTGCAGTTGCCGCNCCTACCGCAGGCCTGCATTTCACAGAGGACCTGTTGGAGGCAATAAGGTCGAAAGGGGTGATGGTTGCGCCCATCCTCCTGCATGTTGGCCCCGGAACGTTCAAGCCGGTGGCGGTCGACGACCCTAGAGAACACGAGATGGACAGTGAGTATTACGAGATCAGCGAGGATACGGCTGACAAAGTCAATATGTGCAGACGGAACGGCGGCCGGGTGGTGGCAGTGGGCACTACGGTTACCCGTACACTGGAATCCGCCGCATCTCACAGAGACGGGACGTGGGTTTTGAATGCAGAGAAAGGGTGGACGAGCCTGTTTATCTACCCGCCGCACACATTCAAACTCACGCAGGGCCTGATCACAAATTTCCATCTGCCGAGGTCTACCCTGTTGATGCTTGTCTCAGCCTTCGCAGGCCACGAATTCATTATGCGTTCCTATGAGACCGNCAAAGAAAAGGACTATCGTTTCTATAGCTATGGTGATGCCATGGCCATTATGTAACCTTGAGATCGGATTGTGATAGGGGAAAAGCAGATGGTTGATTTTCCAATTGTGGATACGCACGTTCATCTCTGGGATCCTGCCAGGATTCGATATCCCTGGATCGAGGGGATCCCNCAGTTGAACAAGCCCTTTCTGCCCGAGGATTTCAGCAGGCATTGTGGCTCCGTGGAAGTAGAGAAAATTGTTTTTCTGCAATGCGACTGCGTGCCCGAAGCCCATCTACAGGAAGCCCACTGGATCGCATCTTTGGCCGAGAGCGACAGGAGGATCAGTGGTATTGTGCCTTGGGCACCCCTGGAGGAGGGAGAGGCCGCCCGTGGATCTCTCGATGCCTTGAAGGAGATCGCTTTGGTACGTGGCGTCCGGCGATTGATACAATCCGAGGATGTGACGTTTTGCATCCGGCCCGATTTTGTTGCGGGGGTCAAATTGCTGGCGGAGTATGATTTCAGTTTCGATCTGTGCATCTATCACCGGCACCTCGCGAATACCATTCGATTGGTAGAGAGATGTCCGGAGGTGNGNTTTATTCTTGACCATATTGGGAAACCCNATATCAAGAACGGNCTTAAAGCGCCCTGGCGGGAAGAGCTGAAACTGTTGTCCGAGTTTCCGAACGTGACCTGCAAGGTTTCGGGCCTGGTAACTGAAGCTGATCACAACGACTGGCACCGAGAGGACCTCAAACCCTATATCGACCATGTTACTGCGTGTTTTGGATTTGACCGGATGGTTTTTGGTGGAGATTGGCCAGTAGCAACTCTTGCCTGCGAGTATCCTCTCTGGGTGGAAACGCTTAGTTGGGCACTTGAAGGATGTTCCCAGGAAGATCTCAGGAAGGTATTTCGCCAGAATGGGATTGAATTCTACAGGTTGGGATAGACGCCGGTTATGACTGCCCACGGAATCGTGCTGGCCGCAGGGTCTGGTCGGCGAATGGAGTCCAATCAGCCCAAGCAGTTTATCAGTTTGGCTGGAAAACCTGTCGTGGCCCATGCCCTGGAGGCCTTTGAGGGATGCGAAGAGGTGGCGCAGGTGGTGTTGGTGGTGCCGGCTGGAAAAGAGGATGCGTGTCGGGAGGAACTGGTAGCCGGACTGGGGCTAAGCAAGATTTCGGCCGTGGTTGCAGGCGGCGATGAGCGCCAAGATTCTGTTCGCGCGGGTCTGGATGCCCTGACCGACACGCCGGAGGTGGTGGCCATTCACGATGGGGCTCGACCGCTGATTTTGCCGGAGCAGATCGGTAGGGTTGTTCTCAAGGCGCATGAGACAGGGGCGGCTGTCCTGGCAAATCGAGTTACGGACACAGTGAAGGAGGTGGAAGAGGGTGTTGTGATGAAGACTCTGGATCGATCTTTTCTCTGGACTGTCCAAACACCACAAGCCTTTCGTACAGAGTTGATTCGGGAAGGTCATCGGCAAGCAGAGGAAAGCGGGTTGCTGGGCACCGACGATACCTTACTGGTTGAAACCCTTGGTGTTCCAGTTTCAGTGGTAGAGGGTAGGTCTGACAACATCAAGATCACCACGCCGGAAGACTTACGGAGGGCTGAGCAGATTCTGGAGACGCGCATGGAAGCATCGGCCNTATCACCCAGGATTGGGACCGGATACGATGTACACCGCCTGGTTGGGGGGAGGCCCCTTATTGTGGGTGGCGTAGAGGTCCCTCACGATCTTGGGCTGGCTGGTCATTCGGACGCCGATGTGTTGACCCACGCGATAACGGACGCAATTCTGGGGGCCATTGGTCAAGGGGATATCGGCCGACACTTTCCGGATACTGAAGAGGAGTTCAAGGGGATATCCAGCCTGGTCCTTCTTGAGCGTGTAGCTGATATGGTTTCAAAGGCCTGTGCTGAAGTGATCAATGTTGACGCAACCGTTATTGCTCAGCGGCCCAAGTTGGCAAATCATATTTTGGGTATGGAGAAGAACCTCGCTGAGGCTCTGTCGATCGATTTGAACCGGGTGTCCGTTAAGGCGACCACGACCGAGGGCCTCGGGTTCGTTGGACAGGAGGAAGGCATTNCAGCACAGGCTGTAGCTTTGATACGCACGCCTAGCAATGGAACCTGATTCGAATGGAACAGGCTTTTAGGAAACATTCTTGGATTATCTTGGCGACATCGAATTCTTCAGCAGAATCTGGGAACAATTTCTCCAGTACTTGAACACACAGCCACCATGGACGATCTACATTTTTCTGTTCATCGGTGCGCTGATGGAGAATATCATTCCCCCCATCCCCGGTGACACACTCATCGTATTTGGTGCCTATCTGGCCGGCGTGGGCATTATCGCAACATTGCCTGCCTATCTTGCCATGTGGGTCGGGAGCGCGGTGGGTTGTCTGCTGGTATACGGGCTTTCGTATTGGAAGGGTCATACCTTCTTCAAGAGACTGAATACCAGGTTCTTTTCCGAGCAGAATCTGGGCCTGGCACAGAAGTGGTTTTCGAAGTATGGATACCGGATCGTCATCCTCAATCGGTTTTTGCCAACTGCGAGGGCCTTCGTCGGTATTGTGGCCGGCATGAGCAAGATGCACCCGGTTCGTATGACCATCTACGTATTCATCGGTACCTTTTTGTGGAATTCGCTGCTTGTCTATTTCGGACTGAAAGTCGGGGAGAACTGGCGGCTTGTAATCGATGTTCTCCACACGTATAACAGGGTGATTCTGGCTTTGATGGTAGCAGGGGTTCTGGGCTATCTGATCTGGCGTTGGTGCAAGAAGGCATCGGGAGATGAAGATCACCCATCCGGCGAATCGGAGCGCGTAGACCGGCAGGCCTGAGCGAAGGGAATCGACCGAGAGGTTAACTTATGTCGAACAAGACCAAGGTGGGTGTGTTGTGCGGAGGGAAATCTGCAGAGCACGAAGTGTCTCTCAAGTCCGCCCGGAACATTGTAGAGGCAATAGACAAGGAAAAGTACGAGGTTGTCCTGATCGCCATCGACAAGAGAGGCCAGTGGTTCCTGAACAATGCTGCCCAGCTTTTCCTCGAAGCTTCCAATGCGGATATGCCGGCCATACATAAAGGAAATGAGACCGATGGTGTCAGCCTGGCAACGCAGGGGAGCGACGCTGGACAGCTTGTTCGTAATGGGGACCATCGACCAATGGGACATGTGGATGTGATGTTCCCGGTGCTCCACGGCCCACATGGCGAGGATGGTACCGTTCAGGGCCTTTTGAAGCTTGCAAACATTCCCTTCGTGGGCGCGGGTGTTTTGGGCTCTGCGGTGGGAATGGATAAGGATGTGATGAAGCGGCTGCTGCGGGATGCAGGGATACCAGGCCCTAATTTTATCACATTCAACAGGCAGGCGAAGGTGGACTATGGTAAGATCCTTGGGCGAATCGGCTCGCCATTTTACGTGAAGCCGGCCAATCTGGGATCGTCAGTAGGTGTAAGCCGCGTGAAGAGCGAGAAAGAATTTGGCGCCGCAGTGGCCGAGGCCTTCCGGTATGATAACAAGATCATTCTGGAAGAGAATGTCGAGGGGAGGGAAGTCGAGTGTTCGGTTCTTGGAAATGAAGACCCCGTGGCATCCACTGTTGGTGAGGTGATTCCTCAGCANGATTTCTATTCCTACGAGGCGAAGTATCTCGATGAAAAGGGTGCCAGCTTGGAGATACCGGCGGACCTGCCGCCGGAAACAGTGAAAAAGGTCCGGGATCTGGCAGTCAGGGCCTTCCAAGTCCTTTGCTGTGAGGGGATGGCGAGGGCCGATTTCTTCATTAGAGGAGAAGACGAGGTGCTTGTGAATGAAATCAACACCATTCCTGGATTTACCAAGATCAGTATGTATCCCAAGTTGTGGGAAGCCAGCGGCCTTTCCTACTCAGACCTCATAGACAGGTTGATCCAGCTCGCCCTGGCACGCCACGGATCCGAGCAGACATTGCAGACATCTCTGGAATAATCAAGTTCAACTCGATCGGGAATTCGGAATGTCCATCCAGTTTTACAACACTTTGAGCAGACAGAAGGAGCCTTTCAAGGAGATCGAAGATGGGAAGGTAACCTTTTACAGTTGCGGGCCTACTGTTCACGACTACGCGCATATCGGAAATTTCAAGACTTTCATTGTATATGATCTGATCAAGCGGTACCTGAGCTTTCGGGGATACGAGGTCAGTCACGTGATGAATATTACGGACGTGGAAGATAAGATCATCCGAAAGGTCGTTGAGCAGGAACAGGAACTGGAGGCGTTCACCTCGCAGTATTCGGAAATCTTCTTCGAAGAGATGACGCTGCTGAATATCCTACCCGCGGACAGGTATCCAAAGGCCACCGAACACATCTCGGAAATGCTGGAGATGATTCACAAGATGATCGAAGATGGGTTCGCATACAAGAGGGATGGCTCCGTCTATTTTTCTATCGGCAAGTTCCCTTCATATGGTGAACTAGCACGACTAGATGTGGAAGGTATGCAGGAGGGAGCAAGCGGTACGGATCTGGACGAGTATGAGAAGGAAGATGCACGAGATTTTGTCCTTTGGAAGGCCTGGAAGGAAGAGGATGGTGATATTTTCTGGGAATCTGATTTCGGCAAGGGGAGGCCTGGCTGGCACATGGAGTGCTCCTGCATGGCCATGAAGTACTTGGGCGAAACCGTGGATATTCACGCCGGGGCCGTCGATCTGATTTTTCCTCATCACCAGAACGAAATTGCACAGAGCGAGGCGGTTACCGGAAAGCGGTTCGTGAATTACTGGCTACACGGTGCGCATATCAACGTCGATGACACCAAGATGTCAAAGAGCCTTGGGAACTTCCTCACCATCAGCGATATCGCCAAGACTCCGGATGACGCCAGGGCCTTCCGATACCTTGTGGTTTCCTCGCATTACCGAACCTCCTTCAACTTTTCGAAGGAGGCCCTGGATGGCGCCAGGAACACGATGCGCCACCTCAGGAATTTCCGGAACAGATTGGCCGATGTGGAACGGGTGGGTGGTGGCGCAGACCTGACGTCACTGGTGTCGAAGGCGCGTGACGGATTTGTAGCGCATATGGATGATGACCTTAACAGCCCCAGGGCGATGGCAAGTGTGTTCGAAATGGTCAGTGCAGTGGAAAATCTGCTCGGAGAGGATGGTGTTGATCGTTCCGGGGCCGATCTGGTAGATGGATTGTTTCAGGAGTTGGACCAGGTGCTTGGGATCTTTTACAGCCTCCCTGACGACGACAAGGAGGAACTCCTGACGGATGAACTCCAGGCGCTGGTGGAGGAACGAGAAGTCGCCAGGAAAGAAAAAAACTGGGCACGTGCCGATGAGATCAGGGATCACTTCCTGGGATTGGGATACGTTCTGGAAGACACTCCCGGAGGTCCTGTTTTGAAGCCCGCCTGAATCCCTCTTTTCCTCTTTTCGTTTGCGCCAAAACCGCCCTTTTGGTATTATTCTCAATCATCAAAATGGCGAATCGTCCTTTGCACAGGACGTGGAGATTAAATTTGCCGCCTTAGCTCAGATGGTAGAGCAACGGATTTGTAATCCGTAGGTCGGGGGTTCGATTCCCCTGGGCGGCTCCACATATACTTTTGTAAAACATCTATTTATGCTCCCTGTGCGTCAGGGGGCGTTCTTTGTTTTTGGGCGAGTGTCCATCCGATTCCTGAAACTCCACGTAAGAATCGCCTGCTCCAATGGATTCTGAACCCTCAGGATTGGATCGGTAAGAAGTTTTGCACCCAGCTGCAAGGCGTTCGAGTTTTTATCCTCCTAAATAATTACTTGTAAATCCACAAAGCATACCGCAATCTGTTCGAACAAAGCACCATATCCTAATAGGAATTTCGTTTTTCCGACTGCTTAAAGAGACATTGGAATCTGGAGGAAAAAATGATCCCGAAAACGCTCTCCTTGTTTTCTTTCGTAACAGTTTTTTCATTTGCTGTTCATGCCAGTGCCATCAATGTCCCACCGACTTTTAGTTCCACTCCGGTGACGCAAGCGCTTGCGGGTGCGCTATATAGCTACGAAATCACCACATCGGATGCAGATGGTGATACCGTGATGGTAACAGGGGAAACGTTGCCGGACTGGCTGGCCTTGACTTCTTGGGGAACTGGTGAAGCTGCGATCGTTAGCACTCTGGCAAGTCTTGAAAATATATCAACTGGATATGGAATTGATCTCTTGCCTTCGAGCCTTGCAGTGGATGCCGATGGCAACGTGTATTTCACAGTCACCCATTATGCTGGTAACCAGGATTATAACCACCAAATCCATAAGATTAGCTCTGAGGGCGTGTTGACGGTACTTGCCGGAAGTGCACAGATCGGGTCGGATGACGGCACGGGTACAGACGCCAGTTTCAATTGGCCGGATGGTGTTGCAGTGGATGCCAGCGGCAATGTGTATGTGGCAGATGGTAATAATTACAAGATCCGTAAGATCAGCCCTGACGGTGTGGTTACGACGCTTGCTGGCAGCGGTCAGCAGGCGTCTACTGACGGCACGGGCACAGGTGCGAGTTTTGCCTTTCCCAGAGGTCTTGCGGTGGATGCCAGTGGCAATGTTTATGTGGCGGATGGCCAATACGTTTTTAACCAGTTCAAGATCCGTAAGATCAGCCCTGACGGTGTGGTGATAACACTGGCCGGCAGCGGTGCGAAGGCGTCGGTAGACGGGACTGGAGGAGCTGCGAGCTTTGATGTTCCGGATAAAGTGGCCGTAGATCTCAGCGGCAACGTTTATGTGTTTGATGTTGGCTCCAAAAAGATCCGCAAGGTCAGCCCTGACGGTGTTGTGACGACACTTGCCAGCAATTTGCAGTCCTCATCAGGGATGGCTGTGGATGCTGCTGGATATCTGTATTTGACGGAGTATGGAAACCACCATATTCGGAGAATAAATCCTGACGGTAGTGGAACCAGTAGTGAGTTTACGGGCAGTGCAACCGGTATTTCAGGTTTTCTGAACGGTGCGGGAACAGAGGCACGATTTAATAAACCTGTGGCAGTCTCCATCGACGCCAGTGGGAAAGTGTATGTGGCGGATCAGGACAATCACGCGATTCGTAAGATCACCTTTGCAGCTTGGAGTTATAAGCTTTCTGGTACTCCTGTTTTTGAGGATGCGGGTAGCCACGCGGTGGTGCTGAGGGCCGCTGACGGGAAGGGCGGTGTGACCGAGCAGAGTTTTAATGTGGTTGTCAACGATGAGAACGTAGCGCCGTCATTTACGTCAGCACCGGTGACAGAGGTAGACGCAAGAACGCTTTACACCTACGCTATTACCATCTCTGATGACGACGGTGATGCGATCGCGGTGACAGGAGAAACGCTGCCGGACTGGCTGGTGCTATCCTCAAATGCCGGTTACGTAATTACCGGGACACCTGTCCTCGGGGATGTGGGCCTACACAACGTGGTATTGAAAGCGGACGATGGCAAGGGTGGCGTGACCGAGCAAAGTTTTACCTTGACAGTGAACTCTGTGAATTTTCCTCCAGTGTTTACGTCTACGCCACCAATGGAAGTGAGTGCGGGAGCACTTTACACCTACGCTATCACCACCTCTGACGACAACGGTGACGTGGTGACGGTGACAGGAGAAACGCTGCCGTCCTGGTTGGTGCTGTCTTCGGATGCCGGGTATGTGCTAGCCGGTACGCCTGCGGACGAGGATGTGGGTGATCACGCGGTGGTGCTGAGGGCGGACGACGGCAACGGCGGCGTGGCCGAACAGAGCTTTACCGTGACGATAAATATCCCACCGGCGTTCAATTCCATGCCTGTGACGGAAGCGGAATCGGGTACGCTCTACGAATACGATGTGACCACATCGGATGGTGACGGTGACACGGTGATGGTAACAGGGGGGACGTTGCCGGACTGGCTGGCATTGTCGGGGGAGGGCAACCTTCTCGTTGGCACTTTGACGAGTGTCGAGAACGGCCTTATTCCGCATAGTCTGACGCGGGATAGCGAGGGGAATATTTATTTTGTCGAAGACGAAGGCCGCCAGATTTACAAGCTCAGTGCTCCTGACTTTGTATTGACGACGCTTGCCGGCAGTGGGAATGAAGGGTCGGCAGACGGCTACGGTACGGCTGCGAGCTTCAATGGTTTGACGGGGATAGCCGTAGATATCAATGGGAACGTATATGTAGCGGATAGAGACAATCATCTCATCCGTAAGGTCAGTCCTGGAGGTGCGGTGACGAAGCTTGCCGGCAGCGGTCAAGCGGGTGAGGCAGACGGCACGGGTGCGGCTGCAGAATTTCGTTATCCAATGTCTGTGGCTGTAGATACCGCAGGGACTGTGTATGTGTCGGATTTCTACAGCATCCGTAAGGTCAGCCCTGGAGGTGTGGTGACGACGCTTGCCGGTTCGTTTCCCGGAACCGGCCCTACCGTTGACGGCACGGGTACGGCTGCGACTTTTAGGAATAGCGGAGGAGGTGGTCTTGCACTTGGTCCAAACGGGTATGTGTATGTAGCAGAAACACATTCAGACAAGATCCGTAAGGTCAGCCCTGATGGTGTGGTGACGACGATAGTTGACGGGAGTTATTCGGGCCCCGATGATATCGATACCCCGCGTGACATTGCGATTGATGCCGTTGGGAATATATATGTGATACACGGTGACCCTGCTTCAGATGCAATTATGAGGATCAGTTCTGATGGCGTGGAGACGACAGTGGCCGGTTTCAATATGCCACAGGGAGTCGAAGTTGATGCAGCTGGGAACGTGTATGTAGCAGACGAGGGGAATAAAACGATCGGTAGGATCGCCTCCGAGAGTTATGTGCTAGCCGGTACGCCTGCGGCCGAGGATGCTGGTGATCACGCGGTTGTGCTGAGGGCGCATGACGGCAAGGGCGGCGTGACCGAGCAGAGCTTTACCGTGATGGTGAATAGCCCACCGGCGTTCAATTCCACGGCTGTGACGGAAGCGGAATCGGGTACGCCCTATAGCTATGCTATTGAAGTCTCCGATGGTGACGGTGACGTGGTGACGGTGACAGGAGAAACGCTGCCGTCCTGGTTGGTGCTGTCTTCGGATGCCGGGTATGTGCTAGCCGGTACGCCTGCGGACGAGGATGTGGGTGATCACGCGGTGGTGCTGAGGGCGGACGACGGCAACGGCGGCGTGGCCGAACAGAGCTTTACCGTGACGATAAATATCCCACCGGCGTTCAATTCCATGCCTGTGACGGAAGCGGAATCGGGTACGCTCTACGAATACGATGTGACCACATCGGATGGTGACGGTGACACGGTGATGGTAACAGGGGGGACGTTGCCGGACTGGCTGGCATTGTCGGGGGAGGGCAACCTTCTCGTTGGCACTTTGACGAGTGTCGAGAACGGCCTTATTCCGCATAGTCTGACGCGGGATAGCGAGGGGAATATTTATTTTGTCGAAGACGAAGGCCGCCAGATTTACAAGCTCAGTGCTCCTGACTTTGTATTGACGACGCTTGCCGGCAGTGGGAATGAAGGGTCGGCAGACGGCTACGGTACGGCTGCGAGCTTCAATGGTTTGACGGGGATAGCCGTAGATATCAATGGGAACGTATATGTAGCGGATAGAGACAATCATCTCATCCGTAAGGTCAGTCCTGGAGGTGCGGTGACGAAGCTTGCCGGCAGCGGTCAAGCGGGTGAGGCAGACGGCACGGGTGCGGCTGCAGAATTTCGTTATCCAATGTCTGTGGCTGTAGATACCGCAGGGACTGTGTATGTGTCGGATTTCTACAGCATCCGTAAGGTCAGCCCTGGAGGTGTGGTGACGACGCTTGCCGGTTCGTTTCCCGGAACCGGCCCTACCGTTGACGGCACGGGTACGGCTGCGACTTTTAGGAATAGCGGAGGAGGTGGTCTTGCACTTGGTCCAAACGGGTATGTGTATGTAGCAGAAACACATTCAGACAAGATCCGTAAGGTCAGCCCTGATGGTGTGGTGACGACGATAGTTGACGGGAGTTATTCGGGCCCCGATGATATCGATACCCCGCGTGACATTGCGATTGATGCCGTTGGGAATATATATGTGATACACGGTGACCCTGCTTCAGATGCAATTATGAGGATCAGTTCTGATGGCGTGGAGACGACAGTGGCCGGTTTCAATATGCCACAGGGAGTCGAAGTTGATGCAGCTGGGAACGTGTATGTAGCAGACGAGGGGAATAAAACGATCGGTAGGATCGCCTCCGAGAGTTATGTGCTAGCCGGTACGCCTGCGGCCGAGGATGCTGGTGATCACGCGGTTGTGCTGAGGGCGCATGACGGCAAGGGCGGCGTGACCGAACAGAGCTTTACCGTGACAGTGACGGGTTCTGATGTTTCACAGGAGGTTAACGTGGCTCCGGCGTTCAATTCCACGGCTGTGACGGAAGCGGAATCGGGGACGCCCTACAACTACCCCATCAGAACATCTGATGCCGATGGTGACACGATCACAGTGACGGGGGAGACGCTGCCCGATTGGCTGTCCCTATCGGCGGCGCAAGGACTTGTTGTGATCAACGAGTTTATGGCCAGCAATGGTGAGACCCTCGCCGATCCTCAGGGCGCGTATGATGACTGGATAGAGCTGCACAACCCTACGACTTCAGCGATCGATCTGGGCGGCATGTATCTGACGGACGATTTGTCTTCTCCGAAAAAGTGGGAATTTCCTGACACGACGCTGTCTGCGAACGGCTATATCCTCGTGTGGGCAGATGGTGATGAGGGGGCTACACCCGGTTTGCACGCCAACTTCGAATTGTCTGGAGACGGAGAACAGATCGGGCTGTATGACAGGGATGACCACGGTAACGCAGTGGTGGACACCCTCACCTTTGGGTCGCAAGAATCCGACGTGTCTAAAGGACGCATCCTGGATGGAACGGGTTCTACGGTAACCCTGGAGACAGCCACACCCGGTTTGGCAAACTCACCGGATGCGGATTCCAGCCGGGCAGCTTATGTGCTTAGCGGGACACCTGCAGATGAAGACATCGGCGATCACGACGTGGTGCTGAAGGCTGTTGATGGCAAGGGCGGTGTAACCGAGCAGAGCTTCACCGTGACAGTTATTTTCGCGAATGCTGTGCCCGAATTCACATCAATGCCAATAACGGACGTGGAATCCGATGTGCTCTACAGCTACACCATTGAAGTGACCGACGCTGACGAGGATGAGGTTACGGTGACGGCGGAGACGTTGCCAGACTGGTTGGTCTTATCGTCGGATGTCGGGTATGTACTTACCGGTACGCCTGCAGATGAAGACGTCGGCGATCACGATGTGGTGCTAAATGCTGTTGATGGCAAGGGCGGCGTGATCGAGCAGAGCTTTACTGTGACAGTCTCTGTTTATACACCAACACCCAATTTCGATGGGGTTGGCCAAGTGGATTTCTCAGATTTCCTGTTATTTGCTTCACAATATGGAAAAACAATTGAAATGGACCTTGATTTTGACAGGAGGTTTGATCTGGATAAGAACGGCGAAATCGGTTTTGGAGATTTCATAATGTTTGCACTTGCTTATGGCAGTAGCTAAAATGATGAATTGAGTGGCCCTTCATAACTTGGATCTTCACCAGAATCTGAGGCTAAAAATGACTAGTGGTTCAACTAGGAAGGAGTGAAGGATAAAGGCGCTTCAACTTAGTCCGGCATCTTGAGTAGAGAACCGCCAGTTTACAACCGATCGGTTTCCCTCCCAAGATCGAAGCCAGGCCTTCACCTCCTTATCACGCCCGGATGATTTTACCAGTGCCGGATCTACAGAACACAATTCCTGGCCTAGGTTTCAGATTAGTGACGTTTGACGCCATTGCGATATGGTATGCCACGTTTTGAGTCTGTCAATGGACACTGAATGGACACCAGACCCAAATAAGAGAACGGCCCCAAGATCGGGGCCGTTTCTAAGTGATGGTTATAGTTTCTGTTACGATTTTCCAGCCGCCTGAGCTTAGATGGTAGAGCAACGGATTTGTAATCCGTCGGTCGGGGGTTCGATTCCCCTGGGCGGCTCTCGTCTTGTAAGACAGCAGTTTGTTACAGCTCGGACGTGGATCCGAGTAAGGTTTACCGGAGAAAAGCGAAGCCCCGTGTCGTAAGGACGCGGGGCTTCGTGTGTAGCAACAGCAGTGCCTCAGACCTGCTGTGCCTTCATCCATTCCACATATTGGCTCGTGTATTTATCCAGATTCTCCATCGCGCCACCGCCACGGATGGGGGAACACATTTCATAAGTAGCCACTCCGTCAAATCCACCCTCACGGAGTCCGGCGAAGAAACCGGTGTAGTCTATGAACCCGTCACCGAATGATACCGCACGGACCATATCGGGTGAAGCCTGCATGTAGTTCACCAGGTCGGGTTGGTATTGAAAGCGTGGCAAACGAACGTAGTCGGCATTGGTTGTGATGGCAGCATAGGGGGCCATCTTGATTGCGGCCTTGTGGATGTCCTCCCCCCGCAGTGCTGGAGACCAGGCGTCGAACCCGAGCTTGCAGTTGGGACGGTCTATGTCATTGAGAAGCTCCAGCAGGGAATCGCTGTGCACACCGATGTCGTGATGGTTCTGGATGGCGATGGTGACCCCATGATCAGCGGCCCGATCCGAGCATTCCTTCAGGCTGTCCACGGCGCGTCCCCACACAGTAGCAACTGGATGGTTAGGTGATTCGTAGGCAGAAAACACACGTACATATCCGGCACCCAATTCGGCGGCGATTTTGGCCAGCGATTCAACATACGATATCTGCATCTCCAGTACGGGGACTTCCGCGGCTGTCGCCCCCGAGAAGTCTGTATATCCGGCGATGCATCCGCAGGTTATACCTTCCTTAACGAGACGCGCCTTGATCTCGGAAATTCTCTCGGAAGTAGCATCCAATGGAGATAGGTGAGGGCGCTTGCCAGCGATGGTGACGGAATCATACCCCAGGTTTGACGCCTTGCCGATGAAGTCCAGAAGGTCCAGCCGATCCTGTCCCCAGAATCCCGCATAGCTGATTGAGAAGAGGGACAATTCCATGGGTCATTTCTCCTTTTCAAGATTACCGGGTGTAGTCGTAAGCTATTCTATTTACCAGTTCACCGATGGTGTTGAGAGTCAGGCCGTCTAAATCAGGACAGGTCTTTGGTACCGATCGCCAATTTCCCCCGTGACTTGGTTTGTTCGAGCTTGCGAGATCCCGCGAGCTTTCGCGTGAACAGTGAATCTCCGTCCACATTGGTAAACGTGATCTCAAGTCCTGTATGCAGTCTCAAGAGGTCCTTGAACTCGCCGGTCTGGGCCTGACCCATTCCGAAACGGCTTGTGAATTCACCCGCCAAGCCAACCGACAACTTTCCAGTGGAGGATGTGGGTCTGTATTCTTTTCCCACAAGCTCCGCGGCTTCCCCGATTACAGTATTGCACAGGTCACGGAAGTAAACGTCCAGATCCAAGTCACGGTAGGTCTTGTTACCCTCCAGGACGATTTTCTCGACCTTTCGGCCGGAGGGTTTATGCGAATAGAGGAAGTTCCGTGTGGTTCGATCAGCATCTCGCTATAGCCGATAATGGCATTCAGCGGACTGCGGAACTCGTGACGGATGTAGGAGAGATTGCCTTCCAGATCCTTCTCGGGTTCTTTCATATCGACACAGTATTCATTATGTATGTAAAGACGGCTAAATGTTAATGCGGGTTGAAGATATGGACAATCCACCATACTGTCAAGGTCACGATAGTTGCCTCGGAAGGGGATACCCTCAGGGGACCCGAGTGTCTGCGGAGCATGGATTCAGGACCGGGATTTACCGATTGACAACAGTTATCAAGGGGTAGCATATTTCGCCGTAATTACCGTATATCCCTAAGCAGGACAAAGGCGTTTGACACCTCGTCGAGGGCGCGGTACCTTAACCCCTGCAGGGACAAGATGTCGATTAGGCACACAGAAACGAGGACAATTCCAATGGATATCGAAGAAATCAGGCGGGGTATACCTGCGCTGAATGAAACCACATTTTTCAATACTGCCGGCATATCCCCTCTACCAACAGTGGTTGCGGACGAGGTGGTAGATATGATCCGCATCCAGGAGGCTCAAGGCAGGTACCGTCCCGATATCCAGGAGATGCTTTCGGAAAGGTCCGAACAGGCTAGGGATGAAGTTGCCGCTTTTTACAAGGTGAGCTCGGAAGAGATCGCGTTCACACACAGCATTTCCGAGGGTCTGAACATCATCTCAGAGGGGATAGACTGGCAGGAAGGAGACGAAGTCGTACTCTCCGATCGGGAACATCCGTCCGGCTACATGCCCTGGGCATTACGACTCCAGCAACACGGCGTGGTTCTGAAGCAGTTCTCCCTTCTCCCTGAACCTGAAGGCATGGTTGACCGACTGCGAAAGGTTCTGACCGACCGGACGCGTGTTGTTGCCTTGAGCCACGTGACGAGCAGTTTTGGGATATGTGTTCCGGCGAAAGAGATTGTGAAGGCTGCCCACGAAGCCGGGGCCCTTGTCGGGTTCGATGGCGCACAGTCCGGAGGGCAATTTCCAATTGATCTTGCAGACATGGGATGCGATTTCTACTCCGCCACAAGCTACAAATGGTGCCTTGGTCCTTATGGTGTGGGTGCACTCTATGTAAAGCGGGATGCTTTGGACAAGCTGTCGGTCCGGAGGTCGGGCGCCTGGGGTATTCGGACACTGGACACGAAGTCCGGCGTTTTCAGCTTCCCGGACACGGCCCGTCGCTTTGAATACGGCGCCAGGAACAAGCCGCTGCGCGTTGGATATGGTAGGGCGCTTCGGAATATTCAGGACGTTGGACTGGAGCGAATTGAGCAGCGGGTGGGCGAGCTGACCCAATACTTTAAAGACAAGGTCGAAATGATAGCCGGAGCGCACGTGCAAACACCAGAGGGATTCTCGGCCGGCGCGATCAATGTTCGAATGGGCGATATCGACCACGATAAGATCAGGACAGCTCTCTGGGATAAGCATCAGATTGTTGTTGTCAGCCCGGCCGGCGGCATCCGATTTTCACTTGCTTACTTCACGACACAGGAGGAGATCGATATTACGCTGGATGCAATTCGGGCAGAATTGGCTTAGACGCCTTGTTCGAGCACATCCTGACCCCTAATTCTAAGGAATATTTGATGCACGACCCAGGAGGCACACGATGAAGATTACTGACGTAAAGGTGTTGCCTGTTGACCGATACCTCTTTGTTCAAGTGGAGACAGACGCCGGGATCACCGGACTCGGGGAGTCCGGGACCTGGGGATATCTGGAGGCATCGGGCGCGGTCGTGGAGCGATTCCGTGACTACCTGCTGGGGGAAGACCCGCTCAGAATCGAACATCACTGGCAATATTTGTATCGGTGCACACATTTCAGGGGGGCCGCTGTCATGGGTGCCCTGAGCGCAGTCGATATCGCCCTGTGGGAAATTGCAGGGAAACACTTCGGTGTTCCGGCTTACCAGCTTCTGGGTGGAAAGTGCAGGGACAAGGCAAGAGTGTATTACCACGTCTTCGGCAAGACCAAGGAGGAGCTAATTCAGGGGTGCATCGATGCGAAATCCCAGGGATTCACGGCCGTCGGTCACCTGACTCCGTTCCTGGATTCCGAACGAACGGAATCCTATTTCATGACACATACAGACAAGATGCGCGACGCCATAGAAACCGTGGCTGCATACAGAGATGCCGTCGGAGACGAGGTCGATCTGTGCATCGAGATCCATCGCCGGCTCGATCCGGCAGAGGCGATCGTTCTTGGTCGAGGTATTGAACCCTACCGTCCATTCTTCTTTGAGGATCCCATCCGACCAGACAATTTTGACGCGATGGCCGAGGTGGCGCAGAAAATCAACATCCCGATTGCAACCGGCGAGCGACTCCACACAATCTACGAATTCGAGATGTTGCTCGCCCGGAATGCCGTACAGTATGTTCGTCCGGATGTGTGCATGGCAGGCGGAATCAGTCATTCCAAGAAGATCGCAGCTCTGGCTGAAGCACATCACGTGGGTGTAGTGCCGCACAACCCTCTGAGTCCTGTTAGCACTGCAGCTTGTATTCAGCTGGCTGCCTGCATACCTAACTTTGCATTGCAGGAATACCCCAAGGGTGAAGGCGAGTCGCCAAAAAGCGAAATCGTCAAAGGGGCCCCGGAAATTCAAGACGGATTTTTGACCATCCCGGACTCGCCCGGTATCGGTGTTACACTTGCAGAAGATGCAATGGACAGATTCCCCCCAATCAAGATGGGTAAGGTTACCCGGCAGCACATCGACGGATCTGTTGTCGATCAATGACATCACGTGAGTCAATCGTGCGAATTCCGAAGACGCATATGGTCCGATCCTGAGAGCCGGCTGGCTCCTGCTGGTTCTTAATACCATAACTCTGCGTCGTGAAGCGCACTTTCAGGTAGGTTGGGGGTTCCTTTGCTCTCGCGGCTGATGGTGTCAACAATCTCGTAGATGTGGCGATATCGCTGGTCCTGTTTGTTGGGATCCACTATGCCCGACGTCCTCCAGATCGCGAGCATGCCTACGGTCACGGGAAGATGGAGCAGGAAGTTTCGAGATTGATCTCTATCGTCGTCCTTGCTACAGGGGGCGGGATCGTTGTCGGGGGTGCGAACAGGTTGGGCGACATTCACATACCCTTTGCACATAAGTCCTTGTTGCCGTCCTTGTTAAGATCTTCAGGTATCGGTATCAAAACTGATTGTCATTCAAGTTGGGCAGTGACGCTTTTTCCGCCGCCGCGCTGAATCACAAGGCCGACGTGGAGTCCACGCTCTGTGTGATTATCGGTGCCTTGATGATTCATTTCGGAGGGCCCGGGTGGGCGGCTGCAGATGATATGGCGGCCATTCTGATCGGTACACTGTGATTTTGGTGGTGGGGCAGGGCATCTGGAATGCCAGCAGCGAGCTTCTCGATCGAATGCCTCCGGACGAAATAGTTGAGCAAGTCAGAGAGCTTGCGACCACTTTTCCAGGTGTTTCGGGAGTTGAGCAGCTGATTGGGCGGAAGACAGGGCTGCAGTATATTTTGGACAGTCACCTGGTAGTTCCAGGCACGATGACCGCGAAAGAGGCCCATGAACTTGGACATCAGGTCAAGGACCGGCTAAAGGCCGAGATGCCCTCCATAAACGATATCGTGGTCCACGTAGAACCCGAATCTGACGCAAAGCGGATCTGATACTTCAGGCACTTTGAGCTGCTCCCACCGTCGTTCCCTTCCTCTTTTTGATATTGGGAACCCGGGAGTTATTTTAGGGCCTGAAAGCGATTCCAGTTGTGAATTCTAAGGAGGACTTGGATGGGGACCAAAGGTGAATTGAAGGCTGTCGGCAAGCGGACGGCAAGATTTAACGGTCCGGACATCGTGACGGGCAGAGCGACATATGCGGACGACATCCAGCTGACAGGTATGTTGTACGGCCGCATTCTTCGAAGCCCCCATGGACATGCCCGAATTCGAAAAATCGACAAAAGGAAGGCATTGGCCCTGCCTGGTGTTGTGGATGTCGTGACCGCCCAGGATGTGCCGGATATGGCCATTTTTGCGAAGGATGAGGTGTGCCACCAGGGCCAGAAGGTAGCTGCCGTGGCCGCTGTGGATCCGAATATTGCAGAAGATGCGGTTGCACTGATCCGAGTGGATTATGAAATCTTACCCGCCCTAACGGAACCCCTTGCTGCGATGGATCCTGGTGCCCCTGAGGCTGTTCTTGGTGCACCCATCAAGAATGTGAAGGATCCCAAGGGAAGAAAATATCGTAATGTCACGGCATACGATGTTATCGAAGAAGGGGATATTGAAAAGGGTTTTGCTCAGGCCGACGCCGTAGTGGAGCAAGAGTATCACATTCCGTTCTTCCACCAGACTTATATGGAGCCCAATGCCTCGACGGCAAAGATGGGGGCGGACGGCCGTGTCACGGTTTGGACTGCGGGTCAGGGTACCTTCGGCGTCCGTACGGCTCTGGCGAATGCGATCAATCTGCCTGAGGGCAGGATCCGTGTGATCATGACTGAAACCGGCGGGAGTTTTGGAGGTAAGAACGGCCTTGTGGTTGAGGCGCAAGCCGCGGTTCTGGCAATGCGCACCGGCAAACCCGTAAAAGTGACGATAAGCCGGGAAGAAGATTTCCAGGACACACGACCCGGGCCGGGATGCTGGGTGCGCCTGAAAACTGGTGCCAGAAAAGACGGCACATTGATCGCAGTTGAGGGTAGGATCGTGTGGGACGGCGGATACACTGGGAGCGGAGGATCCGCGAATCGCCTGCTTGGACCCTACAAGATTCCTAATGTGAGACTGGAGGGAATGGCCGTCAGGACCAACAAACCCGGCCCGGGGGCATACCGCGCCCCGGGAGCTCCCCAGACAGCAGTGGCAAGGGAGTCGAATCTTGACATGCTTGCACACGCATTGGGGATCGATCCGCTGGATATCCGGATCAAGAATGGGGTGCGCAAGGGGGACAGGCCCACCATGCAGCACGATTGGCTGAAGGATACGCTTCTCCTTACCGCACAGACAGCCAGGTGGGGTAAGAAACGCCTTAAGAAGAACCAGGGCATGGGCATTGCGGTTGGAGACTGGCAGAACGCATCCGGACCCACCAATGCATTCGTAACCATGGCGGGTGATGGCTCTGTGGCGGTGGTCACCGGACAGGTGGACATAACCGGACTGCACACTGTGATGGGCCAGATTGTGGCTGAGGAACTGGGTGTACCGGTCGAGAAGGTTACCGTTACGTTAGGAGACACCGATACGGTTCCGAATGCGTCGCTGAGTGCAGGCAGCAAGGCTGCCTATTCTGCAGGTACGGCTGCACGTGAGGCGGCACGAGAAGCACGAGACCGTCTGCTTATGTTGGCCGCAGAAAAACTGGAGGCCTCCCCGTCAGACCTTGTGCTTACAAACCAGCAGGTACAGGTCATAGGATCACCAGGGCATTCCATTGCGCTGGGTGAACTGGCGGAGGCAGCCGTCAGCTCCGAGGAGGGTGCGATCAGCGGCCGTTGGATCTTGAGTAAGATCCCAACTTATCCATCGTTCTCTGTAAACATCGCCACGGTCGAGGTGGATCCCGAAACTGGCCACGTATACCTGCTGGATCTGGTGGCCGGGCAGGATGTGGGTAAGGCACTGAACCCGATGCTCGTCGAGGGTCAAATTCAGGGAGGTGCGACACAGTCGATAGGTTTCGGGTTGATGGAAGGATTTCGCTATGACGAAAAGGGGAGGATGCTGAATCCGAATCTGCTGGACTATGCGATCCCAACAGCTCTGGACGTTCCTGAAATACGGACTGTAGTGGTTGAGGATGGTTGTGAACATGGTCCCTATGGCGCCAAGGGTGTTGGTGAACCACCCATTATTCCAGGTGGTGCGGCAGTTGCGAATGCAATTTTTGACGCGGTAGGCGCCCGTGTCACACAGTTACCCATGACACCCGAGCAGGTGGTTTCCGCTCTGGCAAACAAACCGTCATAAGGAACGGGAGACAGGACTTTGAACAACTTTGAGTATTTCGCACCAAAAACCATCCGCGAGGCTGTTGCCCTTGTAAAGGCGCATCCCAAGGGAATGGTCCTGGCGGGAGGTACGGACATGCTCGTTCGTATTAAGGCTAGGGTATGGGAACCCGATGTTCTGATCGACGTGAAGCGCATTTCTGGAATGGACGAACTCAAGTTCAGCCGAAAGGCAGGGTTGTCAATTGGTGCAGGAGTGACCATGCGGCAGATTGAACTGTCTGAAGTCGCACACACCTATTTTCCCGGACTCGCCCAGGGGGCAAGCCTGGTTGGGTCGTTTCAGATTCGAAATCTGGCGACTGTTGTCGGCAATATCTGCAACGCTGCTCCCTCAGCCGATACAGCTCCCGGGCTGATCACTCTGGGCGCAAAGGTACGTATCGCCGGCCCAGGCGGCAGAAGGTCCATGCTTGTGGAAAATTTCATCCTGGGACCGGGTAAGACCAACCTCAAGCCCGGCGAGTTTGTGACAGGTATCCAGGTACCGATGACGGGGAACAGGACAGGATCGGCGTATGTTCGTCACACACCGCGAGGTGCAATGGACATAGCAATGGTGGGTGTGGGAGCAGCCGTTACGCTGGCCCCTCGTACGGGGATCTGCGAGGACGTGAAAATCGTGATGGGAGCCGTCGCTCCCGTTCCGCTGCGCGCAAAGGCTGTGGAAAGGTTGTTGAAGGGGGAAGTCCCTTCAGACGACCTGTTCGAGGCGGCAGGGAAGATTGCCGCCCGTGAGTCGAGACCCATCAGCGACGTACGCGGGTCCGCGGAGTTTCGGCGACAGATGGTGGGGGTGCTGACAACTAGGATGGTCAGCGATGCAGTGGAGAACGCTCGGAAACGCTCCGGCAGCAAAAGGAGGGCGGCATGAAAAGTGACGTAAAGTTCACGGTGAACGGGGTGCTTCACGAAGTCTCGGTAGAGCCTAGGAAAACCCTACTTGCTGTTCTACGCGAAGGGTTGTCTCTCACGGGAACCAAGGAAGGGTGCAGCACGGGTGACTGCGGGGCTTGCACCGTTCTGCTGGACGGGAAACCAGTGACTTCCTGCCTGGTACTCGCAGTTGAGGCGGAAGGGCTCGAGATTACGACGGTCGAGGGGGTTGCCCAACTCACCGAACTGCATCCCATTCAGGAAGCTATGGTTGAGCTGGGCGGGCTACAGTGCGGGTTTTGCACACCCGGAATTATCGTATCCTCCTTTGCCCTCCTACAAGAGAACGACAACCCGAACGACGACCAGATTCGCAGGGCGCTGGCCGGCAATCTTTGCAGGTGCACGGGATACACCAAAGTCGTTGCCGCAGTGAAGGATGCTGGGAAGGAAATGAGACGATTGAGCCGAAAGAGCGCACGAAAGAAGGCATAATACACTCGTGCGGTGTCCGATAAGCGATTGATTTCGACGAGAGCGATGCCTGTCCTGGGTCGCTCTTGTAATATCAAGTTTGGAGGGAGCAGCGATGGGAAATTTCAGGGCGGGCATTATCGGCTGCGGAGGGAGAGGCAGATCACACGCCAGAGGATACCAGGCCTCCCAGGAGGTAGAGATCGTCGCGTGCGCCGATCCCGTGGAGGAATCGCGAGAAAACTTCGTTGAAGAGTTTGCTGTTCCGAGCTCATACAGCGACTATACCGACTTGCTCGAAAAGGAGGATCTGGACTTCGTGAGCATTTGCACCTGGACGGGTATGCACCGGGAAATGGTTGTAGACGCTGCATCCAGCGGAATCCGGGCCATTCACAGCGAAAAGCCGATGGCTCCGACCTGGGGCGAGTCCAAGGAGCTCTATCAGGCCTGCGTAGACAACGAGGTGATGGTCACATTTTGCCATCAACGGCGGTTCGCGCCCTCCTTCAGGAAGGCAAAGGCGCTGGTGGACGAGGGAGCGATCGGTGACCTTATCCGGTTGGAAGGGGCTTGCCCAAATCTATTCGACTGGGGCACCCACTGGTTCGACATGTTCTTCTTTTACAACAATGATGCGCCCGCACAGTGGGTCATCGGCCAAATCGACGTGGAGGAGGAGAGTCAGGTGTTCGGCGTTGCTCTGGAGACAAGCGGACTCTCCTGGATTCGGTGGCAAAATGGTGTCGAAGGACTCCTGGCGACGGGCGGTGTCGAGCTTCAGCATGCGTCAAACAGGCTTGTTGGTTCCGAGGGAATCATCGAGGTAGGGGGTGGAAAAGACAAACCGCCCGTAAGGGTGCTCAAGGGTGGGAAATGGGACGCGGTTGACGTAACCCGATCGGAAGCGAATGCCACGACGGATTCGGTTCTCGATCTGATCGCCTGCGTGAAATCCGGTGAGGAGCCCGAGCTGAGCGGCCGCAAGGCACTTCAGTCTACAGAGCTGATATTTGCCACCTATGAATCCAGCCGCAAACGAGGGCGTGTAGATTTGCCTTTGGAGACCACGGATTCGGCACTTCTGAGTATGCTCGAGGAAGGTACCATAGGCCCCTCTCTGGGCTGATCTCCAATTCCGACTTAGAAATCCGACGTTTCCGCGAGTTTCCATGATTGACCCGCATCCGCCGACATCAGGAGTGAGCGTCGGCTTCCTCTGTAGTCATTGCGGTAGAACCAATATGTAGAGTAGTAGTCATAACAGAGGAACAGGCGTCCTGTCCTATCGATAGTGAGCCGATGGTAGAATACACTGTATTCTGAAAAGGGTGGCACGACCAAAACGCGTGGTTCCACCCATTGGCCTTCCGCCGGTTTCGATTGGTGCGACAGGGTGCCATAGTTACCTGCAGGAAAATAGTCCGTACCCTCGAACCACAGACGGAAAGTGGCGTGCAAGGTGTCATTGGGGTCACAGACTAGACCGATGTAGGTTTGCCTAGCGTCCGGCCACATTAAGGAGACATCGGACCATCCAGAGTACACGTCATCAGGATTCAGAGATTTGGCGTATGGGAATGGCCTGCCGTGGGTTCCCACCAGGACATGGAGATGCCCTTTCCCGTCGATGGTTATGCAGGGTGTATTATGAATGTCGTTGGCAGGGGGACCATAACCGATCATTACCGACTCGCCCAGGATGCCCGTTTCCCGATCGTAGGTGGCTACGAAGGTGGGAACACCAGGTACTTCAACACCAGGATCGGTAGCTTCGGCCCAAACGAGATGGATCTTACTGCCCCAGGAAACTACCGTGGAAGGGATGCCGGAGTGCATGGAGATCCCAATGCACTTGTCGGAAACAAGGATGGGATCCCCCCATTCGAGGCCCTTACCAGTCACTGTCGGCAAAAAGAGCTCCATATCATTCAATCTTCTCCAGATCAGATTCTCATCAGCGAGCGTTTGTGTGTACCGAACCACGGGCGGAGGATATTCTGGGACATTGTGCCCAGAGAATTGCTCGATGTCAAAGCTGGACCTGGATCCTCTCCCAGTCGAAGTCCGGCTGGTCGAAAATGATTTGCCCCCGTCGGATGAATGCATCAGCACAGGTTCACCCCGGTCGGAAGCTAGAATATAGACATTGTTGTGCGAGTCGAAGGCGATCTTGGTGGAACGGGCTCCCAACTGCGTACCTTCTTCAGATACCAACGGTGTATTGGTCCAATTCCCATCGCGGAGTGCGCTGACCCCTGATGGTGTATGTACGAATGGTCTATTTTCTTGGTCAAAGTAGATCTGGTTCAGCACCGGGCAATTGGGGATATACCCGAATTGCTCATTTTCGTGAAGGTAAGGGGTGAATCTAAGCGGTAGATCCAGGTTCTTCCTGTAAGCGACAGGACCGGTTTCCAGTTTGAGTGTCGCAAATGTAGACAGGTCAGGATGAGATCGGGGGGATACCTCAAGGTGCGCGATCGATGGCTCGGAGGTTGGATCTTCCGTTGCGGTGAACCAGACGACTACATCCGCAGTTTTCCCATGATTCAACCGTACGGCGTTCGTCTTGAGCTGAAACGATGCAGCAGAGCTATCGGGTTTTTGCAAATTTAGCATAAAGGTGTCGGTTACGTCGGAGTTGTTGTGAACCTGAAAAGAAAAGGCGCCCGCCTGTCCAGGCTCTACCGGCAAGGTCCGGTTGTAGGGTGTGACGAGCCACCTGAACTGGTGTAACGGAAAGAATGTGTTGAGATCCGGCGACCAGTACGACATATGCTGATACGGGTCGTCCTGCTCCCATCGAGTTACGCCGTCGATTTCTATCACGGCCTCCATTGATGAAAGCTGCAACCGCCAGGGTCTTCCACCTCGGTACCTGCCTGCGGGGAACGTGTGCGACGCATTGCCTTCTGCGGTCGGTGTGAGCTTGCAGACGCAGGAATTTGTGTGGTCGAGAATTGGGATTTCCGAGACCTCCTCATTGAGCCCGGAAATCTCTAACTCGAAGCCACTGTCGGCGGGTATGAAACACACCTCGCCGGAGATCCCAGGAGACAACAGTACGAGCGGTTCCAGATGTCTGGCGTCCTTGTGTCCCCGGGACGTTTCTATAAGGTAGCGTTCGCAGTTGGTGCTGAGCCCCCACATGATTTCCTCGCCATACCTGTCCTGCGAGATCGTAATACTCAGTGCGTAGATGCCTTTTCTAGGCACCCTCGTAGACAGTGTGACTCGCTGGACAGGACCCAAACCTTCCTGATATCCTGCGTCAGGGATTGTCATGTCTTCCAGGACTTCCCGGTCGGGTCCCAGCAGGACAGCTCTGAGGTCTGTTCTCCGGTCGTGGATATTCCGGTCGCGCTTTTCCAGGTCAATAACCAGTTCACCGGGGGAAGCCAGAAAATAGGCACCACCCGCGCCACCGAAGTGGAGGTCGATTGGATTTTTCATCTGCGAACTCCCTCAAATGAGCTAAGGAAAACAAAGGTTAAATCAGTTGGTAGGACAGGGTGTTCGGAAGGGCGCTATCCGGTATCCTCAACTGGGACCTTTGGTGTTCCAGGCTCCGTACAACTGCACCGGAGGACAAAGCGTTCGAATGTACTGGGCAGAATCTCAGCATGCAGTGTCACACCACGGTTTCAGAATTCTGAAACCGTCTAGCCGCCAACCGGGCTTAATCAGAATGGTACTATGTCTCCAGTGTAACAAATTCTATCCACATGGATTGTTTGCCGATTTCGTAGGTTGTGAGCGGTGAAAGCGTTCCAGCATTCTGATCGATTCTGTAAGCGGCAAGCATTCCCGTGGACTGGCCTCCAGCATACAGAAAGTTGCCGGTTGGATCAATGTTGAACCCTCGAGGAACAGACTCCGTATCCTCCCGGCCGATGGCCGTCAGGGATCCTGTCTCATGATTGGCGGCATAGCAAGCGATGCTGTCGTGGCCGCGGTTGGAGACATAGAGGAACTTGCCAGACGGAGTGATGTGAATCTGTGCGCAGGTGTTATCATCGGTGAATCCTCCAGGCAAGGTAGACAGCGTCTGGAATGCCTCGAGGGTGCCATTGGACGGATCGAAATTGTACGCAGTTACACTGCTGCCCTGCTCATTCGATACATATACTGTATTGCGATTGGGGTGAAAGACGAAGTGCCTGGGGCCTACACCCTCCTCAGGGCTTACCTTGGCGGGTTCATTGCGTGTCAGTTGTCCTGTTCCCTCATCAAATCTGAACTGGTAGATGCCGTTGGATTCGCCGACGTGAGGTACGAAGGCGTAATTGTTGGAGGGATCCGTCATAATGCAGTGTGCCTTCTTCTCCGTCTCGTGCCAGGCGACCGGCGGTCCATCCGCAACGCCATTTTCACCTATGGCGTGGACTCCTACTACGCCACCGCCGTAGGAGGCCGACAGCAGGAACCTGCCCGTCGTATCCGTGCTCAGGTAACAGGGGTCCGCCTCCACCGAGACCGCACCCAGCAGGACCAAGTCGCCTGACTTAGGATCGATACTGAAAGAAGAGATCTCACTGGCTCCTCTCCTGCCCGCATAAAGGAATTTCTGCTGCGGGTCGGTGGCCAGCGGGCCAGGGGATCCTGGGGCATCAATTACACCTTCGAGCTTTAAATCACCGGTATTGGGATTCAACTCGAATTTGAGGATTTTGTCCTCACTTGAAACCGATACGTAGGCCTGGATTTTCATGTTTTCCTCGCTATGAATTGGAATTCTCAGTATGGATTTCCGCTGAACATAGCACCGGTCAGAATGGTTGTCAAGGAGAGCAGCGAGGAGCATTCAAAGGGTGGCAGGGATGGGGAGGCGAAACACTTCATCGCCCTTGCCTTCACAAGAGACCTGGCCTTTATTGCCCGGCGAAGGCCAAGAATTGTGATCCAGCCTAAGGGGAGTATTCGATTTGAATCGAGTTGCGGATAAAGGGTCCTGGAGGGTAGCCTTCGGGGTGTCGAGCCTCCTCCTGTTGCTCCCACTTGTTTACCACGATGGACTGGGGGCGGCGAGTTTCCTTCCCAAAAGGGTGGTGATTTACATTTTCTTAACCGCTCTGGGTATTATCTGGACCAGCAACTGGTGGTGTTGCTGATCGGTATTTATCAATATCTGGGATTCGGACCGGGTCAAATTCCCTCCGTGGGACAACCCACCGGCACATTCGTTTTTCGCAACCTGGCTGCATCGTATCTGATCGGGAACATCTGGTTCGGGCTACTCCCTTTCCTTTTGGATTCCTCAATGCGCAGGAAGCTTCTTTGGGTCATTGCCACACTCGCGATGCTCCTGTTCTCTTCTATTACTTGCATCAGAGGGGCTTGGGTGGGATTGACCGCGGCACTCGTTTTAGCCACCCTAGCCTGTGTTTTCCTAACCGTGACTTTTAGGAAGCTGGTCGGTACTCTGAATCCGCTTTTTCTACTCGGCTGGTACTTAGACGATCTGTGGTCTGCATCATCGGTTTTGGGTATCTGGCCAGCTTGTCGGATCAGATCGCTGAAGACAACGTCAACAGGTTAGACGAACAGAAATCCTCCGTATCCGGGTTCCTGGCGTCCTCGATCCTTGTGATATGGACAAAGCGCTTGGAGCGATAGAGGGATGGACCTATTTTTCGCAGATACAATGCCACACCGGAGCGCACCCAAACCCGGAAATTCTGACGACTTCTTAACCAATGGCTTTTCCCTGAGCCAAAGAATGGAGCAAAACAATGTTACCCAAGATTCTGACCATCAAACGAAAAGCACACATACCGCAGAGAGAGACCCCGCTAAGCAGGCGGTATCTTCGCATAATGGAGAAGTGGATACCTGTTGGGCTGGAGTACTTCAATGACTGGCCTGACAGACCCAATTCAGGACATTTTTTCGGCGGATGTTACTGGTACGGAATTGAGACGGTAGGGCCGGCTCTTGTTTTCGCATCTGTAGCGAGCGCCCCGCAATATGATCCAAATGTTACCGGATGCACGCGAAAGGAGCTGAAGGAGATCGCACTAAAGGCACTCCGATATCTTTGTTTCACACACGACTCCGGTCCCCTGGATTGTATCAGGCCAGAGGTCGGAATCGCCGGGAGGAAATGGGGAACAAAGTGGGGCGAGCGAGGCGCCGGGTTCTTTCGGGAAAGCCAGTGTGGGACAACAGTAGCCGGAATGGGTGTGATTGCCAGACTCCTAGGGAATATGGTGGATGACCAAACCTGGAGACTGCTGACAAATGTGCATAAGGACTATGCCAGCCGCTTCGGAACGATGAACCCTAAGAGTGGCGTTTACACAAATACCCAGATGGAGGAGAATGGCTGGACTTCCTGTGGTCTTGCTTCTGTTGAGCTCTTCCTGAGCAATTCATCCGAGAACGCAACCTGGGCGGAGACCGCAAGGCGATGGATGTTCTGTACGACGACCACACAGCAGGACACCAAGAATCACGGACAATTTGATGAGAAGCACACAGTCCGTCAATTGACAGGGGAGATCTTCACCACCTTGCCCGACTATATGGCAGAGAATCACGGGATGGTTCACCCTATATACACCTGGGAATCAATGAAATTTCTGGGGATGCTGGGGGTTATCTACAAATTGGGTGGGGATAAACTGCCACCGCACGCTCTGCACAACCGAAACAAGATATATGACCAACTGAAGCGCGCCACCGACCGATGTGGATATGTTCATCCGGTACAGGGTATGGACTGGCCCTATCATTTCACCGACCCCGGCAGCCCCGGACTGGGGGCAGCCGCGTGTATCCTGAAAGATCCGGAGGGTGCCTACTTCGAGCGTAAGTTGATTCAGAATCTTGAGGCACGCCAAGATGGAAACAAAGGCAGGATGTTGGATCGAAAGCTTTCCGAAACCGTCCACGGTATTCAGGATCCATTGATAATGCGAGAACCGCTTTTTGTCACCTATCCCGCATATTCCTATCTGCTTCACCGGATCTACGGTGATGGCGTGAAGCCTACTCCGGGGCCCAGTGCAGAGAGGAAACTCAGGGGTGTCAGGGTTTTCCCTCACTCCGGTTTTGTTCTACAAAGACACCGAACGGGGATCACCTCCTTTTCCTGGCGCAACAGCATTATGGCCCTGCCAGTGAACAAAGACGGGATTCAGACGATTGGACCGGCGACCGATTCTTTCCTCGGGAGAATCGTCGTAAGGAATAGACCGGATAGTCACGATCTTGAAGCCATCAACATCGATCAGAGGAAGGGAAGTTTTGCAGCCGCTCTCATTACGAAACGGGCTCAGGGCTCGGTTCGACAGGAGGTCCTCTTCGCAGGATTGCCCAGTGGAATCTCACTTTCCATGGAGCGATTCACGGCCCTGGAGTCCATAACCGTGGAGCGGGTTGACCAAGGCTGTCTTCGTGTGATCAACGAGAACTTTGGTGCTCTGAAGGGGAACTGCCATGGCTACAGGGACTTCCACACCCCTGATACCACCGAGCGATTCGAAGGATACGCGAGCACCGATCCGGACAGCGACATTATTCATTCTTATGAACATCCGGAGTGGGTGAACGTGGACGGTCGCGTCGGGTTCGTGTTCAACGGATCCGGGAAGACCATATATCACAATCGCCATTACTTCAGACCGTGGTGGGCGGTTGCAGACGATTTGACATTGAGCAGGATAGACAAACCGTTTAGAGCAATAGCAGGCCAGGAGATTTCCAGGTTGACGGCTCTGATCGCTCCGGATCGCAGCAGACAGAAGACGGCAGATCTACCCTTCACCGTACTGACGGGGAAGAGGAGTTCGGTAGGGCTCATTGCCGATGGGTATCTGGTTGCAGGGAATTTTGAGTCGAGCGCCAGAACAGTAGCGCTCAAAACAGCGAGGATCAGGAACTGTGAGATTCCCGTTTTCGTCGGCGAGACTGCGGTCGATTCCAAGGCAATCACTTACCGAATGGCGCTTGAATCGCGTGCCGCAACCCTACGAAGAGCTCTCTGCTCCTTACTTGTGAAGGGGTCAGTCAAGGTGATCGGTGCCGAAACCGGGGAGGTTCTGGTACAGAATACGGGTAGGCGGGAAGCGATTATTGTGAATGAATCAACTGGCGCCGAAGTTGGTATCGCTAAAGGGGTAACGCAAGCATTGTAAAGATTGGATCTCGATACGGCCCTTCGGTCCTACTCAATCGTAAAAGGTAATTTGGTCGGGCCCTTGCTCTGGATAGCAGTAGTTCCTAATTCACAAGGGTTTAACGTTAATGATTGGAGAAGAAAGGCGAATAACAATGCAATTCACACATGAGCGCGAATTTACCTACTACCGAACGTACCACGGCCCTATTCGAGGCGTTATTCTGGACTGGGCGGGAACTACTATGGATTTCGGATGTATGGCTCCCGCTGTAGTCTTCAGGAAGGTTTTTGAGAAGGCAGGCGTGCCCATCAGCCTTGAGGAAGCGCGTATTCCTATGGGCGCACACAAGAAAGTTCACATCGGATTGATCTGTGAAATTCCGAGTGTCCGAAGGAGATGGGTGGAGACTCACGGCGTGGAATCTTCTGAAGAAGATGTCGATGGCATGTTTGCGGACTTTGTTCCTATGCAGGAGGCGTGTCTGTCGGAGTATTCACAACTGATTCCGGGGACACTCGAGGTAATCGCAGAGTGTCGAAAACGTGGATACAAGATTGGATCGACATCTGGATACCTGCCGGGGATGCTGGCGATCAATCAGGCAGATGCCGAGAAACAGGGATATGTACCTGATGCCACTTTCGGCGCAGGTGATGTGCCAAGGGGTCGCCCATTTCCACACATGGTTCTACGCAATATGATCGAACTGGATCTGTCACCCGTGCAATCTGTGGTAAAGGTGGACGATACGCTTACGGGGATTGAGGAAGGACTCAATGCTGGGTGCTGGGCTATCGGGTTGGCCATTTCGGGAAACGAGGTCGGTGTTCAACTGGATGAATGGGACGGTTTTTCGGATGAGGTAAAGCAGAAGCATCGAGATCGGATCTATCCAACTATGTACCAACGCGGTGCACATTATGTAGTAGATAGTATCGCGGAGCTGATTCCCTGTCTCGACGACATAGAGGCGCGGATGAAACGGGGTGAAAAGCCTTAGTGAACACTCAGACACGACTGCCTACGGTAAGCCATTGAGGCCAGGTGGATGAATCGCTACATAGAAGACCTCCATCGAGGATTTGCGACCGCCGAAAAGGCCTTGTTTGACCTGGTGACACGGGCAACGGGTCAGGAACCTGCCAGAAGTGAGAAGATCGTAGGTGGATATGAAAACGAAGTCCACTGCATCGAGACAAGGCAAAGCCTTTATTGGAAAGATCAGGCGAATTGGGATTTGAGCAAGAAGTGTGGGGGATGGAAGCTTGCCGAGCTGTCGGTGTACCGGTGCCTGAAATTTTGCTTCTAAAAAGGATTCAGGATGGTGAAGGGGTATTTGAGGTGATCGGCAGATTTTTGGCGGTTGCCGCACTGATAGGTATTTTGATGATGGTGAATTGACAGTTGATAGAAAGGAAACACCGTCAGCACGTACTTTTGCTAATCTTGCTGAATTTGGAGGTTACCTTCCGTTACGCCGTGACCTGAATTAATCTCGGCTGCCTGGTATCCATCTTAGTAGCCAGTACCGTCCTGTTCCCTATTGGGGAACTTGGAATTATGGATCTGAGGGAGGGCATTGCCTTCGTGCTGATCATCTCTGCCGTTCATCCCATTTTCCTCATTCCATTCGATCTAAATTATAGTATAAGGAGAAGGCGCCAATCGGCTGATGATACCATTGTCAGGATGTTTGCTCTGTTCATCTATGTTGTCCAATTCAATTTCACAGCTTGGCAGGGCAATGATCACATGTTGCCTCATTGTGGACAGGCACACTGACAGTGGGCGTTCTCGTGCGTTTCCTCTATTATATCAATCATACCATTTTTATGCATCGCAAGGCGTTTACAGCTTGAGCGGACCTGTTGAAGTGTGTCGATATTTGGAGACTTTTTACTGCTGAATTGAGCGATGGGAGATATGCATACCTTGCCGTGTTGTTGTTTCACGTCCTGTTCATGTTTATCGTTTACCAGATGCAGGTCCTATTTGAGCTGAACCGTTGAGCGAATTTGCTTTCTGCTTGCTCCCCTTGAAGTCTTCCGTGTTTCAGGGGGATTCGTTTGACCGCACGATCGAGTGATGGCTATATTGCGAAATGCTGGATTGCCTACCAAGCCCTGCACCATAGAGTTCTTGTGTAGGATTCTCCCTTCGCCTGTTTTGGCTACTGGGGGCTATTTATTATTAGTGAACACCGATTGCTAATATCCCGGCATCTTACTACCCAATCCCGACCTTTCTTGAACACCGGCCTGTCACCACCACCAGGTTTCTGATGAGGAATTCCCCGTGAGAATAGAACGAGTCGAACCGATCAACCTGCGATACGAATACCCCAATGCCAGCGGATTCCAATATGCGGGAGGAATCTGTACTGCCCGGCTGACCACGTTGATCCTTATCCACACGGATACGGGTCACGTTGGCGTTGGCTCTGTCTATTCTCATCCAGCACTGGTCTACTTGATCGTTCGCGACCAACTGGATCCGTTGCTCCGAGGTGAGGATCCTAACCGGGTAGAATCGCTGTGGGAGAAGATGTATGGTGTGACGAGATGGTATGGTCGGAAGGGTGTGACTATGTCTGCTATCGGGGGCGTGGATACGGCTTTATGGGACCTGAAGGGACAGAGCGAAGGAAAACCGGTGTGGAAGCTACTTGGAGGAACAGAAGGTGTCTGTCCTGCCTATGCGAGCGGTTTGCTGTGGAACGAGATCGATGCTCTGGCAGAAGAGGCGATAGGGCACATTGACGCGGGTTTCAAAAGGGTGAAGATGCGGCTGGCGCGAAGCGAGGAGTGGGACAGGGAGGCGGTGACCGCGGTGAGGAAAGCCATCGGTCCGGAACATGATGTTATTGTCGATGCATCGATGCGCTACAATGTTGCTTTGGCAAGGAGAATGGGGGAATTCCTGGAGGACATGAGGGTGTTCTGGTACGAAGAGCCGTTCCCGCCAGAGGATATCGATTCGTTTGTGGCCCTCCGGGGAGCCGTGGGGATTCCGGTCTCTGCGGGTGAAAACGAGTTTGGATTTCAGGGATTCAGAGAACTGATTAGAGCGAAGGCGGTGAACATTGTACAGCCCGACTCAAGCAGGTGCGGTGGGATTAGTGAGGTGGTGAAGGTGGCGCAACTTGCCGGAGCGAATGGGCTGCGTGTGGCAACCCACACCTGGAGTGATGCTGTTGCTGTGACGGCGAATGCGCATGTGGTTTCTGCCATTTCCAACGGGATTACCGTGGAGATCGACAGGACGGGGACGCCATTTGTTGAAGATCTTCTTGTGGATCCCTTGGAGGTGAGCAATGGGCAGTTGACGCTGGGCGATCGTCCCGGTTTGGGTATCCAATTGGACATGGATGTGGTCGAGAGGCTAAGAATGGCTAATCCGCTGAAGATTCCGGATGGATCTTACTCGGATATGATGTTTGGCAAGGCCTATGAGCCGCCATCTCTTCCTTATGTGGAGATAGACGCATGAGCGGTCACCGCGTGGCGATCGGATCCGTGTTCACCGAGTGCAATCAACTCGGGGGGCTGCTGATCGATATGGGCTGGTTCGAGCGATACGAGCTCTGCCGCGGAAACGAGATTCTCGACGTGTCCACCGGCGTTGTGGGAGGAATGCTCAGCGTATTGGGTGAGTGCGGCGCGGTGCCGGTTCCCCTGGTCTATGCGAGTACCTGTCCTGGAGGGCTTGTCGAGTCGCAGACCTACAGGTGCTTGAAAGCCGAGCTGCTCGACCGCCTCGAGAATTCGCTGCCGGTGGATGGTGTGCTCCTCCCACTTCACGGGGCTGCCGCTGTGGAAGATGTGGAAGATCTCGAGGGGGATCTGATCCTGGCGGTCAGGCAGTTGGTGGGTGAAGGCATTCCGGTTGTGGCTACGCTTGACCTGCATGCCAATGTAACCCCTGAGATGGTACGCCATGCTGACGCGTTGGTAGCCTGGGAGACATATCCTCACAGGGATTCCTTTTCTACGGGGGAGCGAGGCGCCAGGTTGTTGCTGAACACGCTTGATAGGGTGTGTCGACCGAAAATGGCGATGGGGAAAGTTCCGGTGATTACGAGTGCGATCCATGGGTCTACGGAGGGTGACGATCCATTCGCGGACATAATGCGGTTCGCCAAGTCACACGAGGGAAAGAATGGTGTCCTGTCCACCAGCGTGTTTCTGCTTCACCCGTTCCTGGATCAAGAGGGAATGGGGAGTGGGTGTGTCGTTGTGACGGACGATGATCTGGAAGGCGCCACTGCTCTGGCTAGGTCGGTTGCGGAGATGTATTGGGCACACAGATTTGACCTTGAGCCTGACATCTTGACTCCGTACGAGGCGATCGATAAAGGTCTCGTGGTTGATGGTGGACCTGTAATTCTGGTTGAGGCATCAGATTGTTGTGGGGGTGGTGCGGCGGGGGACAGTGTGTGGGCTCTGCGCTCATTGGTCTCCAGGGCGCTTGACGTTGCTTCTATGTCGATGGTTGTGGATCCGGAGGCTGCCGCAACCTGTCATAAGGTGGGTGAGGGTGCGAATGTAAGGATTGCGTTGGGACACAGAATGGATACTCGGTGGGGAGAGCCCTTAGAAGTGATTGGGGTCGTGACGAAGGTGAGTGACGGAAGATTCATCTATTCTGGAGGAATCTGGGACGGTGTGGAAGGTGAGATGGGACCTTCCGCCGTCGTCAAAATGGGGGAAGCTCGGGTTCTGATTTCGAGTCAGCCGACCTACGACTGGGCGGACGAGCAATATCGGTCAGTAGGTCTGGATGCCCGTGAGGTTAAATTTGTGGTTGCCAAAAATCCGATGAATTACCGGATGGCGTACGACGATTTCGCCAAGGCCGTGTTTGTGTTGGATACGCCCGGACCCACGCCACCAACGATGAAGCAGGTGGATTTCAAGAAGGTGAAGCGGCCCTACTTTCCCCTGGATGAGGATATTCCAGATTTCGAGCCGATTGTTCTGGTGTGAGATTCAGAATCTTTCTGCTCTCGGTGGCAATGCTGATCGTATTTGTCGTTGAGCGCTCTTCTTTGCGAAGGCCCCTTGACAATGGCTTATCTTGTTTCGGTGCTGGTTGCGCTGTGGGGGATCATATCTACCTGGTAGAGAACTTTTGGCTGCAGTATAGAGAGGTCCAGGCCAGGCTAATCCAGTCTGAGAAGATGGGCGAACTCCTACAAAAACATAGTCACAGAATGGGTTAGTTTATTCGAATTGAGGTGGCAGGATTGAGTGATGTAAGAGATTTCGGCGCAAGAGCTGACGGAACTACAGACGATACCGATGCAGTTTTGCGAACCCTCGAGGAAGGGGACGGGGTGCTCTCCTTTCCCCGGGGCGACTATCTCCTCACGCGGTCGGTCGAGATAGACCTGCACCGGTTTGGGCGAGTGGGTATCGAGGGTGCGGTGGGCACGGCCAAGATCGTTATGGGAGGTCCTGGTCCTGCCTTTCACATCCAGGGAACTCACGGGAGATCCGCTGATCCAAGACACTTCGATCCAGAAGTGTGGGCTGGTGAGCGTCTTCCGATCGCTTCGAATCTGGAAATAGAAGGAAGACACCCCGAGGCCGACGGATTTCTTGTTGAGGGCACAATGCAGTCGACCTTCGAAGGGGTTCTGCTCAGGAGATTGCGCGATGGCATACGTATCCACGATCGTGCGAGAAACGTCCTGGTCTCTCATTGCCATATCTATGACAATAGCGGACGGGGCATTGCACTTGACCACGTGAATCTTCACCAGGTGATAGTAAGCGGTTCTCATATCAGTTATTGCAAGGGCGGAGGAATCAAGGTTGAGGGTTCGCAGATCCGGAATCTGCAGGTGACTGGTAACGATATCGAGTACAATTACGATGAAAATGCCGTTCGCTCGGCTGATGTGTGGATCGATTCTCGTGACCAAGCTGCGACCGTCCGGGAAGGTACGATTGCGAGCAATACGATGCAGGCTATCCAGAGTCCAGGAGGCGCAAACGTATTTATGGTGGGTCACGATTCTACGAATAACAAAGCCGGACAGTTTACGATTTCTGACAATCTGATAGGTACTCAGGAGAACAATGTCCACCTGGTGAATTGTCGGGGAGTGGTCCTGAATGGCAATGTGGTCTATGGTGCGCGAGACCGGAATGTGGTGGTCCAGGGGTCCAAGAATATCATCCTCAACGGAAACAGTTTCGATCACAACCCGGATTATAACAAGGGAGAGCTCTGCACGGGGTTCAGGTTTGAAGACAGTGAAGATTGCACGTTTAGTGCTATGAACATTCAGGATGCTGAGACAGAAGTCTCGACGGGAGAGAGGAAGGCGATCGTTGAATTCCATCGCTGCAGAAGGATGAATCTGAGCGGATGTCAGATTCTGAACGGCAGCCCGGTGGGCATACATCTCGAGGACGTGAGTGATTCAATTATCGCAGGATGTACAGTTCTTGAGGACCGAGAGGAGAAGGCGATGCGTGCACCGATCGTGTGGACAGGGACTGGAACCGGCAACCTCGTGGCCAACAATCGCCTGGGCAAAGTGGATGGCGAGTCGGTGAGGGTTGGAGAGAACGTGGGTGTAGTTCTGTCTTCCAATGTTGTGCTTTAGTCGGTTGTCTGGGATTTCGTGACTCGGAGGTACTGATGGTTGAAAAAGGATTGGGCGATTTGATGCGTCAGCATTGGGACGAGAAGGGTTACCTGGTGCTGAAACAGGCCATCCCTCGAGAGGAAACAGCAGCCTATCTGGATGAAGCAGACAGGGTATTTGAGACGTATACAAAGAGTGATCCTGCGAGATACAGTCGTGGCGCTTACACGATCCTCCGAACGTTGGAGCGCACGTTCGGGCTAGACAGTCTGATGGATCACCCCGGGCCATAGGTTTACTACAAAAGGTATGATCGACGATTCTGCAGGTTCGCTCATCAAGCTGCACCGTTGCCGGATGGCTCGGAATGGTTACCATTTTCCAGAGCCTGAATCAACGCGATAATGTACCCAAACTGGAATGCCCAGCCCTGTCGCATCCGGCTCGACCCACCTTCGTGGGGGATGTCATCAGGATGGTGCGGTGCGTGGTCAGGCATCAGCATGTAAGGGTACCCCGCGTCGTAGAGGATTTTCGCGATCTGATACATGTTTACATCACCTTCATCCGGCCAGGTTTCATGAAAGTTGTGCAGTCCTCCTCGAATGTTCCTGAAATGGACGTTGAAGATCCTTTTCTTTTCTGCGAAGTACTTCACGATTTCTGGTAGTTCTTCCCTAGGGTTCTCCAACCCCTCTGCAGCGACTCCGCAACAGAAATTAAATCCGTGGTTGGGACTGTCTATCAGGTCGATAAATCGCTTGAGGCCTTCGAACACGGGCCAATTCCATTTCTCAACACCATTTAGTATCGGGACGGGTGGATCGTTCAGGTGACAAGCCATCTGAATGTTGTTTTCATCGGCCACCGGCAAGATACGCTCGAGGAAATACGCAGCACGGTCGAAAGACTCTTCTCTGGACACATCTCCAGCCTCGTATCGTTTCTCGTTGTCATATTCTTCAAGAACGAAGGAACTGTAAGTGGAGCCGCCTCGTCCAGGGATACGCGGTGTGCGCTGGACAATGCCTCCGGCGTCAACTGCCCGGAGAACACAGAAATTGTAATTCAAACCTCGGAGTCCGGCTTTGCTGGCATTTTCGATGTAACCACAAACAGTATCGATGTCCCGATCGCGTTCAGGATCCCTGGCAAGTGCGATATTGTCGAATTCGGGAATGTGAACCATTTCCAGTTCCACACCATGGGCCGCGGCTTTTTCCCGGTGCCTTGTGAGTGTTTCTGCATCCAGGCCGTCGACAGACGCGTCAAAGTGAGTGACGCCATGTCGAACCAGAAATTCCATCTCACTTTTTGATGTCCCGAAATACTGGGTACCCACATACATAAAAGGGGGTCCTTTCTGTGTTGACTAGTGTTTGCGTCCTACAAGCATCAGATTGATAGGCAATCCCGCTAGTGGCGCTGCTTCCCACTCCTCGGACCTGTCGCCGTCTTCAGTTATCTGAATCAAATGTATTCCTGTTTCGAGCACGGCTGTCACATAATCTGCGACAGTCCAATGGAACTCGAAGCTGGGAAGTGGTCCCTTTTCGGGGGCTTCGTGGGACCGATCGTATTGGTGGGGTCCAAGATTGAAATATCCGAATTCTAGTTCCAGTCTATCCGGATTGTCCGCCCATAATCTCCTGAATGGATGGTATTCACGAACAATGAACAACCCTCTCTTTCGGAGGATTCGGCCTGCCTCGGCATAGTACTTCTGCAGATCCGACACCCAGACACCCACATGACCACCGGTATAGACCAGGTCAAAGCTCTCATCAGAAAGGTCTCTCAGATCTGTAACGTCAGCGCGCACAAAGGTGATATCCAGGCCAAGTTTTTCTGCCCTATGGGCTGCAATGTCCAGTTGGGTCTGAGAAATGTCTATAGAGGTGACTCGAGCCCCAAGACCGGCAAGTGCAAAGACTGCCAGGTTGTCGCCGCTGCCGAGTACACATACATCGCATCCCTTCGTCTTCTCGACATACTTCAGCTCTGAGGGACTGAATGCAAGTGTGGGATCGCTCGGGAATTTTTGCCAGTCTTTCTTTTCGTCAATCCCTTTCTGCCACCTCGGTGATACTGCATCCCAACCCTTTCTGTTCGCCTCGTGCATTTCGTTCATGGTATATCTCTCTTGAATAAATTGCGGCCCGACTGCTCCATTCAACGGCTCCAGCACGCGAGCACAAAATCTCGATTCTGAATTCGGCGTCATATATGCCACGGTCCCCTTCGTAAACGAAACGGTTTATATCAGGAGAGCCGATCTCTTTATACTGCTCATACCCAAAATCAGGATCGAAACTGCTGATCAGGCCCCAGGATGTACCGCCGTGCGTGCAAACAACCAACATTTGTTCAGGATTTCAAAAGACAATCTCTTCAATGGCGGAAACCATCCGATTTCTTACCTCGGGAAAGTCCTCATCCTCTGTGCTCTACCTCAGGTCGTCGTGGATCTGTACTTCTAAACCAGTAGCCTTGCACAGGGGTTCAACCGTTTCAATAGCTCGTTTTTATGGACTGGAGTAGATGAAATTGATCCCCCGCGAGGCCAGCTTCGTAGCTAACTCCCGGGCATCTTTAATAACCTCTTCGCTCAATGGTCTTTCCGCATTCGCAAGTTCCTGACGCGCGGCCTGAGCGTGACGGACTACCAGCACTTCAGTCATTATTTGAGGCAGGGAGGTGAGGCTCCGTGCTTTGCATTTCTCAGTAGGCCCGTGTTTCAAACCCTGTTGTATATATGTCTCTGTGGTTCTGACTTCTGCAGCTTCGTACTTCCTCTGGCTTTCCTGTTAACCTTCCCCTTTGCCCCTAGGACTGTGTTGACCGAGCCCCCCTTGCTAGCTCCAACGTAGATGAGGTGGATGGTGTTGCCTATGAAGATAGAAGTGGGAGATGCCAGTTCTTCAGCGTCCGGAGAATCAGGTCCACCGATTCCAAGGACCTTGCGACACCGACGGGTAAGTGTTCTTCCATCTCCGGCAAGGAACACTTCGTAGAGTTCGGTGATACGCGGAGCTCCTCCCGATGCTCTGCTGCCCACTCCGCAGATCGCGGTAAACTCACCCGTGGGGAGTTGGGTGATGGAGGCCGGGTCCATTTCGTGCCATATCAGAATGTGGCCTCCACTGTCGAGCGCGTATCCTTCGATGGGGGTGAGGATGTCGAGTCTTTTCCAGGAGATGGCGTCATTTGAAGCCCATATCGCCGAGTGGTAGTCGTCCCCACCTCCGTGAAGCGAGTAGCCGACATATTTCTGTTCGATGTCGGGAAACGGGTTTGGGGACCATCTGAAGTATCCGGTATGGCCTTCACCAGGATCGATGCTCGTGTCGTATGTGAGGACAACAGAATTTTCGTTGCCATGAATCCGCGAGAAATTTATACCATCCTGTGACGTGGCAAGCAGTGTCCGCTGGGTGCCGTCGATCCCGTTCTTGTGATAGGTCATGTATACCAAGCCGTCGATCACATTCGCATGGGGTGTTTCGGTATGTCCTGACCCTTGAACAGAGTCCAGGTAAATGGGATTCGAGTCAGGCTTGTCGGTAACATGGTCGAACTTACCGGAAGCAACTGCCTCTTCGTAAGAGATCCAATTGGCATATTCGGTGGGTTCGCCATCGCATAAATACAGCCAGATCCCGCCTTCCTCTCGATGGTGATCGGGAGAGAAGAAGAGAGCATATTCATAAGGGAAGGAGGCCACATCTGACATTGAGACCAGGCAGGTGTAATACGGACCCGGTTCAGGAATGTTGATAGGCATGGGGAACAACAGGTCGGTTCGAGTTAGGTCGAAATAGGCCAAAGAATCGGATCCTCAACTAAGTTACAAGTCGGCGGTATTGGACAGTGGTCGATGAACTAGGTGAAAGCTAGGAGATTCACCGCGAGTATTCCACGGCTTCATCCATAGTTAGCGGAATAGGTTCAGGACCAATCTGGAGGTGTTTGGGTAGAGGCTGTAACCGTTCTCTGTATTCTTCCAATCGGTTTGCTACCAGTCCCTGTTCGATGAGTGTTTCTTCGGTGGTCTCACCTAGGTCTCCATACTGTTGGCGCAAATCGTCCAATGCATCGGACAGCCTTATCACAGTCTCACGATGTTCGGGGTCCACAGCCAGGTTGTTAACCATACCCGGGTCATTCACTGCGTCGTAGAGTTCCTCCAATGGCTTCCGATTCTGGAAGAAGCAGGCCTCCGGACCCTGGAGTTCCCCCTTGGCGTTCATTTCCCGCATCACGGGCATGATGGATTGTTGTTCCATGTAGGTCTGTCGTTGTGCCCAGGGGAGTCCGGGAAAGTCGTTTCGGATGTAGTGCCAGCGCTTGTCCCGGGCGACCCGGACCCGGTCGAACACTTCGTCCATACGGTCCCTACCGGCGAATACGTATTCTCTTGGGGATGACTTGTCCTTGCCGAGGAAGACCTGGCCCTGGTAGTGATCAGGGATTTCTGCGCTCGATATAGCGAGCATGGTTGGTGCGATGTCGACCCAGCCTACCAGATCGTTGCTGGCACTGCCTGGGGTCAGGTGTCCAGGCCAACGGACGATCAATGGCATGTGGAGTCCGGCTTCATAGCACCATCGTTTTTCTCTGGGAATTCCGCGACCGTGATCACTTAAGAAGATGACGACTGTGTTCTCCAATAATCCTTGTTCCTCCAGCCAGCGAAGCCGGAGGCCTATCAGGTGATCGATTGCGCTCAGGCTGTCATAGTACTTCACCAGCTGTTCGCGCATCTGAGGGGTATCCCGCAAGTATGGCGGGACCGGGGCATAGGCAGGATCGTGCAATTGATCGGCGCTCAAGTGTTTATGCACTTGCTTGCGCTGGCTTTCCTCATCACGCCACATGCTGCTCTCATGCGATGCGCTGAAGTTTTCGTATACGAAGAATGGCTGATCTGGTGCCGGGCAGTCCACCCATGATTCGCGGCGGTGAACCCAGCCCACCGGCGGCTCGAAATTGAAGTCCATCTTGGTTGGCCACGAGACGTGGTATCCGGCATCCATGAGTTCCTGGGTGAAGCAACGGGGCGGGTTCAGCAGCGTCGATCGCATATGGTGGACCCCGGTCGTCCAGGGATAGCACCCGGTGACCATCCCTCCCCTGCTTGGTGCGCAAACAGGCGAGTGACTGAAGCCATTTTCGAATCGTGTCCCATCAGCGGCCAGCTGGTCCAGGTTCGGGGTCGAGCTGTATTCGTTTCCAGGATAGCAGCCAAGGTGAAGGCCCACATCTTCCCCCTGTAGAAGCATGATGTTTGGTCGGTCAGTTGCCAAGATGCGAGCCTTTCACTGTGGGTAGGTTAGATCAATTCTTGAAGTGGGTGGTCGGAAATAGCCTCATCCATCCTGTGCAAGATAGCTTGGAAAAGTGTCTGAGCACGCTCGTTGGAGGTGTCCCCAGAATGTAAGGATAGGTATTCCGGTGCGCATGTCTTTTCCAACCGTCATTGGGTTTAAGGATGAACCGGTCACACGAACTGTGAATCAGGACGGCAGGTCAGTTGCATCGCCAATTCATTGACGCGGATTCGCGCGGAATCACTTGATCTTGGATGAACAATTATCTCGACATTTTGATCTGACGCCAGTAAGAATGCCAACAATTTTTCAAGCGAAAGCTTATCCAATTGACCGCGATTCAGATCCGCAATCCGTGGCCGGGTGGTCCCAAGAATCTTAGGGGCTTTCGACTGAGTGAGGCTGCGTGATTCGATGAGATTGTTAATGCGAATGGCAAGGTTGGCCTTTGCCTACCATTTTTCAGGATTCTTGAATCCCAGATCCTTGTACGAACTTGGTGTTTTTGTAGCACGAATCCTACTCATCTTCACTGCTCCTTGTTTGCCAAGTCCTTCACCGTCTTTAAACGGCTCCTGATGAGGGCCACATCCTCTCTGGGAATTGCACCGCCCCGTTTGGATTTCTTCTGGAACGCGTTCAACACGTAGATGCTCTGTCCGAGCTTTATAGCGTATGCCGCCCGATAGGTATCCGGTGCAAAGTCACTTCTCCAGGACGCCAGGAAATCCCTTCAGGGCTTTGACAGATGAAGACCTCGGGCTCAATGTGGATCGTTCCGGGGAAATCGATGTGATGCATATTCAGACCGTAGGCAATGGGCGGCAACACGAGCACCTGATCCGGTATCCGCCTGCCAATTTCGTGACACACGGTCACACAGAGAAAGACATCCACATCCAGCGGGAGGTAATGGCCCTGCTGTTCGGTTGAACCTGTCGGCAGAATTACCACTTTCTGCATTTCAATTGCATCGTTCATCTCAGGTCAGGTGAGTCGGTTGTATCGGAATTCGTCAGCAGCACCCATTTGAGATCTCCAGGGGTGACCAGGTTGCGCTTAGGGCAACAGGGTCTGATGTGAGGGAAATTGTAAGGGCGGCCTGTACGACCGCCCGTTTCTACCTTTCATGGGTGAAGGTGTTGACAAGAGCCATCTATCGTGAATCATCGGATGGTGGGATATACCGATTGACCAGATCGGCATAGTCCTCTCTAACGGGCGAAAAGATGTCTAGTGCAAGTGCCGGCCCGCCGACTGCCACCGCTCGATGTGGTACATTCGGCCCTATCAGGTAAGCTTCATCCTTGGTCACCGTTCGGGTCTCGTCCCCGATTGTGAGTTCCATTTTTCCACTGATCATGATTCCGCCTTGCTCGTGCGGATGATGGTGGAGAGGAACCACTGCTCCTTCATCCATATCCAGCAGGGAGATCATCAGATTTTCCCCATACGGCGCTTTGATGCGAACGCCCGGCGCGACTTCGTTTACAGGTATTTCGTTCCAGTTGATGAACAAGCTAACCTCGATGAGTAAAGGATCGGACGACAGACTATTGACCACTGACGAAACCAGGGTCAAACCCAGAGACTGCAGGGACGCTACTGCTTGCCCTGCTTTACAGTATACGTTGGTTCATCCTCACGGAAGTGATTGCCTCGAGGAGTAATTGCCCTTTTCATTGCCTGAAGTTTTCGAGACAGTGTCTCACTCTTGCGATATACCTCTACCAAATCTTCTGGATTGATTTCATACTCTCGCCGTTTGATCAAATGTTGACACGCAACGGTTTCCATGAGCGATCGCAAAGCACATCCAAGGAAACGGCTTTGCTCCGGGTCGGACTGACCTGTCGATCCTTCAGCAATCTTCAATGCCACAGAAGTCGCGGCACGCCTAGTCTGCGATCCAAGATTGAACTCCTCTCGTTTTGGCAGTTGGTCGGCAATCTCATACATCAAATCAATGTATTCTACTGCCAATTGCAACACTTCCAGTTGTTCGAACTTGTAAGGAATGTCCGAACTCCCCTTTGTAACCGTATCTTCTGTTTTTGTCGTCCGTCGTCGCCTCTACTGCTTTTTCCTCTTCACCGTCCGCATAATATCTCTAACCACCCCGTGCTTCACCTCTTCCCCCGGTGCAGCCTTCGCCTCAGCTTCGATCGCCCCGAAGAGCTGACGTGTCATCAGTTTGGCCGTGCTGGAGTGTAGGCGTTGGCCAACCGACGCCACAGGACCTCCCATCTGAACATTGCCGCTGTAAGTGATCTGGGTTCCGTCCCCCTCCGTAGCCAGGTCAATCTCACCCTCTCCTTTGACAAAACCCGTCTTACCTTTCACCTCAACGATCATTCTGTAGTGCTCGGGAGGACGTAGGTCATCCAGCTTGACAGTGCCTTTATAACTGCCCTTGATGGCACCCACGCCTGCTGTGATGGCCAGGCTGTAGGTGTTTTCCTCCGTTAGCGTAAGCTCCTGAGTGCCGGGCATGCATCTCCCGAGCGCCTCAGGGTCGGTGAGGATTTCGAACACACGTTCCGGGTTCACGTTTATGGTGTATTTGCCCTGGATCTTCAATGCGCCTCCTTTGGTTCCATGTCAACAGAATTGCGAACCTGACGTTGCGGGTAAAATGCAAAGCCAATTTAAAGGGATTCCCTCCAATATCAAGCCCGAAAGTCCTGCTCGCCCTTGTGTGCATACCTGGGGACACGACGTATGGTGGTCTCACAAATTCTAGGTACATCAGAGGGCCCCACAATTTCTCAATAGCGGGGCCCTCTGAAATCTACCGAGTCTCTTGTTTACCCAGCCAGATTGGCCGCCCTGGCGATTGCCCTCGCAGCAAATAGCTTTGCCAGGTGCACACGATACTCGCCGGACGCGTGAAGATCACCCTGGAGATCGTCTGGATCCACACCGTCAACGGCCTTGTCCGCGGCAGCCGCGATGGCGTCTTCGGTAAAGGGACCTCCAACGAGAGCCGCTTCTACCGCCGCCGCACGGTATGGTACAGATGCTACGCCGGTGACGCCGATTCCTGCCGCAGCGCAGTTTCCGCTGCTGTCCAGGGTGACCTGGGCCGCCACTCCCGCAATAGCGAAGCCGGATGCCGACTGATGCATCTTCTCGTAGGCGCCGCCCGAGTTAGCGGGAGGAACTGCAATGGTGATCTCCGTAAGCAGCTCTCCCGGTTTTATATCCGTCGTAAGCAGGTCCATGAAGAAGTCTCCTGCAGACACAGTGCGAGAGCCGTCCGCACTTGAGATTTCCAGCTGGGCGTTCAGCGCCAAGATGGCTGCCGGCCAGTCGGCTGCAGGATCTGCGTGGACGAGGCTTCCGCCTATGGTGCCGCGGTTGCGGACCTGGGCGTCACCGATGACAGAGGCAGTCTCGGAGAGAAGCTGGCACTTGCTCTTTAGTCCACGAGCGCTCTCAACTGTGTGGTGTGTAGCCATTGCACCGATATGGATGGTGCCGTCCTTTGAGACCCGGACGCCGCTGAGTCCACCAACCTGACCCAAATCGATGACAACGTCTGGAGCAGCGAATCTGAGTTTCATTAGCGGAATGAGGCTGTGGCCTCCGGCCAGGACTTTGGCGTTATCCCCATGTTCGCCAATCAGGCTCAGCGCCTTCTTAAGCGTCTTGGGTGCGTGATAGTCGAATTTGCTTGGTATCATCTTTTTTCTCCGGAGTGAGATGTCGAAGCCGAGATCTGGTTGTCAAGACGATCAGGTTGCCAAGCTGAATCACTGCATCAGCCTCCAGATCTTTTCTGGTCGCAACGGCATGTCGATATGCCCGACGCCGAAGGGCTTGAGCGCGTCGACAACCGCATTGACGATGCACGGCGTAGATCCGATTGTTCCGGCTTCTCCCACTCCTTTGACCCCCATTGGGTTTACTGGTGAAGGTGTGATGGTGTTGTCCATTTCGAATCTTGGAAAATGATGTGCCCTCGGCAGCGCGTAGTCCATAAACGAGCCGCTGAGCATTTGGCCGCCTTCGTCGTAGACGACTTCCTCGAAGAGGGCCTGGCTCAGTCCCTGAACGATACCGCCGTGGAGCTGACCCTCGACCAGCAGCGGGTTGATGATGTTTCCGCAGTCGTCGACAGCGATGTAGCGTTTGATTTCGATTTCACCTGTGTCGGCGGAAACTTCTACGACTGCGATATGCGTTCCGAACGGATAGGTGAAGTTCGACGGTTCGAAGAAGTGTGTTTCGGCCATCCCCGGTTCCAGACCTTCGGGCAAATTCACGCCCACGTGCGCAGTGGTCGAGATGTCGGCCATGCTGAGCGCATTGTCGGGGTTGCCTTGGACGAAATACATGTTGTCATCCATGACTATGTCCTGAGGGTTCGCCTCCAGGAGGTGCGCGGCGATCTTGTTCGCCTTCTCTCTGATCTTCTCCATTGCGATGTGCAAGGCAGCCCCACCGACCGCCATTGCGCGGCTTCCGAAGGTGCCGATTCCGTACTGGACGATTTCCGTATCTCCGTGGACGATCTTGACGTCGTCGATGTCGACACCGAGACCATCCGCGATCATCTGTGCGAAAGATGTCTCCTGGCCCTGTCCATGCGGGGAGACGCCGGTCAGTACGGTGACCTTCCCTGTTGGGTCGACACGGACAGTACTGCTTTCCCAGCCGCCTGCCGGCATTGCCGCCGAGGGCCCCATGCCGCAGATCTCGACGTAGGTCGATAGCCCGATGCCCAAATAGCGGCCCTGCTCTCGCAGTTCCGCCTGTTCCTTCCGCAGGGCGTCGTAGTCGATCATCCCCATCGCTTTGTCGAGGGCGGTGGTGTAATCGCCGCTGTCGTATGCCAGGGCGGTTCCAGTGGTGAAGGGGAACTCGTCCGCACCAATGAGGTTTTTTCGGCGAACCTCCAGCGGATCCATATTTAGGTCGTGAGCGACACAATCTACGATACGCTCAACCAGGTAAGTGGCCTCGGGTCGACCGGCACCTCGATAAGCATCCGTGGCCATCTTGTTGCTGAAAGTCGCTGTGAGATTCATGGCTACGTTCTGAAACCTGTAACACCCGCAAAGCATGAGTCCTGTAAGAGTTGGGATGGCCGGGGTGAGTAACTGATAGTAGGCGCCGACGTCTGCCATTACGGTGTACTTGAGTCCCGTGATGGTTCCGTCATTCTTCACAGCGACTTCCACATCTCCTGTCTGATCCCGGCCGTGAATGGTGTGCATCATGTTTTCACGACGTCCCTCGATCCATTTGACCGGGCGGTTGAGCTCGCGTGAAATGTATCCAAGAAGCCCTTCTTCGGCGTAGACGTTCAATTTGCTGCCGAATCCGCCGCCGACTTCCGGTGCGATCACACGGACCCTGTTCTCGGCCATGCCGAGCATTACCGACAGCTGCGTGCGAAGAAGGTGAGGAATCTGGGTGGAGGACCAAAGGGTGAGTTGGCCATCGCCGGCCTCGTAGTTGGCGAGGACACCACGAGGTTCTATGGCGTTGGGTGCAAGACGCTGGTGCACGAACTTCTGTTTTACGACCTTGTCGGCTTCCGCCAGAGCGGCATCAATATTACCGCCCGCGAGCGACCATGTGAAGGCCTGGTTCGTCCCGAATTGCTCATGCAGAATGGGTGCACCCTCAGCGAGCGCATCCTCCGAAGAGGTGACCGCGTCGAGGGGATCATAATCCACTTCCACCAGGTCGAGGGCATCCTGAGCGATATACTTGTCTTCCGCGACCACTGCGACGACGGGTTCACCCACGAGTCTCACTTTTTCCACAGCGAGACAGTAGTGAGGGGGCACCTTCATCCCCGGAAATCCCTCGGGGTCAGTTGTGGCGCAGGGTACGGTTCCGAGCTTGTCTTTTATGTCGTCTCCTGTGACCACTGCAACGACACCCGGGTGACTCCTGGCGGTATCCGTATTGATGCTCAGTATGCGCGCATGGGCGTATGGGCTTCGCAGAATGGCGACGTGGAGTATGTCAACAAGCTTAATGTCATCTACATATTGGGCAAGTCCCTGGATCAGGCGGGGGTCTTCCCGTCGTTTGATCCTGGCTCCCACGGTTTTGCTTATGGGCACGGGAAACCTCCTTTATGCGTTCATTTTCTCGGCGGCGTATTGTACGGCATCCACAATGTGCTGGTAGCCGGTGCAGCGACAGAGGTTGCCCTCGATGCCGCGTCGAATTTCTGCCTCAGTTGGTTTGGCGTTGCGCTCTAGCAGCTGGTGCACGCTGATGATCATCCCTGGCGTGCAAAAGCCGCACTGAAGGCCGTGGCACTCCCAGAACCCTTCCTGGACGGGATGCAGGTCGCCATTTTCCGCAAGTCCTTCAATGGTTGTGATTTCCGCACCGCTTGCTTGAACCGCCAAAGTGGTGCAGGATTTGACCGCCGAGCCGTTCAGCAGTATGGTGCAGGCCCCACAGATGCTGGTTTCGCATCCCACGTGGGTGCCGGTAAGTCCCAGCACGTCGCGCAGGTAGTGGACCAGAAGCAGCCTGGGTTCCACATCGTCAACGTGCAGTTTTCCATTTATGGTGACTTCTATCTTCACGGGCTAACCTCCTGCGAAAGAGATGAGGGAGCTCCTTGTACATTTGCCGAATAATTTCCCCGGTTGGATTTGGGGGTTGGGAGTACCGAGGTAGTGAGAGTTCACGATGGGACGCAAGCGGATTTTGCTTGTTGGCATGCCCTGGCACGAATCCTGTTGACAGATTTCGGTACACGATTTGCTAAAATCAACTACGTGAACGAAACTGCGAGAATATGCACAATAAGCTATGCCTGTATGTTCATTGGGGAGACCGCGTCCGTTTATTTGTAGAAAGGATGGTGAAGTGACGTTGCCAGAGCTGGATAATGAAGTAACTGCACGGCAAAAAGCCGCAATTTTGTTGATCGCGCTGGGTCAGCAGACCACTGCCGAGGTGATGAAATACCTGTCTGATTTCGAGATTGAGGAGATCGCGCAGGCCATTGCCGAGGTGGAAGTGGTTACCGCCGATCAGGAAGATAAGGTTCTGGAGGAGTTCGAACATTTCCTCCTGGCCGGAAAATATGTCTCACAGGGCGGTATAGAATTCGCCCGGGGGGCCCTGGAAATGGCCGTAGGGCCAAGAAAAGCGGAGAATTTGCTGGATCGGGTGAACAGCACCACCACCAGCGGATTCTATATGTTGAGAAATGTTGATCCCGCTCAGATCGTTCCCTTTGTTTCGAAGGAACATCCTCAGACAATCGCGCTAATCCTCTCCCAACTGGAGCCGACTCAGGCTGCAGGTGTGATGAATGGCTTGAGGGAGGAACTCCAGGCGGATGTGTCGTTCCGAATTGCACAAATGGACAACATCTCGCCGCAGGTCCTGCGGGAGCTGGAGGACAGTCTGGCGGGCGATCTCCAGGCAATTTTAGCGGGTCAGGTTACGGAAATCGGCGGGCCCAAGGCCGTTGCGGAGATTCTGAACCGCACGGGGCGTTCCACTGAGATGGCGGTTTTGGAGCGGATGGATGCAAAGAATCCTGAACTTGCGGAAAATGTGAGGAACAAGATGTTCGTCTTCGACGACATTGCGAACCTTACCGACCGGGAGATTCAGATGCTCTTGCGCGAAGTGGATTCAAAGGAGCTGGCAATGGCACTGAAGGGCGCCAGCCCGGCGGTGAAGGACAGATTCGTCTCGAATATGTCAGATCGTGTTGCCTCGATGCTGAAGGAAGATATCGAATTCATGGGTCCCCTTCGAATGTCGGACGTTGAGGATGTACAGCTGCGCATCGTCCAGACGCTACGTCAACTGGAAGATGCAGGTCAAGTCACGGTTGTCCGTGGCGACATAAATGACGTATTTGTGTAGGACCGGCTCATATACCGGAATGGTCAAGGCAAGGGCACTGTCCCTTGCCTTTTTTCTTTGCGATGGTTAGGTTCTGGAATGGTTGAGTTGCCCGCGGAAGTAACCCCGCACGTTCGAGCTGCGTCAAGAACAACGGATATTTGCCAACTCGATCGATCCACAATTGTGCGGCCACCGTTTGCGCTCTTGTTTCTGTCGAACGCCGGACCCAGGACCTAGGACGCCTTTTGCCTCTAATCCCGGATCTCCCATGTCCTCCATCCTCTACTACGTAGCCGACCCGATGTGTTCCTGGTGCTGGGGGTTCAAACCGGTCCTGGATGAGGTCCGGACGGCATTACCCCAAGGTATTTCCCTTGTCTACGTGATGGGAGGTCTGGCCAAAGACTCTGACGAACCTATGCCGGAAGAAACTCGTCAATACGTCCAGATGAACTGGCGTCAGGTGACAGAGGAGGCAGGAGCCACCTTCAATTGGGATTTCTGGACAAACTGTCAACCACGACGCTCTACGTATCCTGCCTGTAGAGCCGTCCTCGCCGCCTCGGCACAGCAAGAAAACTCAGTACCCGAAATGTTCGAAGCCATCCAGCGGGCATACTACCAGGAAGCCCGCAATCCCTCTGACAACGCAACGCTTGTAGCCCTCGCCGACGAGATTGGTCTGGACAAACGCAGGTTTGAATATGACTTGACATCGGAAGTCACCGAATCCCTTTTGCAGGACGATTTCAACCTCCGCCGATCCCTCACCGTCCGCGAATTCCCAAGCCTGGTACTCAAACACGACACGACTCAGACGTGGATCGTAAAAGGGTACGCAAACTTAGAAACAACCCTCTCCCGTCTAGCGGATGCGCTCGCCTGAGGACTTTTTTTGCTAAGCACTCGCAGAAGGAGGCGCTCCCACAATTTGTCTGCGGGAGCTCGTTGCCTGTTTGGCTGCCAATCTCCCGTTGCCGATGCAATAGTATCCAAAATGGGAAACAGAAAGGGGAGAGCCCCTCTCAGCTGTGCGCAGTTCCTTGGAGTACGAACTCTGTTATCTATCAAAACCGTGCAGGCCACCGAAACTAGCGAAGCCACAAGCACAATTCGCACAGTGCTTCTGGCCCAGCGCCAAGCGGAGACTTTTGGTTACTTTTCGTCTGTGAAAAGTAACTCGTCAAAGACAGGAAGGGGAAGAAGGTCTAGATTTGGTTATTGATTCAACCCTTCCGGTAACTCTAAAACCCTCTCAAGCCGCAACCCAACCTTACTCCCAAACTGATTAGGTTTTAACCTTCCCTTACTAAAAAGCGCTTCAGCCTGATCCCAAGAATGATGCGAAGAAAGGTCCATACTATGTCCAAAGGGCACTGACGAATACGACTCCACATTCCCCGGGCTGCGGAATACCATCAAAGTCGTCGCAGATTGCCCTGCCACGCCGTAATCAATCGCTAAATCAGCTTCCGTTTCAATCACCCGGATCGTTTCAAGATTTTTACCTGAGCTCCCACTGATCCCCCAAGATCTCCTGCCTTTACGGACCCGGTTTATCTCCCCCCACGGCACATCCAACCGACCATCTCTCTCGATCATATCTTCCGACGCCTGACCCAGCGCCTCCACAAGATTTCTACGAGTTGCGGGCCCCAGTCTCTGACCTGAGAGGACCTGTCGATCTCCGATTGTCCTCCCCTCACAGAACTGGTGCCACCGCGCATAAAGTGTGATCCCAATCTCATCTGCATCAGCCCGGCCATTCCATCCGCTCAAGATCTCAACCGCATCGGAAAGTCGTGGATACTTTTCCTGTAGTCGCCTCCCGTGCGACGCGAAGGCTATCCCAAGTGCCCTTATCCACCTTTCGGAATGCACTACGTATGTGTCCACACTGAGATCCAAAGCCTCTTGAAGGGTCATCCGGTTGATCAACGAAAGCATCTCCCGAGCCCGTAAAGACCTTCCAGATTCGGTGCTCGGCAGGACATTATAAATGTAAGCCGCGTACCGATCAGGAGTCAGCGGACTGAAAGACATCACCAGATCGGGAGCCGTGCCGCAGTCCTGAAGCCAACCCTGGGGAGGATTTATCACCTGGATGAGGCCTTCTTGGTTATGAAATTCTTTCCAGATGGCAGCAGGTGACGCTCCCGATACGGGGCGGTTCCATTGAAAGACCTCCTGCCGAACTGGAATACGTCCTGTGCGAATGTAGAGTGTATTCCCTTCTACATCACCGTACAGTATTCGCTGTGGCGAGAGTTGAGCAAGACCCAATGCTGAAAAGAAGTCCTGGATATTTCGTGCGGTGACCTGTCTGTAGAGCTGCTCGACTTGCCGAAACTCCTCGGAAATGGATACGCGGGATGCATACCCGGTTCTTCCCTTACGTTCTATTACCGGTCCGTGGATGGTATCCAGGGTCTTGCGCAAATGTGTTTCGAGTTTTCCGTTCACCATTACCTGGATGAGTACGGTGTCGCCCACGGCGGATTTCCAGCCATCGCCGTGTTTGTAAACGATGCTGTTGGGTGATTGAAAAGTGATTTCGTAGATGTCCACACCGTCCGAGCCACCTGGCAGTGCAGACCAGCCAAGACGCTCGTTATGGCCAAAAATCGGGAAGGGTAGCCCAGGTATCGTGAAACCGAATGCCTTGAGATTACCCCCTTGCAGATGGCTTTCATACCAGTCGGTGTCCGAGTCCCACGTGCCATGGGGATCCGCGAGCAGTAGAACCGCATTTTCTGCAGAGCGCTCCTGGCTTACCACCCAATGATTTGACCCATCAGGTGTGCTCGTACGTAATTCAAGTTCTTTCCTCGCTTGTCTGTCCAGCTCTCGCCACGCGAGGGATCTTGCCAAGGCGAGCACATGGTGCGGATCGGGCTTAAATGCCCATTTGGGAATGGTGAGGGGATTATCTGACATATAGGCAGCTATGCCGGACACATAACTGGAGACGAGGCGAAGTATCTTCGGGTCGAGCTGGTCGATGCCCAGACGCGCAATCTCACCGTGCCCCCGGATCAGGTTGCGAAAGTCTCGTTCGATGAATGCAGGTCCGAAGATGCTGGCCATCTCTCCCGTAGCACTGAGGTAGTTTCTCAGGACCGAAGGCAGCCGGTCTTGTGCCTGTGCATACCCCAGTGCGTACAGAACCTCCGCTGGCGCTGTTCCATAGACATGAGGCACTCCCCAACCGTCTCGATAGACCCTGGCCTCCCCGGCTGCGGCAGGATCTGGTTGCCAGAAGGTCAGGATGTGTGTCACGATCAGTTGGTAGATGACGACCCTCATGCGTTACCTCAGGTGCGCTTGACAGGATCTGGGCGTTTTAATAATATAGTATAAGCATCGGAATGCTCAGTTGGAATTTCATTAAGAAGGAGGAAAGTCACATGGGAGAGAATGAACCGCTGAGTCAGGATCAACTGAACGATTTCCTGTTCGCACAGCTCATTATGATGTTTCAGGGGGCTGCTTTCCAGCAAATGGGGAAGGTGATGAATCCTGTGACGAACAAGATTGAAAGAGATCTTGAACAGGCGAAGAATTCTATCGATATTCTGGGAATGCTGGAAGCCAAGACGAAGGGCAATCTCAACGAAAATGAACAGAAGATGCTCGAACACGCACTGTATGAGCTGCGGATGAATTACGTTGATGAGATGAAAAAAGGTCCAGATCCCACCGATTCAGAAGACTCGAAGGAGGACGAGCCGGCCGAGGACAATACTGAAGATACTGCATCGGAAGGCGAAAAGAAAGAAAATGAGGAGGGTGAGACAGGTTGAACCGTCTATCCCTTACGGTTCTGGTGAGTCTTTTGTCAGCGCTTTGTGGGTGCGCCCATTATTCGACTTCGGCAACAGGGGGTAGCGGTTTCAAGTCCGTGGCGATCCCACTTCTGGATAACAAGAGTCTGGAACCGGAGATCCAACAGGCGTTGACGGATAGCCTCATTCAGGCGTTTGTGGGAAATGGTGCGTTGAGGGTGGTGGACGAGGATCACGCCGATGTGGTTCTCAGAGGCACGATCGTAGAGGTGAGGGAGGGACCCTTCACCTACGGGGGGGTGGCAGATCAGTATCAGATTACCGTTTTTTTGGATGTTACATGCTATGATGTCGAAAGCAAGAAGGCGTTGTGGGAAGAGAGCAGATTGCGTGGGTATGGCATATATAGCGCCTCTGTTAAACGCGAGGAGGCGAGAAGAGAAGGGTTGGGGGCAGCGTTTGACATCCTTACCAGAGACATTGTAGACAAGACTCAGGTCGGGGGGTGGTGACCGGAACCACGGTCCGAGATATGCCTGCTCCTGATTTCACTATCCGCGAGACGGATTCTGAAGCTGAACGTGTTGAGATAAAACTTCTCCTGGGCTCTGCATTCGACGTCCGCCCGAGTGTGGGTAAGGTATTCGGGCAACTCTACGATGATGTATCGGGTGGCTGGGAGCCAACCTCAACTTCCATTGTGGCAGTTGCGAATGACCAGGTGATTGGGCACACGCTGTTCGTTCCTCGAGCGTTTGGTTTCGATGGGGTTGAAATCCCCGGGGCAATTGTGGCCATGGTTGTAGTAGCGCCGAACTGGCGTGGTAGCGGTGTGGGAAGTGCATTGATGACATATACGGAGGTCCTGGCGAAACGCCAGGGCCTGTTTTATTTGCACCTGGCGGGTAATCGAGGGTTCTACGGTCGGATGGGTTTCGTTGACGGCTATCAGAATTGCAGAACCAGCGTCATCATGGAATCAGTACGTCTGGATGGTTCGGAGTTGCACTTGGCAGGCCCTGGCGATCTCGATGCGCTTGTAGCACTTTCGTCGGTGGGGGCGCCTCCGGGTTCTGTGTTGCCAGGTGCCGATCGCTGGCGGTGGGTGATCGATACCGGGCACCCGCGAGCCTTGGTTTCACGGATAGAGTATCTGATCGGAATCCTTTCCGAGGATGATTTCTTGTTGTTGGACGATACGCAGACCGGTGGGGTGATTCGTGCGGCTGGGGCAGGTGAAAAACTGGTTGTCTATGAGGCCTGGTCAGGGTCGGGCTCGGGAGGTCGACTGCTGGGTTCGGTAGTTCAATTTGCACGTGGACGAGGGTATCGCCAAATTTCACTCCATTTGCCTCAAAGCAACGAGATAAGCTTGGCAGCAGCCGAATTGGGAGGCGTCCGGGAATGCTGCGTCGATCCCCAATTGCTCGGGAAGGTGCTGGATCCTTGTGGAATGCTTGAGCGGATGTGTCCCGCCTTCTCTCGACGGCTAACAAATTCCGAGATGTCGATGTGGACAGGTCAGATTGAATTCCGGATAGATGATACTGCCGTAGCAGCGGCGATTTCCCGCGGAAGGGTGACGATGCGACCGGCGGAAGAGAGAAATGCTCAGTGGGTGATTTCGATCCCGGGCATAGCTCTTACCAGGGCATTGCTGGGAACAGATCGGTTTGTTGATCGGGCAGAGACCCAGATTGGCGATGATTCCGAGCTCCGATTGCTCCTGGATACCCTTTTCCCTCTGAAAACGCCGCATTTCTGGCTTGCGGACTCGATCTGACAGGATGACTGGATCGGAGGTAAATTGGCTCCCGATACAAAGGGTTTTCCGCCAATTTTGGCAAGGGATTTGAGTTGAACGGTCAACCTTTACTATAAATAAATTATTGTTTTCCTGAATATTGTCGATATGTAACCCGGCACGATCTACGCGCCGGGTTTTTATTTTCCTTCATTAACGGATGCCGGTCAAAAGTAGCTAAAGCTTCCCAGTGGTTGTCCGATAGTTAAACTGTGTGGTATCAAGTAACATCATCGTCATCGCCAAGGAGGGCACATGTTCCGACAGGATGCGGAAAATCGGGCTCCGGTCACAGGAAGTGAGCGAGAGCAAAACCCTTTCCTACCTTCTCCCCTTTCAGAGACCGATTCAACATCCCACACTCCCCTGATGAAGATCCTGCTGAATAAAGATTTGATCGGTTTTATGAGTCGCTTTTTCGTCAGCCGCTACCCCTCGTGAACTCGGGAAACGAGACAGAGCAAGCACGCCCGACCAGTCGGGCTGCAGTATCGCTGTTCGAAAAAGGGATTCTTGCAGGAGCAGTTCATTTAAACAGGAGGATTCTTATGGATTGGTATGACTCAGAGCGATTGATCAGTAAATTCGGTTTCGAAAAGGGGCTCGGCCTGCTGAACGTTATTGCAGCGCGGCAGCTTGGTATGATTCCTGAAAATTGGGTGGTATATTTTGTAAGGGAGAACATCCAGTTTTTCAACAATCATACAGAGAATTCTCCAGTGTAGATTTAGGGCTGATTGAACACCTGTTAAGAAGGGCACGGTCGTCAGATCGTGCCCTTCTTGTCATTGGATGAGAAACGCTGTTACCTTCCGGTTCCTTCGAGTTCCTTCGTTTGGCTCTCCAGGTAAGCAATCAGGCCGTTCAATGATTTATGGACTTCCTTGAAGTAGCGATTCTCCTTGAAGGGTCTGATCATCTCCCACCTGTCATAATGGTACCGGTTGCTGGAGTATTCCACTGGATCATACATGAATTTGACGCCGAAGGTTTTGAGTAGTCCTCCTCTTTGCTCCTCTTCGTCCTCCCATTCGATTTCCGACCTGACGATCCTACCAAGCAGAGAAATCCGTTTGGGTAGACCAGGACGGTAGGGATCGGTGTCCCGGTTGAACCGGAGCCTGGGGTAGAAATTGAAAAGGAGGACCATGTTCTGAAGAAGGTCCAGGCGCTCATCAAGGGGCAAGCCGGGATAGTTTTCGCCAAGTGTGTATTCCAAAAAATTGGGTGTGGAATCAAATCGTATCCCGTTTACCGAGAAGTCCACGACACCTACCTGGAGGCCCTGCTCGCCTCGCACCGCCATTTGGGGAAGTATGGTGATGTTCTCGAGCCCACCCTTCGAGATTTCAGTGACGAGTTCGTAGTAACTGTATCGACCATCAAGCTGAGATCGTGCGCCGTAGTGCAGGACCAGGGTATCACCCACAGAGAGGTAGTGGGAATCCCTCCGGTCTTTGATTCGGCTGCTCAAGGGTTTCTTGATGTACAGGTTCCGGCCAATTTCTTCGCTGCCCAACCCTAGCACCTCCGAGTATCCCAGTTCCAACAGTACAGACCGATTGTGTTTCTCCTCCAGGAAGGGTTTGCTGACGTGGACGTTGCGATCTTCGGTGGGATTACCGCGCATGGCCTCCTTGAAATTCTTTACGAGTGTCTCGAGTTGTAATTCGGTGCCTGAGGGCAAGTGTGAGTTTTCAGGTGGGATCAGGCGCAGGTCATCGATTTGAGGGGTGATCGCCCCCTCAGTTGGGAAGGTTAGGTTGGTTCGCCACACACAAGCGTCGAAGAGTACCTGAGGATAGACCGGTAATGCACCCCTTCCAGGCAGATGGGAAAAACGGAGGGTGGAGCGCTTGTCGTGCTTCACGATGTCAGCCAGCGGCGAAATTCTAAACCCGACGCCGACCTTCGGGTCAACATTATCCAGCATATCCAGGGTGAAACGGACGCGTTCTTCCACCTTGCACTCGAGTACGCGAGGCACCCGTTCGTAGAGAAACCATAGTCTCAGAATCTCTCCTTCGCCCTGGAAGTGGTCCTGGTTTTCGGCCTTTGTCGCGTCGGGCGTGGTGATGAACAGGCCTTTTGCCTGAATCATAAGACGACCGTTGCGCTTGTATAGGAGGGCCTTTCCCAGATCCTTTTCCGTATCTTCGCCATCTGCGGTTCGGAGCAGCGTGATGTTGGCAGAGCTCACATTGAGTTCCGCCATTTTGAGCAGCGCCCGGTTTTGGGGATTCAAGCGTAGCTTTCCACCTTTTTTTATGAAAAACCTGCTCAGCATGATCCGCTCCAGAAGGGCAATTTGCGTCAAATCAAGATATCGATGGGGCGATCCTGCAGACCCTTCAGATAATTTAGGAGGTGCCCATTTCGAAGTCAAGAGTCGTGTCGGTTCTCGAATTTTTGGCGACTTGGTTAACCATGATCGGAGAGTTTCAGATACCGCCGACCCTGATTCCGTTAAAGAGGGCACCGGTTGACTGTTTTGAGGCGCTGGTTTATATTCCATCTGCTCTCGGGACTCTTAAACACAGGGAGATGGTGTGACACGTGACTTCACCGCAACGACTTTCATTGTCCAGGATGGTCGCACCTTGTTACTGTTTCACAAGCAGATTCAGGAGTGGTTCCCTCCGGGTGGGCACATTCACAAGGATGAGCTGCCCTGCGATGCGGCTGTTCGTGAGGTTCAGGAAGAGTCCGGGTTGAATGTTGAGCTGCTTTCTTCTGCCTACCCGATGGGTACCGTCACCATGTTGAGTAAACCGGAGTGTATTCTGCTGGAACAGATTGAGCCGGATCATCAGCATATAGATCTGATCTATTTCGCGCGTGTGGTCGGTGGAGAGCTGAAGGTGGCGGATTCCGAGGCCGAAGACCATCGGTGGTGTACGCCTGAAGATTTGTTGGCGGAAGAGATCAATGAGGATGTCCGGCGGCTGGGAATTATGGCAATCAAGGCAGTTGGCGATTGAGCCGCCGCCTGCAACCCTTTCTGGTGGGACCCCGATAGAGGCTTTATGGCTCAGGATAATACTGTTGTAGACAGCATTTTGGATCTGATCGGGCAGACTGCCCTGGTCCGTCTGAACCGGCTCGCACCGTCCGATGTGGCCGAGGTTGTTGTGAAGATGGAGNCATTGAATCCCGCCAGGTCGGTCAAGGACCGGATCGGGTATTCGATGATCGATGCAGCCGAACAGTCGGGTGCGCTCAAACCGGGGATGACGATTGTGGAAGCCACGAGCGGGAATACGGGTATCGGACTTGCGCTGGTGGCTGCCGCAAAAGGTTACCGCCTTGTCCTCACCTTGCCGGATTCTATGAGCANGGAGAGGCGGGATCTGCTGGAGAGTTATGGTGCAGAAGTTGTGCTGACCTCCGGCGCCGATCAGATGAACGGTGCAGTCGAGGAAGCGGTGAGGATCGTTGATTCCGAGCCGGCGCGGCATTTCATGCCCAGGCAATTCGACAACCCCGCGAATCCTGAGATTCACAGAAAGACGACGGCTGAAGAAATCTTGAATGCCACCGATGGTAAGGTTGATGCTTTTGTCAGTGGAGTTGGGACTGGGGGAACGGTTACAGGTGTGGGGGAGGTGCTGAAGACACTGAATTCAGAAGTATTGATTGTGGCCGTTGAGCCGGAGAAGTCAAATGTTCTCGCTGGAGGGGCTGCCGGTCGTCACGAAATTCAGGGGATCGGCGCAGGATTTATTCCGTCAGTACTCAATATGGAAGTGTTGGACAGGATCGTGGCGGTATCAGAGGAAGATGCCTTCGAAATGGCCAGGCGGCTGGCAAGGGAGGAGGGGATGCTGGTGGGTGTGTCTGCGGGTGCCAATGTGTGGGCATCCCTACAGGTGGCCAAAGAACTCGGGCCGGGCGAGAGGGTGGTAACCGTTATCTGCGATTCCGCTGAAAGATATTACAGCGTTCCCGGTTTCCTGCTTCAAGAAGGACAGTAGGTTCCCTGCTTCAGTCGGCAGCCTGCTCCATAGCGGGTTTTTCGGACAATCCTATGTCCTTTTTCACTTTTTTCAAGTCCTTGGTAATGGGCTTCCGACGCTTTTGCTGGTGACTCAGTTCAGTGTCGTCCATNGCCGTAAACAGGTTCAGTATATGCAGGCCCTTTTCAACGCCGAACATTTGAAACAAACTCTCGATTGCTTCAGGGGACATATTTTCCTCCAGGGTGGGAGTTTTTTGACCAGTAGGCAAGGGATTCTGGCCTGATAGTTCCAATGAATACAATAATTTACGTTTAGTTTCCAACAGTCGGTTCAAGCAGACAACCATTAGGGTTGCAAGTTATATGCCAGACAAAGGCCCACCCAAAAAGAAGCCGGGACCGCTACGTAGAAGGCTTGCGAATCCGGAGGTCAGGGACCGTATCTTCAGGATCTTCAGCATTACGTTGATCCTGATCGTAGTTGGCGCCTCCGCTGTGTTGATACTGGCTTACGTAATGGAGCTCGAAGCCCTTGTAGTNGCCTTCTCGGGTGTGTTGACAATGGCCCTGGCATTTTATCTGTTTATGCGGCTGTGGCCGGATCGACCGGAACCGTCTTCAGGGGTTGGACAGAAGGTCTCAGACGCACTCAAAGGGCCCGAACCCCAGCCGCTTTCTCCGGAGGAATATCGAAAGCAGAGAAAGTTGGCGCAGAATTTGATCCGGGACAAGGCGGCACCTGCTCTCGCCAAGGCGATCAGGGGATTGCTCAAAGCGGATGAGATGAAGAACAGGAAGGAGAGGTAGGATCAGGAGGGATATTGCAGAAGGGTTAATAGCGGACCTCGGTCCGCTATTTTTGTGCCCTCAGTGGGTGGATGGAAAGTTGTAGAGGTAAATGGAGTAACCGGCGCGNGCCACGGGTTCGTATTTGCTTAACCAGTCTATATCCTGTCTCCAATCGAGGTCGCTGTCGTCCAGGAGATGCGGCCCCCGATCCGGTCCTCCGACAATCTGATTGATATATGAGAGATAATGGGGAAACGTGACGGTAGAACTCGTTACTGTGATGAGCACCAGGCCAAGGTGTACCCATCTTGTAGAAATTGTCAGAAGGACCGAGGGAATCTCTGTCGTCATCAACATAGGAAGGGTATGCAGGAAGAATTATCCGGAAAGCCAGGTTGGTCTGGTCGAAGCAGGAGAGAAGCAACATGAGTATCGCAGGTATAGCTAGAAACCAGGTGGTCTATCGATTCGAGTGCTTCAGGAAGAGTCCACCAATCGACAGACGCAAAAGGAGAAGAATAGACGCAGGGGTCTTCAGTNNGAATGCCGCCAGGTGGTAATACCACCACGGNGTTTCAGATGCCTAACCCAACAAATAGTACTGGTAGCCGGGGGCTCCGGTGGTATAAATCCTGCCCAATCCATCGAGGTAGAACAGCGGCTTGAAGGTCATGTTGTATCCTGCACCCACCACGAGGATGTTCACAATCCCTGAATGACAAGTTTTTTCAGCACGTCTATAGGATCGGTTACGAATGCAGTATAAAAGGGCTAGCAGGATAAAGGTGGGTCCCAAGAGCAAGGCAGTGAACATGGACAGTAGAGCCAGGCTGTTCACGAATCCTGTCAGTGCCCATATTGCCGGCCGTGTACCCTTCTGGGCAGACCAGAAGGCGTACACGGCGATAAACATCAGGCTGGCACATCCGAAATCCGTGGTAGCCAATCTACAATGGGCAAGCAGATTTGGTGAAAAAGAGGCCAACGACGTAGCGCCCAAAGCTCTCCAGGGCCCGTATATCTTTGGCCCCAAATTGCCAAAAAGGAAGATGAAGCAGACGCCCAAAATCATAACCGCGAGGCGCGCAAATGTCACGATAGTGCGGATCTTGGATAAATTCCTGTCGAAAAAGGCACGAGCAAAACCGAAATGGTCGGATTCTTGCCAGGAGATGTGATCTTCACGATTGCCCACATTATTCGGAATGATTCAGGTCGATTCGGAATGTACGGCCCCGGACGATTTCAGACAACAGCGCACCCTCCTTGTTCCCCTTGACAAAGCACATGGCCAACACTATATTCGGTTGAATCTCACAGACAAAAGGGATCGTGCCATGATCCATAAGCTGTTGTTTTGCATAATTTAAAGGAGGTCTAGTGTGGCACGCAGAGGTGTAAATAAGGTGATTCTCATCGGGAACATCGGGGCAGACCCGGAACTGCGATACACTCCCAGCGGAACCGCAGTAACAAATTTCAATATGGCAACTAACGAGAACTGGACAGACAACTCAGGTGATCGTCAAGAGAGAACAGAGTGGCATCGCATCGTGGTATGGGGTAGGCTTGCGGAGATCTGCAACCAGTATCTCAGGAAAGGCAGCAAAATCTATATAGAAGGACGCCTCCAGACCCGTAGTTGGGAAGGGCAGGACGGCCAGAAACGATATACCACAGAAGTGGTAGCCAGAGACATGCAGATCCTGGATTCACGTGAAGACTATGATGGTGCTGGCGGAGATAGCGGATCTTACCAGCAGGGAGGACAAGGACAGGCTCCCGGAGGCGCACCGGACTTCCAGCAGGAAGACAGATCTCAGGCACCATCGCAATCGTCATCGCCCGAGCCCCCACCCTACAGCGCAGACGACGACTTGCCTTTCTAGTGCGAGAACTGCCTAGGAATACAGGAGAACCCCTAGCCGCACGCTCTCTAGAACCTGGGTGCCTATTCGCCCTAATTGCTTAAGATTTTAGGACAAAGCTATCATCTGGTTGCTGTTCATCTGCCATTCCACCCCAAACAATAACCCCGTACGTTCGAGCGCTGAGTCCACCGAAGCATTTATGCGAAGGTGGAGGACCGAAGGTCCCAGTCGAGAGTTCAGGCTTTCCTCTGCCTCTTGGTCTCCAACAACACCGGGATGTTGAATTCTCCACTCTACCTTCCCCACCATTCCTGGACCCCTTCCTTTGCTTAAACTCATCGCCTTTTTCTCCGGCACCACGCTGATGTCCCTCGAAATCGTGGGCAGCCGTGTCCTGGCACCCTATTTCGGCAGTTCCGTCTTCGTTTGGGGCAGCCTAATAGGTATTGTACTGGCAGCCTTGAGCTCGGGAGCGTATGTCGGCGGTCGTCTAGCTGACCGGATTCCCGATGGCCGTCCTTTGGCAATCATCCTTGCTCTGGCCGGTATGATGGCGCTGATCATTCCCTGGATCGGTCCTGTTGTAAACCGTGAGGTTTTCGCCCTTGCCCTGGGACCAAGAAGTGGACCCCTGGCCGCCTCGGTGGTTCTCTTTCTGGTTCCCGGTGTTTCACTTGGTGCCGTAACACCATTTGTTGTACGACTTTCCGTTGCATCGGTTCAGGGCGTCGGTGAAGTGGCCGGTACAGTCTCGGCACTTTCTACCGCAGGGAGTATTTTGGGGACATTCGTCACAGCGTTCTATCTCATTCCCGTTACAGGAGTGGGGACTATTTGTTACCTTAACGGCGGAGTGCTTATGATCCTTGGATTCTTGACATGGATCCGGCGATTGCGTCCGTCGGATGAGGCGAGTCCCTAGGGGTATTGCCTTGTCTAGATTTCAATGCAGACCTTCCACTATCCTGGCGTCTATCTTTCTGATCTGCTTTTCCGGATGTCACGCGCGTCAGGGCATACCTTTCAAAGAGAAGGTGCTTTACGAGAAGGATTCATTATATAATCGTATAGTCGTCTCCGAGGACCTGAATGCAAGGTATTTGAGATTTGGATACGGGTTCATTCAAAGCGCGATGACACGGGGCGATCCCACATTTTTGCGAATTCCCTACACGGCCTATCTGATGATGGGCCTTTCGTTTACGCAGCCCAAACGGGCGCTGTTGGTTGGGCTGGCAGGTGGTGCAATGGTCCGGCTCATTCGCAACCTACGTCCCGATCTCGCTCTAGATGTGGTGGAGATCGATCCGGCTGTGGTGTTGGTTGCAAAACGGTATTTTGGGATCGGAGAAGACGACAAGCTCAAGATTATCGTGAGTGACGGTCGGGTTTTTGCAAAGCGAGCGTACACAACATACGACTGGATCATACTTGACGCATTTCATTCAGATACGGTACCGCATCATATGACGACGGTAGAGTACTTCCGAGAGCTGGGTGGCATTCTTTCACCAGGCGGTTGTGTAACCGTGAACATTGCACCCCTGGGGCCAGGTATTCTCTACCTCGCATTGATCCGAACATTCACTGTCGCATTCAACCAGGTATATATCTACCAGGTCCCAAACAGGGGAAATATTGTCGTCGTCGGTAGCAATGAAGAATCCCGCATGGACGGGGCAGTTATCGCTCGGCAGCTTCAAGCCCTGAAAGCTGAAGCCGGTGAATCACTCTCATATCTCCAGGTGGACCGGCCGTTATTTGAGCAGAATCCAACAGTTATAGGTGCACCACTATTGACAGATGACTTTGCCCCTGTTGATGAATTGCGGTATAGGATGGTTGAAGGTGCCCGATTGGAGTAGGCTAGACCAGTCGCCGGCCCAGATCTCCGAACCAGGATTACACAAAGGAGCACAGGAATGGATTGGAAACCCGGACCCCGGATGCTGGAAGCGCTGGTGACGGCTGTGCCGGCGATGCTTTCAGAATTGAAGGAAAATGGCCAGTTTGGCAATGAGCCCTGGACGTGCGGAGACCAGAACCGGATTTATCCGCTTGCCGCAGCCTGGAGTCTAGAGGAGAGTGCCTACTATCATAGTGATGAGGTCCTTGANGCAATCATCAAGGGTGGAGACGCATTGATCGATGCCCAGGACGAGGAAGGTAAGTGGGAATTTCTGAAGAAGGATTACTCGACCTGGGGGCAGATTCTGATGCCTTGGACCTATAGCCGATGGATTCGTGCTTATCAGATGGTGAAGGAGGCGATGCCTGCGGAGGCACAGGAAAGGTGGGATCGTGGGCTTGTTCTTGGATTCGAGGGGATTTCAGATACTTGCCTCGGCGGCATTCACAATATTCCCGCACACCACGCTATGGCCCTTTATTGTGCTGGAACCGTGTTCAAGAGGGACGAATGGTGTGACCAGGCCAGGTCCTTTATGGCGAGGGTTGCTGACGAGCAGTCACCCAATGGGTGGTGGGCTGAGCTAAAAGGACCTGTAGTATCTTACAACTTTGTGTACTCCGATTCACTGGGAACCTACTATGGACTATCGGGAGATGATGGTGTAATCCCGGCCCTGGAACGGGCGGCAAGATATCACGCCAGCTTTACCTATCCTGACGGTAGCTCGGTCGAGACCATTGACGGCCGAAACCCTTACCATTCGGGTGTACATCTGGGGAATCCCGGGTTTAGCCATACCCCTGCTGGACGAGGATTTCTCGCACAACAACACCGCCTTCACATCGAGTCAAGGGGGAAATTCGATGCCGACTACGCTGCCAGTTTGCTGCTCTATGGCGGAGAGGGGGAGGTGGAAGAGACTCCTGCTGGTCAAGATCGACACATCTTCAGGATGGGTAATGAGGCCGCTACATTAAGAGTTCGACCCTGGTATATCTGTGTCTCCTCATTTGTAGCAGAGTTGCCGGACAATCGGTGGGGACAGGATCGACAGAACTTCGTAAGTGTCTTCCACGATAAAACGGGCCTGATTCTGGGTGGCGGCAACACGAAACTGCAGCCCCTCTGGAGCACNTTCACGGTTGGAGACACCTCGTTGCTCACACACACACCCGGCGACGAGGAGCCAGATTTCAGCGTGCCCAAGGGACTGATTCATGCTCCTGATAGAGCCACATATGTCGTGGCGGAGGAGAAAGCCTCCCTGGAGCTGGGTTATGGTCCCGAGACCTGCACCGTGGAGCTCACACCGAAGGGTGAGGAATCTCTGGTTCTGAGATATTCTGCAAACGCCAATTCCAACCAACCTATCGAAGCACACGTCACCCTTTTACCTCATCTGGGCGAATCGCTCAAATTTAATACAGGCGAGGAAGTTACGCTCGGTGATGAGGATATTACCGAGACAGGTTTGGGTTGGATTGAGCACGCTGGCTGGCGGTTGGAGATACCTGCCGATAGTAGTGTGATCTGGCCTGTACTGCCCCACAACCCCTATAGAAAGGAAGGAAACGCGAATACTGAAGAGGGGTTGCTGGTTGTTACTTTGCCGTTGTCATCAGGATCCGGTTCGGCAGAATTGAAACTTGAGGTCCTGTAAAACTGTCTGCAGGTAAGAGTGGCGAATGTTGAGACGATCCACCTGTGTATTGACCTGATCCGAGATAAGGTTTGTTCGAGGCTTGTTTTCGCTTGGAATGCTGGATGATAATGAAGATTAAGCGACTTGACTGGGAGTCGTGAGGGATTATACCGATCTTTCTCCCGACGCCCTTTTTTCAACTAATTTTATATAAAAAAGTATTGACAAGAAGATTAGGACTGAATTATATTCTCAATTGCGCGGGTAGTTCNAGGTCGAAGTTGTGGTGGGCTTTCTGTTGAATAAACTCTATAATCGCAAGCTACAGGTTTTTAAGGTTTCAGCTTAACTGAGTACCGCGTTTGGGAGTTCAAACATTAGGGGCAGGCCACCCGGATCGGACCCGGGATGGAGAGGGTTCCCTTTTTTTGTCGTTGCGGGAGGTGAGTGATCTAAGAGTTTGAGACCGGTTTCTGGTGTTGAANGAGGGTGGATAGTGAAACGGAGTGTCAAGTTTAAGGAGGCATTTATGAAGGCTTTTAGGGTTTTGGGGCTGATGACTTTGGTGGTAATGGTCTCAGCCTGGCCGTCCAACGCCCAAGAGGGAACCTGGGGCGTCGGGGCTTTTGCCAATTACAATGTGCCTACTTTCGGGTTCGGTGATTGGTACGGCAACGAGACCAAGTTCGGTCTATCCGCGTCGTATGTCCCATCGTCGAAGGTTACGGTAGAAGTCGAATTCCACCGTGGATCCTTCAGCAATGGTGCGTTGGAAACGCTGCCGTTTACCTGGACGGACGGTAAGGAATACACCAGCCCGAACGCCAAGAGCGGTTTGACGCTAAACAGCTTTTTGGTGAATGGCTTGGTGAAACTCAGGCAAATCGGCGATCCGTTTGTGGCGAGCAGCTTTGCGTCATATATCGCTGNTGGTGGTGGGTTCTACCGCTACAAAAACGATGTGAGCGGCATGCTCTGGCCTGGACAGGCCAACGCGCTTGTTCACGAACTCGAGCCGTTTACCGATGAGCGTTTTTCGCTTGGCTTCAACGCCGGGCTGGGTGTCGAGGCCTTCATAATCGATAATGTGGCCGTTGACATTCGCGCAAGATACAACATGATGATCGGTAATTTCAGGCCAATGGAGGACTGGGGACTCGAAGAGACGTTTCCACTCCAGATGTTCGACATCGGAGCCGGGTTAAAGTTCTATTTCAGTGGGAAATAGGTTTTTACTGTCCAATACAAGGAGGTNTTCGATGAAGCGATTTGGTGTATTNTGGACATTGCCGGTAATGCTGTTTGTGCTGGTGGGCCTTACGGTCCAGGGCGCAGACGCAGGTCTAACCGGTAAATTGACCGGCCAGGTGGTTGACGCCTCCGGTGAGCCGCTCCCGGGCGTAAACGTCGTGATCGACGGAACGCGTCGGGGTGCGATGACGGATGCGGATGGCTACTACCTGATCCTGTCCGTTGACCCGGGAACCGTAAATTTGGTTGCCTCGATGGTAGGNTACAACTCGGTCTCTCAGACCTCGGTTCGTATCCGGGCTGACTTTACCTCAACGGTTGATTTTCAGTTGAAGGAGACGGCTCTCGAGGCCGAGGAGCTGGTNGTTACGGCCGAGCGTCCTCCAGTGGAGCCTGATAAGACCACCAGCCACTACGTGATGAGTGCGGAGCAGATCGAGTCTCTGCCGATGGCGCGCTCCCTGAATGACTTGGTGGCGTTGAACCCAGGAGTGAACCTCAGCAATGCCAACGTTATCCGAGGAAGTAACTCGGGCGATGGCATCCTGATGATCGACGGTGTGGTACTGCCCAATGGTGACGGTTATGGTCGCCAGTTCACTGGTCCCAGCAAGACCGCTATCCAGGAGATTACTGTTATCTCTGGTGGCGCGAACGCTGAATACGGAAACCTGGAGTCAGGTGCGATCAGCATTATTACAAAAGATGGTGGCCGGTCCTACCGTGGGTGGGGTGACTTCCGTTACACACCACCAGGCAAGAAGCACTGGGGAGCAAACATTTATCACAGTGCATACCACAAGGACAAGCTCCAATGGGACAATGGTGAGTGGCGTGCGGAGACGGTTACCCTGAATGACGGTGAAGACCAGATTCCGGGGACGCCTGATGATGAGATCGGTCTTGCTCACCGCGAGCTGGATTACGACAATATCAAGGGCAGTTACATCGAAGGTGGTCTTTCTGGTCCTATTGGCGACCAGGCAAGCTTCTTTGTAAGTGCTCGTTGGACAAGGCAGCCCACGGATGTCATCAATACCAGGACCCGTACGGCAGCCTTCGACCCATCTCTGGGTAGTGCCAGTCTCGGTAGCGTCGTTTCCGGTGGGTTTCCTACCCTGCAGTCGCCGCTGGATATCCGAGGCAATGCCAAGTTGACTTTCCGTCCCAGCGCAAACGTAAAGGTAAGCCTGGGTCAGATTTACTCGGTCGCAGAAGGGTATCGACGAGGCACCAACACGAACCGTGACATTGCCTCCAACGGTCAGAATGTTTTCCTTCCAGATGGTTCGGGGAATGGTGGATTCAAGCTGACGGACAGCGTCACGTACGGTTTGCTGACCCACACCTTGACTCCGAAGACGTTTTACGAGGCCAAGATCTCGTATTACTCCACAGATGAAGACACGCAGAAGGCAGGTTGGCCATCAGATGCCTTTGGCTTCCCGACCACAGTGTTCGGCAAGAAGGACCTGGACGGTTGGTTCAATATCCAGCCTGCTGCAGTGGCCAATTTCATCATCGCGGAGCGAGATCGCTTGAACTTCAAGCTGGACGTGTCCTCACAGGTAACCAAGGGTCACTTCTTGAAGGCCGGTGTTGATGTTACCCGCTTCAGTATTTACTACTACAATTACAATGCGCCCAACCCTTCACAGCGTATTGTAGACTTCATCACCCATTCTGGTAATCTGCCTAATGTCAAGGCGCCGATCAGTCCCATTCAGATCGGCACCTACATCCAGGATAAGATGGAGTTCGAGGGTATGGTGTTCAATGCAGGGATCCGCTTCGACGCCCTGTATACGAACCACCGTTTCTACAACGTCTCTCAGCTCCAGACCCCGCAGTATCGCTGGCTGATCCACCACGTGGATATGCCGACAGTGGATCCCACCTGGGCAACGAAGTTAAGCCCGCGGTTTGGTGTTTCCCACCCGATTACGGAAAGGTCGGCCTTCCACTTCACCGCCGGTCTCTACGCACAGGCTCCTGATTTCTTCGAGTATTTCCGGGAGCAGTGGCGAGCAAACGGTCCTGACACACACGTGGCATGGGATGCCTTCCAGGGCCTGCACGGCCAGAACCGGATGGCCAATCCCTATATTGGGCTGACCAAGACACGCGNCTATGAGGCTGGAGCGGACTGGAACTTCGTGGCAAACTACACCGCCGGTCTTTCTGCATACTACAAAAGCGCGATCGGCAAGATTTCCAGTGGAAGCCGTTACTGGTATGAGCCGCAGCGTACCACGTGGGTATGGGGTCGTAAGCCCAGTGTGGTCCAGGATATGAAGGGATTCGAGATGAGCGTCCGCAAGGCGTTCAGTCATTACTTCTCCTTCAACGCCTCGATCAACTTTGGTTGGGCCTCCAACGCACGTATCGGTTCCAACGCCACCATGTTCTATCCGGACTCCTCATACGTGATGAATCCGAACCAGTACCATGACTGGAAGTGGAACGGCTCCGCATATGTAAAGGACGAATTCACTCAGGCGGAGCGTGAGACGTGGGCAGCGCGTGCAGCCAGAAATTGGCGTGGTCGTTCGAATGCCATGTTAAATAGATACGAGTTTATCGTCTTCGAATTCATGGATGTCCAGAAGGCCTACGAGGCACCCGCCAATATGAATGGTGTATGGCAGCCCAGTTACGGCGGGGGCAATCTTTACAATGCATCCGGAACAGACCAGCGGATCCAGTCCAGCCTGTCGCTGTATTTCGACAGCCCGATGGACTTCGGCCCCGGTCTTAGTGGCTTCCACCTCGTGGGTGGTCTGAGGACCAACATGGTCTGGCGCATCCAGAGTGGAAATCCAACAAAATACACTCCCCCCGGCAAGCAGCCGGAGGTGCGTCACAAACCCATCAGAACGTGGACGGACCTTCAGGTCGAGAAGACTCTGGTGGAAAGCGGACACAGGAATGCCGTGGCCTACCTAGAAGTCTTCAACCTGTTCAACCAGCGGGACAGCCGCGTGCCGTTCAGCTATCCGGACTACGTACGATGGGGCATCAATACACCAAGGGTGACTGATGCCACCTACCAGGAGTATGGCGACTATAACGAGTTGACACGTTATGTCGGCAAGCCGCGGGAAATTGGCGTTGGCCTGAAGGTCAATTTCTAAGACCGGATTCAAACTNCGGGAGCGGNNTTTATGNCCGCTNCCGCCAAAAGGGAGAAGCTCAATCATGAGACAAGGCAAGAGATGGATTCCGTATCTCCTTGTTTGCGGCCTGCTCGCCCTGCTGCCGATGCACGCAGGAGCGGTCGACCAGAGTGATGCCCCCCGATTGTCCACCAGCCGGAGTCATGTGCAGGTAAGCTGGAATACGGACGGCACGATGGGCGGGTGGAATCTGGGTAAAGGCCAGACGGGTGAGCCGGATATGTTCTGGTATCCAGGATGGGCCAACATACCCAGCAGCAATGCTTCGTCAAACTACACTCGACGTGGTGGCAATGCGGTGGGCTTTGGAACGTGGGTGATTTCAGTAGGCGGAGGCGGTGTAGATATGTCGTGGTCGGGCCCCAGGGGCAAGAGCGACGATATCGTGCCGCTGGTCTACAATCCTGCCGACGGTCCGGAAGCGCACCTGGGTCCCACCAACCAGTGGGAGCAGGGACGGTCAGGTAGCTTTACACCTTCAGGTAACTACTGGCCCGGTGCGACAGTACCGGACGCTAACGATACCAGCGCACCACCCCGACTGATCTCGAATTTCTCGATGGGTGATTATATCCCGGACGACAATTTTGCGGAAGAGGTCCTGATTACCAAGTGGACGAACAACAAGGATCTGACTCTTACGCGGAAAGTGTCGAACTGGAGTCACCAGGACTTCGATGATTTTATCATCGTCGAATTGGAGATCGAGAACACTGGTGCATCCAATCACAACGAGGTTTATCTTCCTTTGGTAGCGACCTGGAAGATAAACGAGACATCGGATAACAATACTGGCGGTGGTCGCTGGTGGACGTGGCGCGATCGTTCACTGGATGACCATTTCAAGTACACAGAGGCCGGGAACTATGCCGATGGAAGCCCCGGCGGTCCGGTCTTCATCGGTGCTGCCCGAGCGCAGGGTATGAAGCTTAGTTACCAGTTTGACGGCAACAGCCCCTTTAGTGGTTACGACGATGTAGGTGAGCCCTGGGCCAAGGATCTGGAGACATCGGACCTGAAGGAAATGGCCTTTCCAAACGGAAAGCTGTCCGCTCACAGTTTTATCGGTATGGCGCCTCTGGCCTTTGCCGATGACGCGGGCATACATACCTTCAACCCGAATGACCAGGGCAAGTATGTGCAGCCACAGGGCGACCAGCCTTCATACCAGGGTTGGTGGACTGTCAGGAGTTCCAACGACTACGACGAGCCCACGCCGGAAGGCGACACGCCCGCCGCGGTCTTTGACAAGTTGACGGCTACAACGGCAGCAGACAACCCTGCAGATCCGGGTGGTTACACCAATGCTCAGGTCTATGGACCTTGGTCACTTGGTCCCGGCGAAAAGGCTAAAGTGGTAATGGCCTACGTTGCGGGGAGCGGGGCAGAGTATGGTGGCCCTGGCAATACACCGCAGGACATCTGGCAGTGGTCTCTCACGGCCAACAAGGCCGACTTCTACCAGGGCGAGCAGGCAATGATCGAGCACCTTGAGCACGCTCATTTTGCCTACCAGAGCGCCTTCGATATTCCAAACTCTCCTCCGGATGTCGACGTCCAGGTGGTGAGTGACGAGAACGCGAAGGTTAAGCTCTTCTGGTCTGCCAAGGCGGACGGTGCAGTCAACTCCGACTATGGAGNTGCGGATATCGCTGGATACAATATCTATCGTGGTGCCCGAGGAACGCTTACGGCATCGGGTCCATTCAGTCTTGTAGCCACAATTCCGGTTGGGGGACCGTTGCCCGCCGGCGTCACCTATAACGCAGGCGCAAGCTGGCCAGTTGCCGTTGCCGAAGCCATTTCGGATAATAACCTGAAGACCACGCTTGAAGGACAGGCTGCAGAAGGTCGCCAGGCATCCAGGAACGGCATGTATGGTTGGTCTGATCCGAATTCCAATGCCGGGTTCTTCTACTACTATTCGGTACGTGCTTATGCCTCAGGGAAGGAAGACTGGACCAACAATTCAGGAACAAAGACCATTGCTGATTTGCCGCCCAGGGCTAAGAAGAGCCTGAACAACGGGTTGGAAGGTCCTTTCTCTAACTTCCTTCAGGTGAATCGTGGTTCGCCGGTGCTGCCTTATGTGCCCGCAGCTGACATGATGGCTCGAGACATTGTGGTTGTCCCGAACCCCTATATGGCAAACGGAACGAACGAGTATGGTGGTGCATTGAAAATCAGATTCGTGAATGTGCCCACCAAGGCCTTCGTTTACATATTCAACAGTGCCGGGCAGTTGATTCAGGTGATGAGGAAGCTGGACGAGACTAGGAGTGAGATCTCTTGGAATGGCAAACCTTATTCAACCTACCGGGCAGTCGTTGGTCCCGGGATCTACTTCTATGCTGTCCACTCGGTTTCTTCGGCAAGCGATGGAAAGATCAAGACCGGCACCTTCGTGATCGTTCGATAATGAACCTCGAGATTCAAGGAGAACAGTTATGAAAAATGGATGGTTCATCTTGGGGTTGACCCTTGTGGCCGTCACGTTCCTGGTAGTGGCTCCGGTGGATGCCATTGAGCAGCCGGCGGCCGGAACGGGAACACGGGACGGGGCCTTGATCGATCCGAAGATGGAAAATATTGATAAGGCGTGGGGCCTGTGGGGCGAGCGGGTTGGGGTATCGGGATTCCCCTTCCTGAAGATCGGCCAGGGCGCCCGTGCTGAAGCTATGGGTGGTGCATACACTGCAATTGCCGACGATATCAACTCGGCTTTCTGGAATCCTGCTGGATTGGGGCACGTTGAGAATGTTGCATACACGCTCAACTACACCCGTTGGTTTGCTGAATCGAAGGTGATTTCCGGTGCGCTGGCTTTCAATGCCGGTTTCGGTGTTATCGGGTTGAGTGTCACCAGTTTCGCCGCGCAGGAGTTCGAGGTAACCACACCCACAGCTCCGTGGGGATCGGGTACCATGGCTCAAGTGGGTGATATCGCCATTGGTGGACAATTCGCGAAGAAGATGACAGATAAGTTCATGCTGGGTGGTCAGATACGATGGATCCAGGAAGACCTATATGTTGAGAAGGTCTCGACTATCGACTATACTGTTGGGACCCATTTCTACACGGGCTATCGGAGCTCACGCATCGCAATGGGCTTCCGGAACCTGGGTCCTAATGTGAAGGCTACCGAGGGTGGATTTACCTCGCAGATGCCTACAACCTATTCTCTGGCCGGTGCAATGGAAGTTTACGGTCAGAAGGGAGATCCCAGCTACGCCACGCTCTCAGTCGAGCACGAGTTTATTACCGACTTCCGACCGACTACACGTATCGGTGGTGAGTTATGGGTTCAGAACACCTTGGCCCTCAGGGGTGGATACAGAACGCACATGGCGCTCGAGAGCTGGAGTTTCGGTGCAGGTTTGAAGCATGAGTTGGTAGGAGGAAAGCTGATCACGGTGGATGTTTCCTACCACAACGAAGATCTTGGCCTGTTTGATGCACCCATACGTCTCACGTTGGGTGGCACCTTCTAAAGGTCGGTTTTCGGTTGAAAATGCAGGGGGGGCGGTCACCAGATCGTCCTCCCTGTTTTTTTGGTAACCCATCCTTATTGTTTGTTGGAATCTAGCCAGTTCCAATCCAGCAAATAGTTGCAACCATTTGCCACAATAGTCATTACAATGATGTAGGGGAGGAGGTGCCTCCCCGCCTGCTCTTATGTGCCCGGGGGGGAGAGAAGGCCGAAGCCGTAGGGGTTTTCGTAACAAGAAGAGGGAATGAGTCATGGTGTTTCGAATGCTGTTCGCAATACTATACCTGGGCACGGCCATGCAGATGTTTGTTGACTTCGCCTCTGCGGCGGAAAAGGGGGGGAAGGACACGCCAGTTTTTGCTGCGGAACGGGACCAAGAGCTGGAAGCTGCCACCAAGGCCTACTGGCCCTTGCTGACACAAACCGCGGCGGGGCACAATGCCCGTGTGGGATTTGCGCTGATATCAAAAGGAGAACTTGGCGANGCACAAAAGGCGTTCCGGACGGTCCTGGATCACGACAATAGTTTCGCCCCGGCGCATTTTGGCATGGCGTTGGCAGCATACAGTATGGGTAAGGAACAAGGGGAAAAGGGTACATTCTCCGAGCAGACCACATACCATGCAAATCAGGCTGCACTGCTGTTCCCCAAGTTTTCCGGTGCACACCGGTTACTTGGGCGAATCTACAGTGATGTAGAGGAACCGGAGAAGGCTGTGGCTTCTTTCGTGAGGTGCCTGGCGGTTGACCGCACGACCAACGCAACGGTGCTCCGTGAAATTGCAACGGCCTACCTGCAAACCGGTGTCTTCGACGAGATGCGTAAACGGGCAATGGACACTTTGAAAGTCACGGTTGATGAGGCAAAGATGTTGCCTATGGTGGCGCAGGCCTGCGAAAGCCAGGGGGCGCTGGATATAGGCATGCAATACTATGGAAGAGCACTCTCGAAGATGAGTTCCGAGGATCGACGGCACTTTCAGGATATCAGCCTTGTAGCTACCCAGGAGGAACTGGAGGCTTTTAGGAAGACCGAAGAAGACCCACCAGCCAGGCGGGAGTATCTGGTAAGGTTTTGGGCAAGCAGAGATCCGGACTTGATGACCCGCGTGAACGAGCGCAAGTTGGAGCACTACAGAAGGGTCTGGTACGCGATGACCGACTTTTCGGGAAAGGTCAGGCCTTGGGATCGCCGGGGAGAAGTTTACGTTCGATATGGTCCTCCCGAGTATAGGTCTACCTCCGCTCAGGTCGCGCCACAGATGCCACGCGATGTAGAGGCCATCAAGGAAAGAATCGCATACGACATCTATGGTCCAGAAGGGATGGGGGAAGTCTTCCGTGGTCCTACATTTCCGATTCAGACAATGCAGGACCTGGGGATGGAGTTTCCGTCGGATCTGGCAGGTGATGAAGGAGCCGTACCTGACCCGCTCGAGCTNGAGGGTGCACCTTCCCTGGAGATCGATCCGATGGCGCCGGGGGATCTTTCCTCTTTGAGTTCGGAAACGTATGAAGTGAAACTGTTGGAGCAATACTCCCAGGCGACCGCCGGAGATCACATGACCTTCATCAAGTGGGAATCCTGGGTCTACACGGGAGTTGCCGGCGGTATTGAGATTGTGTTCACGGATGAATGGAGTGGCGGCAGATTCGACTTCGCACCCATTCCTCCGGCCGATCAGAATGAGGAAGGGACGCTGCGTCGGATGAGTCGGCTGGTTCGATATGCTCCCGCCATGGTGATGCGCAGGAGCATTCACCAGATGCCCGAGTACTACCTGCCTGGTGGACGTGACGCGTTCCTGGACTTTTACTATGACCGTGCGAGTTTTCGAGGTGACAATGGGAAAACTCGTGTGGAGATCTACTATGGATTACCTCCTGCGAGCCTAGAGGAGATTCAGATTGAAGGAAAACCATTGGTTCAGGTAGGCTGCGCGGTCGCCCTTTTCGATCGGGAAACAGGAGAGACCATACGGGACAGCGAAGAACTCGCCTTCCACATCTCGGAGGACCTGTTCAAGGGAAAGGGAAGCTTTATTCCCAATCAGGTCTCGATCGAGGTCGAACCCGGAGTATACGACATGAGGGTTCAGGTGAAAGATTTGGCCACTGGAAAATCCGGTATCTATAAGGAGCGACTCGAGGTAGAGGATCTTGGCAGCGGCAACCTGAGCCTGAGTGGTCTGGAACTCGGGTGGACAATTTCAACTGCAGGCGGTCAGGAGAAGTATGCCAAGGGGAACAACATCTGGGTGGTACCGATGACGACGAAGGCATACCAGGGCAACCAGCACCCGCTTGTATACTATGAAGCCTATGGACTTAAAGCAAATGAGTTCGGGCAGAGCAAGTTTACATTGGAATACACGATCCATTCAGAGCCCGAAAAGTCCGGTGGATTTGGCAGGTTATTCGCCACGGTGGGGTCCTTGTTCAGGAGAGGAGAACGTAGCCCCGAGGTGTCTGTTTCGACCGACCAGGTAAGAGACGAAACCGACTTGCAGGAGTTTTTCGAAATGGACCTGGGCGCAGCGAAGTCTGGCGTGAACCNGCTTACGGTTCGCGTGATCGATCAGCTGGGCGAAACGGAGGTCGAGAAAGAGGTTTTGTTCAGGCTTGAGAGATGAGCTGGTCTCGAAACCAGTCGTCTGTGGNTAGGGCAAATAAGTAAAAGCATTACGAGCGCCAAGTAGATTGCGTTGAGTGTGTGAGTTGGGTCGCCTCCAGATCTGGGGTGGAAAGTTGTCTACACAATAGCATTCACTGAAGTCAGGAGCTGTGGTAGTAACTCCTGGCTTCTTTTTTATGTGCAATAGAGACCAGGGGGAGAGATGGAGAAGCTCGCGATTGATGGCGGGAGCAAGGTAAGGGAGACGCCGTTTCCAAAACGCGCGCCGTTTGGGCAGAAGGAGGAGCTGCTCCTGGAGGCGGTAAGAAGCCAGAATCTGTTAGGGAAAAGCGGGAAGTTCGCAGAATTCTATGGGGTCCGGTTCCGGTGGCACGAGTGGGTCGTTTGAAAAGGGGGAGGGCATTGGAAGACATTCCCAGAAATCGGCGTGAATGGGGCGCCCTGGAGGCAGCCCTGGTAGACAGAGATCCGCTGCAGGCAGAGATCGAGATGTCCCCGACGTCCGCACAGGTTCGAGAAGCGTTACATGTCTCCTTCACCATAAGATTTGGCAGGGACCTAGCACCGGGGACGGCCATCTTGACGATGATACCACGAACCTGGAAGCTGGACTTAAACGGTGCTTTTCCCGAGATCTCCAAGTTTTTCGCGGTTTGGGATGGCGGATATAGTAATGGAAGACAGTGCCTGGTCCGTGTCGATACTTCAGCAGAGAATGAACAGGCCCGCTGTGAACTGATTCCGGCGGGTTTTGAGTTCTTGGTCTTTGCGGAGCTGACAAAAGGTCTGCAAACAGGTGAGCCCGTCAGAATACACCTCTCCCACCCTGACGGGCCTCGTGTGCGGGCTCCCCAGACTGTTCAGTTCCATCCGTTCGTGACCGCCGTGAGGATCGGTGGTGAGGAAGAGTTCCAGAGGCTCTCGACCACGCCCGGGGTGAAAACAATCGGGGGTGCAGTCGGCTCATTGCGGGTGACCACTCAAGCCGTGATGGGTCCCGATGAGGCTTCGAATGTGAAAGTTGTGCCCATAGACCGATATGGACTGAACCGGGCCTCCGATTACGCGGGCGAAATCGAACTGCTCGAGGTAGGGTCCCCGAATCCCGGGGTGTCAGTAGGTATCGGGTGTGACGAAGACAACACGCGGGTTGAGGTTTCCCTCACAACCCCTGAGCCCTTTCGCTATATTCAGGCCCGAGATCTGGCCCGAGACCTTGTGGGGAGAAGCAACCCGATCGGGACACCGGATACATTTGGTGGATACCGTGTCTATTTCGGTGATCTACACGCACATTGTCGCCCGTGTGACGGTTTTGGATCAATGCAGGAGGCCTACGACCACGCCTACGAGATTTCCGAATTGGATTTTGCTTCGATCAGTCATCAGCAGAACTCATCTAATTTTCCATTCTCTCAAAAACACTGGAAGGAGTATTTGGAAATCAATGAGCGGTTCAATGAGAAGGATGCTTTTGCCACGCTCCCGATCTGTGAGAATTACAGCTCATACGGACACCGCCATTCGTTGTTCGGCAGTTTGAATGATGCCTGTCAGTTCCCGGTTGGGCCGAGGCACTGGGGAGACCCTTACGATCCGAGCAACCATCCCGACAGGTTGTGGGCGACCCTGGCGGACCTAGATGCATTGACCTTTCCACACCATATGAAATTCATCCATGGGACAGACTTCAGCATCGCTCCAAACGAGATGGAACCTGTGATGGAAGTGTGTTCAAGGTGGGGTATCTCGGAGTACGGTGGCGAACATTCTGCACAATATGCCCTGTCCCAGGGCAGGCGGATGGGATTGATCGGGGGAACGGACAATCACCTCGGTCAGCCGGGATCGGGGACGCACGGATACAATGAGGGGAGAGGGTGGACGGCGGTGTTGGCGAAGTCGCTTCACCGCGAGGCAATTTACGATGCGATTCGCCGTAGAAGATGCTACGCGACCACTGGGGCAAAGATTCTGATCTTTTTTTCCCTTGGTGAAAATTTGATGGGTGAGGAAGCACACGGATGGACGGGTGATCGTGACTTCAGAATTGTTGCCGCCGGAACAGCGCCGATCGAAAAGGTGGAGGTAGTCCGCAACGGGGATGTCGTGTTCGAACAGCGGCCGGATGCATACATAGTCGATACGTCGTTCTGTGATCAGGCGACTCTGTCGGATCTGATCAGGCCGGCTGCCTTCGAGACGCTGGACCAATTTTGCTACTATTATCTGCGTATCACTCAGCAGGACCGAAATCAGGCGTGGTCCTCACCGATCTGGGTCTCGTAATTGGAGGAATGGAGGGAAATTGATGGCGGGAAATGACCGACCGAATGTCCTGATGTTTATGCTGCACGACCTAGGCGATCATCTGGGGTGCTACGGTCACNCGACTGTCAAGAGCCCAAATGTGGACGGCCTGGCAAGTGCCGGCGTATGTCTCAGCTCATACTTCACTGCGGCTCCTGAGTGCACCCCGAGTCGAGCGGGCATGTATACCGGACAGTACACACATCAGAATGGGCTGATGGGTCTGTGTCATCGTGGATGGGAATTCAACTCAGACGCCAGGCACCTGGCGCAGCTTTTGGCCGAAGATGGTTATCAGACACATCTTTTCGGAATGCAGCACGAGACGTCCCAGGATCCGGAGCGGCTCGGCTACCAGCACGCCCATTCTCAGGATGACAAGACTGCCATACCGGTTTGCAGAGCCGCGGCTGAATTCATAGAGAATGTGTCGCGCGAAACGACACCATGGTTTGCCAATGTCGGAATGTTTGACGTGCACAGGGCTTGGAGTGAGGACACCAATATAGATCCCCTTGCAATCGATGTGCCGCCATATCTACCTGACAACATCGAAGTAAGGCGGGACCTAACGCACTTCCACCAGAACATCAAAGATACGGACGAGGCGATTGGTTTGGTGTTGGCAGCCATCGCAGACTCGGAGATCGCGGACAACACGGTTGTAATATTCACAACCGACCATGGCTGCCCCTTCCCCCGAGCGAAATCGACCTATTACGACCCGGGTATCAGGATACCACTTGTGATGTACTGGCCGGGACGTTTCGATGGCGGAGAGGTACACGATGCGATGTTGAGCAACCTGGACTTCATGCCGACTGTTCTGGACATCTGTGGCTGCGAGATACCAGAGCGCATAGAGGGGAAGAGCTTCCTGCCGGTTCTCGAAGGGAAGGATTCAGAAGGGCACGAGGCGGTTTACGGTGCGCTTTATTATGATGCGTTTTATGACCCAATGCATTATGTCCGAACGCGGAAGTATAAATATATCAGGTCATTTGCAGTGACAGCGGAAGATGCAGAGGGTGCCGATCCGGAGGTGCTTGCAGAGCATAAGACGGGTACCTGGATTCGGGCCGACGACAGTGACGTGCAGCGGAGTCTCGCGTGGCAATCCATGCTGGGAGAATACGACAAGCCACCGCCGGAGGAGTTGTACGACCTGGAGGCAGATCCTCTGGAGCAGGAAAATCTGGTTGGAAAGGATTCCATGGCGGGCGTGCTGGAACAGATGCGAGACCTGATGCAGAAAATGATGGTGCGATCGGATTCCCCGCTCCTGGAGGGTCATGTCTCTCCTGACCTTTCAAGAACGAGAAACCAGAGAGGTTAAAGACCTGACACCCGAACCTGGAGATCATTGATGACTGAAGATTACGAGGTTACCAGCTCCGTGGGAGCCGTCGCTGCCGGACCACCAGAGGCTGCGAGGGTAGGGGCACGGATCCTGGAGCAGGGAGGTAACGCATTCGATGCGGCCGTTGCAGCAAGCATGGCCTGTTGTATGCTGCAACCCCAGTCCACCGGGGTAGGTGGATATGTACTGTGTGCGGTGGTGCTGGAAGGTGCCACAGGAAACGTATGGACGATAGATTCAAATTCCATCGCACCAAGGGCTGCGCATGAGAATATGTACACGATCCTCCCAACGGGAACGATCGATGGGATTAACGAAAACGAGTATGATTGCAACGTGAAGGACAACGCAAACGTACACGGTTCACTGGCAATTGGCCCGCCAGGCATGATGGCGGGTATGGGTACGATCTGGGAGAGGTGGGGTCAGCTGAAATGGCCGGAGGTGGTTGCGCCGTCGCTGAAGTTGCTGGAGGATGGATTTCCATTCGGCTCGACTGCCGCGTCGATCAAGCACCTCGAAGGTGTGATCAGAAAGTTCGAGGCCACTGAGAAACATCTGATTCCCGAGGGTAGACTTCCTGATCCGGATGATATCTGGCACAGACGGGATATGGAGAAGACACTGGCAAGGGTTGCCGAGGCCGGGTGGCAGGATTTCTACACTGGTGAGATCGGTCGGAAGATCGTGGATCACGTTCAGGCAACAGGTGGTATCCTAACGGCGGAGGATATGTCGGAGTTCAAACCGAGGGTGACGGAGCCTTACAGCACCACCTACCGTGGTGCCGAGGTGCATTCGGCCATTCTACCAAATGGTGGTCTGTCCAGCCTTCAAATTCTCAACATGTGGGAATGCCTGGACCCGATCCCGGATGACACGGTTACTTACTGGCATCAATTCGCTGAAATACTCAAGCTGGCCTGGAGAGACCGTCTCCTGCACCTTGGAGATCCGGAGCACGTGGATGTTCCCGTAGAGCGCCTGCTGAGCAAAGCTTATGCGGCAGGACGGATGGAGACGATTCTCCAGTTTCCCGACTCGGTGGATCAACTGGTGCCCCCACATATGGGAGATTCCAATGATGGAACGCTGCACGTTTCGTCAGCCGACTCCGGAGGAAATGTGGTTTCCGTCACGATCTCGCAGGGCGGCGCCTTCGGTTCACTCGTGACTGTTCCCGATACCGGGGTAATCCTGGGTCACGGGATGTGCAGATTGGATCCCAGGCCCGGTCGGAAGAACTCTGTTGCGTCCGGGAAGCGTCCACTCAACAACACTGTGCCGTTGATTCTGCGTTTGCCGGATCGGGATGTAGCGGCGGGTATGCCAGGAGGAAGAAGGATTATTGCGGTGAATGCCCGGGTGGCGCAGAAGATCATCGACTTTGGCGCAACTTCCCTCGAGGCGGTCTCGGGACCCAGGATGCATATGCAGACGAAGGAGCCCGTAAGCGTGACGAACGAGTTGCCCGACGAGATCAAGGATGGCTTGATAGAGATGGGCCATGAGATTACGACCGTTGGGGGATTGGGTGGGGGCATTCACTGTGCAGAATACCTCAAGGCGGATGATACGGTGAGGGCCGGTGGCAATACCTGGTCTGCGGGGGTGACCTAGAGGTCGGGGAGTGTCAAAATGTCGGGAAGCCTGGAGATTTCCGCTCAACCCATGGAAGGACCAGAGAGACGAGGTGTGACGCTCAGGTCGATCGGTCTTGGTGTGGTCGTGGCGACCGGTTCAAGTCTGTGGGTGAATTATGTTGAATATGTAATTCACGCTTCTCGCCAGATGACCGGGAGCCATTTTCCCATCGGCGCACTGATGGCCTACCTGTCGGTGGTGCTGGTACTGAATCCGTTCTGTCGAAGACTGGCCACGCGATACGCACTTTCCGTATCCGAGCTGATGGTCGTTCTGGCGTGTGGGCTGGTGGGAGGAACGATTCCATCGGTGGGATTGACGGGGTATATGCTGGGTGCGATTGCCGCACCGTTCTACTTCGCTAATCCGGAAAACCAATGGGGGGATTATTTCCACCCCCACATCCCGAAGTGGCTCGCCCCGAGAAATGAGAACGGGGCGCTGGACTACCTGTTCGAAGGGCTCCCTTCGGGTGAAACCATACCCTGGCAGGAATGGTATATCCCAATCGCCTGCTGGTTGTCCCTTGTGGCGGCCTTGTTTGTGGCATCGCTCTGCATTGCTGTGATTCTGAGAAAGCAATGGGTGGTGAGCGAACGGCTCACCTATCCTGTACTCACACCTGTGATGGAATTGACGACCCGATCCAAACGAGGGGATTATCCCCGTTTGTTCAAGATCGGGTTTTATATTGCATTCGGCATCATGGTTTGGAATATGGTGAACTACTTCGTCCCGGGATTCCCCAAAATTCCAAATATACAATGGGGTCCATGGATCAAGTTCGAACGTTATTTTCCAGGCGTTTGGACCAGAATTAATCTGTTCATCATTTCCTTCGCCTACTTTGCCAACACCGACATCCTGTTCAGTCTCTGGTTCTTCGATCTCGTATTCATCCTGCGCAGCGGCATCCTGAACCGATTGGGTTACAATGCCAGCTCCTGGGCACACGCTTCTGGAAATTTTGCGTGGATTCCGCTGGGGGCTTTTTTCTCTCTGGTCTTCTGGAGCCTCTGGGTGGCAAGAGGGCATCTCAAGGCCGTTGTCAAAACAGCCATGGGGAAATTCGCAGGCCTGGACGAATCGCAAGAGATGATGGGCTATCGGACGGCGCTTCTGGGTCTGGGAGCAAGTGTTGTTTTTGTCGTACTCTGGTTCTGGCAGGCAGGCATGGAGATGGGCATGTCGTGTCTGCTGGTCTTTACCATGCTTGTGCTCTATCTGGGTGTTGCCAGAATCGTGTGCGATGTCGGACTCGTGTTCGTGAGTATGCCTGTTGGTGCCCAGAGGTTTGTTACATCTATTCTGGGGACCAGGAACATCACAGGCTCCAGCTTTACAGTACTGGCTTTTACCAACGGGCTCTACTCCTACGGCAAAGGGCTTTTCCTGCCCGCTCTGAGTCAGATGGCCAAGGTGGCGGATTTCTGTCCAAAGGGAGATCGGAGGAAAGTGTTGGCGGGTGTATTTGTGGCATTTGCAACCGCGGTGGTTGCCACAATCGTATTTACTCTATATTTGGGATACCGGGACGGCGCCTACAATTTCAATGACTACCCCTTCAATCATTACAGCAAGTACGGATACACATCGGCTCTGTCCCAGATGAAGAATCCGCAACCGCCGAATGCCACACAGCTGGGCCTGTTCGGCATAGGCGTGATATCGATGTCCACCTTGACCTTCCTGAAATACAGGTTCGCCTGGTGGCCATTTCATCCAATTGGATTCGCTTTGAGCGGAACCAGTACCTATGTGCGTTATGGTGTCTTTTCCGTTTTCCTCGCCTGGGCGATCAAGTTTTTTATGCTAAGAATGGGTGGTGCAACAATGTACAGGAGATACCAGCCATTCTTCCTGGGCGTGTTGACGGGGTATACCGCAGGCATCACCCTTTCACTTTTTGTAGATATTATCTGGTTCCCCGGTGGGGGTCATTCCATTCACGGGTACTAATCCGAGACCATGTCGAATCTTTGCCCCTTTGTGATGGAGAATGGGGGATTGCGTGGCATTGCCTGAAGTAACGAATCAGACAGAGGAGCAATTTGGAGAGCAGGGCGTAACCGGCCGGTCTATCCTGATCGGCGTAGGCGTGGCGGCTGCAGCCAACCTGTGGGTAAATTTCATAGAATATGTCGTCCACGCGTCAAGGTTGACCCTGAGCCATCTGCCGATGGGTGCACTAATGGTATATCTTTTCCTGGTGCTCCTTCTGAATCCGGCGTGTCGTTGGATTGCACGCCAGTATGCCCTCTCCCCAACAGAGCTTCTGGTTACGCTGGCGTGTGGTCTGGTGGGCGGCGCCATCCCCTCGGTAGGCCTCACGGGCTATTTCCTCGGTGCGATTGCAGCTCCCTACTATTTTGCGGACCCCGAAAATCAGTGGGCTACCTTCTTCCATCCCTATATCCCGGAATGGTTGGCACCAAGAAATATCAACGGTACACTGGATCACCTTTTCGAGGGACTGCCACCGGGTGGAGAGATCCCCTGGAGTGTATGGTTTGTGCCTGTGGTATGCTGGATGCTGTTGGTTCTCGCCCTATTTACAGCCTCGGTGTGCACCGCCGTCATTCTTCGCAAACAATGGGTAGAGAATGAGCGATTGACCTATCCGATCCTTCGACCGGTAATGGATCTGACCGACAGACAGGGTGAGCGATTCCCCAGGTTGTTCTGGATCGGATTCTTCGTGGCATTCGGGATCTTGACGTGGAACATGATTAACTACTTCGTGCCGGGCTTCCCAAAGATCCCGAATATACAATGGGGCCCCTGGATCGGGGCGGAGCGATACTTTCCCGGTGTGTGGACAAGGATCAACATGTTCACAATTTCATTCGCGTATTTCGCCAATATCGATGTACTCTTCAGCCTGTGGTTCTTCGATCTGCTGTTTATCATCAGGAGTGGACTCCTGAATCGAATGGGTGTGGACGCCAGTGGCTGGAAACACGCTTCCACCGATTTCAGATGGATCCCCTTAGGTGCATTCTTCGCGCTAGTTTTCTGGAGTCTATGGACAGCCAGGGGTCACCTGAAGTCAGTTTTCGAGAAGACCATTCGCCGTAATTCGCAGTTGGATGATTCCGACGAAATGATGCCATACCATACAGCCGTGTTCGGTCTCATCGGCAGTGTATTATTTTGCGTCCTGTGGTTATCTCAGGCAGGAATGGCGCTTTCCGTGTCCTGTCTCTTTGTATTTGCAACATTGATTCTGTATATTGGTGTGTCTCGAATAGTTTCGGATGTGGGATTGGTCTTTGTGAGTATGCCGGTGGGTGCACAGAGGTTCGTAACCTCTGCACTTGGATCTCAGAATCTTTCAGGATCCAGCCTGACGGTACTGGCATTCACCAATACGATACAGGCATATGGCAAGGGCCTGTTCATGCCCTCGGTGACCCACAGTGCCAAGATTGCCGACAGCTGTCCGCGTTCAGGTCGAAGAGGGTTGCTCGCGGGCATATTTCTTGCATTTGCCATAGGGTCAACCGTTTCCATTCTGTACACACTGCAGCTGGGTTATCAGTACGGCGCGTACAATTTCAATGATTTTCCATTTACAAGGTACAGCAAGGCAGGATTTTCGAGCGTGTTGGCACAAATGCGAAATCCTGAACCTGTTGACCAGTTTCAGTTGAGTCTCTTCGGGATTGGCGCTGCAGGTATGTCTGTATTGACATTTCTAAAGTATCGCCTGCCCTGGTGGCCGCTACACCCCATAGGATTTGCCCTGGCCGGAACTGGAACTTCGGTTCGATATACGGTATTCTCCGTGTTCCTGGCCTGGGTGATCAAGTTCATTATCCTGCGCATTGGCGGGGCGATGCTCTATAGGAGATATCGACCCTTCTTCCTGGGTGTCCTGATCGGTTACACGGCGGGCATCGGGCTTTCCCTCTTTGTAGATATCATCTGGTTTCCCGGCGCCGGACACAATATTCACGGGTACTAGGCGTCTGCTACCCTTCCTGTTTCACTGATTTCATTTATTGGGCGAACCTTCACCTATGGCTCAAAATTCTACATTTGCAGGTGTTCAGGATGTAACCGGCGCCGAAACGTCTGCCAGTGTTTCCGTTCGCTCGGTGTTCCTGGCCGTCCTGGTGTCGGTAGGGGCCAATGTCCTGGTGAACTATACGGAGTATATCGTCCACGCCTCTAGGATGACGCTGAGCCATTTTCCTATGGGGGCGCTACTGATCTACCTGCTACTGGTCTTGGTACTCAATCCCACTTGCCGATGGCTGGCGGCTCGGTATGCGCTCTCTTCGACGGAACTGATGGTGGTGCTGGCCGGCGGTCTTGTGGGAGGTGCCATACCCTCCGTAGGACTGACCGGTTACTTTCTGGGTGCGATCGCTGCTCCGTTTTATTTTGCTACGCCCGAGAATCAATGGGCGGAATTCTTCCATCCCTATATCCCCGAGTGGCTGGCGCCAAGAAATGTAAACGGAACGCTGGACTATCTCTTCGGGGGGTTGCCGCCGGGTGAGCCCATCCCCTGGGCGGTGTGGTTCGTTCCGGTGGTATCTTGGATGGCACTGGTGACGGCTTTGTTCGTGGGGTCCGTCTGTTTGGCGGTTCTTCTCCGGAAACAGTGGGTGGAGAGCGAGCGCTTGACCTACCCCATTCTCCGTCCGGTGATGGAGCTTACCGCCAGGGCGGAGACAATGGCGTTTCCGCGGCTTTTCTGGATCGGCTTTACGATCGCGTTTGGCATTCTGACATGGAATATGATCGGGTATTTCGTTCCCGGTTTCCCAGAAGTGCCGAATATACGATGGGGACCCTGGGTCAAGTTCGAACGCTATTTCCCGGGTGTGTGGACACGCATCAATATGTTTACCATTTCCTTCTGCTACTTCGCAAATATCGATGTCCTTTTCAGTCTGTGGTTTTTCGACCTGCTCTTTGTCGTGCGAAGCGGAATCCTGAATCGCCTGGGGTATAACGCCGCCTCGTGGGCCCACGCTTCAGCAGACTTCCAGTGGATTCCTCTGGGGGCATTCTTTGCGATGGTGTTTTGGGGACTGTGGACTGCCCGAAGCCACTTGAAGATGGTGGTGCAGGAGGCCCTGGGACGGAAGACGGAGTTGGACAGTGATGATGAGATGATGCGTTACCGTACGGCAGTGTTCGGTTTCGTAATCTGTGTGGTGGTTGCCGTAGGCTGGCTATACAAAGCCGGTATGAGCTTGGGACTTGCAAGTTTTTTCGTTTTTGCGACATACGTGCTGTATATCGGGGTGTCTCGAATCGTCTCAGACGTGGGCCTGGTATTCGTGAGCATGCCGGTTGGACCCCAGCGGTTTGTAACCTCGACCATCGGATCTCAGAACCTGTCCGGTTCAAGTCTAACCATGCTGGCGTTTACCAATGCCGTTGCGTCCTACGGCAAGGGATTGTTCATGCCGGCCGTGACGCACGGTGCCAAGATTGCAGATGTATGCCCCAAAGGAGGGCGACGCGGCGTGCTGGCCGGTATTGTGTTCGCTTTTGTCGCGGGTTCTGTGATATCGATTCTCTATACTCTGTATCTTGGCTACACATACGGGGCATTCAACTTCAACGATTACCCTTTCACTAGATACAGCAAATCGGGTTTTTCCGGGGTACTGACCCAGATGAACAACCCAGAGCCCCCTGATTCGCTCCAGCTGACGTTGTTTGGTATCGGTGCAGCGGTGATGTCTCTGCTGACCTTCCTGAAGTATCGGTTTCCCTGGTGGCCATTTCATCCTATAGGGTTCGCTCTTGGGGGCACCGGGACCTCTGTGAGATACACTGTATTCTCGGTCTTTTTGGCCTGGGCGATGAAGTTCCTGATTCTCAGGATCGGCGGGGCTGCCCTCTACAGGAGGTACAGCCCGTTTTTCCTCGGTGTGCTGATCGGGTATTCGGCAGGCATTGCGCTCTCGTTGATTGTGGACGTGATCTGGTTTCCAGGTGGTGGGCACGGAATCCATGGCTATTGATTCAGGCTGAGCAGAATGATAGAAGATCAAAGTGGAGAAAATGGGAGGTGGCTTGATGGCAACTGAAACCAAGCGGAGCGTGGAACAGTCGTGGAAGTTATTCGGACGTGCTGAAGAAGTGATACCCATGGGCACCCAGACGCACTCCAAGGCGCCACGTTCATCGATGCGGGACGTTGAGCCCTGCTATCTTGTTCGAGGTGAAGGGTGTCGGGTATGGGACCTGGACGGGAACGAGTATATCGACTTCAGAAACGGCCTCGGGCCAATCTCGCTTGGGTATCGATACCCTGCGGTTGACGAGGCGATCCGCCGACAATTAGATAGCGGAATCGTGTTCAGCTACTCCCACCCGCTGGAAGTGGAAGTCGCAGAGGAGCTGATAAAGGTATTGCCCTGCGCCGAACAGGTTCGATTCCTGAAGACTGGTGGTGAGGCCATGGCGGCAACACACAGGTTGGCTCGAGCATACACAGGGCGCGACCAGATTTTGACCTGTGGGTATCATGGTTGGATCAACACGATGAGCAAGACGGGCGTTCCGGAGGCTACACGGGCCACATATACTGCTCTGCCGTGGGGTGATAAGAGGCCGTTCGAGGAGTTTCTGCAGGCCCATCCCGGCGATGTCGCCGCCGTCAGTGTTGCCTGCAGCTATGGCGACATAGAGCAAGGGCATCAATTTCTGAAGGATCTGCGAGAGCTCACCAATCAATATGGTGTAGTTCTGATTTACGATGAGATTGTCATGGGATTTCGGCTGAGGCGTGCCGGTGCTCAGGAATACTTCGGAGTTACACCGGACCTGGCTGTCTTCGCCAAGGGGATTTCCAATGGCGTTCCGCTCTCGTGTTATGTGGGGAACAGAGCTGTAATGGGCACTGTTCAGGAGGCCGTGATTTCATCGACATTTGGCGGGGATACACTTGGTCTCGCTGCTGCAAAGGCAGTGCTGGACGTCTATGCCAATAACGACGTTATCGGCACGATCTGGGCGAGGGGAGAGCAACTGCACGCAGGCTTCAATGCGCACTGCCGCCGCCTGGATGTCCCGGTCTGCTTCAAGGGCGCGGCACCCGTTGGCCAGCTCGTGTTCGACCACCCGAATAGTGGTGATCTCTTTCTCCGGTTTAATGCCGAAGTGCTCAAACGAGGGCTCATCATCTACTCAGTCTGCTATACCAGCTTTTCCCATACAGAAGCCATTATCGACTCCTCTGTAGCTGCTATGGGTGCGTCCCTCGAGGCGATGAAGAATGACGGCTTGTTTGACAGCTGATAGATTGCGTATCTTTTGACCATGGGTTTATGTCCCACACCACTCCACACATCCATCTGACCAGGCACGCCGGGGTTTGGAGGGATGTTTTGTCCAGGCTGTTTCCCATCGTTTCCTTGCTATTCTTCCTTGCGTCATCGGCGCAGGGCAGGCAAGGTGCAGCTTGGTCCACAGACGGCGAAATCGTTGCCTTGACGGTCCCCTACGGTGCCCCCAAGGCTCTTATGACCGGTATCTGGACGATGCGTCCGGACGGGTCCGATTCCAAGCGAATCGGGATGTTTTTGGGTGAACCCGGCACGTTGGAGTTCCTGCCGGGCAGCCAGGAACTGGTCTATATGGAGCGGGGGCTTTCTTATGTGGGTTTCGGGTCTACACTGACCGGAGGGAGTTTGAGAAGACTGCCTCTCGTGAAGAACCGTATCTGGCGAATCGACCTCAGTGGCTTCGAAATCATACCGTGGATCATGCCCGGTTCGATAAACCCTCTGGAGGTTGCCGTTTCCGGCGAGGGTGATCGCCTGGCAGTTGTAGATGAAAGTGGGCTGTGGGTTGTGGATAGAGCGGGTGGAGCGCGGATCATTCTTCAGGACCAGGTCTCAGGACCTGTAAGGTGGGGCAGTGAAGGAAAACAGATCGCGTGCCTGGTGAATGGAAATGAGACGTTTGTTTCTCCCAGTGATACCAGCAACGGCGAACCGCCAGGGGTGACCACAGCAGAACTAAAGAGGAGCAGGCCGACCGGATGGCTACCCAAATCATCCGGACAGTGGGAAGCCGCCATTCCGTTAATACGGCAATCCCTCAACTGGTGGTCGCGAGGTCACCACGCAATGCATCGCGGCGAGTATAGAAGTTCGAGGGAGGCACTGAGAGAGGCCGTCAGCGGATTCAAGCAAATTCGAAAGAAATATGTAGGAAAGGGGCTGAGTGGTGAAAGTTGCGAGGCGTACTTTGAGGCCATTCGGTCACTGATTGTTGCAGATGAATCCTTCGATGAGGCAGTCTGTCGCGAGCATATGATCGTTCTGGGCGATCTGATGACTCAGTACAGGCTGGAAAACGACGGGAGTGTTCCAACCAGCCTCGATCATTTGAAGGCGTGGGTAGGGGATAAGATTAAGGAAGGCGACCATGGTTCCGATCGAAAAAATGGGCATCTCAGAACCCTGGAGCGCCTTACGAACTGCCCGGCAACAGATCTGCCCCATATGCCCGAGAGCCGATATGCGTCTAGACCAGACGCCCCGCTCGGGGGTTCGGTGCTGACCTGCTACTGGCATCCCGGCCGTGCGCTCGACCTGATCCGACGCCCTGGGGGATACGTGCTGGAAAGTGGATCCCTACAATCTCTCCAGGTAGATTCGCTGTTCAATTTCGCCGCCCAGAAACTCAATACAGACGATCCGGAGCAGGCCATTTTTCCCCTGAGGGTGGTTACGCAACATCGGCCGGACGACAAAGATCCTTTCATCGCCATCGGTCACGCCTTTCTTCAGTCGAAAGATTACAGAGGAGCGAAATGGGCGTTTAAAAAAGCGCTGTCGATGACGCGGAAGGATCCCGAGCCTTACTATGGTCTTGGTCTCGTGCACCTGGAGTTTCCCAATGAACGGTACCAGGCCATTTCCTATTTCCAGAGAGCCCTGATCCGGGATCAGAGCTTCGTAGATGCTCGGTATCAAATCGCCTTCACCAGATATGTTTTGAATGAGCATGATGTGAAGCCGGAACTCGAACGGGTGCTGAAGATGGATCCGGAGTACGCGGATGCCTATCTGCTGATGGGAGATTGGTACGCCAACTTCTGGGATGACTACGAACAGGCCATCCTGTGGTACACGCGCTATGTTGGAATGCGTCCCACGGACAGAGAAGGCAGCCAGAAGCTGGGACTTGCCTACCTGAAAGTAAAAGACTACGATCGTATCCTGAGTAAACTGAGAGGATTCATTCAGGAGTATCCGCAGGCAATCGAATTGATGCCGATTGTTGCACAGGCTTGTGTCAAACGAGAGAAGTTCGATATGGCTATGGGCTTCTTCTCAACGTACGTATCACGGCTGGACTCATTGGAACAGTCCTACTACACGGATATGCACCTGATCGCGTCGGAGGAGGAAGCCCTTGCTTACGACGGGCTTTCAGACGAGGGCAAGTCAGGCTTCCTGGAGACGTTCTGGAAGAAGCGTGATCCGGACATCACAACCTCCATCAATGAGCGTCTGTTGGAACACTACAGGCGGGNGTGGTTTGCCAGAACCGAATACTCCAAGGGCAAGGAACCCTGGGACAGCCGTGGCGAAGTCTATATCCGATTTGGAGAGCCGGACCATGTATCTACCTCAAATTCATTGAACGTGTCTCAGAACCTGGCAGTGCTGCAGGTCAAGGAACGTCTGGCCACGAATTTATATGGGACAGACGCGGTCGGCGAAACATTCGCAGGGCCTGTCTTCCCGATTCGTAGCTTTTCGCTGGAACGCGATGTTCTCGGATTTGAAAGCGCCTCTGCCGATCTGGGCATTGAGGTGGAGCGAGATGCGATCTCCTCAACCGATACAGAGGATGGGGAGCTTACAGCTATGACGCTCACAGAAGGATCCAGAGATGGTGCGGCATCGTCGAGCGGAAGCAACACCGGCAGCGGCACAGCAGGTCTGTCCATTGCTGCGCTGGGCGATGAATCTGTCCTGGAGGACCCCGGATATGACGTAGGTTTCCTCGAGTCCAGGATCAAAACCGACATTTTTGGTGGTTCGGGCTTTAGTCCCGTCCTCTCCTCGGGCGCACACATGAGTTCGATTCCGTGGGAGTCGTGGGTCTACCTAGATGTGGATGGGGGCGTCGAGATCACATTTACCGACGAGTTCAACTCCGGCATCTTCGATTTTGCACCCGTGCCGAGTGCCCCCGATATCCAGGTGAGCCAGATGTCCAAATTTTGGCGTTTTTCACCTTCAAAGCTGTATGAGCAGGCCGTTGCCCTCTCCCCGGACTACTATGTTCCTGAATACGAAACNAAACCGTTCGACTTCTACTACACCCTTGCGGATTTCCGCGGAAAGGACGATTCCAGCGTCCTGGAGATCTACTATGGCATCCCGTGCTTGCCGTATTCCTATGATTCGGAGGAAAACGTCACGAGGTTGGCAGTGACACGACAGTTGGCGCTCCTCTCAACCACATCGGAGAAGGTGTATCGTCGGACAGGCGATATCATGTATCAACGGCCCGGGAATCAGACAGGACCGGGGGCCGTCTTGCCGGATATGGTTCGCCTCGATGTTCCACCAGGTGTATATCGTCTGGAAGTCAAGGTACGGGATCGGTTGAGTGGACGGCTCGGCCTTTACCGGCAACAGGTCGTGGTAGAGGACTACCACAAAGACAGACTTCGTGTCAGTGATATCCAACTTGCAAACCGGGTGGTAGAGTCCGACGAGGGCGGACAGTTCTCGAAGCGAGGGTTGAATGTTATTCCTATGCCATCCAGGACTTACCACTCGGACCAGAATATCTTTGTGTTCTACGAAATCTACAACCTCAAGAAGGATGAATTCGGACAAACCAACTACCGTGTTCAGTATACCATGGGGCCGAAAACCGGTGGCGTGCTGGCCAAACTGGTGCACACCCTGACGGGGAAGAAACGGAAGGCAGGTGTGGCTATTGGCTACGACCAGCTGGGATTCGGCGAATCCGAGGTGGCGTTCACCGAGTTGGACTTGGGGGAGGCAAGATCGGGCAGGCACTATATAAAGGTTGAAGTTACCGATCTGGTGAACGGGAACTCTTTTTCCAAGGAAACGACATTCGTGGTGGCTAAATGATGGGGTAGCATCACCACCAGCTTTCATGACGGCACGGCTTCGGGTGTGGAAGTCATGCCATTTGCTTTCGGCCGATGGCGGATGAAACGACCCACCGTAGTTGACAAAAAACAGATCCACCAGGGGCTCGAGTATTTGGGCGTCCAGGCTGGCGACCTTCTTCTCGTCCACAGCTCACTCCGCAGTTTCGGATATGTTGACGGTGGAGCAGATACGGTGATCGACGTGCTTCTGGATGCGATTGGGGCGGATGGCACCGTGCTGATGCCGACTCTGACGTTTGGTGTTCTAAAAAACACTCCGGTGAGATTCTCGGTCAAGAGCACCCCTTCCTCGTCAGGAAGGGTCACGGAGGTGTTCAGATTGCGGGAACATGCCGTACGCAGCTGCCACCCCGTTTCTTCCGCAGCCGCCATTGGCGCACACGCTAGGTTTCTGACGTGCGGACACGTGGATACCCCATGTGATGTGTCTTCCCCATACTACCGTTTGATGGAAATGGGCGGCAAAGTGATATTTTTCGGCGCTTCGCTGGGGTCCAATACACTTTTCCATTGTGCCGAGGACATCGTTCAGCCCGCCTATCTGGGGTATGCCGAAATCCCTGATGCAAGGATAACACTTGCGGACGGATCGGAAATACGCATAACAGCCAGGCGCTATGACTGTGCCGACCGAGGGGTCAGGCGCTTCCTNGCGAACATGGAGTCTGTTTTTCTCGAAGAAGGTGTCATGCGAAGCACCCAGATCGGCAACAGCCGGACATTATTGATTGACGGGAGAGATAATGTTGTCAGTTCGTGTCGCGTGTTGCGCGAACGGCCTGAGTTTATCTTGAAGGAATCAACCTGAATACAGGATGCCACAGGATTTTCCACCTCGCTCTGGTATGGAGAGCTCCGCTTTCACTTTTTCGGCAAAGCGGTTGACACGGGTCCGTTCTCTGGGCGATATTCACACCAGGGAAAGGTCACAAACTGCAAGACCAGGGGATTCATTCTGGTGGGGAGGAGACGGTATGGCAGTGGTGGATACAACGCTTTTGGTTGGGCCCTGCCCGTTTCGCGAGGTGCCAACTGGTGTGGAAGATTTGGAAAGGTTGCGCGAGCGAGCGGGTCTGGACGGTGCCATTGCGACCGGATTTCGTTCGCTCTTCTATTTTGATCCTATAGATGGACTGCAAAGGGATCTGGAGGAATACGCCACGGCATCGGATTGGCTAAAGTTCTGCCCTTCGATAAATCCCGAATTCCCAAAGTTGGAGGAACAAATTGAGCAAGCTGGCGGGGATGAAAGACTGGTAGGCCTTCGATTGGTTCCCGGTCTGCATCGATATTCGCTTCTGTCTGATAGAGTTGGAGCCACCATCACAGTTGCGAATCAGAATCGACTTCCAATTACGATCAATGGGAGAATATTCGATGACCGTGTGGCGCCTCGCTCAGTCAATCAGGTTCCGGTAAACGTAGACGAACTCCTCCAGTTGTTGAGACGAGAAAGCGACACGACCTTCGTACTGTCTATGTTCTATTTCGGCGAATTGAAGGGGTTGCGTGAAGAATTGGGGATGCTGCCTAATGTTTACCTGGACCTGGGTTGCAGCAAACCGACCTCTGCCTCGTTCGACGAACTGCCCTCCTGGTTNCCCGTGGATCGTGTCGTTTTCGGTACAGGTGCACCCTACTACTACTGGGGAGGGAGCAGGCTTGCCTTGGAAGGCTCTACCCTGAGTGATGAGGAGAAGTCGGCTATCCTGGGGAATAACGCGATGGAGGTGTTCCCATGGGGCTGATGGATGAACTGAGCGCGTTCAAGGTAATTGATGCCCACGCCCATAATTGGAGTCTATTCGCGGATACCGGCTACCTGACCGAGTGTCTGGATCGATTCGATCTCGATGGGATGATCATCCTCAGTAATCTGACAGGGGGCGGGGACCCAACTCCTTTAGAGGTAGCAAAGTGTAATGAGGACACCANACGGCTCCGGGATGACGTAGGGGACAGAATTATCCCTTTCTGCTATGTGAACGCGGTGCATACCGAACATGCTCTCGGGCAAATAGCTGCCTGCAAATCGCAGGGCTTCGCAGGGCTTAAGTTCTGGATCAGTCAGCATGCCACCGATCCTCGAACTTACGAAGCGGTTGAAGCCGCGCTGGAGTTGGGATGGCCGGTGCTTTACCACTCATACTACCGAACACACGGGGACGCGCCGTCATCCGAGGCAGAACCCATGGAGATTGTGGAGCTTGCCAACCGGTATCCCGAGGGATGCTTTATCATGGCGCATATGGGAGCGCAGTTCGAGCACGGTCTCCAAGCTGTGGCAGACTGCGAGAACGTGATAGTAGACTATGCCGGCACAATCAACGAGAAAGGAGCCTACGAATTGGGTCTGGAATTGCTGGGGGAAGACCGTATCGTGTTTGGTACCGATCTCCCCGGGGCCTGCTACTACACGAATGCTGGACGTGTGCTTGAAATGAATGCGTCGGATGGTGTTAAACAGAAGATTTTTTCCGAAAATATTACAAGGGTGCTGGGACAGGCCTGAATGGAGGGCCGGATATGGCCGACAGGCCAAATTTTCTGGTGATTCTGTCGGATCAGCACAACCGGCGGAACATGGGATGTGCGGGAGACGAGATCCTCCGGACACCCCATCTGGATGGTCTTGCGGATCGGGGCGTGTTGTTCGAGAACACCTACTGTGCTTNACCGCTTTGCGTACCTTCCAGAATGACCTTTCTGACCAGCAGGCATTGCTCAGACATCGGCGTCTGGTCCAATGCGTGCTTTCTCCCATCGGACATCCCGACCTTTGCGAACGGACTGGGACTAGCAGGATATGAGAGCGTTCTGGGTGGACGCATGCATTTCATTGGGCCGGACCAGCGCCACGGTTTCGAGCGACGAATAATCGGTGATGCTGTGAGTCCATTTCCCGGTGGTCCCGGTCCCGATCTCGGAGACATCCCTACGGCCACGACGGGTCAGTCCAGGATGGCTGTCGAGATCGCGGGGCCAGGCCGCACATCCTACCAGGCATACGATGTTGCGGTTACCGATGCGTGCTGCGATTTCCTGGTAGAACGAGACCGTGTGAACACCGACAGGCCCTTCTGCCTGGTTGCCGGCTGGGTTCTGCCCCACTGTCCGTTCATCTGTCCAAGGGATCTGTATGAAGAATACTATGATAGGGTGGATATCCCCTGTGTGCCGGAAGACTATATGGATAGTCTTCACCCGGCCGTTCAGCTCTGGCGAGAGAATCGAGGCATCAACGGTTTGAGTGATGAGGAGGTACGAAAGGCAAGAGCGGCATACTACGGTCTGGTCACCNTTATGGACGTACAGATCGGTAGGTTGTTGAGCACGCTGGAATCCACCTCCTTCGGTAAAAATACCGTAGTGGTCTATATCTCGGACCACGGTGAGATGGCAGGCGAACACGGTATGTGGTGGAAGAGCAGTTTTTACGAAGGATCGGCGGGCGTGCCGATGATCTGGTCGTTCCCCGACCAGTTCGTGCAGGGGCATCGCGTGGGGGCGGCAGCGAGTTTGCTGGATGTGGGGCCAACACTGATAGATCTTGCCGGCGGCGAGCNGATGCCGGATGTGGCAGGGCACAGTCTGAGGGGATTTCTGGAAGGTGGTGATGCGGTGCCAGGCAGACCGGCGGAGATCTATTCGGAGAACTACAGTGGGGCAACTGAACCGCCGGGAAGGATGATCAGGAGGGGGCCCTGGAAACTCAACTACTATCATGGGCACACCGTTCCCCAGTTGTTCAATATTGAATTGGACCCGGAGGAATTTCACGACCTGGGCACTGACCCGGAATATGCGAATATAAGAACTGAGCTCCTGGACATGGTGCTCGACGGATGGGATGGGGGCGTGATCAAACCGACACTTGGGCGGAGAGGTGTGGGACGTGGCGTACTGCGCCAGTGGGCTGGAAAGGTGGAACACGACCTAGATGATTTCTGGAGGGCACCCACCGGCTGCAACGTTTTTCCTGAGGAGTAGTCTACCGAATGGACAGGCTACTTGGGCAACCTATACAGGACCAAGTGTCACCGTGAAGAGGAGGATACAATGGAAGGCTTTCCGCGCAAATCCCTAGGTGGCGTCAGTCTTCTGGCGAACGGGTACATCTTGTGTATTGCGAAATTGTTCCCGACGAGGACCGTGCTGAGGTTCTGAAACGCATCCGGGCTTTTGGGGAGATTGCTGTCAGTGTGGATCCACACGAAATCTTCTCACAACGTCTTCGTTCAGCTCGAATCCTAGACCAGGTCTATCGGGTACTTCTATTGCTCCCTCCTGGTTCAACTCAATTGCCGGATCGAGGAGTTCGGAGATAATCGGCGAATCGGGGAAGGCCATAGGCATCTCAAAGTATGGCATATTCGGNATTACGGCTGCGATGTGGATCTCGGCAGCGACACCAACCATATGGCACCACGCGTGCGGNACGCACAGCAGTCCNTTTCGAAATGCAGATTCCGCTATCCTGGTNATTTCGCGAATCCCTCCTGCCCGCACTGAACTGGGTTGCACCACATCTACCTTGCCCCTTGTCATCAGATCTTCGAAATCGAATCGGGTGGTGAATCCCCAGTCTCCTACCGCAATTCGGGTATCCACGGTATCTGCAAGTCGCGCATAACCATCCAGGTTGTCCGGCGGGAGCGGCGCTTCAATAAAGTACGGATGAAATTTCTCGATGGCCCTGATGGTTTCGAGGGCCTGACCCACCTCCTGCCACTGGTTCTGGACATCGATGAGCAAGTCACGATCTTCCCCGATTGTTTCCCTGACTTTCTGTACGATTTCCACATCTCGCTTGACATTCACACGGGCAAAGCCGCCTACCCACTCTTCCAGCTTCAGGGCACGAAAGCCCCTCTCGACCGCAAGGGAGAATCGCTCCTCCATCTCATGGAGGGTTTCCCCGGGACCATATACGGTGGCGTATGGGTGGACGTGAAGCTTGTATTCGCCAGTTTCCCGGCATCCGCAACAGGCCTGCCAGATCAACTCGCACACAGGCCTTCCTGCAGTCTTGCCCGCGATGTCCCAAAGCGCGGTTTCGACAGCTCCAATGGCAGCTATCGTTACACCTCTGCGTCCGAACAGCCCTGTCCTGGCGTACATCTTCTGCCAGAGCCGGTCGACCTCCAAAGGGTTTTCACCTTTCAGCACGTCCAGCAGACCACCATCTGCGCGAATGATCGCGTCTATGACGAGTGATGGTGATTCGGCCTGGCCGAGACCAGTCAGTCCTTCATCCGTGTGAACTCTGACGATGGTCTCATCTGCCGTTCCAGGATCTGAAAGGGCGATGGTTTCAATACCTGTGATCTTCAAGTCTGTGTACCTCCCGGATACCAGCCCTTTAGGAAACTTTCAAGAGATCCTTCGTAGATCGCCTCAGCGAGGTGCTCCACGCCCTTTTGATTTCCCCATGAATAGTTGATGATCAAACTGCCCTCGTGTTCGCAGAAGTCCATATCCGAATTGTTGATGTTGATCGCGCTCGCGATTCGTTGCTTCTGCTCCGGTCCCAGGTGAGGGTTCGCGATTAACCTGTCCTGCTCGGACGCTTTCATTACGGGATTTAGAGGACTGGCTTCCCAGGCAACCAGATCTTTCGAACGAACAACTCGGTGCTCATACCCATCGTTCGCTTCGAGGTAGAAATTGTAGAAGTACCCATCGAGAAATCTCAGGCAGTGAGGCGCCGTGTATCTGTTTTTTGAATAGGTGCACTCAGGTGGGGTGAGGACCCAATCGTGCAGGTCTCTCGATCTTGCGAATCTGGCAGTGAATCGTACACCAGCCACCTCAGGCGGTTTACCTACCTCGAACATCATCACATAGTCTTCATCTGTTTTGCAGATGGAGGTATTGAACATACCATATCCCTGAAGGTCCAGGGCGATCCAGGATTCCCAGTGGGTGAAGTCCTCAGACTTGAAGATGTGAATTCGTTCGCCGTCCCAGTGATTCACGGCCGATACATACACGGTATCCAGATCGACAAATGCAGATCCCATGTGAAACCCCCGGGCGAACGGAGGGGTGGTATCCCCGGACTCCCGGTTGACAAATCGGAAGTAGGAGTCGCCAGTGGCGTTGCCGGAATACTTATCCTTCAGGTATTCGCACCTGTAGACGTTCCCTTTGAAAACAACGGGATTGGCTTCCACGATGTCACAGTCGAGCGTTCCGAGTTTCTTGATCGACGGCCTTTCTCCGGACAGAGATCTTTCGAGTTCCCCTTTCCATCTCAGGTGAGCGCCAGGGAGATGCTGTCGGTGTGAGAAGAAAGAGACTGTCGAAACCAAAACCAGAATTACCGATACCAGGGTTATTAGTGGATAGATTGAAGGTGGACCAGATGCCAGGCCCTCAAGTACCAAGGATTGGTCAAAAGACCGATAGGTGGCCAGGAAAATCAGTATCGCCAACTCAAGCCACAGGCTTACCTCGACGACTCGGGACTCGAATCGGTCCTTTGGAAATCCCGACTGCAGGTTGGACATGATTATTCCGCTGAGTGAAAAGAACGTCAGAATCAGGAGCCAGGAGGAATAGGCCGGTAGTGACCCGACAGTGTAGAGGGCGGCTGCCACGAGCATGAATACCACACACAACATGACGGAGACTCTTGCTGCGAGAAGCCTGACCGTGACAGTCTGTTCTACATTTTGAAACGGAAGTTCAGAAAACCGCTTTGAAAGTCTGGCAAACGATAGCCTGCGATGGAGGACCGCCCAGGGGATGCCGACGCATACCAGCAGGATGCCAACCCAATTGAGGACTGGGCTTGTGGGTTGCAAAACAGGCGCATTCGTCGAGAGAATGCCGTAAGAGAGTGCAGCCCCTCCTACGAATCCCATGCTTTTCTCCATCACCTTCCACCAACCGAACGGAATACCGCTCGCATTTCCCAACACCTGGAGGAAATTACCAAGTACAAAGCCCAGGCCAAAACCCAACATGCCGAAAATTGCAGACCGGAGGGCCAAGTTATATCCGAAGGTGCTGAGGAAAGGCAACAGGATGAGGGCCATGCCAAGCTCGTATGCCCAGGCATCGCTGCGTGGTGGGGTCATTCGGATGCCGCATCGTGTTATCAGCAGGTGATAGATCACATAGGCTCCAGCAAACATGCAACACGCCAGCATACACAGTTCGTACCAGGCTGGAGGTGTAGATTCTAGGACCAATCCAACCACACCGCCGCCAATTGCCCCCCAAAGGCCACCCACGACAAAAAGGCAGCAGAATCCATACAGAACGTTCGACCACACCCTCGAGCGAGTGTATCCGATCAGGATCCCATAGCTGGCACTTCCGCCAACAGCGAACCCCATACCCCCTGCCAGGGCGATAAGCGGTGCGCGCTGCATCCAGTCCGGACGACCAGACACCAGAACCAATGCCAGTGAGAATAGAACGCCTGGTATGGTGGCACCCAGTTGGTGACCGTACTGGCCCCGAAGTGCCCATCCAAGTAGAGCGGCAAGGCCAACATACCCGATAGCAAGTGTCATTTCTCGCTTCCTTTTATGGTGGAATCATAGGAATCCAGGAATTCGCAGATACGCTCAACCGCCGGAGTTAGCACGGAGGTGTCGGCGGCACAGCATAGACGGATCGCCCCTTCACCGCCGTTACCAAAGGCTGCTCCGGGCGCCACTGCGACGTTTCGTGTTTCCAGGAGATCGACCACAAAGCTGAAGGAGTCAGATAGGTTCCTGATTCTCGGGAACAGATAGAATGCCCCGTCCGGCCTGGGAAGTGAGACGTTTTCCAGGCTTCGAAGGGCCTCATATGCAAAGCTTACGCCTTTCTTGAGGTCCGCCACCATCGGACGCACTCCATCGCTTGCATTCTCGTCGTGCGAGAGCGCGATCTCTCCTGCCCTCTGTATCATGGCTGGTGCGTGCGAGACGATGAATTCGTTAAGCTGGGTGGCCCTCCCAACGAGATCCTTCCTTGACACCACCCACCCGAGTCTCCAGCCCGTCATGCAGTAACTCTTGGAGAAAGACTGCACGACAATTACTGCATCTTGTCGATCACAAATTCGAAGGATGGAAGGCGATACGGGACCCTCGAAGTAGATACGCTCATAGACCTCGTCGGCAAGCAGCCAAAGACCATGTCGACGGCTGAATTCAAGTAGCTTGTGCTGGTCTTCCACAGTGGCAACCCAGCCGAGGGGATTAGAGGGCGAAGCGTATGCCAGTAATTTGGTGTTGGACGAGATTGTGGCCTCGAGTTCGTCAAAATCGATGAAAAATCCTGTTTCACCTCCCGAGAACGGGATTTCCCTGGGATATCCACCAAACATGCTGATGATCGCAGATGCATTGGGCCAGTTGGGTGTAAGGACGATCGCTTCGTCACCAGGATCGATTACGCACCGAATGGCCACATTGAGAGCCTGGACGCCGGAGGCCGTGATAAGGATCTCCTCTGTCGGATCTAGATCTACCTGATGGAGTTCCCCATACTTCTGTACGATGGCCTTGCGCAATCCCGGGAGACCTGCATTCTCGGTGTAGTAAGTGAACCCTTCCTCCATGGCCTGGGTGGCTGCATCCTTGATGTAGTCAGGAGTTGGCACATTGGATTCGCCGAAGTGGAGATTCAGGACGCCCTCCCTGGTGAATGCAATGTCCGCAAGTTCTCGGATTCGAGATTGATGAACGCGTGAGAGGCTGGATGCTAGTGGAATTGGGTGCATGGGAGAATCAGGTGTTGAGAGAAAGTTGCCAGGGGCCGGTGAGTAGTGAAGGCGACGTTTGACTGCAGACGACAGACCACAAAGTCAGGGGCAAAGTCAGTAAGCGGCAATCCTCCTTATATAAGGCTACGGATGTCAGGAACGTTACGGCAGTTGGGGATTCTTCTGCGGTCCAGGTCGGTGTCTATAGATCCAGACGGTAACGACACTTCTGACGGTCCCCTACCCGGTAGAGGTCGGTTTCCTTCGGGAGATCGACGATCTCGACCAGCCGAGCACCTATGATTTCGCAGGTTCTTCTCGAGGGGAGATTGTCCGGATTGCAGGTGATCCAAAGGGGATTCAGTCCATGACTTCTCGCGAGAGGGAGCAACAGGCTGCAGCTTCGGGCAGCATAACGATTTCCACGGTGCTCCTCGGACACTTCGTATCCGACGTGCCCGCCGTGCTTGACGATGGGGTATGTGTTGCCGATTCTCAGTTCGATCTGGCCGCATCGTTCACCAGTCGCGACCAGGGTCATGCTGAATCTGTATGACGGTACAAAGTTGATGGCGGGATCGCCTGTATATCTTGCTGTGAGGCACAATGCCAGATCGTCATCAACAAGGTGACCAGGATCGAGGAACTGAGACATGGGGTGCGAGTTGCTTCCGTTCCGGATCAGACGCTTAGGCCGATAGATAGCCACATCAATGGTTCAGCCGCAGTAGCCGAATTTGCCACTTCGTGGACCACATTCGAGGGGATGTTTACGGACATACCCTCGTAAACCTCGAAGCTTTGACCATCCAGGCTCATTTGACCTTTGCCTTGAGTGAAAACATAGAATTCCGGTGTTTCATGGTGGTGTGCCTCCACAGTCATCCCGGGTTTGAGCATCGCCCAGCACGGTGTGTAACCCAGCACACCTGGACGTATTTCGTCCGCATTTAGACTATCAAATATCGGCTGGACTAGGACGGTATCGTTGTGTGCTCCTCGAAATTTCGATCTGTCACGTTTGCCTGTTTGCCGCCGAATGTCCATTGTTTTTCAGGCCTCCAGCTTTCTGAATACATCCTCCATTATCGCTACATCATTCAAGCTGTCTTGGCCAGGGGCCAGCAATTGTGCCTCGCCACGCAGAGCTGAGACAAACCCGCGTGCCTGGCAATAGAATGCCCATTTTACTTCAGCGTGCAATTCCGTCTCACTGTGTGCCTCTTCTCCCGATTCGTAGACGGTTACCCTGGCTATGTCCTGACGGTTCAGTGGAGACGGGGTGTAAACCGAGATTCTCCCCTGTTCGAAAATACAATGGGTTTCTTCCTGCCAGGTATGTGAGGCAGTGTACGTGCCCTTGAGATTCACCAGTGTATTGCTCGATATGAAGGACATTGTGTAGGCGTCGTCGATATGGGTCGCATTCAAGCAGCTCAGGTCCTGATCCGGTAGGAGAAAACGAATCAGATTGATGTTGTGCGAATAGATATTGAGACAGTGGTCGTACTCCATCTCGAATCTGCCCTGGATGTGGTCTGGATACCTGGCTTCAAGAGCAGGAGGGTTCTTTTCGTTTGTTCCGATTGGCGAGCCAGGATTCTGGCGCCAATCACCCATGAAACAACAGGCATCCACCATTTTCAGCATACCCATCGAGCCCGATTCGATGACGGCCTCAATTCTCCTTCGTGCAAGTTGTACTCCGGGGTCGTATCGCTTCATGAATCCTACTGCGTAAAGCGATTTATTCTGATTGGCGATGTCGACCAATTCCTGTCCATCGTCCAGCCTCAGCACCATCGGCTTTTCGGTGATCAGAGATTTGCCGGACTGCAGGACCTCCTTGCCCAGCCAATAGTTGTTATGGAAGGGTTGGGTGCAGACGATGGCGTCCACGTTATTGTCTTCTAGCAGCTGTTTGTGGTCCGAGTAGACCTTTGGTATCCCATACTTGCCGGCGACGGCATTTGCGAGTTCCGGTCTGCACTCGGCAATCGCCACGACCTCACACTCAGGTAACGCCGCATAGTTGTCCAGGTGGGCGATCTGGCCCATATATCCTGTCCCAAGGAATCCAATTTTTGGTTTCATTGGCCTTCATTCCAATTGTCAAGGTTAGGTGTCACTTGATGCCCGCCGCATATTGAGTCTGGAGGCGTCAGGACGATATCTGTACTTCTCGACCGTATCATTCGTGAGCTCCACCCCCAGACCCGGAAGGGTAGGAGGAAGCACGTAGCCGTCCTCGATACATGGTTTTTTGATGAAAAGTTCGTCCGTGAGCGGGAAATGCCACGTTGGGTACTCGGCCAGGACGGTATTGCGTGCGACGAATGCCCAGGCAAGATTTGCGGCTACCGTGATAGATGTTCCCCATGCGTGGGGAGCCACCTTTACTCCGTTGGCGTCAGCGAGAGCAGCAATCTTCAGGCACTCAAGGATGCCACCCGCCTGGCAGGCGTCCGGTTGGGCGATGTCGAGTGCCTTTCGATCAAAGAAGTGTTTGAATTCGTAAGTCATACAGGAGCTTTCCCCACCCGAAATGGGAATAGGGGTGTTCTGTCGAACGTGGGCGTAACCATCGTAGTCGGCTGCAAAGCAGGGCTCCTCGAGCCAGAAGAGGTCGAATTCTTCCAACGACCTTGCCGCTCGCACAGCTTCAGCAGACGTCCACGGGTTCGGGTTGTGGCCCATCACCGCATCGGCCATCAGCTTGACATCTGGCCCGAGGATGGCACGGCAGGTGGCCACGCGCTCCAGATCGTGATCGAGGCTGACGCCAATCCTCATCTTAACGGCTTTGTAACCCTTCGATATGTGGTCATGCATTTCTGCCTTGAGACTGTCCAAAGGCTGCTCAAGACCGCCACTCGCGTAGATCGGCAGCTTATCGTGACATGGCCTGCCGATTAGTTCGTGAACAGGTTTCCCAGCTGCTTTTCCCGTAATATCCCAAAGGGCATTCTCCACTGTACTGGCGACCGCCACCGCCAGCCCTGACCTCCCCCAATAAATCACTCGCCGGTACATAGTTTCGAAGCATTTTGACACATTGCGCGGATCGTGTCCCTCCAGGAATCGGCCGAACAGACGAAAGAGCTCGGCCGTTGCCTCGCCGGCAACAAACCCGCTGCCGTAACAATCACCCAGGCCGGAAATTCCTTCATCCGTATGGATACGGACAAGCGCACAGTTGATACTCTTCGCCTCTCCTCCGGACCATCGAAGGGGGTGTTCCTCGGGCATATCAACCGTTAGCAGGATTGGCTCTACCTTGGTGATCTTCACTACCAATCACTCCTTGCGCAGGTTTTGGCTTGACAGTATCATGGCTCCAAGATCCCGGACAATCGAAGTCTGATGGTGGACTGAACAGGTAAATCTGCCGGTTGAAAGCGGGCAGTGTACGTCCCGTTCAGCGGATCGAAAGATAAAAAAACAGAAGGTGATATCCAATTGGAGAGTGAGGGGCTTTTTGGAGGTCCGGCACACCAAAGTTTACTATGAACCGGGCAGATTCGGTGGGTGGCCGGCCAATCACGGGATCTGGTCCTGGGGTGATGAGATCCTCGTGGGGTTCAGTTGCGGCTACTTCCTAGATCGCGGCGATCGACATCATATTGACCCGAAAAAACCCGAGGAACACCTTCTGGCCAGGAGCCTGGACGGAGGTGAAACTTGGCAGATAGAGGATCCCGCGTCAAAGGGTTATCTCATTCCTCAGGGTGACAGTCTCCATGGCACGGAGTTGCCTGGAATCCAAATCCCAAAGTCCACCGTTTGCGAGGGCGGCATTGATTTCAAGCATCCGGACTTTGCCCTCACCTCGCGAATGTCCAGCACCAAGATCGGACCCGCGCGCTTTTATTATTCGTATGACAGGGGACATCACTGGGAAGGTCAATTTGCGCTGTCTTGCACAGGAGTGGAGGGCATTGCTGCCAGAACAGACTACCTGGCGGATGGCGCAGAAACCTGCACGCTGTTCTTGACTGCCTCCAAGTCTAATGGAGGTGAAGGACGCCCATTCTGCTGTAGGACCCAGGATGGCGGCAAGCAATGGGACTTCCTATCCTGGATAGGTCCTGAACCTGAAGGGTTCGGGATTATGCCCGCTTCAGCCCGTTTTAGCGCTTCGAATATCTATGTCGTCGTCCGTAGACGGGAAGGTACCCGTCGCTGGTTGTCCGCTCATCTGTCTGAGGATAATGGCAAGAGCTGGAGGGGCATGCCGGATCCGGTGGATAATCTTGGCGAGGGGAATCCTCCCAGCCTGGTTCTGCTGGGTGATGGCAGACTTTGCCTGACCTATGGAAATCGCGCCGAACCCTACAGCATGTGTGCCAAGCTGAGTGGCGATGGCGGACAGACCTGGATAGGTCCCTTCGTTCTCCGAGATGATGGCATGTGCAAGGACATTGGATACGCTCGCAGCGTTCAGAGAAACGACGGAAAGATCGTCGTAGTGTATTATTTCAGTAGTCCTGAGTCGTCCCCTGACCGATATGTCGCAGGAACGATTTTCGATCCAGACACTGTTTGAAGACCGATTGAAGCACTAACTCTGCAAAGGGGGGAGTATGAAGGGTGTGGTCTATTTGGGTGACAGTGAAGTTGAGGTGAGGGAGATTCCAAAACCTGAACCCGGGCCCAATGAGGTAGTTATCGAGATGAAAGTCGGCGGATTATGTGGGAGTGATCTGCACAAGTACCACAGTTCCAGGGCCTGGGCACTTGAGCGAGAGGGCATGATCTCGGGGCATGAACCAACCGGCGTCGTATCGGAACTGGGCAAGGACGTATCCAACCTGTCTGTGGGCGACCGAGTATGCGTCTATCATTCTGTCGGATGCGGGCACTGCAATGTCTGTCTGTCGGGAACCCCCGTATTCTGTGAGAACGAAGGCGCATTCGGCCGGACAAGGAACGGCTGCCACGCGGACTATATGCTCTCAGAGGCACGTTATTGTCTGCCACTTCCTGATTCACTCTCATTTTCGGTAGGTGCACAGCTTGCCTGCACAGCAGGTACAGCATTCTCAGCAACGAACAAGATACCTTCCAGAGCCGGAGATACATTTGTCGTTTTTGGCCTTGGGCCAGTTGGGCTCACGGTACTTCTGTTTGGCGAAGCAATGGGGTACAAAACCATCGGTGTGGATGTACACCCATTCCGCATGAAAAACGCGGAGAGGGTTGCCGGTGGCACTATTCTAAATGGGAGAGATGTTGATCCTGTGGGGGCGATTCTAGATTTGACCGGCGGCAAGGGGGCCGAAGGTGTAGTGGAGTGTTCCGGAAACGAGATCGCGCGTGCACAGGCTGCGGCCGCCGCAAGGCTTCACGGTACAGTGGTGTATGTCGGTGCCGGAGCGGAGCATCTCAAGATCGACTTCCTTGATATTCTGAGAAAGGCGTTGACACTCAAGGGAAACTCGGTTTACTCGATGGGGGACTATTTCAAAGCGGTTGCGTTTCTGGAGAAACACGACATTCCTCTCGATGATATGGTGACACACCGGTTCAAGATCGACCAGGCCGTAGAGGCGTTCAGAACGTTCGATAGCGGGGAGACCGGGAAGGTGATCTTCGACTGGGAGAATTGAACCTGTAAGTCAAGCATTGTAGAAACTATGACGATCAAGATGACCTTGTTCTGGACGATGCTCGAACGTACGGAGTTATTGGGTAGGGAAGAAAAGCAGTGCTGATTATGCGGCCAAGCAGGGACTCAGCGGCTGTTTTTGGATGATTTGGTGGGGTGTAAGTAAGTGAGGGAAGGAAGGTCGATACCATGAGTTTGAGGCTGGAACACTGGTTGAAGTATCCCAAAATAGATGCCCATTGTCACGCGGGAGGGGAGAATCCGGGTGACCGACTTGTGGCTACAGCTGATGACCTCGGCGTGGTCGAGATGCGGTGCTCTCAGCCGATTTCTGCGGGTCGAATTGCACCGATGGACGAAGTAAGGGCAAGGAATGACAAAACGCTCGAGGCGATGAACAGGCATCCGGACCGGATTCAGGGGATGTGTTTTATAATTCCAGGGTACTTTGGCGAAGCGATAGCCGAGGTGGAACGGTGTCTCGATGCCGGGATGATTGGGATCAAGCTCTATAACTAGTACCTGATTTGCGATCCCGTGGTTGGACCAATTCTGGAGTTGGCGTCTGAGCGCAAGGTGCCGGTTTTGGAACACACGGGATTGAATCTGCTTGCAGAACAGAGCGGAGCGCAGCACTTGATCTTTGGTACTCATGTGCCATTTTCTTATCCGGGATCCGCGTTGGTGAAGCGTGCTGTTCTGCCTCTGGACAAAGACGCGCTGGCGGAGATGAGTTCAGGCAATGCGGTTAGGACGCTCGGATTGCCGAGTTAGGATCACGATAGAAAGGCTTCAGGAAGGAGCACATTGTGGCTGGATACGAGTGGAAGTGTATCACGGAGAACGCGGCGTTCGCCGGCAGAGATGGAGCCGGAGCAGTCGTATTGAATGACAAGATGTGGTTACTGGGGGGATGGAATCCCAATGACAAAGTAAACTTCCCCCAGATATGCAACAGTGAGGTCTGGTGCTCCAGCGATGGTGAGACCTGGACGGAAGTGGTCGAGCAAGCCCCATGGGAGGGAAGGCACACTGCCGGATATGTAGTGCACGATGGCAAAATGTGGATTGTTGGTGGGGATTGTAATCAGGGACATTACCAGACAGACGTATGGTCGAGTGCAGATGGTGAACACTGGGAGCAGGCGACCAGTAGTGTGCCCTGGGGACCGCGTGTCCTGCATTACTCTGCCGCATTGGGTGGCAAGATCTGGGTGATGGGCGGGCAGACCACTCCACAGTTCGCCCAAGAAGAGGAGGTCTTTTACAATGATGTCTGGTGTACCGAGAATGGGAGCCAGTGGAACCGAGTGCTTGAACACGCTCCCTGGTCAGTCCGCGGGATGATAGGTCATAGCGCGGTTCACAAAGACAGGATATGGGTGCTGGGTGGAGGGACGTACGAGACACCGACAATCAACTCCAGGCAATTCATGAATGACGTCTGGAGCACGAACGATGGGGTCAACTGGGAACTCCACACCGAATCGGCTCCCTGGACTCCCAGGCAATATCACGATGTAGCTGTCTGGGATGACAAGCTGTGGGTAATGGAAGGTTGCTACAACGCTGACGCCATCCGGTCGATGGATGAGGCAAAAGGGAGCTGGAATCGCAACGACGTGTGGTTCAGCGAAGACGGTGTGAACTGGGAAGAAGTTCCGGATACTCCGTGGGCACCCAGACATGCTGCCAGCCCTTTTGTCTACGAAGACGCGTTATGGATGGTAGCCGGAAATAACATGTTCCCGGACGTATGGAAGCTGTTTCGAAAGTAAGGGCGTCAAACCGAGAATGAATGGAGGGAAACAATGGGAAAGACACGAGTCGGTATCATTGGGTGTGGGGGCATGGCTCGGTCACACGCGAGCAGGATGATCGAGGTTCTGGACAGAGTCGATATCACCGCAGTTGTGGATCTTGACCTCGACAGAGCAAAAGCGGTGGCAGAGCATCTTCCGTCGGAACCTGCAATTTCGACGAATTACGAAGAGGTATTGGATGAGTTAGATGCTGCACTGGTAGTCCTTCCACATCATCTCCATCATCCTGTTACGGTGAAGTGTCTGGAGGCAGGCAAGCACGTGATGGTCGAGAAACCCATGGCGAATTCCGAGCAGGAATGCCTGGATATGATCGAAGCTGCCAAAAGGAATGACAGGGTGCTGATGGTGGCCTACTGCATGCGTTTCCATCCGCTGGTCCTCAAATTCAAAGAGGTCCTGGACGAAAGGAGATTCGGTGAGGTCTTCCAGATCTCCATATGGACTGAGCAACACACGCAGAGGGAACCCGACAGCTGGCATTGCAGAGCAGACACGCTCGGTGGTGGGCAGTTCTTCAGCCATGGATGTCACTACGTCGACCTCTTGCTTTGGTTGCTGGGCAGTCCCGTGAAGGGTATTCATATGGGTACCAACCTTTGTACGCCCTGGATGGAGAAGGAAGGCACCAGCAATGTGACCATAGAGTTTGAAGACGGAAGACTCGGTTACCACTTCGGTACCTGGGGCGCTAGAGGTACCCGGCTGGGATATTCATTCCATGCGCATTGCGAAAAGGGTATGGTGGAGCTCAATCTCGCCAGGGGGCAGGTCGTGTACCTTGGCGATGTGGAGAAGCATGTGATTGGCGAACACGATCCGGGGCAAAAAGAGCTGGTGCTGCTCGAGGAGAAGCATGCAAAACCTACAGAGGTCGAGATGGCCCNCTTCATCGATTGTATCGAGACGGGTGAAAAGCCGTTGACCGATCCGATTTCGAGTCTGGAGGGGCTGAAGGTAATCTGGAAGCTCTATGATGCAGAGGAGAAGAACGAGATGGCGGATCTGAGGGGGATGGGGTTGGGGACCTCAGGGTAGGAGAAGGGCAGAGGTGTTTTGGGGTCCACCGTGGAAGAAATGCGACTACGGACGGCAGACCACGGACCACAACAACAAGACAGAACCAGGAGGCGAATTCGAAATGGTCTTGGCTAACCTTGGTTCTCAACCAGGCTCGAACGTACGGAGGGAGGGTATCTCGAACGTGTGGGGTGGATAATCTGCGCCAAGGATAGAATAGCAGTTAGACAGGGGGAATGATGGGAAAGAGGGAACGTGTTGGGAATGTGATGGAGGAGATGACCTTAGAGGATATGATCACTGCACTTCAGGAGGCGAGGACGGCAATCCTTGCCTGCGGTGGCACGGAACAACACGGATATCACCTTCCGCTTTCGACTGATTATCTGACGGCCTACAAGATATCCAAGTCGGTATCCGCACAAACGGGCTGTCTCGTTTTGCTTCCCCTTTGTTACAGCTACTCTGGTGGAAAACTTCCGGGGACAACTGTCATCTCTCCCGAGACCACTTCTCAGGTGGTGACAGAGATCGGGTTGTCGCTGACCGAACAAGAGGTAAGCAATATCATCCTTTTCGCCGGTCACTGTGGTACGGAACACCTGAATGCTCTGAGAGACGCCGGACACTGGATCATGGATGCCGCTCTAGGTACTTGCGTGGCCTATGTGCCCATCTTTTCACTTTCGAAATCCTGGATTGAGATGCTTGGCGGCGGTGGCGAACAAGCCGGAAAGGGAGAGCTTGAAGTTCCCCAGATTGCATCTTGACCGTCGCCTGTTTACAGATTAGTTGACCAAGCCATTTTAAAATGCGGAAGGAGTTCAAAATGGAGCGCGTGGTGCTCGGTGAGAGCGGATTGTCCGTTTCACCCATTGCTTTCGGGACCTGGCAGCTAAGTCCCAGATTCTGGGGAGAACAGTCGAAAGAGGACGCGATAGCCGCCATGCGACTTGCGTTTGACAAGGGTATCAACTTTTTCGATACCGCCGAAGCCTATGGTGACGGAGAAGCTGAACGGGTGCTTGGCCAGGCTGTCGGCGAGCTGCCAAGAGATGAGATCGTACTGGTTACAAAGGTGTTCAATCACTTTAATCTCGACGGAACCCGGTATCCCGATCTCTCACCGGAACATATTAAGGCTCGGTGCGATGTTTCTCTGGACAGGATGGGTGTGGATACAATTGACCTTTACTTGCTTCACATGTACGATTCATTAACGCCGCTTGCCGATGTTGCAGAAACACTCGAGAGGCTGAAGGAAGAAGGTAAGATACGAAGTTACGGGTTGAGCAATCATACCGTTGAGCAGTGTCGAGCACAAAGAAGATTTGGTCCCTATTCAGTAGTACAACCGCCATACAGCGTCATCGATCCTGCTGGGGAAACGGATCTGCTGNCCTATTGCCAGGCGGAGAACATTGGCGTAATGATCTATTCCCCAATGCACAAGGGGCTGCTCAGCGGCAAATACACTGGCGAAGAGACGTTCAGTGATTTCCGGATCAATCATCCAGACTTTCAGGGCGAGCGATTCAGGGAGCTGTGTGCCAAGGTGCAGAGCCTAAGGCCAGTGGCGGAGAGAAACGGTTTGACGATCTATCAGCTCGTTCTGGCAGCAACCCTGATGCACCCGGCAATCCACGTCGCGATCTGTGGAATCAAGACGCCCGACCAGATCCAGGAGGCGGTAGGGGTCATGGGGAAGCAATTGTCACGCGAGGATCACTTTGCTGTTCGAAGTGCTGTTGGGCCCGGGAGTCCAAAGATCGCGGATGCCAGTGGGAGCAGGAAGTGACGTGATCGTGAGGCGAGAAGAAGAGCTCGGGTCGCTTCTGTCTTCGCCAGGTTTTTCCCAGGAAGTAGAACTGAGTCGGCCGTATCGTAGACCCGATTATCCAAGCGATAGCTGATTCGTATTACCGGGCAAACATAACGGGCACGGGGCCCTTTTCTGTTTGACCCGGTACATTCAGCTTTTTTTCGATCCGTTGACCTGTAGGCGACAAGTCGGCCGGAAGCTCCAATTGCACTGTAACGTCCTGATCCTCCGAATAGATACACTCTCCAGAAACTGTCACATATCCAATGGAAGGACTCGACCTAATTTCCAGGGCCTCCTGATCGAACCTAACGGACAGGCACGTCTCTCGATTGGTTTGAATCCGCAAGTCGCCATATCGAACCTCCGTACTGTCGATTAGAATCAGATCCTTCAAGCGTCCCGATGCGTCAAATTCCAACCCACCCAGACCCCCAACGAATCGCAGGTTTTCGGTCCCTGTTCCCGATCCAAAGACGATCAGCCTCGAGCTTCCGTCTCTATGGGAGATCCTGAGGACTGTGGCTGACCCTTCTCGCAACAATTCCAAATCAGTGACAATTGCATGATCATGGTAGGCTTCGTGGACCGCAACAAATGGTGTGTCTGATCCCCTATGACGTACCATCAGGCTGTGTCGACTCGGATTGGGGTAGGTATCCAACAGGTAGGCTTCCTGATTCGGAGAGCCGGCGACTGTGACCCGTGAAAGGACATCCCTCCTTCTACCGACCTCGGGAGATTCTGGATCAGCAGTGATACGCCAGGTGGCGGCGAAGGTCTCCTCCCCATGTCCCTTCCTGTATTTATCTCCACCCCGCACAACGTAAAGCACCGGCTCAAACCCGGTCTTTTCCTCCATTGGTATCGTGAAATCAGGTTCTTCCCCAATTCCATGATAGAACCAATCATGGATTCTACCACCACGAACCTGGAAGAGATCCAGGAGGTATTCGTCGAACTGGCAGACTATGCGTCTGTAAACTTCCGTGTGGTCATAAATGTGGTCGCCGCGCGCTTCGGCGACTTGAGCGGCAGGTAGATCCACAAAGGTGGATACGTAAGGGATCCTGTCGCCCTGTAATTCATCGCCATGCACCTGTGATGTCTCGTCAACTGTAACCGTGTTGTGTCCGTAAGAGGCACCGCTGTATGTCCGCTGATCGGGATACTCGTACCTAGTTACCTTCTCTCCCGTAAGCATGCGATCGTGGGAGTAGGTAATCAAATTCAGACGGTCGCCGTGAGCGTGTCCGGATCCAGGTTGCAGGACATTCAATCCTGCATATTGCCGATTTTCATTGGATTCGCGCTTCAGCGAAACATAACCCGAGGTCAGGTAGGTGCTCACCCAGGGTACGGGTGTCTCCTCGATCGTGTCGGTGCCATAGAGAAGACCGATCATCCCTCGATCGCCTTCCCGCAGATCTCGGTAGGACCCGACCTCGTCAACACCCAGATACCGGTAACCGATTTCTGCAGTCAGGGGATATGAGTTCAGGCCGACTCGCCCGCCCATGTCCCCGGTGGGAGCTACCGTGAGATCCGGAAAGGTCTGCGATGTGAACCACTTAACCGCTCGCCTGAGCACCTGGGATCGAGGATTTTCGATGTGGAGTTCATCGTACATCTCAGGCGGAAAAAGGTCAGGCATTTGATTTGAGAGACGGTGTCCCAGCACAAGCACCCGACAATTCGGGCCCAACGCGTACAGATGGTAAGCGCTACATAACCCCCAGAATGCACCATCCTGAAGATAGTTGTTGGTAGTCAACCAACTCAGGCTATGGTGGTCCGGTCGCTTTTCCGTCGAATAATCTCGATACCCAAATGCCCAGTCGATATAATCCGTACTCTCGATCGCACAACCGACCATTGCGACCGAACTGAGATAGGAGTACATCCCATTGTGACGGGGACTGCTGTCCTCCTCCACTCGGAAGACGGAATCCGACCAGTATTTGAGCAAGTCGTCCTGAATGTCTCGGTGCTCGGATGTTGTGAAGAGGCCGTCTGTTGATCTGAGGAGTTCGTATGCCTCGGAAAGTGCCAGTACGATGACGCAATCACCTTCCATATTGTAGGTCCAGATTACGTACTGTGTCCCACCCCCCTGAACCGGGAGCGTTTGCACGTACTTGGCGAAAAGCTTGATGATGGCAGCACTTCTTTCCGCGTAGGTCCGATCTGCACCCAGGGCATAAAGGAACGCAAGCTGTTTTGCCATGTTGGCCATTGCCTGAATATATGAGCAACCCCAACCCTCGTAGAGCGTTCCTGCGTATTTGCCTTTGGAATGTAGAGCGACTGATTCCTGGTCGAGAGAGAAACTCTTTCTACAGTCGGGACACCGCGCCTCTTGATCGTTGAATGGATCGAAGGTGAGCCTTGTGGTACATTCCGGACAGACGAGTAGCCAGTAGACCTGCATTTTTCGTTTAGGCATCAGCTGTTCCAGGCGAGGAAGAGGCTGTGATAGCCAGGGTTGCGCATCAGCATCCAGGTCCTCGATAACCTTCTTTGCCCAATCCAGAGAATCGATCTTGCCTTCGATTTCCCCCAGCGTGGCGATGTCCAGGAATCCTGCCGGGTGTTTCCAATCCTGTTCTGTCATATCTTGGATACCTCAATTGTTGTGGAGGAACAAATATGGCTGTCCATTCCTGTTCCCAATTTTCGCTACAATTTAGCATCAACTGTCAGGAAAAGAAGAGATTTCGTGGTTGCCGGCAGGGGCCATAGAAGGTTGTTTGCATATAAGGTCTGTTTACCTATTTTGCGGGTGACGCTTGCCACGAACGAATGCAATCTGGAGGAAAAGAAATGTGTATGACGGATGAAGAGAAGTTCCAGTTTGACCTGACAGGATTTCTTGTTCGCCCTTCGATTTTGACACCTGACGAGGTTCACGAAATTGTAGATCAGATAGATCGCATCAATCACGATCCAGAGTCCCTTCCGCCTGAGCATCGATCGGTACCAGGAGGCCCATCGAGTTTGCTTATCGATCATCCCAAAGTTATCGAAGTTTTACACGAGATCATCGGGCCTGAAATAAGGATGGAGGGTTGTTTCAGTGTCTGGCGGAGTAAGGGGGAGGCGCACGGAGGCGGATTGCATGGTGGAGGGCCCAGTCAGATCGACCCAATCTTCGGTTACAGGTTTCAAAATGGGCGTATTCACGCGGGGATGGTGCGAGTGGTCTTCGAACTGACCGATGTGCAGGAGAGGGATGGGGCAACACACTTCATACCGGGAAGCCACAAGGCCAATTTCCAGATGCATCCGGACCATTTGTCAATGGCAGAGGGGGAACGCAGCAGATTTCTGACGGGCTACGACTGTCCCGCCGGCAGCGCGATTTTCTTTACGGAAAACCTCTGCCACGTCGGACCCGAGTGGACAAGGGACACGCCCAGAGTAGCCGTATTGCATGCCTATGCACACCTTGCCACGCACTGGCATCGGTTCAGTGTGAGACCGGAGGTTCTGGGAAGTCTCTCCAGAGAAAAACAGGCCTACTTCAGGGAGCCCTGGATTGCCGATTTCCGGACACAACCAGCTACACGCAATACAATGGACCACTTTGTGGATTCGGATGACCCGATGATGCGTACCGTGGCAGGCAACTAAGGAAAACGGTTTGACGGAATACTCAGGAATACAGAAGCCCAATCCGGGATATTGCTACGAATTTGGAAAGCACGAGCTCGATGCGATGAGCAAGTGTNTGGATGCTCATGGATTTGCCATCATAAAGGAAGTGCTTCCAAAGGATATTGTGGAGCAACTCAAACAGGCTGTCTACGACGGCACGGACCCGGAGCGTACTCTCAAAGCCGGAGAGAGCAGTACACGCCATGCCTGGATCGAATCGGGTCCCGGCGCCTGGGACCTGCTGAACTACGAGCCGTTCATAGACATCCACCGGCATCTGCTCGGTACGGAGGACCTTACCATCCACAGATCGGCCGCGATCATCAGGATGACCGGCTCTCAGCCGGTGCGATGGCACACAGACTGGGGCGGCTATTCCAAAGAAATCAGGAATTCGGGGGATGTTCTGAATCGCGGTCTGTGGCCCTCAGGAAAGTGGTTCTACCTGACGGGTTCACGGCCCATCCACGGAGGGCTCTGCGTAATCGAGGATTCACACGTGGCGAATTGGGAAGGTCCAAGAGGATTCAAAATGACCACAGATATGCGATCGTTCTACCCCGAGGATCAAGAAGAACACGCCTATGACGGGTTCGATGTTCCCGGTCTTATTCCGCTGTTCGCCAACGGTGAAGATATGATCGTGTTCGCCCATCGAACCTATCACGGTGCGTTCCCGAATCAGTTGCAAGAGACAAGGCTTTCGTGTGCGATCGGGTTCAGGGACCGGAATCACAGTATCGACATCCCCTGGGAAATTCCCGAAACAGGGAAGAGGTTTCTTGAAAACCTACCTGACCATCTAAAGCGTTATACGGATGGGTACACGAGTATCGATACGGATTGGAGAGGATGAGAGGAAGGACCGCTGCCTTCGTTCAAGCTACAGGGGCAGCCCAGGGGTTCAGTCAAGCCTTCGGAGGTACTGGACGGTTGGGGAAGACAGTTTATGTTCTGTTGACGATGGACTGCGAAACCGCTCGGTGCGATGTCGTTCCGTACGGGCTCGAGATGTCCGGCAGTGGTCCAGCCGACTATGAAGAGAGTGCTCGGTCTATCCGTGGATATGTCGAGTTTGCTGGTGCACGCGGGTACCCGGTGACGCTTCTGGCGCATCCGGAGGTAGCCATCGAGAATAGAGAGTTGTTGCTGGAACTGAAGAGAGCTGGAACCTGTCTGGGTTTGCACGTCCACCCATACAAACTAAGAGGGAGAAAATACAGATACGATCTTGGAGCTTACCCAGCCAGCAGTCAGCGGGAGATCCTTGCCGCTGCGATCGCATGCTGGGGATCTGCCATTGGCACAGAACCACAGTATTTCAGAGGGGGATACTTCTCTGCCAATGATTCCACTTTTGGTGTTTTGGAGGAGTTGGGTTTTGTGGGCGGCAGTCTGTCGAATCCAGGGCGCGTTCTTCCCGACCACTGCAGTGTGTGGTCCGGAGCGGAACCCTATCCCCACAAGGCACATACGGGATTTCGTCAGGTTAGAGGCGAGAGCGATTTCGTCAACGTGCCTGTTTCCGGGGCTTTCAACAGACCAGTGACCCGGGGGCACGCTGGAGAGAAGGGGTTCGAGTGGTCCTACATTCCCCATACTTACGATCATAAAGAAGTCATTCGCGATGTTCTGGAACGCTTCAGAGTCGATCGTCCCAACTTCGGGACAATTGTTACCGACACTCACAACGATCAAGATTACTCCGATCCGAACCACCCATCAAGTCAGAATCTCTCGCTCATATTGGAGTCTATCACTGAACACTGCAATATGCTGGACTTGACGCCGGTGGGAATCACCCTCGACAAACTCTGTGACTTGGTCATGGCAGAAGAACGTTAATTTGGCGAGGAATGCAAGGAGGGGGAAATTGAATGAGTTCCCGAAGCAGTTGCTGAAAACGAGCGAATTCGAGCTTTCGACATTCCCTGTGGGGTACCACGGTTGGCAGGAGTTGGACCTGGCGAACCAGGTAAAGGTACCGATCGCCTTAGCCTGTGGGAGAAATCCAGGGCCCTTACTCTTTGTTTCCGCCAGTGTCCACGGTGATGAGTTTGAGGGTATCGTTGCGATACAGGAATTCTTTCGAGAGCTCGATACGGATTCGCTCAAAGGAACCTTCATCGGTCTCCCGATTGCAAATCCATATGCTTTCGAGGGTCAGACACGCGAGTCGTCTCTCCCCGTCGATGGACTCAACCTCGCCCGCCAATTTCCCGGTAATGTAAACGGATCACCCACACAGTGCCTGGCAGCCAGCCTGTATGGGCTGGTGACAAGGTTGTTGGGGAGCGACGACCTCTTTGTAGATTTTCATAGCGGAGGCACTCGCTACGAATACCTGACTATGGTGGGCTATCACCCAACAGGCGATGTTGTTGAGGAAAAAAGTCGCAACCTCGCACGCGCATTCGGCGTAACCACACTGTGGGAGATCCCACCTTCGCCAAACTCTACGGCAACATTCAATGGGGCAGTTGCACGAGCTGGTATCCCAACAATTGGCACAGAAGTAAGAGGGCGTGGCGGTTTGTTGGCCTGTGATGTTGCACCGCTGACCCGTGGACTCAAACGATTGTTGGTAGCAAGTGGTATGATGGAGGGAAAGATCGACGATGTCTACTACGGTGCACCAACTGTGACTGAACCCATCAACTGCTCCGAAAGTGGGATTCTCAAGTCAAATGCAGAGATTGGTGAACGTGTGAAAGAAGGTTCAGAACTTGCCCAGATTGTTAATACAAAGGGGGAACTGCTGGAACGTATCACCACGTCGTCTGCCGGCATCGTGTGGGCTATGCGACGTTTCGGATCCATCAGGTCCGGCGAAATGGCGTATTTGATTGGTGTAGCAGCCAGATAAAGGCTGGAGTTTCAGACCAAGATTCTTCCTCAGATGGAGACGGATATGCGAATCGACTCGCACGTACACGTTTGGACGATGGGGGAAGCCCCATTCACACACAATGACCAGATGTCAACACGACGGCCGGTGTATCCGGGACTGGTCGAAGATTTGATCAGGTATATGGATCTCAACAGCATCGATCGAACCGTTCTGATCCAGTGTATGTATCACGGATACGACAACAGCTACATGTGTAACTGTCTGGATCGATATCCTGATCGGCTGCACGGTGTAGCACTGATCGATCCGATGGCACCGGACGCGGCCGAGACACTGATTCGGCTGCACCACGAACATGGTGTTCAGGGGATGCGACTCTACCCGATCAAGGACGAGGACCCGTCGTGGCTTTCCCGAGATGATCAAAACGCGCTATGGAATGCGGCTCAAGAACTGGGTGTTCCGATCACGTGGTTTGGTCGGTGCGATCAGATCCCATTTCTGGAGCCAATGCTGGAGAGGTATCCGGAGGTGAATATCATTGTGGATCATCTTGGGGAACCAAACCTCGATGAAGGAATCGACGGTGACTTCAGGCTGTTGCTGGGAGCAGCAAGGCACCCGAATCTATATGTGAAGGCCACTCGGATAGACGGCATTTCCAGACTCCCGTGGCCACACGAAGACGTTCACCCGTATGTGGAAGCGATACACGGATCTTTTGGACCACGGAGAATGCTAGGGTGCACAGGATTCCCCGAGGATCCTCAGCGAGGAGAGGCCGTAGGGTTCCGTGTGGTGGAAGAGGCCACGGCCTTCCTGTCGGAGGAGGACAAGACCTGGGTGCTGGGGAGGACCGCAGCATCGCTATACGATCGTGGTTGAGCGAACCTGAAGATCACGAAGGACAGGCAATGAGTAGATGTATATCTGTACCGTGGCACATGTATCGTCACTACCCTGCTGATTTTTCGAGGTGGTCGGAATCTGCTTCCGGATTCCATGGCTGGGCTTCNGAGGTTCGTGACCTGGATCTTGACAGGTGTTGCCTGGCAATGATGCACTTCCCCGATACTGGTCTGAGCGCCGAAACAGAATGGGGACCGGATTCTCCAAATCCTGCAGCACTCGGTACGGTTGAGTGGGTCCCCCGTACGATGGACGTCATGACATTTCGGATGCCTCGTTTGATCGAGGCCTCACGCAAGGCAGGAATGCTCGTAGCACACGTTGGGGTGAGTGCAGATTTCCACAAGTTTGGGGAGATATGGGAGAACTGTGAGCGTGAAGCAGGAGAGGCGCCAAAGGGGGCAAATGAGACCGTAGACAGAGGATGGCAAGCTCAGCACCAAAGGGACGTATTCGACCTGCCACGTCCTCAGCCTGAAGAGGTTCCGCATCATTCGTTCTTGCTGCCTGATGTGTTCAGACCCGTTGGAACCGATATCATAGCGGAACACGCTTGGCAATTGCATCGCCTGCTTCAGAATCGGGGGATCGATCACATTCTCTATACGGGATGGGCGTTAAACTGGTGTCTGTGGTTTTCGCCGTGCGGCATGTCGGATATGAGCAGAACGGGATATTTGTGCTCTGCAGTCCGGGGAGGATGTGTTGCCATAGAGAACCGGGAGTCGGCGGTGGGGGAGGGACATCTGGAATATGCATTGTGGAAAACGAGCACGATGTTTGGTTACGTATTTGAGCTGCACGAGCTGACCAATGCTTTGAGAATTTCCGACAAGTGAAGCGCTGCTGAGAAACTTGAACAATGACAAGAGGAGAGGTGAAATGAAAATCGGGTATCGGCGAATGGCAAAAGGGTTGGCGAGTCTAGCGATTCTCGCCATTGGTGCTGCTTTTTGTTTTTCCGCGCTCTTCCCCTGGCTGTCGAAAGGGGTGCTTCCCACCACTGTGCTGTTGCTGACCACAGTGATCACCCTTCTGGTTTGTAGAACCGTATCGGCCGAGCCTAGTACCCAGTACAAACTAGCGGATATTGAGAACGCACGAGAAAACGTAAAACAATACGAGTGGGCAAGGGATATCGTTGACGAATGGAAGGCCTCGACCGCGTCTGTGATGGCGAAAAGCAGATCCGAAATCGACGAATTAATTCCAGATCTGACGCCAGGAACGCATTACGGTCAAAACTGCCCTCATTGTGTGGGCAAACAATCCCTCATGGGCAATGGCCAATTCGACTGGGATGCTGAAAGGCCGGACGAAATTGCCTGTGCTTCCTGTGAGATGGTCTTTCCGAATAAGGAATATCCTGAGACGGGCGTTTTGGAATGTCCGAAGCTGGGTCAGCGGTTCACATACTACGAAACAAAAGAGGAATTGGAAAATCCTGAGAAGCGAAATGAACACGCCCTGAAGTGGTTGGGCGACCAACCTACGATGACAAGCTTCACGGGACATATACGAGACCGGAAGGTAGATTGGGCGCGTTCACAATGTCTCACGCTTGCCAAGCTGTATGCCATTACGGAAGAACCGGCATACGCAGAACGGGTGGTCTGGATCCTGGACAGATTCGCANGTGTATACCCGAATTATCTTTACCACTCCTACGATGGCAGTGTTGCGGACCTGGACCCGGCCAAGGTGGCTGAAAATATGGGCAAAATAGAGGCAGAAGGTGGTTCAAGAGGCGGTCGGTTCCCTAAAGAGACCGTACGTCACGCCTATGGGCTGCATCAATTCGAGAACCACTCCGAGCTCTTCAACGGGTTCTGGGGTGCGGGCCGAATGAGTGTTCACGGCAAAGGTAGCGATGCCGGTCCCATATTCTACCTTGCTGTCGCCTACGATCTGATCCGGGATGCCGAGGATGGGAGTGGTAACCGGATACTTGACGGAGATGCCGAGCAACGAATTCTGGAAGATCTGATTCTTGCAGGTTGCCGGGATATGGAGCACTGGGTGTCGCTAAGCAATAAAGGTACGGCAGTTTATGGTCTCAGTGCCACTGTAGGGATTCTGCGGAATGAACCGGAACGGGTACACAGGGCATGGGAGTTGTTCCAACGAATGCTTGCCGAACGGTATCACCACGACGGGTTCTATTCAGAGTCACCGGGTTATTCGGCACATAATTTCTCAAATGTCCGCGAAGCTGCGGACCTGCTTCACGGCTATTCCGACCCTGAAGGTTACGAGCCGGAAGATGGCCGCAGGTTTGAGAACGTGGATATGTACACTGGAGGCAGATTCAATCTATCGCTGCAATCATTGATGAGACAACTGGCTCCCGGAAGAATGATGCCTGTTATAGGTGACACGCTGGTTAACGCACACGCGGACATCCTCTCGGCGGAGGTGCTTGCCTGCAGGGCAGGGGGAGATTTCGTTGATCTTCTGGAGATCGTGCAGGATGCCCCACTGTCCGAGAAGGGAAGCGAATACGCTCTTTGGTACAGGCCCCCTAATCTTACCCCAACGGGATCTGCAGAGCTGCCTTTGAATTCCGAATGGTTTCCCGGCTGGCACGTAGGTGTGCTGAGGGGCGGCAGAGCAAAGGACAACGCGTTGTATTTGAATGGTAACGAGCACAACTGGACGGTACAGACCGGCCATCGCCAGCAGGATATTCTAAGTATGTGCTATTGGGCATATGGCAAGGAAATGGCTACAGACAGGGGTTACTTCTCGGGNAGTGGACAACTGCTGCCGGACGGTAGAGGGGGACAGGTCTGGACAAAGAGCAGCCTCTCACACAATCTGGTCGTTGTGGATGAAGAGGAACAAGCCACCAGAGAGAGTGGATCGAATCTGGAACTGTTCGGCATCGCCCCGGGAGTGGAGGTGATGCAGGCATCGGGACACAACGCCTATCCGCAGTGTGAAGAATATCGCCGGACGCTCGTGATTGTGAACGCTCCGGGAGGAGCATCGTACGTGGTTGACCTTTTCCGGGTTAAGGGTGGGAAGATCCATCAGTATAATTTCCACAGTGACGGTATCCCAGGGGGACACGAATCGCTCGGACTCCAGCCAGCAGAAGTGAGTGAGACATGGGGCAAATGGCTCGAGCGCCCACAATCCATTCTTCCTGAGGGAACTACAACACTTACCTGGGATAACGAAGGTGTGAATCTCGAGCTGACCCTGATGAACGAGGCAGATCGCGTGATTCTCGCCGATGCTCCGGGGTGGAGATTGGGAACGCCCGAGGAGCTGGCAAAGCCGCCCGTGAGACAAGTGTTGGTGGAGTACCGAGCAGAAGAAGGTGCACCCCTAGCGACTCAGTTCGCGTCCTTGATAGCCCCATACGAGGCCGAGGCTTCGCCAATACGGTCTGCAAGGATGCTGGTGAACGACACGGAGAGTGGTGTGGTGGCCCTGGAGGTAAAATTGGAAGGACGAACAGATTATATCATCTCAACCAAAGATCAGGAAGTCCGTGAGTACGGCCCAGTTTCTGCGGGAGGGGAATTCGCTTTGGTGTCTGTGGACGCCGAAGGTAAGGCTATCCAGGGATACTTGATAAAGGGGACTACCCTCAAATGTGGCGAACTCGAAATCGCTCTGCCGGCTGCAAACACTACGGTAAAGGTCGCTTCGACCGAGGGTAAAACGTGGGTGCTGGATGAAGAATTGGATGAGCATGAGGAATTGATAGGCAATTACGCGATTGTGGGCAATGGACCAGTGACAGGATTCCAAATTGAGTCAGCGACTGGGAAGAGTGTCTCGGTGAGGGATTATCCCGCACTTCCTTGTGATAGTATAGAGATATTACGTTCGGAGTGGGTTGGGGAGTGAAAGGAACGTCCTAAGTCTGGGGTCCAATGTCGAGTGGGTGAGCTATGGGCTTGCCCCAACGGAGAATTTTTGACGGGGGCCGCACATAGATGTATTGAGGTAATCGCTAGTTGGGCGAATATTGGAGCGTCCGACAGAAGAAACATTCCATAACTAAGGAGTTTGTATGCAGATCTTCGACCAATATTCGGATTTGTTGGAATGGATACAGGGCAAAGGACTCGCTCCGACAGTCTTGGGCTGTGCGCCGGATGGTGCTCCGGTCGTGGCGTTCAAAGGGGGTGGTGAGAAAGAACCTGCAGTATTCATCAGCGCCGGCAGTCATTCTACAGAACAAGCCGGCGTGACCGCAGGTGCAACTCTCCTGAGCGAACTCGAAACAGATCACCAGGTCTACCTGATCCCCAGCAGGGATCCGATGGGGATGAATGGGTATGGATACGCGCTGGGCTTGAGTATGGGAGAGGTGCAGAATGTTGGCTCTGTAGAACAAGTGCGGGAACTCCTAAAAGGAGAGGGAGAAGTGTTGTACGAGAAGGGTGACACACTGTTGGCGATCATCGGAGAGTATGGTTATTCGACCACAGGACTGCTCGGAAAGTTCGAAAAGGGTGCGGATTTCCTGGAGCCCCTGCTGGGCAGAAGAATCTTTTATCCCTCCAGTGAAGACGGGATCGAGGGAACCGCGCATTGTCAGCGGGCGTATTCCCTGATCGTGAGTCCGGACGGCGAGGTTCTGCATATCAACAGGTTCCACGANACGTCCTGGGCGCCTGTAGAGCCAAGGTGTACACGTGATCTGATGGCGCAGATCCAACCGGGGCTTACGCTTGATCTGCACGAGTATGGTGGAGATGGGTTCTGGTTTTCCGCTCGGCATCAGCAGACGACGGAGGATGAGGCGTGGGAAGGCCGAATTGCGGACGCGATGATCAAAGCCGTCAAAGAATCCGGTGCGCATATTGCTCCTGAAGGATATCTCCCAGGGTCGTTTTTCGAGACTACAGGCCCCGGGGTGTTCTGGCTAATCGCAAAAGAGCGCGGAGAAGGATTGAATCTGGCGGACTTTGCTGCGGCAAAGTATGGACCAGCCTTTACAATTGAGACTGGAATGACAATGCAGGGAGGGTTCAGGGAACGTGTTGAGACGTCCATGCTCGCGGCCAAAACCGCGATCGCGACCTTCGAGGAAAGACATGCTTAGGCCGCAACCAGGAAGACGGTCAGGATAGGTGCCACAAATTGACACTTGCCAGGACCTTTTAAANAGCATGGTCCGGATTGACACGGTGAATTCTGCTATCTCCGGGAGGCCAGACGCCGAACTGGAATTGTCTCTCCACCTGGAGGAGCAGGCCTCGGAGATGGGCTGCAAAACGGTGCGTCTGCCTGTATCGGGAGCGGGATTCAATCTGCTGGTTTCACACATCGTCTCGACGAACGCGCCATGGGTGATGTTTGAAAGTCATCTCGACACGGTGTCTGTCGACGGGATGACGGTTCCACCGTTCGATGGTGTGATCGGGGACGGGCGAATGTACGGCCGAGGTACCTGCGACACGAAGGGCAGTGGTGCAGCAATGCTCTGGTCTCTCAAAAGATACATGGAGGAGGAACTTTCCACCAACAACGTGGCCATCCTGTTCACCTTGGACGAGGAGGTGAACAAGACGGGCGTGAGGACCTTTGTGGATAGACAGCTTCCCGATCTTGGGTGGCTTCCTCGCGGGGTGGTGGTGGGAGAGCCGACCAAACTTAAGCTGGTGGGAGCGCACAATGGCGTTGTGCGATGGAGGATCGTCACGCAGGGTATTGCAGCACACAGCTCGGATCCCTACAAGGGAAGATCTGCAATCTCAATGATGACCAAGGTGATCGAAACCATCGAAAGGGAATATGTTCCCTCGGTGAAGATGATGCATCCCCTTACCGGGAAAGCACAATGCAGCATCAATATCGTTCGTGGCGGGGTCCAGATTAATATCATACCCGAGNATTGTGAAATTCACGTTGACCGCAGGGTGGTTCCAGGTGAATCGACGGAGGACGTGCTTCCGGCGGTGGAAAGGGTTCTGGACAGACTGAGCGAGGAAGATCCGGACATGGTAGTTACCCAGGAGAGACCCGACATGGTGGATTGGCCTCTGGATCCGGCCGTTGGTAGAGGATTCGCTCAGGTGGTAGCGGGGGCCCTGGGACGACTTGGATTGCCAAATGAGGTGAATGGAGTAGGATACGGCACCGATGCCAGTACCTTTGGGAAGGCGGGTATACCGGCAGTCGTTCTGGGACCGGGAGATATTGCACAGGGACATACGGCAGACGAGTGGATCGATCTAGGCGAGCTGGCACGTGGGATAGAAGTCTACTATGAGATCATGTGCTCTGAAATGGGTAATTATTAACTGAGTTCAGGCCTGCGAATCAGGGCAATGAAAGGCAACGACCAGGAGAAAGGATATGGCTGAGCGGGCAGATGCACACATCCATCTTTTTGAGGGCGGTTATCAGGCTTCATTCATCAAACGGATCGGGACGGCGGTAGACGAGGCGGTAATCTATGACTCACTTGCTGAGGAGTACGGGGTATCGGCCGCGCTGATTGTCGGGTATGCAGATCTTCCATGGTGCGCGGACAATCACAACTATCTGGTCCAGATGAAAAGGCAATACGAATGGGTGTATCCGGCTACATATGTAGATGCCACCCGGCCTCCTTCGATCGAGGATCTCGAACGGTTCAAGTCAGAAGGGTTCGTCGGCATAACGCTCTATATTTCAGGGGACGATCGTGTCGAGGCGCTTCTGAAGATATCGGATGAGGTGTGGGAATGGCTTGTTGCTCACAACTGGCTGGTGAGTGTAAACTCCAGTGGGCAAGCCCTGGTCGCGTGGCAACAGATTCTCGGCAGGCATACATCCCTTAGGATGGTGATGTCACACCTTGGGGGGCCAACCCAGGTGAGCAGCCCTCCGAGTGAGGAAGGTGTTCAGGAGGGGATCGGCACTGTGCTCGAGTTGGCATCCTTGCCGGAGACACGTGTCAAGCTGAGTGGTTTCTATGCGATCACCGATCCGAGACACGATTATCCTCACCGTGCCGCGTGGCCGTATGTGGAAGCACTTAAGAATTCATTTGGTGTAGANAGATTACTTTGGGCTTCAGACTTCACACCTTCTCTGGATTGGCTGAGTTTTCCGCAGACACTGGGACTTTTCGGATACATGCCATTTCTAGATGATGCGGATAGGGAGAAGATTGAGGGGGAGAATCTTTTGGAATTGCTTGGAGAGATTGGGTAGATTCGTGGGTCAGAGCCAGTGTCCGAACGAGTGTGAGCTCAGTGCGTGACTGGAATCCGGTCTTTGCGAATGACATCGACATCGCACCCAAGGATCTGCACCAAGACCAGCAACTAGCGCATCGACTTTCTGTAATTCGTCTGATCCAGCAGGCGGTAGAATTGAGCAGGTGAGATACCGAGCCGCCTTATGAGTTCCCGAGTGGTCAGATCGGATTTCTCAACTTCTTCTTGAGCCCAGACGGTCAGCTTGTAGAGTACCATGTCAGCCAGGTACGCAGGGTCCTTGTTATACTCCAGGACATGATCGATGTGTCCCCCCCTACTGTCCAGAAGCCGTCGTATAGACAAATCCCTCGTTCCCGATCTCGTCATCTACCCGTGTCTCCAGCCAGATTAGTATTGCACGGGTCTGTAACCGTGAAGGTGAGATGGTGTTCGAAGAGCCGATCTACTGGACGAAGGGATTTCCGGAGATCAAGGTTCTGGATACCGATTTCGCACGCATCAGGGTTCAAACAGGTGGCGATTTGCATATCGGAGAGGTGGCTCGGACACTTGCGATCAAGGGAGCTGAAATCCTCTTCGACCCGAGCCAAATGTGGGGTGCGGATGGTCACAATAATGAGCTATTGCTCAGGGCACGCGCGGTCGATAATGGATTCTGGGTAGCGTGCGCCCACTGGAACAGTTCGGCCCTAGGATTGCGTAGTGTGATTCTTGACCCGTATGGGTAAGTTCTGGCTGGTTCACACTTCCAGCAGGAGGGTGTGATCTACACGGACATCGATTTTGCTCAGAAGAAGGTGTATTACGCCGGCAGGAAGGCTGAACAGCCACAGCGTGGCGCCGAAGGAATTCCGTCCTACTTCACAGAGGATATTCCCGAACAAAGATCGGGGTGGCGAGAGATGATTTTTTCGAGGCGACGGCCGGAGTTGTATAAGATCCTGCCTTAGAATAACGATGTGATTATGAAATACAGGCCTGAGAAGGGGCCGTGGTAGGGGAGTCTGGTCGTACTAACGGAACAGTTTGACCGCTGTAAAAAGGACCTGGCGGTCTTTTCCCTATCCTTCCGAAGAAAGTGGCAATACTTCGGCCTCAATCTTACTCTCGACCGCGTCCTGGACCTTGTCCAGTTCATAGTCCATTTGCAAACCGAGCCAGAATTGAGGAGACATATCAAAGTACCGAGCCAGCCGCAATGCAGTGTCTGCGGTGACACCGCGCTTGCCAAGCACAATTTCGTTGATGCGGCGTGCGGGAACGCGTAGTGCCATTGCGAGCTTGTTTTGACTGAGCCCCATCGGCTCGAGGAATTCTTGTTGAAGGATTTCTCCGGGATGCAATGGCGCCTGTTTTTCGCGACTCAAGTCTTTACCCCCTGTGATAGTCAACGATCTCCACTTCAAAGGCCTGTTTGTCGCGCCACATGAAGCAAATTCTCCATTGGTCATTGATGCTTATGGAATACTGCCCTGTTCTGCTCCCTTTCAATTTCTCCAGTCTGTTGCTTGGTGGGACTCGAAGATCGGCCAATTCACTCGCACGGTTCAGCATCCTGAGCTTTCTCAGGGCTGCTCTCTGCAGGTTGTCGTGTAATCTCGAAGACCAACCACGCGAGAAGACTCTCTCAGCATCGTTGTCCTTGAACGACCTGATCATGATATACAAGGTGCACCGTTTAGCGTTTAACGGCAAGTGGTATAATCTTGGTGAGTGGACTTCATTGGAGTGGTAGGGTTATTATGAATGGATTTGAGCCGCTGATTAAGGGTCCTTTTGCAGTTCCTGGTGTGATTGGCCACCCGGAAGCGCTGACGTCGTGGTATTCCAGATCCGCTGTGGTGGATGGTGAGGACATCTATGTCGTTTATATGGGAAACGACGCAGAGTTCAGCTCCTATGTGATCAAATTTGGGGGTGCTGGTCAGGGCTGGACCGAACCCCTTCGCCTGGGAAGCGGAGGGAAACAGGACCAGCATCACTATCCGAATATCGTGATGGATAAGGAAGGATTTCTCCACGTCTTCTACGGTGCCCACTGTGACCCACTCCATTACAGACGGTCGCTTCGTCCCCGAGACATTTCTGAGTGGACCCCGGAAGAATTTCCCATCCCAATTGCCACTTACCCACGTCCTTTTGTCCTCAGTGACGGACGTATCCTCGTTTTCCAACGTTCCGGGTACACACGGAGTACGAGGTACAGATATGGGTATATCGAGTCGTCAAATGGTGGAAAGTCCTGGTCGGAGTTCAGGGCCCTAATCGATGTTCCTGATAATTTCTGGATTCCTTATGTTGGTGGGGTTCGTGTTGAGGAGCGTGCCCAGCAGGGCCCGACCGTTCACATCGGCTGGTGCTGGTTCGACTACAAAAAGAACTCGAGCGACATCTACTACGAGGATCTGCTGTTTGCGTCGTTCCCGCTAGACACCGAGATCTGGATGGACGTGGAGGGCACACAGCAAGATCAGCCGCTCGTCTACGAGCAGGTGGATCCAATACTCAGAGGGCACTGGATCTACGCGGAGGATATGTCGGTAGATGAACAGGGCAGACCCGTTCTGGCGTTCAGCAGAGGAGGTCTGAAGGGTGAGGGTGCGGTTCACTCGATGGAGTACGACGGAGAATGGCAGACCAGAGATCACAAGATCTGCGCGGGGCACGTTCGGGTGGAATGTGCGGGAGGGTGGACCACAGTTGCGGGGATCTCTGAGGGAGATCAACCCGGAGTGGTGCTCTATCAGTGGGAAGGTGACAGTCCTGTGGTGAGACGGGCTCTACACTCTTCATCGGTTCCAGGACATCCCATCCTTGTGCCAGATGCGGCAGAAGATCACTTCCACATTTTCTGGACGAATACTGTTTCGGATTCGGAGGGACAACTCATGTACGGAAAAGCCGCGATCTGTCCCACAAGCGTTACTGAAGACGATGTCTGACACTGAGGTGACAAGACGCGAATTTCTGGCACACGTCGGCGCCGGGGTCCTGATGGTTTCCTCAGGATCCAGCCAGGCTTCACGGAGAGGTAATATGGCTGTTGAAAGAATCGATTGTTCCAGGAAGTCCCGGTACTGGGAGGGTGAACCACCATTCCCCAGGGCGGTCCCGCATCCAATCTTCTACTCACCAGAGGAGATCGCACGTGCCAGGAAGAGGGTGAGCACTCAGGACTGGGCGAAGCGATATCTGGATGGCCTCGTTCGGTCGATCGATCGGAGGAAGATTCTCGAAATGTCGGATGAGAAGATCAGGGAGGGGATTTCCGAGCAGGTGAATATCCCGATGCCCCGATGCCCGGTGGACCGACGAAGGAGAGGGTGGAGGGATCACTTCTGGGACTGGTATTCCGATGACCCAGGTCATNTTCGGTGCAAGATCTGTGAAAACGTATTTCCGGGAGAAGCACATGAACCCGTGGGTGAACTGGAGGTCGTTGGCCCTGCGGGAAAGGTCGTTGGCTACCAGTATTGGGAGGATGACGAGGGCATTCGCTATTTCTTCGACAATGTCCTGCTGAACTATACCCAGGCGAGGATTGTCGGCATGGCCGATCCCCTGGCGACAGCCTATGTTTTGACCGGAGAGAAAGCCTATGCACATAAGGCCGCAGTGATTCTGGACCGGATCGCCGAGGTTTACCCCAACTATCCCGTACACGGGTTGGGTACCTATTACGCAAGCGCTGACCGTCGCGGGTTTTACGAGAACCAGTTCTTCAAGGACCCTCCATTCCCATTTGTATCCGCACGAATGGGAAACTATCACGCCAGTCCGTTTTCAGATGCGAGCCGTGCATACGGGTTCTCGCAGATATACGACATGATCTCGGACAGTGGTACGATCGAGGATCTGTCCACTCACCTGGGGCGTGATGTCAGGAAGGCGATCGAACAAGATCTGTTGTATGAAGCCATACGGCATACGCTTGAGATCCCCCATCGGGCTACCAACTACGACGGTGGTAGACTGAAGGGGCTCGGTCTGGTGGGCAGGATGCTCGATGAACCGGAATTCGTGCATCAGGCGTATCAACTGTTTCAGGCGCTTATCGATAACTGCTATCTGTATGATGGTTACTGGGCGGAAGACACACTGAACTATTTCGCGATGATTACCCGAGGGGTGGTGAGTATTCCAGAAGTGCTGAGCGGCCCGGGCGGGATCGATGTGTATGGGGAGATGCCGTATCTTAAGCAAATTTACAACGCGCCAATGGGTCTGTTCATGCCCGATGGCAGGACTTTGATGGCAAACGATACTTGGAATGAGACGACGCTGGGCAGGAAGCCATCCACGGCAATAGGGCTGATGGGACGGTTTGTGGAGGCAGCAGATGAAGTATCAGGCGTTTCCCGAATCCCCGTGGCCGATGTGGAATTCGCATTGTTCAGGCGATCCTCCGAAACGAGTCGCAAGGTGAACTTTGACGATCTGCTGGCCCTCGTCCCACAGAACTATCTGCTCCCCGGTGCGGGCAACGTGATTCTCGGTGTCGGGAAATCGAAGGGAGCGATCAGAACGACATTTTCGTACGGACCCTGGGGCGGACACCACCACTACGATTCACTGTCGATCGGCCTGGATGCTTTCGGACAGGAGCTGTTGTCGGACATCGGATATACGCACACGCACTACCGCGAATGGGCGACGGCGGTGGGCAGTCACAATACCGTCGTGATCGATGGTCAGCAGCAGACACGTGAGGGTGGAAGGCTGATTTCCTTTCACCCGGCATCTGAGCAGAAGGTTGGATTGGTGGCCGCTGAGGTTCCCGGCGCGTTCGAAGGATCGACGAAGTATCGCCGCACGTTGTTGCTCGTCCCGACAGGGTCTGAGACCGGATATGTTGTGGATCTCTTCGAGGTCGAGGGTGGTACTGTGCACGATTATCTGGTTCACGGCTCCGCNGATTTCGATCAGACTTTAATTACGGATCTGGCTCTCGAATCGGCAGAAGGGGAAATGGTAGTTTCGGGAGACGGAAAGGATGGGGCACTGTACGCATATCTGAAATGTACTCAGAAGTCAGACATTGNNGGGGACAGCACNCTCCGGTTCGAGGGTGAAGGNACAAAGGTCGATATACGACTCNTGGACAATCACGNCGCTCAATTGCTTACTAGTGAGGCACCCTCCATTCGAAGGACAAGGGAAGATGACGGAAAGTTGGATGATTTTTGGTATCACGTGGTTTGCGTACGAAAGACGGAAGGGAAGAGCCGGTTTATATCGGTGATCGAGGCGCACAGGGGAGAGGGTTTCGTTCGCTCAGCTGAGATTCTAGCCAACCAGGGAAATACCTTTGTACTGAAGGTGACCGAACAGGCAGGGACCAGGACGATCGTGATCGATCCTGACGGCGAAGGGATAGCTACGGTTCTGCCTGATGGACGAAAGGTCGAGATGGCCGGTAGAGCGGGTGTGATCACGGAGATGACTGGTGAAGAGATCGCGAAGTTGGAAGTCCTGGACGGATCACGTGTTCAGTTCGGCGAGTCCGTAATAGAGCGAACCAGGGAATATACGGGTCAGATCTTAACCGTTGTCGGGGACATTTCCGGTGAGCCGTCACGAAGTGAGTTGATTGTGGACGTCACCCTGCCCGAGGATGGATCGCTGGATGGTAAGGTGCTGTACGTTTTACATCCTTCTGGTGCAGAGACCGTATACCTGGTTGAAGATGTAAAACGGGAGGGGGACGGAACTCGAGTATACCTGGTGGGAATGCCGAGATTTGTTCGGGGACGCGGCAAGGTTGCCTCCGGGAGTACGTCTCGCATCGAGAGCGACCTGGAACATCCCAAGGAGGGATGTGTTGGTTGCAGGATTCGAATTGGGGATGGTGTTTCTACCATAACCGACATTCGAGGGCGAGACACGTTCATTCTGAATAGCAGTGAGGATTTTGGGAAGAAGGAGGGTAAAGAATTCGAGGTGTTCTCAACGGCAGCCGGAGATCGGTTCAAAATTGTAGTGTGAAGGAGCTGAATGAGGACTGAGGAGAGACGTGTGGATGATGCGGTAATTGATTGTTCAAGGGAGATTCCCTACTGGGCAGATGCAAGGCCGTTTCCCCGAACGGTTGAGCATCCGCTTTTCTATTCTCAAGCAGAGATCGAGCGTGCACGGACGAGAGTGGCCAGACACGACTGGGCGAAGCAGTATCGGGATGATCAAATCGCCAAAATCGAGGAGTCCGGGATCCTGTCGATGGGGGCCGAAGAGATCCGGGGCGAGATATTCGAGCAAGTCACGTTTCCACTACCGAGGTGTCCGGTCGACAGAGGACAGAGGAGCTGGCGGGAGAATTTCTGGACGTGGTCGGTGGCGGATCGGCACCACGTTCACTGTGAGACCTGTAGCAGTTCACTCCCGGGTGCCGAACACGAGCCGACTGGGGAGATAGAAGTGATCGGCCCGGCGGGCGGCCTGGTGAAGTACGCGTTCTGGGAGGACGAGGACGGCACACGCTACTTCTTCAACAGCTTCGTTCAGTTCTATCGCCAAAAGTGGGTGATCGACCTCGCACCAAAACTCGCAAGGTCTTACGTGCTCACCCAAGACGCGACCTTTGCCAGAAAGGCTGCGGTGATCGTGGCGCGGCTGGCCGAAGTCTACCCCAATTATCCAGTCCATGGATTCGGGAAGGGCTTTGGAAGTGCGGACAAGCAGGGATACTACAAGAACAGCTTCTACAGAGACACGCCCTTTCCATTCGTCTCATCCAGATGGGCTAATTTTGCGGTGGGACCCTATGTGGACGCGGCCTACGTGTATGAGATTGCACAGGTATACGATCTGATTTCCGACAGTGGGGTCTTCGAGGCACTGGCTCGCGAGTGCGGCAGGGACGTGAAGGCAGAGATCGAACGAGATTTGTTATACGAGGCTGCGCGGCACACGCTTGAGGTGGATCGCCGGCTGACGAACTACCAGGGCAGATTCATTATGGCGATGGGACTGGTAGGTCGTCTGCTGGGCGAACAGGACTTTGTTGCAGAGGCGTGGGAGGTCTATACAGCCCTGGTGGACAACAGCTTCCATTACGACGGGTTCTGGTGCGAAAATACACTGAATTACTTCAATATGATTGTCGGTAGTGTTCTGGACGTTCCACACGTTATGGGTGGGACCGGCGGAATCGATGTTCTCGGCGAGCGTCCTATCGTTCCGAGGATTTACGATTGCCCGCTCGGATTACACTCGCCACAGGGCGAGACCTTACCGGTGAATGATACGTGGTCATCGACCCTGCGGCCCGGGGCACCCGGTCTGCGGAGTATGGCCAAGTTCGTGGAAGCGGCTGACGAGCTGACAGGCGCGAACCGGATCCAGGTGGCTCGCCCCGAGTTCGCCCTGTTCAGGAGATCATCCGAGGCGAGCAGAGCTGTAGATGAGACTGAACTCCAGGCACTGGTTCCGGATAACTATCTACTACCCGGAGTGGGAGACGCAGTCCTTGGAATTGGCAGGACTCCCAATGCTGTCCGGACGACGCTCTATTTCGGCCCCTGGGCAGGACATCATCATTACGACACACTAGGGATGAGCCTGTTCGGCTGCGGTCACGAGCTTTTATCCGATATAGGCTATACGTGGTCTTTGTACAGGCCCTGGGTGAATTCTGCCGCAAGTCACAACACTGTGGTGGTGGATGGTCGGGAGCAGTCGCAAGCGTCAGGGCGATTGTTGTCCTACAAGCCTGCTTCACCTACACAAGTAGGGATGATCAGCGCAGAAGCATCTGCTGCATTTGAGTCCAGCACGGTCTACACACGAACGATGCTCCTGGTGCCCACCGGATCGGATTCAGGATACACGGTCGACCTGTTCGAGGTGGAGGGCGGTGGAACACACGACTACCTGTTACACGGTTCGGCCGATTTCGATCAGTCGATCAGGACAGACCTTTCGTTATCGGAGACCGATGAGGAGTTGACCGGAATTCCAGATGGCGCTGCATATTCATACATCTCGAATGTGCGAGGAGGCGATCCGGGCGACTCCTGCAAGATTACGTTCGAAGGAGAGGGGACTCAAGTTGATGTGCACATTCTTGGCGCTGAGGGAGACAGATTGCTCCTTGGGCGAGGGCCTTCCGTGCGGAGAGCCAAGGATGCAGACCACCGGCTCGATGAGTTCAGTTATCCGGTCGTGTGCTGGCGAAAACAGGGAGGAAAGAGCCGGTTTCTTGCCGTGATCGAGAACCACCAGGGCGAACCCGTAATTGAGCGTGTGCAACTGGTGGCCCGTGGCGGCTCAGAGGTGGCTGTTCTGGTGGGGGAGGGGGATCGCACGCGGGTGATCTTGGTGAACAGCTCAGGTGAAGGTGCACGAGTCGCCCTGCCCGACGGGAGGTCAGTCGAGCTGGTTGGACGGGCAGGAGTGATCCACGAAGGTGACGGCGAGAGCGTCCTGGAGATCATCGAGGGATCGCGTCTGGCGCTCGACGGTGAGGCGGTCGATCAAGTCGGGGGATACGAAGGGTGCGTCCTGGATGTGGTCGGAGATATCAGTGGACAACCCGGGGAGAGCCGGCTGGTTGTAGATGTGGATCTCCCGAGGGATGGGTCTCTGAACGGAAAAGTGATGTTTGTGTCCCGGCCGAAGGGTCCTGAGTCAGCCTACATGATCCAGGACGTGGCTGAAGCGGAGGGCAGGAGCGCAGTGAATCTGGAGGGGATTCCGCGATTCGTCAGAGGCAGATCAGAAATCGTCTCGGGAGAGCGGGGGAGGTTCGAGTCCAAGGTGGAACTGCCTATGAAGTCCACCTACAGGGGTTGTCTGGTGAGCGTTGGAGGTGAAACAGGAACGATCATCGGTGTCGAAGGAAGGGGAACTGTGGTTGTAGATAGCGAAGTGGACTACAGCCGAAATGTTGGAGTTGCCTTTGAAATCTTCGCCACCTCAAGAGGGGATCAATTCCGAATATTGGTATGATAAAAGTTTAACTTTTGATGATCCGAGGATGAGGCCATCCTTTGTCCAACGATATGTACACGATGATGGATGTTAATTAAACGATTATAAATACTAAAATTAATAATATATATCAGGAAGAAATGGAAAGGGGACAATCTAGATGTACAACTGATTGTGTAATAATTACTAAAATCCCTTTCGTATGGAAATACCTCAAACGGGTGAATTCAACATTCGCACTGGCAATGGGGACTCAGTGAAAATACCAACGGTCTGATAAGGCAATACTTCGCTAAAAAGAAATACCTGGCCAGTGTCCAACAAAGCGAAATTGACGTGGTAATCGACAAACTCAATAACCGACCAAGAACAA